>NZ_LWSK01000134.1 GCF_001642955.1 Rubripirellula obstinata | reverse complement strand
TTGGGAAGCGGTATTTGCTGGTCAATTTACATTTTTCAGTGTTCATTTTGCAATTTGCAATCAACACCGAGGCCGGTCAGCCACAAACCCCCAAAGTCGTCCAGTTTCCCTCCACGCAAACATTTTCGTCAGCCCACCGCAGCACCCCCGCTTGATCGTATTTGCCACTCGACGACACTAAGGATCTCTCGTATCCCGTCACGCCGTTTTCGCAAATTCGATCATGCAGACCGCCCCTCCTTTCTCGACCTCCCGAACCGACATCGCGGGTCAATCCGTCAGCGACTTGGCCGCCCAGTTCGGCACTCCGCTGTACGTCTACGACATCGATCCGATCGAACAACGGATCCGCGATCTGTCGATGTTCGACGTCATTCGGTTCGCTCAAAAGGCATGCGGAAATCTGGCGATCCTCGATCGCGTCCGCAAACGGGGGGTGGTGGTTGACGCGGTCAGTGCGGGCGAAATCAGGCGGGCAATCGCGGCGGGATACTCGGCCCAGCCCGGCAGTCACGACATCGTTTACACCGCCGATATTTTTGATGCCGAATCGCTCGATTTGGTGATCGAGCACGGGCTGATGGTGAACTGCGGTTCGCCTGACATGATCTCGCAATTGGGCGAGCGGCGACCGGGCAGCGACGTCACCCTGCGGATCAATCCGGGCTTTGGTCACGGCCATAGCCAGAAGACCAACACCGGTGGCCAACAGAGCAAGCACGGGATCTGGCACACGCAGATCGACGACTGCTTGCTGCGTGCCGATCAGTCCGGAATCACGATCACGGGACTGCACATGCACATCGGCAGCGGCACCGATCTGCAGCACCTCGGTGAAGTTTGTGGTGCGATGGAAAAGGCTGCGATCCAGGTCGGCCGAACGATCAAGACCATCAGCGCCGGCGGGGGTTTACCGATACCCTACAAGGATGGTGAGACTTATGTGGACTTGGCCAAGTATTTCGAGCTTTGGGACGGCGTCCGAAATCGACTCAGCGAGCAATTTGGTCATCCGATCGAGCTGGAAATTGAACCGGGGCGTTTCTTGACAGCCGAAAGCGGGTCGCTGATCGCGGAAGTGCGGAGCGTCAAAAAAGTCGGCGACAATTTGTTCACGCTGGTCGATGCCGGTTTCAACGATTTGGCTCGCCCGGTCATGTATGGGGCTCACCATCCCATTTCAGTTGCTGCCGCGGCCGGTGCCGTTGATGCGTCGCAGCGAGAATCGATCGAAATGGTGATCGGCGGGCCGCTTTGTGAATCCGGCGACATTTTCACTCAGCGAGAAGGCGGATTCGTCGATTCTCGTCTATTGCCCATCGTTCGCGTCGGTGATTTCATCGTGATCGAAAACGCCGGTGCCTACGGATTCGTGATGGCCAGCAATTACAACAGCAAGACGCGAGCGGCCGAGGTGCTGATCGAAGACGGCCAAGCCAAGTTGATCCGAAAACGAGAAACGTTTGAGGATCTGGTTCGAGGCGAAGTGATCCCGGACTGATGATTGATCCGCGATAACGATGAATCACCCGATGCTGGCGGCGGTGCTGCTGCCTGGCCGGACGTCACCTCCTGCGCCCGGTGCCTTTTGGGTATGATCTTTTGGAGATTGAACGTCCAAAGCACATTTTCCCGCGAACAAGAACCGACACCATGTCTGACGAAACCAACGCTTTCCTAGATGCCATCGCCGACCGTGACGCCGCCGCGATCCGCAAAGAGATGGCTGGATCCGAATTCGTGCTGATCAGCATGTCCGACGGTACCGAAGACGAGGAAGATGGCAGCGGAGCGTTGACGGCCGAAATCGATGGCGACGACGCGTTGGTCGTTTTCACCAGCGAAGCATTGGCTGGCGAATTCGTCAAAGAACAAGAAGATCTGTTCGAGGATTCCGAAGAAGTCGAAGGGCTGGTCGTCGAAGGCGAAGCGTTGCTCGAGTACCTTCCCGAAGGTTTCGGCATGCTGATCGACCCCGAAGTCGAAGAGTCCGCAATGATCGACCCAGCCTTGGCCGCCGAAGTCGCTGCGATCAAAAAGTAAGGACCGTGCGACTTTTTATAGTCGCCTTTCGCTCCGCGAAAGTAGCGGATTCGCTACTTTCGCAGAGCGAAAGGCGACACTCATTTCTCGCTCGTTGGTAATTCAAAGAAGCAGCGCTGTTAAATCGCGATTTTGCCGTCGCGAATCTTCTTTGAACGCTCGCGAATCGATTCCATCAAGTCGGCGTCTTTTCGCTCCAGGTTTTTTAACTGCATGCTCATGCGGTGGTTGTCTTTAAACCGATCTTTGTTGCGGTCTAAGAAATCCCAATACAAAGTCGTCAATGGACAAGCATCGTCGCCGCTTGCTTCGGCATACTTATACTTGCATCCTTTGCAGTAATTACTCATCCGGTTGATGTAGTTTCCGCTGGCGCAATACGGCTTCGTCGCCATCACACCTCCGTCGCCATGCTGGCTCATTCCCAGTGCGTTGGGCAGGCTGACCCAATCGACCGCGTCGGCGTACATCGCCATGTGCCACTCGTTGAACTTGGCTGGATGGACGCCGTAAAGTTGAGCGAACAAACCAAGCACCATCAACCTTTGAATGTGATGCGCGTACGCGGTGTCGATCAGCAATCGCATCGAATCAGCGACGCAGGCCATGTCGGTTTTGCCGTCCCAAAAGAACGAAGGAACGTCTTGGTCGCAGTCGCAGTCCAACGAATTCAGTTCGGCGTACTCAGGCATTCGCGACCAGTAGATGCCACGCACGTATTCGCGCCATCCCAAAATCTGACGCACGAAACCTTCGACGGCATTCAGCGGTGCCTTGTCTTCTTTGAACGCCGCCACCGCCGCCTCAACGACCTCGCGGGGGCTTAACAGATGCAGGTTGATCGCGTGCGAAAGTCGCGAGTGGTACAGGAACATCTCATCGTTCCACATGGCGTCTTGGTAGTCGCCGAACATGGCCAGCCGATGATCGACAAAATCATCCATCGCGATCAGAGCTTGGTCGCGTGTGACCGGCAAATCGAACTGGTCAGCTTTCCCGGGATGGTCGGCAAACCGCGACTGAACCATCTTGATCACTTCGGACGTAACCTTGTCAGGTTTAAAGCTGACCGGTGGTCGGACTTCGCCCGGTCCGCCTTTCCCAAACTTGCCACGGTTTTGTTTGTCATAATTCCAATCGCCACCGACCGGTTTTCCATCGTCATCCATCAGGACAGCGTGCTCTTTTCGCATCACACGATAGAACTGTTCCAAAACCATTGACTTACGGCCGTCGGCCCATTCATCAAACCGGTCCAGCGAACAGTAGAACGTTCGGTCTTCTCGCTGGTCGATGGCAACATCGTGCTTGGTAGCGACTTGGTGAATGGATTCGTTGACCCGATAGTCACCGGGCCGAACAAACACGATCGATTCAAAATCGTGATCTGACAACGTCTGCGATAAGATGGTAGCAAAACTGCTGTCGTTGGCTTCGGAGGCGTCGCTGGATTGGTCGCTGCTTAAAGCGTTGTAAAGAACGGTCTTGCCGCTGTCTTTCAATTCGTCGCGAAAGTGCCGCATCGGCGCGAAGAACGCTACCAACCGATATTGGTGGTTCCAAACATGAGTTGCCTCTTGCTGGTTCTCCGCCATCCAAACCTGATCCAGATCGGCATCAAAACCATCGAAAGCCGCCGAATCGTGATTGAGTTGATCGCCAAAAACAAGAATAAGATTTCGCATTAAATCGTTTGGTAGAAAATGGTTGAGCCGTTGAGGTGTCTTTCAGTCTCGTTTCGCGTCAAGCTTCGCTGGGTCTGATTGCCAAAGAGCCTCTTTCGAGCCGTAGCTGATCCCGCTCGGGTTCGGTTGTGAATCGGCTTGGGTTCGACTGACCCCTGGCAGGATCAGCTACGTGTTTGTCGTGGGTTTTAGATCAGACTGGAAAAACCGGGCGACATTTATTGCTCTGTCGGTCGTTGCGGCATTTCGGACCGCTTTCCAGCCAGCTATCCTAAGGTAACCGCCCAACTCCCAAACCTGGCTTCATGGCAAAATCAATCTGGCCCAGTGACGAGAAAACTGAAACGCTGTTAGGTGCTGCGCGAGATGGCGATGACGACGCCGTCAACAAATTGCTGGAACGGCATCGCGGTCCGATTCGGCGGTTGGTTGAAATGCGTTTGGATCGAAAGGTTCAGCGGCGTGTCGATGTTTCGGACGTGGTTCAGGATGTATTGATCGAAGCCAATGGGCGATTGGGCAAGTACCTTGATGACCCTGCGATGGCGTTCCATCTTTGGCTGCGACAAATTGCCTGGGACCGCATCATCGATACCTATCGTCGGCATCGGGTCAGTGCAAAACGCAACATGGATCGCGAACAGCCGATGACGGCGGCCGGACCTGCGGACCAGTCAACGATGAATTTGGCGGTCCAGCTTTGTGATCCAGCGATGACGCCCGCCGCCGCCGCGACTCAGCGTGAGATTGCTGAGAAGGTTGAATCGGTGATTGAACAACTCGGCGACCAGGACCGCGAGATTATCCTGATGCGTCACTACGAGCATTTGACCAATCTTGAGATCGCGGAGGTGCTGAAATTGAATCCGCCAGCGGCAAGCATGCGTTATCTGCGAGCGGTTCGGCGTCTGCGTGAACTGCTCGAAGAACAGCAGGTTGAATCACCCGATGATTGAACCAGTCCTGTGACCACTTCCAGCGACACCGATTCCAGCGACGCTTCTTGCAGCGAAACGGAACAACAACTGGCAAACGTTTTGTCGGATGTGACCGATGCGATTTGTCGTGGCGAATTGATCGACATCGAAGCGATCTGCGAACAGAATCCTGAAATCTCCGGTGAATTGAAACGTTTGCTAGGCGCGGTGTTGATTACCGACACAGCCGGCGCGGTTGGTGATGAAGGCCCCGCCGCGGATGACCAGGAAACCAGTCCGGATGCCCCCAAAAGTCACCCGATGAAACGTTGGCGTAGCTTGAAGCTGCCGACCACGGTGGGTGACTACGAATTGATCGAAGAACTCGGTCGCGGTGGCATGGGCGTCGTTTTTCGAGCACGACAAATCAGCCTGGATCGCGAAGTCGCGGTCAAGATGATCTTAAGAGGACGCTTGGCCAGCGATGTGGATCTGAGCCGGTTTTTGGCGGAGGCTTCGGCGACCGCAAAGTTGGAACATCCGCACATCGTTCCGGTCTACGATGTCGGCGACGTCGATGGCCGCCCATTCTTTAGCATGCAGTTGATCGACGGCGTCACGTTGACTGAATTGGTTCAAAGCGGACCACTGCCCCAGCGACAAGCCGCAGAAATCGTCAAAGCAATCGCTCGAGCAATCGGCTGCGCCCACCGTGCTGGAATTCTGCATCGCGATTTGAAGCCCAGCAACGTTCTGATTTCCAAAGATGGCACTGCGCTGATTTCAGACTTTGGCTTGGCAAAGCAATCGGGCGCGGTGGGTGATTCGAGTGGAGATTCAGGCGCCCGCAATTTGGAAAATAGCGACTCCGCCAACCAAGACCTCACGCGAAGCGGAATGTTGCTGGGGACGCCGGCGTACATGTCGCCCGAACAGGCCAGCGGTCGGCGGATTGCGGTCGGTCCCGCGTCTGACATCTATGGGCTTGGCTGCGTTTTGTACTTTGCACTGACCGGCCGTTCGCCATTCATCGCCGATTCACCGATGGATGTGGTGATGATGGTGATCGAGCAGGATCCGGTGCCGCCGCGAGTTTTAAGGCCAGACATGAATCGCGATCTGGAAATGATCGTGGTTCGCTGCATGCAAAAACCGATCGACCTTCGCTACGAAACCGCGGATGCGTTGGCGGATGACTTGGCGGCGTACTTGGCGGATGAACGAGTGTCCGCCCGAAGCGGACGGTTTAGCCAGGTGATCGCACGCCTGTTTCGCGAAACACATCACGCGTCGGTTCTGGAAAACTGGGGCACGCTTTGGATTTGGCACTCGCTCGTTTTGCTGGTCGCTTGTTTGTTGACGTTTACGCTCGATTACCAGGACGTTCAACAGCGTTGGATCTACGCGACGATGTGGACGCTAGGTTTGGGTGCGTGGGCCGCGGTGTTTTGGAAGATGCGACAACGGATGGGACCGGTCACGTTTATCGAAAGGCAGGTCGCGCACGTTTGGGGTGCCAGCATGATCGCCATCGGATTGCTGTTCCCGTTCGAGTGGTGGATGGGTCTGCCCGTGCTGCGATTGTCACCGATGCTGGGCGTGATCAGCGCGATGGTTTTCATCGTCAAAGCAGGCATGTTAAGCGGAGTGTTCTACATCCAGGCCACGGCACTGTTGCTGGCCGCGGTCGCGATGGCTTTCCAACCTGAATTCTCGCACCTAATTTTCGGAGTCGTCGCAGCCGCATGTTTCTTCGTGCCCGGCTTTAAGTATTCCCGCCAATCGCGACTGCGCCGGGTTTAGAGCATTGAGTCCAAGAGTAGTCCGTAACCCGCTCTATCAAGCCTTACGCCGGGCGGCGACCGCGTCGGCAAGATCCTGTAGCACTGCGACGGTTTCGTCCCAACCGATGCAGGCGTCCGTGATGCTTTTGCCGCGGACCAAGTTGCCATCGCTGAGACTTTGGTTTCCTTCGACCAAGTTGCTTTCCACCATCACGCCCATGATTCGATGGTCGCCGTCGGCAACCTGGCTGCAAACGTCGCGGCAAACGTAACGCTGTCGCTTGTGCAGTTTTCGACTGTTGGCATGAGAGGTGTCGATCATGATTCGCGGTTTCAGCTTTGCCTTTTCCAGTAATGCCGATGCCGTATCGATGCTGGCTGCATCGTAATTCGTGTGCAGGCCGCCTCGCATGATGACGTGACAATCGCTGTTGCCGGTGGTCGCAAAGATGGCCGAGGTGCCTTCTTTGGTGACCGACAAAAAGTGGTGCGGTCGCGAAGCAGAACAAATGGCATCGACTGCGATTTGAACATTGCCGCTGGTCCCGTTTTTGAAACCGACCGGGCATGACAAACCCGACGCCAATTCGCGGTGCCCCTGGCTTTCAGTCGTCCGCGCCCCAATCGCACCCCAACCGACCAAGTCGGCAACATATTGCGGGCTGATCAAGTCCAAGAATTCTGTTCCCGTTGGCAAACCGAGTGCACTGATGTCTCGCAGCAGGCCTCGAGCGGTCCGCAGCCCTTGGTTGATTTCAAAGCTATCGTTCAAATTCGGATCGTTGATCAGGCCTTTCCAGCCAACGGTTGTCCGCGGCTTCTCGAAATAAACCCGCATCACAATCAGCAGTTCGCCTTGGTGCTTTTGCTGTTCAACCGCCAACAGTTTGGCGTAATCGATCGCCGCGTCCGGGTCGTGGATCGAACAGGGACCGACAACGACGACCAAACGATCATCGGCACCGGATAAGACCTTTTGGATCCCGGCGCGACCATCGGCAACGGTCTGGGCGACGGTCGGCGTTGCCGGGATTTCTTCCATCAACTCTTGAGGTCGCATCAGCGGTTTCATTGCTCTAATGCGGAGGTCATCCGTTGCTGGTGCAAGTGTCGAAGTCTGGTTTTCTTTGGTCATCAAGTTGCCTAGGCGTTGAATCAGAATCGGTTCGTGGGCTTCGACTATCGTTGATGGGCGAAAAAGATCAATCCCTGCTTGTGCAGTTGGCCGAATTGACGTTGCCGAGCCCATGTCACAGGCCGAAAAAAAACTCGTAAGGCGGGGGCCAGAATTGGCTGCAAAGTCTATCCTGTAGAGCGTTCAACGACTCCAAAAAACTTCAGGGAACATGGGATGACACAATCCAACCACGATTCGAGCAATTTACCGCTGACCGGGAAACGAGTCCTGCTTCTGACCGGCGAGATTTACGAAGATCTCGAGCTCTGGTATCCCAAACTGCGGTTAGAAGAGGCGGGTGCATCGACGTTGATGGCCGGACCGGAAGCCAATCAGCCGTACGCGGGAAAGCATGGTTACCCGTGCAAAAGCGAAGCGGCGATCAGCGATATGGTCGAGGCCGATTTTGATGCCCTGGTCGTTCCAGGCGGATTTATGCCGGACAAACTCCGCCGCGACACCGTGCTGTTGGATTTGGTCCGAGATTTCGACCGAGCCCGCAAGCCGATTGCCGCGATTTGTCACGGCGGCTGGATTCCAATTTCGGCAGGCGTCTACAAAGGCGTCCGCGTGACCGGATCACCAGGAATCAAGGACGACCTAGTCAACGCCGGTGCCACCTACGAAGACAAATCCGTCGTCGTCGATGGCCACCATGTTTCCAGCAGAAGACCCGACGATTTGCCAGACTTCTGCCGAGCCCTGATTGCACTGATGCTAAAGGCGTAAAGTCCGTTTTGCTAGATCGGGTTCCCAGCGTTCCCCGCAAGCCGTGGGGCTTCGAGAATCGGGAGTTTGGTTTCCGGTAAAACCAAATCTGACTTGACCGTTATTTAATTTAGTTTCCAGCGTCGATCGAATCGGTCACAAAATTGACCGCACCATCGCCCAGCAGAACGCGAGTACCGCCGTGGTGATGACTGATCAGAGCAGTGCCCCCAACGCCGCGCAGGGTTTCTAAATTGTTTAACCGCGTGGGCATCGCCCCGCGCGTCGCGCGTCCCCGAGCGCGCAGGTCGATGCCCACGCGGTTTAACTGGAATGCGGATGTTATTTCGGAACAATTGCTTAGTTGGCCAAAATCCGCAGCGCTAGATACGGCACCAAGTTGAATACCAAGACCAGCAATTTGTAGTTGGCTAAGTATTGGAAGTAGCTTTTGCGCAGGTCTGCTGCATCGACTTCAAACCACTTTGCATGCAGGTTTGCCACAAAGTTTCGCCCAACAACCAACGCGGTCGTCGACAAAATCAGCAGGCCAAAGTTGATCAGCGTACACCAACCAAGAAAGTTGGCGATTTCATTGAGTGTCATGACAAAAATCCAGCAGGCAGAGGTGATTGATAGTCGCCTTTCGCTCCGCGAAACTGTGTTCGTACTTTCGCAGCGTGAAAGGCGACATTTCTTTTTCGCTCGATTCTCTATCGAACAGCAGCGTTAGCTTAGACGATTTCGATGAACACTACGAGGAAAGAACACACTCAATTGCATCGAGCCTTTGTTGCATCGCTTTTCCCAATCGACCACGCGTTTCAATGTATCGCTTTTCCTCAGCCAATTGCATTCGCCAACCCGGCTCGTTTCGTTTGCAAAAATGCGGCCCGAAAAGTATGGCTGCTTTACGATCGAGCCCCTGATACGCAGGATCGCTTGCATGTCGATTTTGCTCGAACCGCATGATCACGTATTCCCAACGTCCGGCGGCCGACTGTTCGTCGTTTAAGTGAAAGCCTGCTTCGATTCCCCATTGTCGCAGCAGTTCTGGATTGCGATTGGGTTGGACAACAACATTCTTTGGGACTCGATCAGGGAAGGTCTTCAAAATGCGAACCATCGATCTGGCACCCATTCCACAAATGCTGACGCCATCGGCTTCGTCTTGCACCAATCCAGCAAACCCATCGGCAAGTCGCACTTCGGCATTTAATCCCAACAGCGTGCTGTGAGAATTTTCAAACGGTTGGCGTTTGTTTTCAATCGCAATGCCGCGATCAATTCGGCCAGCCGTTAGCAGCGCTTTTAGCAAGTGCCCGTGGTCCGAACCGATGTCGGCGTGGACGGGCCAGCGAATTTGGCGAGCGACCGTTTTTAGACGTTCGTCAAGACGCGGCATGATGCATGCCTAGGGCGTCATCAACAGGATTGCCAAGTCATCCGGTTTTCCGGGAACGTCGGCATCAGTCTGTTCCATGCGGTCGGTCGCCAACTTGACCAGCGAATTCATTCGATCCAGTGGCCGACCAACACGAGCGATCGCTGAGACTTCGCCGAGGTGTAGATTGTCGAATAATCCGTCGCTGGCAATGACGATTGAATCGCGAGCTGAGAGCGAAACGGCGGGACCGATTTCGATGTGCATGCTGCGAGACCCGACCAGATTTGACACGATGTGACGTTCGTCATGATGCATCGCATCCGCTTCGTCGATCATCCCCGACTCGATCGCGTAGCCGACCGGTGAATGTGACATCGATTTCCAACGGATCGCCCCGCGTTGACCCACGATCATGGCCATCGAATCGCCAACTTGATATCCACGAGCGATTCGATTTCGGACTTCCACGACCGAGATCGTCGTTGCCGCACCGGTGCCCATGTCCAAAATTTCAGCGTTCGCTTTTTCGATTCCGTCCAAAATTGCTGGACGAAGATCAGCCGAATGCAGTGCAGGATCCAAAGTAGACGCGGTCAGGCTTTCGGCCAAACACTCCATCGCGATCGCGGACGCCTTGTATCCAAGCGGAGCTCCGCCGACACCGTCTGCTACAGCCATCACAATCGAACCACACGGGGTGTAGATGATTGCTGCGCTGTCGTCGTTGGGTTCTTCTTTGCCTGGACAAACTCGCGAGAATGCAACCAGATGCCCATCTGCAGCAGCTCCTTCACCAATACAGATCAGTTCGGGCTGATCCATGTTGCCTTCCAGGAAACATCGGTGGGGAGGTGTCAGTAACGCGGGCATCGTTGGGATTCAGGTATCAATGAGATGTGGTGTGGCCGTAGTGTAACGCGTTAAAGTTTACCACCAATACTCAGTTTCTATCCCGGCGAGCGAATCGAAATGCCTTCAAACGCGACTTTTCCCAAGCTTGGGCCATTTTTTCGGCATCCGCGAAACGTTCGCGAGGTTTGATCGCAACGGATTTTTGAATGATAGCGATTACGCTGGGATGAACTCGTTTGCGGATCGCAGCAGAACCTGGAAACGGCCACTCGAACGGGTACTCGGGCCAATGGCTTGATAGCATCCGGTAGGCAATCAATCCGATCGAAAAAACGTCGCTGCGTTTGGACGGTTTTCCCATCGCCTGTTCAGGTGCCATGTACCCCAGCGTTCCCGTTCCTGAACCGCTGATCGTTTTCTGCGCAGCTTTGGCGATGCCAAAATCAGTCAACCGCAGCGTATCGGTGTTCGTGTCAGGATCGCGAAAGAGCAGCACGTTTTCTGGTTTGATGTCGCAGTGAATCACGCCGCGAGAATGCGCGTGTGCTGTCGCGTCCAGCAATTCGGCCGTGAACTCAAACGCAGTTTCAAAACTCATGCGTTTCTTGATTCGCTCGTCCAACGTCCGCGTCGCAAGCGGCGATACGATCACAAAGTTACCATCAATAAAACTGGCGTCTCGGATCGGCAGGATGCCGGGATGTTCCAGGCTCATCGTCAGCTTGGCTTCGCGGCGAAACTCGCTGATCAGGTCATCGGTAACCCAACGCATGTTTGGAATCTTCAGTGCGACCTTAATCGAAAGCAGCGTGTCGGTTGCCGCATAGACGTCCGCAAAACCACCTCGGCCAATCCGGCGATCCAGCCGGTACTTGCCCAAACGACTGCCGACTCGGACCGCTTTCGCGGCATTCGTTTTCGCAGAGTTCGTTTTCGCAGAGTTCGAGATTTCAGAACGCGGCAAGGTGCTGGGCTGCATGGGTGTGGGAATGAAGGGCCATCGAATACTGCTAGATGTTACGCTGCCGTGCGGCGTTGTAAACTATCGCACCGATCAATTTTGTTTGACTCGCTTCACCGACCACACTACAACCCCACCGCCGCCTGATGACAAGCCTCTTCGCTGGAACTCCCTTCGACATTCCGCCACAGTGCGATCATTGCGGCAAGCTTGAAAGCGAATGCGTTTGCACGGCGCAAGACAAGGCCGATCGGGAATCGGCAAAACAGCGGCAGGCGGATCGGTTGCCACCTTCGCAGCAAACCGCACGGATCAGCGTCCAAAAACGCAAGGGCGGACGCATGGTGACCGTCGTCGAAGGCTTGACCGCCAAGGCCAACGACTTGCCGTCAATCCTGACTCAGTTACAAGCCGCGTGCGGAACCGGCGGGACGGTCAAGGCCAAGGATGATCTGATCGAATTGCAGGGCGATCATCAAGAAAAGATCGTCAGCGAGATTAAAGAACTCGGATATCGAGTCAAGCAGTAGGCTTCGTCTGCCGGTGGAGCATTCCAAGAATTGGAAACGCTCACTCTGAATCCAGCGATCGCCGCATCCACGATGTGTAGCCGCCGCTCACGTTGGCTGCATCGAATCCGTTTTGACGCAAAATTCGTGTTGCGACGTAACCACGTTGACCGACTTTGCAGTAGGCTGCGATCGGTTGATCGCTGGGGAGTTCGGCAAGATGTTCGCGGAGTGATTCCAGCGGAATGTTGGTTGCGTCTGGAATGTGCCCATCGCTAAATTCGCCTTCGCTGCGCACGTCCAACAAAAAACGCTCTGAATCTTCTTTGGATTGAATATCGTCAACGTGCAACACCGGTTGATCGCCCCGAAGGACTCCGGACGCAACAAAACCCGCCATGTTTATTGGGTCTTTCGCATGCCCGTATTGGGGTGCGTAACACAACTCTGCTTCTTCCAAGTCGTACACCGTCATGCTGGCTTGGATGGCCATCGCGATCACGTCGATCCGTTTGTCGACGCCGTTGGTTCCAACGCACTGGGCACCCAAAATCACACCGTCGATCGGATCAAACAGCAGTTTCAATGTCAGACCCTGGGCACCCGGATAATACCCAGCGTGATCCGAAGGGTGAACATAAATTTTTTCGTAGGGCATGTCGTGTCGCTGCAGCAGCTTTTCACTCAAACCGGTCATCGCCGCGGTCATCCCAAAGACGCCCACCACGGCTGTGCCTTGCGTCCCGCGATAGGTCGACGACCGACCAAAAATATGATCCGCCGCGATTCGGCCTTGTCGATTCGCTGGACCGGCCAACGGAATTTGAACCGGCGTTTTCGATACAAAGCATGACACTTGCGTCACGTCGCCAACGGCGTAGATATTGGGATCCGACGTTTGCATCGAATCGTTGACGATGATGCCACCGCCGGGACCACATTCAATATCCGCGTCAACTGCCAACTGGCTTTCAGGTCGAACGCCGATGCTGACAACCGCAAAGTCGGCGTCCAAACTCTGCCCAGACTTCAACTGAATCGTCAAACCATCACCTGCCGATTCCTGAAAGCCAATCGCGGATTCACCCAAAAGAACCTTCACTCCCTGTTCACCCAAGTGTTTCTCGATTGGCTGGATCATTTCACGATCCCAAGGCGGCAAAATTTGGTCGGCCAACTCCACAACAGTGACATCAATGCCGCGCAGAACTAGGTTCTCCGCCACTTCCATGCCGATGAATCCAGCGCCGACGATCACAGCACGCTTCACACCCGAAGTAGCGATCGCGTGCATTCGATCGGCGTCAGTCAGGTCACGTAATTCAAGCACCTTTGAACTGTCGATTCCGGGAATGGGTGGACGAAACGGCGACGCGCCAGTTGCAATGATTAGCTTGTCGAACGATTCGGTGTACTGGTCCCCCGTTTCCAGATTCGACACATGAACCTGCTTGCGATCGCGGTCAATCTTGGTCACTTGGCTGCGAACGCGGACGTCTAAGCGATGACGGTTGCGCAGCATCTCCACCGGCGCAACCAGCAGTTTTTTTCGCGACTCAATTTTCCCGCCGACATAATAGGGCAAGCCGCAATTGGCAAACGAAGGATGATGCCCACGCTCAAGCACAACGATTTCAGCAGTTTCATCAAGCCTTCTAGCACGAGCCGCCGCGGATGCTCCGCCAGCAACACCACCAACGATCACGATCTTCATTTGAGTCATCTCTTTTAGGGTTACAGGTTGGTAGTCGCCTTTCGCTGCTATGAGGGAATCTTAGTCAAGGTGAAATTCGGGTTTTCTTTGGAAGTTCCGATTTGCATCGCAAGCTGCTATTCGATCGTACGAGGGGTAGCCCGCAGATCATTCAACAAAG
>NZ_LWSK01000133.1 GCF_001642955.1 Rubripirellula obstinata | reverse complement strand
GGCGGTGCGCAAATTGCCGTAACTCGCTATGGCTCGCTACGGCCTACATACTTTTCTTCACGGCATTGCGACCTGTCCGTAGCTGATCCCGCCAGGGTTCAGTCGAGCTTAATCCGATCGTGGACTGAACCCTGGCGGGATCAGCTACGTTTTAATGAACAGATTGACGGGACCAAATCCCTGTCCCAGACCTGGATTAGTGCGGATCGCCGCGGTGATGAATTGCTTGGCTGCTTTGACTGCCGTTACTAACGGTTCGCCCTTGGCCAATCTTGCGGTGATTGCGGCTGATAGGACGCAGCCGGTTCCGTGCGTGTTTTGTGTTTCAATTCTGGGCGTTGGAAAGATGTGCGTCTTTCCTTCGCTCCAGAGAACATCGATTGCGTCGCCGTTGAGATTTCCGTTTTTGACCAGCACATTCTTGACGCCAAAATTGGCGATTGCCTTGGCCGCTTTTTCCATTGAATGCACGTCGGTAATTTCCATCGCGGCCAACTTTGCGGCTTCGAGCAAATTGGGTGTGACCAGAAACGCGTTCGGTAGCAGTCGGTCAGTAAACGTCTTTATGGCAGCATCGTCAATCAGCGCTGTGCCATGTTTACTGACCATCACCGGATCGACGACCAGCGGAAAGGAAAACGTTGCCGCTCGTTCCGCGATGGCTTCGATCAGCTCAGCGCTGCCGAGTGCTCCTGTCTTCGCCGCTGTTGGTGGAATGTCATCCAAGACGGCATCCAACTGTGCGAGAACAAAGTCTCGATCGATCGACTCGACGGCCGAAACCGCTTGCGTATTTTGAACTGTCAAAAGAGTCACAACGCTGGTGCCGTAAACGCCATGCTGATGAAACGTTTTCAAATCAGCCTGTAACCCTGCGCCGCCGGATGGATCAGAACCAGCAATCGTTAAAGCAACCGGCATCAGGAATCCTTTTCCAAAGGAGCAGAGAAGAAATCGAACTCGCATTGCATCGCGCAGCGGTAGGCTTCGTGGACAGTTGGCACATCCGTCGCGAGCTCATCGAGCAGCGATTCTAACCGTGTACACAGTTGGGCAAATTCTTCGCCGGCGTACGTTGTGATCCAATCTTTATAGGGATGATCGGTACGAAGCGACGCCGCTAACTCGCTGCCCAAGTACTGATACAAACGCATGCAGGGAACCATCGCCGCGATGATCTCGGCAAGACTTTCATGCCAAGCAACTCGCTGCAGAAAGTCGGTGTAAGCCGAGGTCGCAGCGTAGGGCCGAACGTTGCTGAGATCGATGTCCAACGTCGCAGCATAGTTTTGGTGCAGTTGAATTTCGTCGAAGACACCGCCCATCAAATCGTGGAAGACACGTGCCTGATCAAAGTCATCGCACTTCGCAGCAGCGACCGCATAAGCCTTCAAAAACGCTCGCAAAAAGAACGCGTCTTGCGCGACGTATCGCCGGAACGATTCTCGGTCCAGCGTACCGTCATCCAAACCTTGGACGAAAGGATGATCCAGGATTCGTGCCACTAGGTCGGCGTTGGATTGCCAGAGCAAGGCGTGCAACATCAAGCTTCGTTCCCTTGCCCGTCCTTAAACGTAGGCCGTAGCGAGCTTCCAGCGAGTTACGGCAGCGTTGTGCATTGTTACGGCATCGTTGCGCATTGCCGTAACTCGCTGGAAGCTCGCTACGGCCTACTGAAAATCGTCGAACGCGCGAATCAGCTTTTGGCTTATTCGTCTTTGGGTTCGGCGAGCGGCGTTTTCTGTTCCGTGATGACTTCGCACTCTTCGGACTTGTCCGCGTTCAACTGAGTGTACGATTCCCACTCCGACGGCAGATTATCTTCGTGGAAGATTGCTTCGACCGGGCATTCCGGCACGCAGGCTTCGCAATCAATGCATTCGTCAGGATGAATGTAAAGCATTTGCTCGCCCTCGTAGAAACATTCCACTGGGCAAACCACAACGCAGTCCGTGTACTTGCAACCCGAGCACGGTTCGGCGACGACATGAGTCATTTCAACGCTTCCTTATAAGATGTCTTCGGATAGATCATGGCCGTCAAGCAACACCGATTCCAGGTGGCGACGAACCGCTGGCAACTCGACTCCCTGCACGACGTCGTTGGCAAAGGCAAAGATCAAGATCTGCCGTGCCAGGTCAGCCGGAACCCCGCGGGCTCGCAGGTAGTAGAGCGCGTCTTCTTCTAATTCGCCAATCGTCGCACCGTGAGTACAACGGACGTCGTCGGCGTAGATTTCTAATTGTGGCTTGGTGTTGACGACTGCGTCATCGGACAACAACAACGCTTGGTTGCTTTGCTTCGCATCGGTCTTTTGTGCGTCTTCGCGAACAAAGATCTTGCCATTGAAAACGCCCTTGGCCTTGTCATCCAAAATGCCTTTGTACAACTCGTAACTGTTGCAATGCGGCATCGCGTGATCGATTCGCGTTCGGCAATCCATCAACTGATCGCCAGTCGGCATGTACAAACCGTTCAAAGTCGTCTCGATGTTTTCACCATCAAGCAGACAATCCAATTCGTTGCGAGCGATCGAAGCACCGAACGAGAAGTAATGCGACCGGAAACGACTGCTGGCCTTTTGATCGACGCCGGTTGTCGAAATGTGCAACGCACCGACTTGTTCGTGCTGCAGCTTGTGATGGTCTAATTCAGCACTGTCGGCGAGCGTGACCTGGGTGATTGCATTGGTAAAGTAAGAATCACCGTGGCCCATAAAACTTTCAATCACATTGGCTTTGCCGCCCTTGCCAATGCGAATCAGGTTTCGTGGATTCGATAAGGTACGACCGCTTCCTGTTGAAAGGAAAACGAGATGAACGGGCCGATCAAGCGTGACGCCTTCGGGCACGTCAATGATGGCTCCGTCGCCAACGAACGCGGTGTTCAGAGCCGCGAAAGCTGAATCGTTAAAGTCCAATTCGCTTTCGAGTTGTTGTTGAACTTCACCAGGTCGATTGCTCAGTGCGTTTGCCAACGTATCGATGACGACGCCGGAGTTAACGTCGTGAATCTGTGACAGCTTTTCGTTGTAGCGACCGTTGATGAAAACCAAGCGATGGTAGTCTTCGTCCAGGCTCGCTTGCTGCAGCAAATCACTGGCTTCGGCGATGGCTTCACTACTGGCGGTGTCGCCTGCGGTTAGTCCATTCGTGCCTGCATCGTAGGCGGTTTTGGTCAGCGACGAGACGTTGGTGAATCGCCAATCTTCCAGCTTTCTGGTCGGAAGGCCCAGCCGCGTGAAGGCGTCGAGTCCTCGTTGGCGAAGGGCAACGAGCCAATCCGGGGAAGATCCCGTTTGGAAGGCCGCGTGCTGATCTTGATAAGTTTCGATTTCGGTGGCGATCATGTTTTGATGAGTGATAAGGTTGATTGTTAGCTTTACCAGCGACCATGGAAGGTCGTCAGAGAATGACTTGCGAACTCTCCGCAGTCCTTATGTCGCGACCGCTTCTTCCTGTAAGAAACCGTATCCCTTTTCTTCCAATTCAAACGCCAACGACTTATCGCCCGAACGGACAATCTTGCCGCCTGCCAAAACGTGAACGTGGTCAGGCACGATGTAATCGAGCAATCGTTGGTAGTGAGTCACAACGATCGTCGCACGTTCGGGGCTGCGAAGTGCATTGACGCCATCGGCAACAATTTTCAGCGCGTCGATGTCCAAGCCTGAATCGGTCTCGTCCAGAACCGCAAGCGTTGGCTGCAGCATTGCCATTTGAAGAATCTCGTTCCGCTTCTTTTCACCACCCGAGAAATCTTCGTTGACGCTGCGGTCCATCATCACCTTGTCCATGCCAAGCTTTTCAAGGTTCTCTTTAAGCAACGCCAAGAATTCCTTCCGCTTGATCGGCGCTTCGTCGTGGTACTTGCGAACCGAGTTCATCGCGGTGCGAAGGAAATACTTATTGCTGACACCCGCGATTTCGACGGGATACTGGAACGCCAAAAAGACGCCTTCGGCAGCCCGTTCTTCGATGTCCATGTCCAACAAGTCTTTGCCGTTGTACAGAATCTCGCCCTCGGTCACTTCGTAATCTTCACGACCGGCGATGATGTGCGAAAGCGTGCTCTTGCCGGAGCCGTTGGGCCCCATGATGGCGTGAATTTCGCCAGGCCTGACCTGCAGATTAACGCCTTTAAGGATTTCGTTGTCTTCAGCTCGGGCGTGTAGGTTTTTGATTTCTAACATGAGTTATTTTTTTGGAGTGGTGGTGATCTGGATCGGTGCGGAACTCGTCAAGAGTCCGGCGTAATTTGAGGAGCAATTTGCGGGAACGTAGCGACTATCCGACGCTGCCTTCCAGGCTGACATTGAGGAGCTTGCGAGCTTCAAGAGCGAACTCCATTGGCAGCACATCGTAAACCTCTTTACAGAAACCGTTGACGATCATGTTGACCGCATCTTCGGTTGATAATCCGCGTTGACGAAGGTAATAAATCTGGTCCTCGCCCACCTTAGATGTTGACGCTTCGTGTTCAACCTTCGCCGTCGTGTTGCGGACTTCGATGTAGGGGAACGTGTGAGCTCCACAGCGATCGCCGATCAACAGCGAATCACACTGCGAGAAGTTCCGACCATTGGTCGCACCCTTCATCATCTTCACTTCACCGCGATAGCTGTTCTGGCCAACGCCCGCCGAGATACCCTTAGAGATAATCGTGCTCTTGGTGTTCTTGCCGATGTGGATCATCTTGGTGCCGGTATCGGCTTGTTGATGATTCGCGGTCACGGCGACTGAATAGAATTCGCCGACCGAGTTATCGCCCTGCAGAATCACGCTGGGATATTTCCAAGTGATCGCTGAACCGGTTTCGACTTGCGTCCAAGAAATTTTCGAGTTCTCGCCACGGCACGCACCACGCTTGGTAACGAAATTGTAAATCCCGCCCTTGCCTTCGGAGTCGCCCGGGTACCAGTTCTGAACCGTCGAGTACTTGATCTCGGCATCGTCCAACGCAACCAGTTCAACAACGGCCGCGTGCAATTGATGCTCGTCGCGTTTCGGTGCGGTGCAGCCTTCCAGGTAGCTGACGTAGGCACCTTCTTCGGCAACGATCAGCGTGCGTTCGAACTGGCCGGTGTTTTCTGCATTGATTCGGAAGTAAGTCGACAACTCCATCGGGCAACGAACGCCCTTGGGGATGAAGCAAAACGAACCGTCGCTAAAGACAGCCGAATTGAGTGCCGCGTAATAGTTGTCTGACGTCGGAATCACCGAACCCAGGTACTTCTTGACCAGTTCGGGATACTCCTGAACCGCTTCGGAAAACGGGAGGAAAATGACGCCATGCTTTTCAAGCGTTTCGCGGTACGTCGTCGCGATCGAAACGCTATCGAACACAGCATCGACGGCAACGTTGGCCAACACTTTTTGCTCGTGCAGCGGGATGCCAAGCTTTTCGTAGGTTTCCAATAGAATCGGATCGACTTCATCCAAGCTGTTCAGCTTCGGCTTCTTCTTAGGGGCCGAGTAGTAAACAGACGCTTGGTGATCGATCTTTGGATACTTGACGTTGTGCCACTCTGGTTCTTCCATCGTCAACCAATGTCGGTAGGCCTTCAATCGCCATTCCAGCAACCATTCAGGTTCATTTTTTTTGCTGGAGATCAACCGCACGACGTCTTCGCTTAAGCCCGGTTCAATCGCATCAGATTCAATCTCGGTGACGAATCCATGCTCGTACTCGCGTTGGGCGAACTCTTCGAGCATTGCGTTTTCAGATGTCATTCGTATCTTTCCTTGAAGGATTCATTGATCAGGATCTTGGTGGCGGGGTCTCAGCGAGCCGCCCAATTTTTGTGCCGACGATGTGCCGACAACGCGTCATGCCGAGAACGAGCTTCCGCAACCACATGACTTGGTGGCATTCGGGTTCTTAAAGACGAAGCCGCGTTTCTCAAAACTTTCGTGGTAGTCCAATTCAGTGCCGTCCAGAAGCGTCGCACTTTTTTTGTCCATCGCTACACAGACACCATCGACTTCCGTCAAGATGTCAGTCTCGGGGCTGACCTCTTCATCGAACTCCATCTTGTACTCAAACCCGCTGCAGCCACCGCCGACAACGCCAACACGCAACGCCACTTCCGACGGCAGTTTTTGTTCGGTGATAACTTCCTTGATTTTTTTGACTGCGGTTGCTGTCACAGTGATTGCCATCGTGTTTGCCTTCACAAAACGGGTGTTGAGCGGGAACTGGTCATGACTGATTCAATCGAATGCAAGTAGCGTACCAATTAGAAGCAAGCTTGTCGCTTCCGTTGCAAGCTATGCAGCGGCAAGCAGTTACGGTACCTCACCTGCCTCAGGCCCCACACTCGCAATTGTGACGAAATAAAGTCACATCGGTTTGTGCGTATCGTCATGCTTGGGTATCCTATCGAATCAGACGCCCGCATTGTAGCGTCCTTTTCAATACTAGCAACTCCGCCCGTTAGCTACGTAGCTAAATCGCACCACAAGACGATATATCGTCACTTCTCATGCCCAAAAATCCAGAAAACTTCGAGCTTCTCGTCACTCGAATGCTCGATCAGATCAACATGGGGCAGGGATTGGACGAGCTGCTTGATTCGGCCTATGACCAGCTTAGTGGCATCGTCCCGTACAACCGGATTGCCGTCGCGCTGCTCGAGCAACCCTTCAATCTACTGCGTTTAATTTCGTGCCGTTCCGACGGCGACGTTGCCTTAAAAGTCGGCTATGCCGCGCGGGTTGCAGGATCAACCCTGGCTCCGCTTTTGGAAACCGGGCAGCCGCGCATCATTGATGACCTGCAGGAATACCTCGCCGAGAAACCCAGCTCGGCATCGACGGCGTTGATCGAGCGTGAAGGAATGCGTTCCAGCTTGACGCTGCCACTATTGGCCGATGCCAAACCGATCGGCGTCATCTTCTTCTCTAGCCGCACCGCCAACACCTACACTCAATCGCACGCCTCGCTGCTGAAGCGATTGGCCGGCCACATCGCGATCAGCCTGGAACGCAACCGGTTGGTCACGGAACTGCAACGCACCAATCAGGAACTTGCCGACGCAAACAAGGTCAAAGATAAGTTTGTCGAAACGCTGCAGGAAGAAGTCGACAAACAGACCGGGCAACTCCGGCAATCCGAACGTCGTTATCGGTCGCTGGTGAAGATGGGGCAGGTCGTTAATTCAAGTTTGAATCGGCGTGAGGTGTTCGAGCATGCTGCCGAGCAAATCAATCGCTTGTTGAATTGCGATCGCGTCAGCTTGGTGTTGAGTTCTGATGATGAGGAGTCGCGACACGGGTTCGCGATCGAGTTCGATGGTGACGATCGCAATTGGGTTGAAATCTCATCTCAACCGCTCCCGGATTCTGCGTTCGGTTGGGTTCGCCAGAACGGACAGCCTTTGGTCGTTGACAGTTTAAATCAGTCGCATTCATTTCCAGAACACAAGCGATTGCTGGAAACAGGTTTTTCATCGGTGGCTCATTTGCCGCTGCTGTCGCGTGATCAGCATGTTGGATTGCTGGGCATTGCATCGCGACACGAAGACCGCGCGACGCAGTGGGACTTGCGATTGCTCGATGAGATTGGGGCTCAGCTTTCGGTCGCTTTGGATAACGCGGCTGCCTACAGCGAAATTGATCGGCTAAAAGAAGAACTGCATCAGCAAAACGTTTACCTGCGAGACGAATTGCACACAGACCACGACTTTGAAAACATCATCGGCGATAGCCGAGCGATGCGGCAGTTGCGAGTTGCGATCGAGCAAGTTGCACTGAGCGATGCGACGGTTTTGATCCTGGGCGAAACCGGAACGGGAAAAGAATTGATCGCTCGCGCGATTCACGACGCCAGTTCCCGCCGCGAAAACTTATTGGTCAAGGTGAACTGTGCCGCGTTGGCTCCCAACCTGATCGCCAGCGAATTGTTTGGTCACGAAAAAGGCGCGTTCACTGGTGCGACTCAGCGTCGTGTTGGCCGGTTCGAGTTGTCGCATCACGGCAGCATTTTTCTGGACGAGATTTCGGAAGTTCCTTCAGAGACTCAAGTGATGCTGTTGCGTGTTTTGCAGGAGCGTTTGATTGACCGGGTCGGCGGTAGCGAGCCGATTGAAGTGGACACACGCATCATCGCTGCGACGAACCGTGACCTAAAGAGTTATGCGGAGGCCGGCAATTTTCGCGAGGACTTGTTTTATCGTTTGAACGTTTTCCCGATCCACGTTCCGCCACTGCGGGAACGCCGCGAAGATATTCCGGCGCTGATCAATCACTTCATAACCAGGTTCTCAGTTCGCATGAACAAGGCGATCACTCGAGTCGATCGGCGGGCGATGGATGGGCTGATGCAATACGATTGGCCAGGCAATGTCCGCGAGCTCGAAAACATCATCGAGCGGTCGATGATTGTCAGCCGAGGCGACACATTGGCGGTCGATGCATCGTGGCTGGCCGGCGATACTGAAGCCGCCCGCAAGCCGCCATCGCTTGAAAAGACATCACTAGCCGAGATCGAATGCCAAGCCATCCTGGACGCACTGTCACGATCCGGCGGCAAGGTCTACGGCCGCGACGGTGCGGCGGCGGCGCTCAAGGTTAAGCCGACCACGCTGTACAGCAAGATGCGAAAGCACAAAATCAACAGCAGCCGCAAACACAGCAGCGAAGAAGTCGCGCTGAGCTGATTGGGCAAGCAGCACCATAGCACCAACGCCCCATTTCCCAGATCGCCAACATGTAGGCCGTAGCGAGCCAAAGCGAGTTACGGCAATCTGCGCAACGCCGTAACTCGCTATGGCTCGCTACGGCCTACAAAAAGTCTGCCGACTCACGGTGCCTGCACCGGAATGGAGCGACAAAAACGACCAAAAATGAGTAAGCTATTGGGGCCGATGATTCGTGACCACGAACTGGCCGTAGCGTTTAGAATACGCAAGTCGTTTTGTTGAACCCACCATAATTCTCTCACCTGTCAGACAACCAGAATGTATCTTCGCCTCGCTCGCCGGTTTTTAGTCGAAACCGACAAGCGCCTTCTACTCAAAGCGGCCTGGATGCTGGGCGTGCGTGGATTGCTTAGCGTTCACAAGCACAAACGGCGACTCAAACGCGGCGAGTTCTTCCCGCCGTTTTTGTATCTGTCGGTCATCAACAGTTGCAATTTGCGATGCCAGGGATGCTGGGTCGATGTTGATTCCAAACAGCACCGGATTGAATTAGACGCGGCCAACGAAACGATTCGCCAAGCCAAGGAAATGGGCAACAGCTTCTTTGGCATCCTGGGCGGTGAACCGTTCATGCACAAAGATCTGATGAAGATTTTTGCAGCCAATCCCGATGTCTATTTCCAAGTCTTCACCAACGGTCACTTCATCACCGATGACGTCGCCAAAGAACTGCGGCGGTTGGGCAATGTCACGCCGCTGATCAGTGTCGAAGGCAGCGAAATTGTAAGCGATACTCGCCGCGGTCGCGGTGGCGTGCTGAGCCAAACGATGCAGGGTTTAGAAACAGCGCTGAAGCACAAGTTGCTGGTCGGCGTTTGCACCAGCGTCTGCAAATCCAA
This sequence comes from Rubripirellula obstinata, assembly GCF_001642955.1. Classification (GTDB taxonomy): domain Bacteria; phylum Planctomycetota; class Planctomycetia; order Pirellulales; family Pirellulaceae; genus Rubripirellula; species Rubripirellula obstinata. The sequence goes on along the minus strand of NZ_LWSK01000133.1, from coordinate 4,429 downwards.
TATCGATGACTTGGTTCGCGATGCCTGGGTCGATCGCCTGATCGAAATGGGCGTGATGTATTGCTGGTTCCATATCTATCGGCCCGTCGGCCCCGAACCTAATCCGCAATTGGCACTTTCCAGCGACGAACAACGACGGGTCCGGCAATTCGTGGTCGATACAAGAGCGACCAAACCGATCGTGGTTGTCGATGCTTATCACGACGACGCGGGCAACGCGTTGTGTCCAGCCGCAACCGGATTCACGCATCATGTCGGCCCCTGGGGTGACATTGAACCCTGTCCGGTGATCCAGTTAGCGACCGAGTCGATTCACGATGATGTGCCGCTGGCGGAAACGTTCAACAAGTCAGAATTCCTGACCGACTTCCGCGAACTGACCGCCCAGCACACTCGCGGTTGCGTGATCATGGAACGTCCAGACTTGCTGGTCCAATTGGCCGAGAAACATGGTGCACGGGATACGACGGTACGCGGCGGAGTGATTGAAGAACTCGAGAACATCACACCGCGTCGAAGTCAGTTTCAACCCGGCGACGAAATTCCAGAACGCAGTTTTGTTTACCGCTGGGCCAAGAAATACGCGTTTAATGATTTCGGAACCTACAGCCGCCACTTTGATGTCGCCAAGTATGAAGACCCGGATACAGATTCACTCAAAAAATCCGGCAGCGGATCCGGCAGCGAATCTGGGGGTGGGAATGACGCAAGTAAGCCGAGCAACGGTTTGCCGGTCATTTCACGATGACGAAACCCGCTGACGATTTGCCCAGCGAACTCCCCGGCGAACTCCCCGGCGATTCGCAAACCGATCTTTTCCAGGACGGGCGGCCGTTACTGGTTCTGTCGATCGAAGGCTTGGCTACGTCCGCGATCGGGTGCTACGGATCGTCGTGGAATCAAACGCCTGCGATGGATCAAATCGCGGCCAGTGGCTGCGTGTTCGACCGCTGGATCAACACCCAAGATCGCTCGCCAGGGTTACCGGTTTGCCTTTCCAATTTGCATCACTGGTTAGAACCTTGGAGACAGCTTGGTTCGACGGTCCTGATCAGTGATGTGAGCTGTCCCGAGGATCAGTCTGCCGCTTTTGATACCGTGGTTCAGTTGAATGCATCGGGACCGCTTCCAAGCCAACCCGCGGACGAGATCGACGAGACTCGAATCGCTGCCCAGATGGCTGCCGTGATCGAGCAGGACTCGCTTTGCGATGGTGATTGGAGCTTGATGTGGCTGCACACCAGCGTTTTGACTCAAGTTTGGGACGCCCCGCGTTCACTGTTTCCCATCGATGAAATTGAATTGGATCTTGAACCTCTTGAATTTCCAGATCAGCATCAGCCGTCGCAAAGCGAACCGATCGATTCCGCCGAGACGATCCCGGCGATCATGCCCACATGCGAAGTGCCGAAGCTAGATTTGAATGACCAACGTGGCGGCGCGGGCGTCCATCCAGATCTTGTGACGTCCTGGATGCGAACCTACGGATGCCAAGTTCGTCTGCTGGATTTGATGATTGAAATTCTTCACCAATCTCTGCTACGCGAAGATGTACGCATCATGATCGTTGGGACCAGCGGATTTTCGCTTGGCCAAAACGGATTCATCGGGCATCGCGCTGGTCCGATTCGCAGCCATGATTGTCGGCTACCGATCATTATCAGTGACACGCCGCCGGTTCGCATGCCGTCGCCCACACCCGATACGCACCTGCCAGCCATCTTAAAAGGCCTTGGCAACGAACAACTGGATTGGTGTGGCCCAGAACGTTGGATCGGAAACGCCAGTGATTCCACGGACGCAATTCAAACTGATTCGGATCGCGCCAAAGAAGTTCAAACCAGTGCCGGTTGGTTTTTTGTTCGCGACTGTGATGAAAGCGAACATCTGTTTTTGAAACCCGACGACGTCGAAGACCATAACGATGTTGCGAGGCTAAGACCTGACATTGTTGAATCCATTAGCGATCAGGATGCGTAAGGAACGAGCGAAACGCGACGATAAAGCACCGCAAGTTCCTAAAGAGCTGTCCCAAAGTAACTTCCCGCGTTCGGGTTGGGATTTCGTCGAAACAAGTCTCGTGAAGTTATTTCGTGACCATTCCTAGGTCATAAAAAAACCACCCTTGCCCGAAGACAAAAGTGGTTCGCTATTAAAAATGCCTCAGATTGACTGCGGCAGTTTGCTTATGACTTGACTAGGCGTCAGTCAAAACTGGACTACGCGTCGGTGGTTGGGTCGGCGGAAGGAGTTGGCGGGGCAGCTTCTTCGGCGGCGGCCTCAACAGCTTCGCCTGCTTCTTCTTCAAGAGTGTCGCTGCTGCTTGTAGGCGAATCCATGGCTGGATCAGCTTGAGGTGCTGGGACAGCTTCTTCGGCAACCGGTGCGGCGGCTTCGGAAGTGCCAATCGTTTGCAAGCTGCCTGGGACCATTACTTCGCCCGGTGCAAGGTCAAAGCCTTCGTCGGACGCTGCAGGTGCTGCTTCATAGCTTTCAACCGAATCGCTGACGTAAGAGTCGCCGGCGTAAGAGTCGCCAGCATAAGAATCGCCAACGTAAGAGTCGCTGACGTAGCCCATTTCGGCTGGTGCTTCCATGGCAACTTCGCCACCACAACCACAATCCGAAACAGGTGCTGCTTCCATCATCACCGGAGCAACGGGGCTGCCACTGCAACCACAATCCGACACGGGTGCAGCTTCTACGGCACCGCAGCATGGTTCCGCGGCTGGCTCGGGTGCATAGTATGGTTCTGATGCTGGTGCAGGAGCACAGCATGGTGCTGGTTCCGGCGCGGGTGCACAACAGGGTTCGGGTGCCGGAGCACAACATGGTTCTGGAGCTGGGGCGCAGCAACTAGGTGCTGGTTCGCAACATCCTGATCCACGATTTTTCAGCTTTTGGAAGAAAGCAACTTTCTTACAGTGGATTCTCTTCAACAGGCCGTGGCCAGCTTCCGCTGGGCTGCTCATCGCCAAAGTCGATCCAAACATCAATGCGAATGCTGCAACGCAGCTCACCAAATTCCGATTCATAGATTTCTCCTGAGTTTATCGGAGCGTTTAGTGCGATCCGAATTCGCACACAGTTTTAATGAGCCTGATCCTAGGCCCCCCACCAAGCCGATGACGACGTGACATCTGTCGCTTAGGTGAACTTGAGCCACGAACGCCAAAACATGCACCTGCAAAATGACAAGATGCACAGACTAGGAGGATTTCGCGGCTCACGTAGTTTGGACTGTACAGTAGCTACCGCGACCTTGGTGTCAATCGGTCAAATCTGCCGGTTTAGAAGGGCAGAGGCGTTAGAGAGATGGAAGTGGCGAAAATATGCCAGACCGCTTAACGCACGTACAACTTCATCCTGGAGGGGGCAGCAATCCACCATCACCCGCGCATGGGAAGACTATCAACCCTTGCGGCGGTCTCAGGAAGTGCAGGCTGATATTACTGGCAGATCGCTATCGATTCAGGGTCGAATCTTCAACAGCAGCATTGGTGGCAGCAGGATTCGAGTTCCCGGCAGATTTCGAGCCAGAATTATCAGATTGATCGACCGATTCCGTTTCGGCGAGCAGTGCCGCCATTCGATTTCCGTCCTCAAAATTCACAATCAAAGGATTCTGGTTGGGGTCAATTTCCATTGCCAAACCCGAGATTCGCCATTGATTGGCTTCCTTTTGAAGAGCCCAGACGACTTGATATTCCAAGATCGCGTTGTCCGCAGATGATTCGCCGGATGCTGGATCAGCATTTTGCAGCGAGCTTCCGACACCAGGCTCTTTCCAAATGCTATGCACCAACGTGGCACCAGGATTCTCTGGAACCGATTCGGCCCTCGTAACCACAAACCGTGCATCGGGCGAACCGATCGGCTGAACCGTGCGACCGATCCGATTCAGTTCGGACTGGGCTTTCGTGGTAAGCAGGGTCGATGCACCGGAATCACTGCCACCGCGTCGAACCAAGTCCAGAAACTGGCTGACGACATCGGTCGGCGCGATGGTAGGCACATCGGTTTCGTTCGCCTGAGCAACCGCAGCGGATTGCCCGACACTCGCCAAACCATTGGTTGCATCGGAACTCGCATTACTTCCGCAACCCACTAATGAGGCGGTGCCAATCCCAAGTAAGACAAGCATCGCTTCGAACCGACCAAAGTAACAGCGTAAATTAGAGCGAACCGTCATCGCAGAATTATCCATGTAAAGAACTGATTGGAACACTACCGTAGACGGTTACGCAATTTGCTCACGCGAAGTCAAGACCGACGCCAAACGCGAATCGGAAAAGTGGAACATACGACTTTTTATAGTCGCCTTTCGCTCGGGACGTCGCATCAGTTACTGCGCAATAGGCCCGGAGGGCCGACAGCCCCCTGCCGGGTGCGTGAGCACCCGGATGGCTGCCCCACATCAATTCTCTGG
>NZ_LWSK01000132.1 GCF_001642955.1 Rubripirellula obstinata | reverse complement strand
TGAAACCGAGCCAGAGAATTAATGTGGGGCAGCCATCCGGGTGCTCGCGCACCCGGCAAGGAGCTGCCGGCCCTCTGGGCCTATCGCGCAGTAACTGATGCGACCCGGCCTATTCTACATCTTTCCGACCAGTTCTAGTTTGGCGTACGCCAAGCGGAAGCTGTGTTCGCCGTCCTCGAATTGTACCTTGGCGGTTCGCTTTGGGCCGCGGCCGGTTACGTTGACGATCGTACCTTCGCCGTGGTCGGGATGCCGAACCGTGACGCCTTCCTGGTATGCGGTCACGGGCGTGACGCCGCCCGATAACAGATCCGATCCCGTCTTTAGTCCGCTCAGCAAAGGCTTCGGTTTGGGTTTCGCCTTCGGCGGTGGTGGTGCGACTTGCGAAACGTCATCCACAAACGATGTCACGACCGATTTCTCCAACACGATATCGTCATCACCGCTGCCTGATTCAGGATCATTCTCGCCCGGCAAATCCCAAGACTCTGGGTAGCTGTCTTGGTTCAGTTCGTCGCCAAACTCGTCATCAAAATAATCGTATGACGTTGCCGCTTCGATACGTTTGATTTCGCCAAGCGGCAACTCATTCAAAAACGGACTCGGAATCACCGGCCGAATGTCGCCGCGAACCGCTCGCCGTTTACACACGCTCAATTGCAAGTTCTGCATCGCACGCGTGATGCCGACAAACAGCAACCGACGCTCTTCCTCGAACTCTGATTCAGTGCTCTTTGATCGTGAGTGCGGGATCAGGTCATCTTCGACGCCGATGATGTAAACGCAGGGAAATTCTAGGCCTTTGGCGGCGTGCAACGTCATCAGCGTGACGCGTTCAGTCTCGCTGTCGAACTTATCCGTATCGGCGACCAATGCGACTTGTTCCAAGAACAAATCCAGCGATCCGTCGTCGGGATGTTGGCGATCAAATTCGACCGTGGCCGTGATGAATTCGTCAACGTTGGCCATCGGGTTGGCGTCTTGTTGTTCGGTCGCAGTCTTTTCGACGTAATCTTCGTAGGCGGTTTCTTCGACGACGTATCGGATCAAATCTTCCAGCGACGATGTGGCTCGTTTGCTGATTCGATCGTAGATCGTGATGAACTTTCCAATCATCGTTTTAGCACGCTTCGCTAAGCCGTCGATCGACTGAGCATGCCGGGCGGCTTCTAGCATCGGAATGCGATGGTGATCGGCGTGGTCGCGAATGCGCTCGATCGTTTTCGCGCCGATACCGCGAGTCGGCGTGTTGATGACTCGATGAAACGCGACATCGTGATTGGGGTTATTGATCAGGTGCAGATACGCCAGCAGGTCTTTGATTTCGCGGCGCTGGTAGAATTCGACGCCGCCAACGATTTGGTACGGCAGTGCTCGTGATCGGAACGCGTGTTCGAGCGACCGCGTCAATGCGTTCATGCGGCAAAAGATCGCGAAGTCGTTGGCTTTGTATTGGCCGCCCGCGATCTTGTCGGCGATGTCGTCCACGATTCCGTCGGCTTCTTTGTAACCGTCTTCGTACATTCGCAAGACAACCGGATCGCCTTCGGGAATGTCGGTGAACAGTTCTTTCTGTTTTCGTTTTTGGTTGTGGCGAATCAGTTCATCGGCGGCTCGCAGGATGTTTGGCGTGCTGCGGTAGTTCTTTTCCAGCCGAACTGTTTTGACGTTGGGATAATCCTTTTCAAAATCCAGAATGTTGTTCACGTCCGCGCCACGCCAACCGTAGATCGATTGGTCAGGGTCGCCGGTGACGGCCAGGTTAGGGTGATCGATCGACAAGGCACGAACGATCGCGTACTGAGCCAAGTTGGTGTCCTGGTATTCGTCCACCATGATGTACTTGTACTTGGAATCCAGTTCGCCACGGACTTCGGGATTCTCGCGAAGAAGTCGTGCGATGTGCAGCAGCAGGTCGTCAAAGTCGACGGCGTTGGCGGTCAAGAGTTGTTGCTGGTAAACCGGATAGACTTTGGCGGCGATCGCGTCTTGGGGACTGAGTGCGTGGCCTTCCATCATTTCAGGCGTGGCCAGACGGTTTTTCGCTTTGCTGATTGACGACGCAATCTGATCAGGCGAACAATGCGTCGTTGAAATCCCAGCCGCCGCGATCGCTCGCTTCATCGCCTGTTTGGAATCAGACGAATCGTAGATCGAGTAGTTTTCTTTCAGCCCGACAAAGGATGCGTAGCGGCGGAGGCGTTGAGCACAAAATCGGTGGAACGTGCCCATCCAAACCGGTTGGCCGGGGGCGAGTTTGTCCACGCGAGCCCGCATTTCGTCGGCGGCTTTGTTGGTGAACGTTAACGCAGCGATTTGAAAGGGGCTGACGCCGTGCCCGAGCATGTTGGCGACCCGATGCGTGACCACTCGAGTCTTCCCGGACCCGGGGCCTGCCAAAATCAGCAATGGCCCATCGATGTGTGTGACCGCATCACGCTGAGGCGGCGTCAATTCCTTGGTTAGAGCATCCATGGGCAGAAGTATACCTTCGTAACTCGGTGGCCTCCACCGAGAGTCGGGTGGATTCACGGCACGTACCGCCGTGCTACATTAGGGAGCGGACATGAGTTTGGGAAATCAAAGGATCAATTTTCGATGGCAAAAAACGTACTTGGGACTGAACTAGAAACTTGCAGCACGGATCCGATGACCGGATTCTTTCGCGACGGATGCTGTAACACTGGCGGCGATGATGCGGGCGTTCACACGGTTTGCTGCCAGGTGACGGCCGAGTTTCTGGAATTCAGCAAATCGCGCGGCAACGATCTAACGACGCCCATGCCGATGTACCAGTTTCCCGGTTTGGTGCCCGGCGATCGGTGGTGTTTGTGTGCCCCGCGTTGGCGAGAAGCCTACGACGCCGGCAAAGCACCGCCCGTCGTCCTAAAAGCCTGCCACGTGTCAACGCTGGAATACGCGTCACTGGAAGAGTTAAAGGAAAAAGCGGTTGAGGAGTAGGCGTTAGGAGTTAGGCGTTAGGCGTTAGGAGTTAGGCGTTAGGAGTTAGGCGTTAGGAGTTAGGCGTTAGGAGATGCCTTCAAACCCCCTGGCCACTTGAAAAAAGCTAATCCCTAATCCCTAATCCCTAATCCCTAATCCCTAATCCCTAATCCCTAAAACCTAAAACCTAAAACCTAAAACCTAAAACCTAAAACCTACCCCCTAAAACCTACCCCAAACAGCTTCTATTGACTCTAAAGTCTTGCTGCTTCTATATTTCCTGCTTCAAAACTTCGTCCCCGATCCTGATATCGAACATGAACGACCGTCGTCACGAACTCGAAAAAAACGAACTCGCCATCCAGCTCGAGCGCGTGAACAAAACGATTGAGCCGTTCTCGCGGTTGATCGCCGTCGTTGTCGGAATCCTGATCGTTGCCGCAATTGGTTACCTTTTCTACAGCACTCAGCAGGGCGAACGACGCAGCGATGCGACCTTGGGTCTGTTGCAAGCGTCCGCATCGGGCGATCCAGAAGCACTCGGCCAAGTCAGCGAATCCTATCCGGGAACGCTGGCCGCCAATTGGGCCAGAGTCTACCAGGGCAATGAATTCCTGGGCCAAGGCATTCAAGCGTTGTACAACGACCGTGAAAACGCGGCTCAATTGCTCGGCGACGCCAAAAATTCGTTCTCCAACGCGTTGGCCAGCGAAACGGATCCTCTGCTGCAATCGCGAGCCCACTTTGGACTCGCCCGCGTCGCTGAATCGATGGGCGAATTGGACGAAGCGATCACTCAATACGAAGAAACGATCAAAGTCGGCGAATCCGAAGCGATGATCAAGAAGGCGCAAGATCGAATCGATAGCCTTTCCAGTCCCGCCACCAAAACATTCCTAACCTGGTTCGCCGATCAGGATTTCTCGCCGGCCGAACCGTCATTGCCACCATCGTTGCCCGGTTCCGGATCGCTGCCTGACAGCCCGGACATGGATTTGGGACCGCTGCAATTGGAAGACACAATCACGTTGCCCGGCGGCGAAGATTCCAAGGTAATGGAAAAAGATTCAGAGCTTGAATTGCCCGAAGACGCGGATCCAACCAGTTCAGAGCCTGCGGAAACCGAAACCGAAGAGCCCGCGATGACTTTGGAAGCTGCCGAGAGCGAAATCGAAGCTGCTGCTGAAACGGCGACTGAGGCAGTAGAAGAATCGGCGACCGAAGCAGCAACGGAATCGGCAACCGAAGCAAAGCTCGAAGTAAATACCGAAGCGGCCGCTGAGGCTGTTGAATCTGTTGACAAGTGAATCCAATCCTGACGAAGCGGAAGACTTGATTGAGTCGCTGGAGTCTGGCGAGCCTGTCTTCCGTGACTTCGTGGTCCCGGAATCCGCTTCGGGCATGCGATTGGATTTATTCCTCAGCCAAAGCTGCGACGGGCATTCGCGAACGCAAATCCGTGCTGCGGTTCAGGATGACGGTGCAGAAGTTGACGGCAAAATTGTTCGGCCGAGTTTGAAATTGAAGGTCGGCCAGAAGGTTCGTTTCCAAGTGCCTCCTTTGCCGGCCGATGACACCATCCCTGAAAACATTCCGCTGGACGTGTTGTTTGAAGACGATGGTTTGGTCGTCGTCAACAAGCCGCCCGGAATGGTCGTCCACCCAGCTCGCGGCAATTGGTCCGGAACGCTGACCAGTGCGTTGGCGTACCGTTTTCAATCGCTTTCCGATGTCGGCGGTCCCACGCGGCCCGGGATTGTTCACCGTTTGGACCGCGACACATCGGGCGTGATCGTGATTGCCAAAACCAATGCGGTTCACAATCATTTGGCATTACAGTTCCATGATCGGTTGGTTGAAAAAGAGTACTTCGCGATCGCGGCGTCGCCGATGGATCGCGATCGAGACATCATCGAAGCGTCGATCGGTCGGCATCCGTACCAGCGTGAAAAACAGGCGATTCGCGAGAACCACGAATCCAGTCGAGCTGCGAAGACGTTCTACGAAGTCATTTCGCGGCACGGTCGTTACACGCAGGTTCGCCTGAAACCTCACACCGGACGAACGCATCAATTGCGAGTCCATCTGGCTCATGTCGGTGCCGGGATTTTGTGCGACAAATTGTATGCCGGGCATTCATTGGTCACACCGTCACAAATCATCGTCGGCTGCGGCAATTCACGAGCGAAAGTGATCGAAGGCGAGCCGCCGATCCTGACGCGGCAAGCCCTCCACGCACGCAAGCTAACGATCACCCATCCGCAAAGCGGCAAACCGATGACGTTCGAGGCCCCGATCGCCGATGACATTCAAGCCGTGATCAATTTGTTGGAATCGAATTAGCGGATGCAGCAATGTTGGGTTAATGTCGTTGATGTAGGCCGTAGCGAAACGTAGGCCGTAGCGAGCGGAGCGAGTTACGGCAATTGCATTAACGGGTGCGCCGATTGCCGTAACTCGCTTTGGCTCGCTACGGCCTACGGTGACAATCAGCTACTGCCCTAACGTAGGCCGTAGCGAGCGGAGCGAGTTACGGCAGTTGCATTAACGGGTGCGCCGATTGCCGTAACTCGCTTTGGCTCGCTACGGCCTACGGTGACAATCAGCTACTGCCCTAACGTAGGCCGTAGCGAGCGGAGCGAGTTACGGCAATTGCATTAACGGGTGCGCCGATTGCCGTAACTCGCTTTGGCTCGCTACGGCCTACGGTGACAATCGGCTACTGCCCTAACGTAGGCCGTAGCGAGCGGAGCGAGTTACGGCAGTTGCATTAACGGGTGCGCCGATCGCCGTAACTCGCTTTGGCTCGCTACGGCCTACGGTGAATCGCTACGGTGCCTACGCGGGAACCGGTCCGGCCGACTAACGGCGCATCGCGACTTCATTCGCATTCTTGCTTGGCCCGGCTTCTTCCAACGCTTCGATCACCATACTCTGCGACACTAGATCTCGCAGGACGATCGGTTGGTCGGGCTTGCCGGCGGGATAGATCGCTAGCAGCGGAATCGAATTGCTGCCCAGTTCTTGAAACTTGACCTTCATCGCCGGATCGCGGTCCGTCCAATCAGCGTACATCGTAACGACGTTGTTGCGATCGACGACGCGACGAGTCTTCTCGGTGTCGATCGCGGTCGCCAAGTTGACCAGACAATTCACGCACCACTTCGCTGAAAAGTCCACCATCACGGTTTTCCCTTCCGCCTGGTAAGCCGCCAATTTTTGCTCGTCGTAATCGACCCAATTCAAAACCGGTGGTGCCTTCAGCGTCGTGAACGCCATCACTCCGATCGCCGTCGCGATGCCGACGCCAGCGGTCCACGCGAGTAACCGTTTTTGGATCGCGGCCCAACCAGGAACCTGCCCGATGATCCAACACCCAAACCAAACACCCATCAACGTGACGAAGACGGGAAACTTGTTCTCGTCCGAAAACTGATAAAAGAAGTAGCACACCGCGGCAATGAACAGGAAAGCCATCAACTGTTTGAACGTTTCCATCCACGGTCCAGGCTTTGGCAAAAACTTGACCAAACCAGGCTTCATACCGATCGCCAAATAGGGCGACGACATTCCTAACGCCAACATGGCGAACACCAACGCAATTTGCGGCGATGTCATGCCCAACGTCGCACCAAACACGCCACCCAACAACGGCCCGCTGCACGGCGTCGCAAGCAATGTCGTAAAGATGCCTTTGCTAAACGCTCCCGTGAACCCTTCCTTGCTTTGCAAATCCTGCGAAGTCTTTCCGGCCGCCATCCCGGGAACCGGAATCTCCCAAACGTTAAAATAACTCAGCGCAAACGCGAACAAGCCGACCGTCACGCCCAAGCGAACGCTGAAGTACTGGAACTGCTGCCCCCAACTAAAACTGAACACGATCGCAAAGAAGGCTAGTATCGCAAACACGACGCAAATCCCCGCAACGTACGCCAGATTCAACGCAAAAATCCGTTTGCGGTTTTCACCGCCCTGCCCCACAAAGCTCATCATCTTCAACCCGATCACGGGCAGAACGCAGGGCATAAAATTCAACACGAAACCACCCAATAATGCGAACAGCAGCAACAGCGGAAAGCTGGTCGCGCCTTCGGTCGGCTGAACCTGGTTCTCGGTATCTGTTTCAGCTCCCATGTTGGGCGTGTTTTCGGATGCCGCTTCATCGTCGCTGACGGGAACGTCTTCAGAAATCGCGTCGGCCCAAGCGTCACTGAATTCTTCTTCACCCGTCGGTGGGCCAGCCGTGTCTGCGGTCTTGTCGGTCGGCTCCATTGGCACCGATGGGTCGATCACAGCTGCGGGCGCGTTGTCACCTGAATACATTCCCGCGAACTTTGCCGGGATCACTTCTTCGAACGGAACGCAGCCGCCATCGGGTTTGCAGATCAACGCCAAAATATCCAGCTTCAAATCGTCTTCAAAATCTTCCGGCAAACGAATCGCGGCCGTCCACACCACGCCGTACTTATGCTTCTCGATCGTGACGCCTTGGTAGACCGGTTCGGTGCCGAGTTCCGGTTTCTCGTCAGGCTTGAAGTCGCTGGCAATGGAAACCGAATCGGGCGACACCAGCGTGATCTTTGTTTTCAGCGGTCCGCCGGGCGGTTGCGTGACGCTGTAGACGTACCATTGATTGGCCACGACCACCTCGACTTCCAACACGCCAATGCCGGGATCTTCGGTTGTGAAGTATCGAGCTTCCCATTGCGACGGATTTCGATCATCCGGGCCGCCTCGCCCCATCCCAAATCCTTGCAGCCCCCGACCCTTCAGACCACCCGAACCAAACCCACCGCCAGCCTGCGCCGAGGCTTCTGGAACGGTGCCAAGCAAAAACGCCATCACCGATAAAACGGCCACGGCCAGCGCCGGTGACTTGTACAACAAGAGACCTCGATTGAGCATGAAAATCCTTCAAGGAAGCGTCATCAAAGATCGGACAGAGATCCTGATCCAATCCGGGAGTTTACGTGTCAGGTCACGCTGCCGTCAACGTTCCCTGCCGGTGTGACGGGACGACTCAGTTTCTGAAAACGTGGCTGTGAGCCGTGATCGCGTCAGCGGCCTGTCGATGAAAGCCGGGCATCCGTCAATGCCCGAGGCCTCACGGCCAGCGGCTCAAATTCATTCCCGACACGCAATCGGCAATTCGATCAATCCGATCGCAAATCACGTTGATTCCAGGTCGAAATGAACGACCTGACGCGACCCAGTCAACCCAGTTTGCCAAAGAAGCCCAGGATGTGGCCTGATGAAGCGTGATCAGTTGATCGGACGTCCCGACGTTAATGAATGTGGTTTCGCGTTGGTAAGCCGCCAAGGATGACTGCCAAATTGAGTTCTGCGGCGACTGGTCCGCCAAATCAAAACTGCCAATCCACCGAGCCAAATCCAACATCGGTGAATCAACTCGCATGGCGTCAAAATCAATCACGTGGGTTCGATCTCTCTCGAAAAGCAAATGCTCTCGATGAACGTCTCGGAAAACATAGATGCACGGCAGCGTTTGCTCAGTCATCCGCTCGATTGACCGCAGCAAACGCTCTGACGAAGCCGGCCAACCGCCATTCAGCAACGAAACGGCTCGTGAATAAGTCGCGATGAAAGCCGGATCGTTCCCGCTGTACTTGGCAGCAATTTCGGGGGCCGTTTTCAATGTCGGCAGCACTGTTTTGCTCGTTTCACCGATCGATCGCAGACGAAGATACCGCTCGCGTATCGATGACGAACGTTGTTCCCGCATCAAAATCCTGCGAGACGCCGCATGAGCCCGCCCGATCAGAGCCGCACCACGCTCGATCTGACCAGCATCCGCATCGGCCAGCAAGGGATCACCGGGAACCCACGACGATACTTCCCAGTAACGCGAATCGATCGACCGGCAAGTCGATCCATCAGCGAATGACATCAACGTCGGCAACTCGGTAAAGTCAGCTCCGGGCAACGCTTGCCAAACCGAATGCACTTCGGCAATCCGATCGGCGGAAACACCGCTGGGTAATTGCTTGGCGGCAAACACATCGCCCGAATCGAGCGTCACGCGAAAGACTCTCGCGCCGCTAAAACCCGCCGGCATTTCGGCGACCGATTTCAACCGACCAGCCCAACCAAGATCGTCAATCAATCGCATCGGCAAGCGTGGCATAGGCTTCCAGCCTGTGTTCTTGAAAGTCGCCTTTTGCTCCGCAAAAGAAGCGTTCTTTCGCAACTTTCGCGGAGCGAAAGGCGACGTGTTCTTGAAAGTCGCCTTTTGCTCCGCAAAAGAAGCGTTTTTACGCAACTTTCGCGGAGCGAAAGGCGACGATGCACTACTCGCCGCGGATGTCGGCGTGGATCGTGCATTTGGCCGTGACCGATTGTTGGCCGCTGGTCTTGATGACCAAGGACACTTTGGTGGGCCCGGACTGGTCGCCGGTAAAAGTCAGTTCAGGTCGCAAGACGTGCATCTTCTTGGCTTGGACCGTTGGATCGAAATCAATCTCCCACCCTTCCGCTGTCATTGATTCGACCTGGAAAGGCTGTTTGCCAATCAAAACCAGCTTGCTTTTCACCGTTTCGCCCGGCTTCAAACTGCCCAGAGCGATCGATTGCGGCGACAGCGTCAAGAGGCTCTCGACTTGGCCGCTGATCCGCAGAGGCACGTTTGGCTTGTTGCGGTCATTGGTCACCACAACGACTTCGTCTTGGAAATAACCCTCGGGAGCGTTTTCCAGAACCTGGATCGAGATTTCGTAATTGATCGTGCCGCCATTGCGAACGGTTTCTTTGACCTGAGGAAGCAACCAGGGTTTGTTGGTTTTCACATCCAAGACCTGCCAATCAGACCGACCAGCGTAAAGGACTTTGGTGGACTTCACGTGAACTTCACCCTGAGTGATCTTGTTGAAATCAAGTGAACCGGGATGGAACACCATGTCACTGCGGATGTAGCCGTCCACCTTCAATTGGACTTCGGCATAACTCGGTTGATCAATCACCACGGTCACAGTCGCGCCCTTTTTGCCGCGGAACGTGTTGGTGTTGAATTCAGTCTTGATGTATCCGGTTTGTCCGGGCTGAAGATAATGCGTTTGAATCGTCGGGATCGTACACCCGCACGATGCTCGCACCGACGACAAATGCATCGGCGACTGAGAATTGTTGACGACGGGGAACAAGAATTCAGTCTTCGCCGCAACCGCGACCGTCCCGAAGTCGTGCGTCTTGATCGGGAACGCAGAATCAGCCCAAGTCGCAGCGACGACCGTGGCCGAGGTGACGCTAGCAAAAAGGCAAAGCGAAGCAAAAAGCAAACCCAACATCAAACGGCTCATCGTATTGTCCCAAAGGCACCGGAAATTCATCTCTACACATCCAGGCTAACAATTACAAGTGTTCAGGCAAGCGGCTTTTTTGAAAAACTATCCTGAAACCCCCTAATAGGGAGCGAATAAACAGACAAAGACATGCAAACCGCCCCGGTTAGTTCAGTTTTTGAAACGTATCGGTGAGCCGTGAACGCGTAAGCGGCCGGGCCTATCGTCAACGTCGTGAGCCGGGAATCGCGTAAGCGGCCGGGCCTATCGTGAAAGCCCGAGGCGTGAAGGGTTTCTGGACTGTTTAACCGCGTGGGCATCGCCCCGCGCGTCCATGCGGGGCGCGACGCGCGGGGCGATGCCCACGCGGCCAAACGAACTAACACTTGTTTTCCGAGACCAAAACTCTTCACGGCCTATCGTGAAAGCCCGAGGCGTTACCGCCAGCGGCTCACAAGAAATTGCCCAGCTTCAAAAAGTCAGTTGCCCTGGCGAAACAACGCTCACCTTTCACAACCAATCGGACGCCCGCTACATTCCCCGAATATACGCGAGCCCTCCCAATAACACTTCCTAGCGATCCGACATCATGCTGCCCATCATCGCTAGCGTCTTCGGAGTCTTCTTGATCATTGCAACCGGCGCGGTGTGTCGTCAATGCAATTGGTTGACACGTGAAGCCGACCGCTCGCTGACCAACCTGACCACGCGAGTCCTGTTGCCGATGTACTTCGTCAACAAAATTCTAAACATCGGAGTCACCGGCGAGTCGGTTCCGGAATCCTCTTCGTCGATACTGTTGTTGATCCCGCCGGCTTTCGGATTTGTGGCAACGGCGTCCGGGTTCGCGATCGCATACTTTCTGGCTCGCCAAATCGGCCCCAAAATTGGCATCGTGACCGATGCTTCGCAACGAGCGTTCGCGTTGTGCGTGGGTATCTGCAATTACGGTTACATCCCGTACCCGTTGGCCGAGCGGTTTTACCCTGACGCGATGATCGATCTGATCCTGCACAACGTCGGCGTCGAATTGGCTTTGTGGAGCATCGGGATTTTGATCATTTCTGGCGGAGAGGTTGCGTCGAGAGCGTTGAATCATGGCAGCGCGATCGTGCCAGCATGGAAACGCGTCCTATTCAGTGGTCCTTTGCTGGCCGTCGTCGTCGCCACCTTGCTGCGTGCCATCGGGGCTGGCCCATGGATTCCGTCGCCAGTGTTTTTCGCGATCAATGCGATCGCCAGCGCTGCGATTCCGATGGGGCTGATGATCTGCGGTGCCATCATCGTGGATTACATTGGCGAATTTCTACGCGGCCCGCTGTCGCGTTCGTCGATCCCAGTGATGGTTTCAGCAATCACGATCCGACAAGTCGTCATGCCGATCTTGATGCTCGGTGCGACTAGGCTATTGGTCGACGGCGATCCGGAATCGGCTCTTAGTGATACCCACATTCTAGAAGTGATGGTGTTGCAGGCGGCCATGCCAGTAGCATTGTTCCCGATCGTCTTGGTGCAACTTTACGAACAAGACACCCGGACCGCGATCGAAGTCCTGATCAGCACCACCATCGCCGCCATCATCGCGATCCCCGCATGGTTGGCCATCGGCACATGGTGGCTCGGCCCATAGTCGCCTTTCGCTCCGCGAAAGCAGCGCACCCGAAACGCAACTTTCGCAGAGCGAAAGGCGACTATCGATCAATTCACAACCGGACCGCGATCGAAGTCCTGATCAGCACCACCATCGCCGCCATCATCGCGATCCCAGCATGGTTGGCCATCGGCACATGGTGGCTCGGCTCATAGTCGCCTTTCGCTCCGCGAAAGCAGCGCACCCGAAACGCAACTTTCGCAGAGCGAAAGGCGACTATCGATCAATTCACAACCGGACTGCGATCGAAGTCCTGATCAGCACCACCATCGCCGCCATCATCGCGATCCCCGCATGGTTGGCCATCGGCACATGGTGGCTTGGCTGATAGTCGCCTTTCGCTCCGCGAAAGCAGCGCACCCGAAACGCAACTTTCGCAGAGCGAAAGGCGACTATCGATCAATTCACAACCGGCGCTGGCAGCTCTTGCGAATCCTGTGAAACGATCGGCGTCGATAGCGGCAACGTGTCCGCTGTATCGACCTGGTCAGACTCTTTCTCATCCGACGGCATCAACAGCGGCGGTTGCTTCGCATTGCCCTCGACCGGAAAGTCCGCTTCGACCAACCCACGATCGATGATCCATAGATTGCGAAAGCGAACTTCATCATTGTGATCCTGCAATTGAATCGGCAACAACAACGGTTGTTCGTCTTTTCCATGCCCCGTCGGTCCAGCCAGCGCCACGTCGTTTTGAACCATCACACCGTTGACCCAAGACGTGACACGTGCGTCGATGTACTTGCTGCCGTCGGCGTTGTAACGAGCCGCTGTGAAGCGAACGTCGTAGGTTTGCCAGGACAAAGGCGGCAGAGCCATGTTGATGTCGGGCGCTTTGGCTTTGTAGATCGCGCCCAAATGATTGAACGCGGGCGACTGGGCGAACGAGTCCAGAATCTGCATTTCGTAGCGACCGTGGATGTAGATGCCGCTATTGCCACGTTGCTGATCGTCCTTGTTGGGCATGTAAGGCGTACGGAACTCGGCATGCAAATCAAAGTCCTGAACCATCGGCTTGATCGCGAACCCCTGCTTCAACGTTCCGTCCGACGCGACCGTGGCATCAACCAACATCGACGTATCCCCATCGTCGCCAAACAGAGTGATCGCACCGGCGGGCGGCTTCGCCCCAAGCGAAGCACTGGCACGCGAAACACGGTCCAGACGCCCCAGCGTTTTGCCCGCGGGATCAATCAACGTACATCCAGCCGCATCAACAAAGATTGCGAATGGACCACCCGACAACACCAACAACTTCCCGCTACGGCGGCCCACCAAACGCATCGGATCCCGAGGGCTTCCGATCGGATCCTGAGTCGGTTCGTCGGCAAACGATTCTCCTTCGCCCGGCAAACCACCTTCAAACATCTGAGCGTCAAAGTCGGTGCTGCCAACCGGCCGAAGTTGAAGCCCCATCCGCATTCCCTTTCGCTCAGGATCATCCCCGCTTTCCTTTACTTCGCCAATGAACTCACCCAACAACCAATAGCTAGTATCGTTCTCTGGATTCAGAACCGCCGGAACGTCATCACTTGATTCTGATTTTGAAACATCAGAATCCGGCTGATCGGATTCTGGCGTAGCGGCTGCTTGCACTGCGGGTTCAGGCTTTTCAGTATCCTGCGAAAACGACACACCAGCAAAACCAACGCAGAAAGCAAAAGCCAAACCGAAACGAAGCAGATTCATGGGGAAATTAGAAAGCAAGAGAGTTGGTCAACAGAAGTAACAGGCAACGGAAACTTTTCAGGTCCCACATTCTAGTCACTGCCCGCCCCAAGATCGAACCATCCAAGCTGATAGGCGATTATCCAAAATCACTTCCCGATTTCCCAACCCGAACGCGTAAGCAAGGGTTCTTGTTAGACGCGAAGATCCCTCGCTTAGGAACATACGACTTTTTATAGTCGCGTTTCGCTCGGGACGTTGAATCAGTTACCGCGAGTTAGGCCCGGAGGGCCGGAAGCTCCTTGCCGGGTGCGCGAGCACCCGGATGGCTGCCCAACGCCGTGAAGGGTTTCTGGACTGTTTAACCGCGTGGGCATCGCCCCGCGCGTCCATGCGGGGCGAAACGCGCGGGGC
>NZ_LWSK01000131.1 GCF_001642955.1 Rubripirellula obstinata | reverse complement strand
AAGCGGTATTCGCTGGTCAATTTACATTTTTCAGTGTTCATTTTGCAATTTGCAATCAACACCGAGGCCGGTCAGCCACAAACCCCCAAAGTCGTCCAGTTTCCCTCCACGCAAACATTTTCGTCAGCCCAGACGATGCCCACGCGGCCAAACGAACTAACACGTGTTTACCGGGATCAAAACTCTTCATGCCCACGCGGCTAAACAAATCGCACCCGTGTTTCAGTAGCGTAAAACCTTTAAAACGGGTAACGACATGCATCCGACCAGGGCGACGCGCGTTCACCGCTAATTCTGTGTAAACTGTCTTAGATTCAATCTCGACGCTTCCAGCACCCTTTTGATTACCGATGACGGACCTGACTCCACAGATGTTCACCCAGCGGATCGTTGAACTTGGCTTGGCCGAGCAACGAGACGTTGACCATGCGGTCAACCAATTGGGCGTTGGTGACCATACGATGAACGATGTCATCAAGACCGTCCAACGCCACGGCATTTTGACGACGTTACAAACCGACAAGATTCTAAAAGGCGATCGAGTTGGGTTTTTCTACGGTGAGTACAAGATCCAATACCTGATCGGTGCGGGTACTTTCGCCAGGGTCTATCGAGCCGAGAAAGGCGGTGAAGTCTTCGCCGTAAAAGTGCTTCGCAAACGGTTCCGCGATGAAGCCAAAGAGATGGAGCAGTTTCTGCGCGAAGGCCGCATGGGATTAAAACTGCGACATCCAAACATCGTCAGTATCTTGGACGTGATCCCCGACATTCGCACGCCATTCTTGGTGATGGAATTTGTGGAGGGTCAAACGCTACGTGAACTGGTTAGGATCCGCGGTAAATTGCCAGCCGACTTGTCGTTGCGTTTGATGTTTGAGATTGCATCGGGATTGAAGCATGCGGCCAGTCTTGGGATCGCACACAGGGATTTGAAACTATCGAACGTTCTGATTTCATCGGACGGAAAAGCCAAGCTCGTTGACTTTGGCTTGGCCGCGTTGACGGACCGAGCGAATCCCGAAAAGATGGCTGATTGCCCCAACGCTCGCGCGATCGATTACGCAGCTTTGGAACGCGGCACCGGAGTCCGAAAAGATGATCCGCGAAGCGACGTCTACTTCGCCGGCAACATGCTCTATCACATGGTCGCCGGAACGCCGGCCTTGAGCGAAACGCGTGACCGGCTGGCGAGACTAAACGTGTCTCGCTTTCAAGAAATCGTACCACTGCACGAACGCGTTCCCGACGTCCCTGGAATTGTCAGCCATGTCGTATTGAAAGCGATGGCGTTCAATCCAGAAAAGCGGATCCAATCGGCCGCGGCGCTAGCGGCAGAAGTCAAAAAGGCGATGCAGATTTTAGCGTCCGGCACCCCGGTTCGAGTGAATCAAGACAACAGTTTACCGATGGCTCCGCACCAAGACGACGAAGAAGCCGCGACCAACGAAGGCGAGGGGTACGTGGTGATGTTGGTCGAATCGAAAGCCGGTTTGCAAAACGCGATACGCGAACGGCTGAAGGCACGCGGATATCGAGTCCTCGTGATCTCGGACCCTAACCGGGCGCTAAACCGTTTTTCGCCCGTCGAAGACCCGCCAGCGGATTGTGTGATCTTTGGAGCCGCCGAGCTTGGCAGTCTTGCGGTGGAAGCGTTCAATAAATTTGCCAGCGACGAACACACCGCCTCAATGCCAAGCATTTTGCTGGTCGATCGAAGCCAAGCGAGCATTATCGCCGCGGCCACCCGCGGCCCCAACCGCAAACTACTTGCCCTGCCGCTAAAAGTTCGCGAACTCAGAGTCGCCCTTTCGCAACTGCTTTCGGGCGTTGAAAAACGAGAATTGGGATCGTACTGAGCCAGCGTTTCGTGATCCCGAGTCGGAAAGTCATCAGAAACTTTCTCGTTGCAGGTGAGGAACTGTCCTGAAACAAGTTCCGTATTTGGCGAAATCTTTCGTAGCTGGGCCCGCCAGGGTTCAGCTAGTGGTCCATGTCACCTCAATTTTCGGGTAGCGGAACTCGCCAAGAGTTTCGGCTACGAGGGGGACGCCGAAAGTCTACGCGACTTCCGCTACCTCCTAACCGAAGATTGAGCTGACGCGGAATACTAGTCGTGGACTGAACCCTGGCGGGACCAGCTACGGGAAAACCGGGAAGTTATTTCGGGACAGTTCCTAAAGTCCATCCATGGTTTGGACGATAACAACGGCATATTCGCGAGAATCATCAGCGTTGTCTAAAGAAGCAGCTTCCTTAGATCTTGACTGTTCGGCAAAGTTTCTCTAACTTTCGCGAATCACCTGGACGGACTTGAATTGTTCGCAATTTCAACCCGACCGTGAGGGCGACGTGGCCAAGTGGCTAAGGCGAAGGATTGCAAATCCTTTATTCGTGGGTTCGAATCCCACCGTCGCCTCTTTTGCAATTTACCGAGGCTAAGCGGTAAATTTTCGACCTGTCCGTCGTCGGCAGAGTACTTTCTCAGAAGACTCTGAATGGGATGTTTCCCGCCTTGGTCTGTAGAAACCTGCCCGGACTGCGAAACTGCCAGGTTCTTGTCTTAATCGCCGCCACTATTTTGGCGGCAGCGCTCCGGCAAAACCAAAGTCACGACCAACGGTCGCGACTATCTTCTAGAGCAATTCGCCAGCGGGTTCGATCAACATTCGCTTCGTCGCGGGTTGGTTCCTCAAAACAGGCCAATACGACAATCGCCGTCAGGAAATTTGTTGTTCCCTTGAAAGCACATGGAAATTTCTGACGCCGGTCATTGATTAGAATCAACCGGAAACTCGAAAGCTCTGAAAAGGATAGCGTCCCAATGTTGAGGTCGCGTTCGTTGTTAGCGATACGGTTATCCTGCGTGTTGACGATTTCAATAAAACAACGACAGGTTACATGCTGCCTATCAACTCACTTATTTGTCTGATCGCGATTGCGTTGATTCCAATGACGCACAGCGACCGCTGCGTCGCCAGTGAAACATCGACGTTGCCCAAGACCGTTGCATCGATTCGTAAGTTGTCCAAATCGGAAGCGAGTCGTGGTTATTCGATACAGTTCAAGGGCACCGTTTTGCTTACTTCACCGACCAGCTTTGTTTTTCACGATGGTGAAACTGCGATCTGGTGCGAAAGACCGAAAGAAACAAATCAGGTGTCAACTGATCTGGCGGTGGGGACAATTGTCGAAATCGAGGGCAAGACGAACCGTGGGCACAACGCCCCCTTGATTCAATGCTCACGAATTACCGTGCTGGGAACAGGGGAGCTTCCTTTGCCGCGTAAGTCCAGCCTTGCAGAACTGCAGTCCGGCGTTCTTGATTGCCAATGGGTGACGATTGACGGAGTCGCTATTAGCGCTCGGCGAGGAAACTTTCTTGCGATGGATGGCGTCAGCGTGGTCGTGTCCACTTTCGGTGGCAAGTTCTTCTTAAACTCCACAGCGATTTCACCGGAATCGATGGAGTCCGTCATTGACGCCGAGATCACTGTCACGGGGGTCTGTCTACCTCGTTTCAACAACCGAGGAAACGTTCTCGATTCAGACATCATGTCATGCGATGCGGATGGTTTAAAAATCACGAAACAAGCCAACGCGAATCCGTTTGCTTGCGAGAAAGTCACATTGGAATCATTGTTCGCTTTCGATCCCGATTGGAGTCCAACGCATCGCAAAGTCGTTTCAGGCACCGTCACCGCATGTGAGCGTGGGCAGCAGATTTTCATCACCGACGGGGAACACAATCTTCGTGTCATCCCACAGTCGTCTGATTCGTTCGCGATCGGCGAAGTCATCGAATGTTCAGGGTTCTTAGAGATCGACGCGAACTTTCCGGTCATGCGAACGTCGGTCATTCGATCGATTGGTGTCGGAAAGCCGCCGCAGCCAAGTTCCGTCACGCCGGATTTGGTGCTGTCACTACAACTGTTGGCACCGAATTCTAGCCAGCCAGATTATCACGCTGGACTCGTTCGGTTGGTAGGTGATTTGATAGCCGTTGAGGATCAAGTCGGAAAACCTTTTCAACTGATACTCGATGCAGACGGGTTCCTCGTTCCTGTTACGCTTGCCTCATTCCGACCGCCGCGACAGTTGCGCAGAATTCGCCCGGGAAGCACCCTGGAGGTGACTGGTATTTGTTCAATCCGAACGTCGGATCACCCCGAGGCGAATCGCAAGCTGCGTGCGGAATCGTTCGAGATTCGCTTGCGTTCACCGCAAGACGTGACTGTCGTTAGTGCGGCATCATGGTGGAACGCGACTCGTCTGCTGCTCCTTCTCGCTGGGATGATCGCATTGTTGGTGGTAGCTCTGCTGGTCATCGTTTGGATGCGTCGGCAGATCGCCCTGCGCGGATCCGAATTAGCGGAAACGCGGCGAGCAAAAGACGCTCTCGAACTGGTCGCCGCCACCACCAAACAGGAACGCACTCGAGTTGCGGCTGATCTTCACGATACGCTCGAACAATCACTCGCAGGTGTTGCGCTTCAGTTGCGGGCAATCGAAACTGCCCGCAGCAAAGATCTGGTCGAACGTAACCTAACGATCGCCAATCAGATTCTTGCGCAGTCTCGCGAAGACTTGCGGCGTAGCGTTTGGAACCTACGCATGACCGATTCAGGAACGATTTTATTGCGTGAGGAACTTCGGAAGATTTGTTTGGCGATCTTTTCGGGGACGCCGATATCGGCTGAGGTTGGGGGGAAAGGAAGCGAGCGGAAACTCGATGTACTGACAACCGAAAACCTTTTGATGATCGCTAAGGAAGCCATGACCAACGCACTAAAACATAGCAATCCCGAGCGAATTCAGGTTGATGTCGAGTATACTCCACGGACGGTTTCGATTTCTGTTTTTGATGACGGATGTGGGTTCGATTCCGAAGCAGTGGCAGGTACACACCAAGGTCATTTTGGCTTGACGGGCATGAGAGAACGCGTTCGCCGAATCGGTGGCGAACTCATGCTGGATAGCAAGCCGAAACACGGGACTCGCATTAGAGTGACCGTTTCGTGTTAGGAATTAGGAATATCGAGTTTCCAAATGGCGAAGATCTTTTGAGGCGGTGTCTGGTTTGATCGACCGTCCGGCAAGTCGCAAGTAATAAAATGACCATCCGAATCCTGATTGCCGATGACCACTCTCTGCTACGCGTGGGACTCGTTTCAATGCTTTCCAATGAGCAAGAGCTTTCGGTGGTTGCGGAAGCGGATGACGGCGAACGAGCAAGCGAGTTATTCGAACAGCACCGTCCCGACATCTGCATTCTTGATGTGCGAATGCCGGTCCTTGATGGCATCGAGGCGTTGATGCGAATTCGGGTGATCCAGCCTGATGCCAAGGTGATCATGTTGAGCACTGCCGAACTGGAAGAAGAAGTTGCTCAATCGCTTAAACATGGCGCGGCTGCATTTGTAACCAAGGCAGCACCACCCGTTGTCTTGGTCGATGCGATTCACCGAGTCCATTCTGGAGAGGTCATCAATCATCCGCTCCTGGAAACCAGTGTCGCAATGCAAGAACATCTTTCGCCACGAGAAATCGAAGTGCTGCATCTGGTAGCACTCGGGCACAGCAATAAACAGATTGCGATCGACTTGAGCCTCAGCATCCACACCGTGAAAACTTACGTCAAAGGGATCTTGGCAAAATTCAAAGTCCAGGACCGAGCTGGCGCTGTGTCTGTCGGGTACGAAAAAGGGATTTTGAAGATTTAGCGATCCAGGACGACCTTCCCGCTACAAACCTCTTGCCTCTCGCTGATTTCAACGGTTTGGTCGGTATTCGTGGCTTGGCTACGGCCGAGACGCGGCCCTCGTATCGCTCGAAAGAGCGAATTGATGCCAACTTCAGCCTTTTCTAAGGTAATAACACCGAACCAGATCAGCGATTCCTGACTTTTGTTTCATCGTCGTAAAACGGTCCTAAATTGACTTCTGTAGGTTCGGTTCCTACCGGACGTTTCCAGGCGGATCGTCCGGTGGGAACCGGACCTACGTCCAACGCAAACGGGGAAGCGATTTCGGGACAATTTCTAACAAGGAATAATGTCGGGAAGATCGTGGACTGTCGCTAAGTGGAGAGGGTTATCCGGCTTCTGTCCCGCCCCCTTCATCGGCTTTTTTGGGGGCCTTATTCGAGGAGGATGTCATGACGTATCGAAATCATGCTGAGCCTAAAAATCGGCTGGGGTTCACTCTTGTTGAACTGTTGGTCGTAATCGCAATCATTGGTGTGCTGGTGGGGTTGCTGTTACCTGCCGTTCAGGCTGCCCGCGAAGCAGCAAGGCGGATGAGTTGCAGCAACAACTTTAAGCAGATTGGTTTGGGAGTTCATAACTACCATTCAGCCTACAACAAGCTGCCAGGCTACCGAACAGGAACCAATGACGGGCAAACTTGGCCACCTGGCTTTACTCAGAACAGCAACATCTTCAACCTGAGTCCGCTCGTTGGAATCTTGCCGTTCATTGAGCAGCAAGCATTGTGGGAACAGGTTTCTAATCCCAATATCCAGAATTCGGACGGTTCCACTCGCGCCGTCAACGATCCATGGCCGCCGATGGGGCCCACCGTCGATGGCAATGATCAATACATTCCGTGGGTGACTGAGGCCCAGACTTACCGTTGCCCCAGTGATCCAGGAATTGGTGCGCCAGCTTACGGGCGAACCAACTACGCAGCCTGTCTTGGTGATAGCTATGGAAATCCCAACGGTGAATTTGTTTGGTGGAACACGTCCGATCGATTGGATGATCAGGGTTGGGTTGTCAATGGTCGTGCCGGGGATCGTGGAATGTTCTTCGCACGCAGACAAACCGCTTTCCGCGATTGCTTGGACGGTCTAGCCAACACGATTATGTACGGAGAAATCACGACTGATTTGGGCGACAACGATAAGCGAACCCGAGCTGCGATCCACCAAATCAGTGGGGCGTCGGCATTGGAACACAATCCACTGTCGTGTCGCGGTGGACTCGATCCACTGCGTCCTCAGTTTTGGGGGCCGCTTGCCACGTTCACAACATGGGCGGGGCAGGTGCGACTACGTCGCGGTGCTCAATGGGCCAGCGCGTTTGACATCATGGGCGGCTTTCACACCGTCCTTCCACCCAACTCTGAAATTTGCACCGACGCCGGTGCTGGAGATTGGGGCGGAGTCATGACTGCTCGAGCCAACTATACCGCGTCGAGCCGTCACCAAGGTGGCGTTCACGTTTTGATGGGTGATGGTGCTGTCAAGTTTGTGTCTGATTCGGTGGAGGCGGGCGACAGTTCCGCTGGCAATGTAACGCCAACAGCAAACAACTCGGGAAGAGAGAGTCCGTATGGTCTTTGGGGTGCCCTGGGGTCCCGAGCCAGCAAAGAAATTCCCGACATGTCAAATTTCTAGTCACTGGTCATTTCAGAGTAGCAACATGAAGAATTTCATATTTGTCTTTGCAATCGCAATGTGCAGTACGGCTGTCTGCTGTACGGCTGGTTGCGGTGACGACAGCGGCACTAAGAGCATCTACGACGAAGACGAAATGGCGAAGTATCGCCAGACTCCTGAGGAGCTAAGACAAGGGATGCTGGAAGCTCAAAAAGCGAGTCGCAATCGGGGCAAAGAGATCGCCAAGGAAATGAGAAAAGCTGGGTCCAGTTAACCTGCCCAGTTAATCTCCCCAGGCAATCGTTTTCCTCGGGAAGAACAAATCCGCTTACTTTTTTGGGGAACGTTTCCTCGATCGATTTTAAAACTTCGGCCTCATTTAGATTCAGATTTTACGACACTTCAAAATCGATTGGTTCTGTTCCAGTCGGTTAAACACATCAACCAGTAACCCGTAAGGTACTACGATGACTCATAGACCAATTTTAAATGAATTAGTCATTATCAATGTTTCGACCAAACGTTTACTTGCTTTTAGTTTTGTTTTTTTACTTCTCACAACCACCACTCAAGGTGCGGTAACACTGACGTTTGATAATGATCTTGAAGGATTTTCTGGAAACGGAACGCACGTGGTTTTGGGTATGGAAGGAGTAATGAAGGTTGAAACAGGGGGAGGCTGGGCAGCAAACGCTGTTTCAATGGACATGTCGCCCGCATTTGCAGCGGAGTGGGATGCTGCTGTCGCGAACGGTGGAACGTTGAGTTATGACGTTACAATTATTGACTCAGAGCAGACCACGTCCGCTTTTCCTGGTTGGTTTGAAAGTGCTTTGATCTTCAATGGACCTTGGAATCAAGAGAATGAGAATCTTTTACTCGAATTGGCTGCTGGGGGAACACAAACCAAGACAGTCGTCTTGAGCGTTGCAAACGGTGTATCAACTAGCTCCAGTGACGGTTTGATTCACGGCGACGGCACACCGGGCACACGGCAACTCATGTTGGGTGCGAACACGGATGGCGGAGCAGTTTCAGGAGTAACCTTGTACTTTGACAATGTTACGATATCCGCGGTTGCCATCCCAGAACCTTCCAGCCTTGCATTGCTGGGGATGGGTGGAATTGCATTGGTCGGCCGTCGCCGCCGAAGCTAATACTTGCATTCGCCGCAAGCGACTCACACGAAAAGCCTGACGTCTCGCACCTGGGATGTCAGGCTTTTTCGTTTTGCATACATCCAAGACCACTTAGGGAATTAGCGATTAGAAATTGCTGGACACCATCGGTCTTTCCATCAGTTTGGGTTTTTAGCCGTGCTTGGGTTCATCCAAGGCAGATCAGTTTTTCAAATTGGGTCATGAGCCGTGATCGCGTAAGGAACGAGCGGGAAATTAGTGTCGCCTTTCGCTCCGCGAAAGGCGACTATAAAAAGTCGCACGTTCCTAAGCGGCTGGGCCTAGGTAAATGCCCGAGGCGTTACCGGCAGCGGCTTACTTGAAATTGCCAACATTCAAAATGTGAGTTGCCCTGGATGTTCGCTTTGCTCGCTCGCCTCCATTGCGGTGGCACTGCTATAATGTCGCTCGGTTCCGAATCTTCGGCCTTCCATCCCATTGACTGATAACTTTACTGCTTTTCAGCATCAATTCAGACGACCTGGCATTATCAAACATGAGACTCTTGATGCATCAATCATTCTCCCCAGTGTTCTTAGCTCTTGCGTTTACTGCTCAAGTGGCGATCGCTCAGGACAACCGCCCGGAGCATGACGACACGTTTTTTGCGAAACCGCTCGTCGAACATATTTACACAGCCGATCCATCAGCACATGTCTTTGGTGATCGGCTTTACATTTACCCTTCGCATGATATCGACACCGAAAAGTCGAAAGGCTCCGCTGATGACGGCGCTCATTTTGATATGAAGGATTACCATGTTCTTTCGATGGACAAGGTGGGCGGTGAAACGGTCGACCATGGCGCTGCGTTAAAGCTAGAAGACATTCCGTGGGCAAAACAACAATTGTGGGCTCCAGATGCTGCGGAAAAAAACGGCAAGTACTATCTGTATTTTCCCGCAAAAGACAAAGACGGTGTTTTCCGAATAGGCGTAGCCCAAAGCGACAAACCTGAAGGCCCTTTCAAGCCGCAACCCACGCCAATGGATGGCAGTTTCAGCATTGACCCGGCTGTCTATCGCGCCGACAACGGTGACTACTACATGTACTTTGGCGGGATCTGGGGCGGGCAGTTGGAACGTTGGGCGGGCGGTTCCTATTCACAGACAGGTGTCGTGCTTTCGCCTACCGACACGGCGCTAGCACCCAAGGTGGTCAAGCTAAGCGAAGATATGTTGTCATTCGAGGGCGAAGTCCAAGACGTACAGTTATTAGATGAAAACGGTAATCCGTTACTCAATGGCGACAACGATCGTCGGTTTTTCGAGGCAGCATGGCTGCACAAGTATCAGGATACTTATTACCTGTCTTACTCGACGGGCGACACCCACAAGATCGTTTACGCGACTGGTGATAATCCCTTAGGTCCCTTCACCTACCAAGGCGTGGTGCTTGAACCTGTTATCGGTTGGACCAACCACCATTCAATTACGAAGTTCCAGGGCAAGTGGTACCTCTTTTACCACGACTGTCGTTTATCCGAAGGGAAAACACATCTGCGAACCGTCAAGATGACTGAATTGCATCATCAACCAGATGGTTCCATCTTGACCGTTGACACCAGATCGACAGAGTAAAGTCATACTCGGCGAACGAGGAATCATTTCTTGCCGTTGTTATTCGTCGGCTGCCGCGGAGCTTGGATAGACCAGATCAAATTGCGGCGATCCGGTGATCGGCCAAAGGACAAGGAAATGATGGATCGCATCGCTGGCGAACAAACCAACGCCAGCGACAAAGCAGACCCAACCCCAACTCCATCGCTGCGAAAAGGTCAAGATTCCTATTGGTATTAGCAGCGCGCCGATGTATCCATGATGAACTCGGTAACCAAACGTGATCACGCCAATCGTCGATGCAGTGGCGACGGATGAGGATTGGTTGAACCCAAAACGCAAAACGACACAGACAAGTTCAATAAACAGCGTCAGTCCGACGCACCAAGCAAGCGTGTATCGATCCAGTTTGATTCCCGGTTGAGCAGTCCTGCGGTTCTTCAGGAAACCTGGCATCTTAATAGCGGTAGACTTTGAGTGAATTCAAATCTCGAACGATCAAGCCATCTTTGAAGACACCCAAGTAAGCCCAGGCGTCGTCGGCGACCTTCAAGCGATCGCGGATTTCCAAGCCATCGCGTTGTTGTTCAATGGAAAGAAGTTCGCCACCTTCGTCCAACGCTAACAGCACATCGTTGTTTCGCACCAGGCTTTGATACTTGCCCATCGGCCGGCCGGTCCAAAGAATTTCGCCCGATTCAATGTCCAGCGCCGTCAAACGTTCGTTCTTCGAGTGCAGATAGATTGTCTGATCATCGACCACGGGTGACGACATGTAGGCTTGCACTTTTTGGTTCCATCGTTCCGTGACCGTCCAATCGTCGCCGGATCGGCTGATGTCAAACATTTGTGAACGACCGCTGTGTGCCGCCGTGAAAACTTGGTCGCCGATCACTGTGGGCGTCAGGATGTTCATGTTGCGATAGGCTTCAATCGGTTCTGACCAAAGTTCGGTTCCGTCTTCGATCGAAACACCGCAAAGCTTGGTGCGAGTTTGGACGATCAGTTGCCTTACGCCCGCCACCGTCGCGATGATTGGACTGCTAAACGCATCGTCGTCTTCTTCGCCAGCCATCGCACGCCAAATGGTTTGCCCGTCTTTAAGCGATAGCTTTAGCGTTGCCCCACCACCTTGGACAAACACCGCATCGCCATCGATCAGCGGTGAGCAGACGGCTCCGAAGTTGGGGCGTACTGACCCAAATCGCTCCGACAAATCGACTCGCCATTGAACATCACCGTTAGCTGGATTCAATCGAACCAGTTCGTCTCGAATCCCAAGCACAACTAACGCGTCTTCGGTCAACGCAGGAGTCGCCTTGATCCACGATCCATTGGCCGCAGCAAAGAAAGGAACTTTGATTGCGCCTTCCCACTGAGTCGTCCAAACCTGTTCACCGCTGGATAGATCGAAAGCCGTGACGCGTTCAAATTTCTCGTCAACGGTTTCAGTCGTGTAGACAACTTTTCCATCGGTGACGGGGCCACTGTAAGAAGGCGACAGGGGTTTTTCCCACGACAGTTTTAATTCGGAAAGTGAGTTGGGAAGATCACCGCTCCATACTCCATCACGCTGCGGACCACGCCATTGGTTCCATGTCTGGCTACTTTTTGCTGAATCGATTTCTGCGTCTGCAGCCGTGACAGTCGATGGTGGCAAGAACAATCCTAAGCATCCAACGAATGCGATCATGCGTCTGGCGAGCGAAATTCTCATTGTGTCATTTCTTTGGAAGGAGTTTCAATACAGTAAAGATGGTTGACCGTGCGCAGGTAAATTCGGCCGTCTGCGATTCCGGGCGTGCCCCAGGTTTGCTCGTCTAGTTCGTTTGCGGAGAGGAGTTCATATTCATCATCCGATCCTAAAACGTGTGTCGTTCCGCTTGCGTCCAATGCGTAGATTTTGTCGCCATCGGTCCAAGGTGATGCCCAAAAAGCCTTGGCACCGCGAACCCGTTTTCGATAGACAGTATCGCCCGTTGCCGCGTCCACGCAGTGCATGTTGCCGGTGCGTCGTTCAAACAGATAGATCTTGTCGTCGCAGATCGTCGGTGACGCCATTTGCATGTCGGCTCTTTCGATCCACCAGGGAATAAACTTGCTACTCGATGAATCTTCCGGTGGTGTGATATCTCCGCTGCCACCAGGCGTAATGCAGAACAATCTTCCGCCACCGTCATCGCTACCACCGCGGTCTCTGAATTCGTTACCCACAAAAAGACGGTCGCCCTTCGCGACAGGGGTTGCTGAACTGCGTCCTTTGTCCATGTCGAGTTGCCAAAGCAGTTCGCCCGTCGCTGGGTCGTAGGAACGATAAACCATTCCGCCAGCGATCAGTTCGTTTCGCTGCGAGTTCTGCCAGATCATGGGGCTGCTGTACTGCGACTTTTCATCGCGAGCCACTTTCCAAACTTCGTCGCCAGTCTTCGCATCCAAGGCAACCAAGAACGAATCGGTTTCATTGTCAACTTGGACGTACAACTTGCCATCGAACAACACAGGCGAACTAGACGTTCCCCAGTCCGCTCGCATTTCAAACACACCAAGGTCGCGCTGCCAAACAACGTTGCCCTGCATGTCCAACGCATAGACGCCGTTCATTCCAAAATACGCATACACTCGTTCCCCGTCGGTCATCGGAGTCTCGGTGGCGTAGGTGTTGGTGTTGTGGCGAGGGATTGGCGGCGGGCCTTCTTTGCAAGACGTTCGCCAAACTTCCTCGCCCGAATCCGCATCGATGCAAATGACTTGGTATTGGTAGACCGTCTTGGTCAGGTCATTGCGGCTTCGCCCGCCACCGCCCGTGTAGGGTTCAGGTTGCGTGCCGGCATCGCCAGATTGGGGAACCGCGGCGGTCAAGAAGACCTGACCTTCCCAGATAATCGGTTGCGACCAACCTTCGCCGGCGACGGGGATCTTCCAGCGGATATTCTGCGTTTGGCCTTCGTCATCCGACCAAGTCGTTGGCAATTCAGTCGGGGAAACAGCATTCGCGTGGGGTCCACGAAACTGGGGCCAGTTTTCAGCGGACGCGTTCCAGGTGCAGCTAATCGCGAAGATGGCAAGCAAACCATCACGAAGCGATTGGTTCGTAGAAAGCATGTATCGGCCTAGCAATTCAATTGTGTTCGTGATGGAAACAATCCTCTGCCCACCTTTTTACCAAGTATCCGGGAACGTCAAACGGCCCTATGTGTTTGAGTGTTCCGAAAAAGCTTAGATGGTTTCAGTTTCGCTTTCACGGCCAATACAGTGACTGGCTGTTCAGCTAGTTGCATCTGATCGAAACGATTTTACGAATAGATCCGATCGAGATGACGTCAACCTGATCTTGATCGGCAGATTCTCTCGGCATAGCGGCCAGAATTGACACACCTTTCAGATGACTAGCACACGAATAGCGACGTGCAAATTCATTTTTCCAGTTTGTGTCAAAGAGTCCCGGAGGCGTCATCCGCCAAGGGGATTTTTTGGCCAGCCTGGATGTTCCTCCGGACATCCAGGCGGCTGGAAAATGAGTCCCGTTCGGTTTCGCTTCGTCACTCTAAGGCGAGCGGCAGGTGAGAACTTACCGTAAGTGGACTAGATAATCTGCCGATCGCCTACAAGACATAGCGATCACGAGCACACCATTTTTTTGTCGCTAATTTTTTTGTCTAAATCCTCCCATGCTCGCTCCTAGGCCGCCCAGCACACCACGCATTCCAGTGCGAGCACACCACGCATTCCAATGAAGGTTAGACAAAAAAATTAGCGACAAAAAAATTGGGAGCATGAAGGCCGTGTGGAGCTATCTGAGGCACGGCCTGGCCTGATGAAAATCATTGCATCGCAGCAAATTGGGCAAGCTGCACCATGGCCGACAACACAAATTGCAGCGCTGTGAAGCATTGTGGCAACGGCACATTTTCCTATTCGCCAGCATGTAGGCCGTAGCGAGCCAT
>NZ_LWSK01000130.1 GCF_001642955.1 Rubripirellula obstinata | reverse complement strand
TTTGTTCGACTTCCCTCGGGATGAGTGACGACACCAATCCGGCAGTAGTTAATACGACGTCTTCTGCGAAAGGCGACACTTATTCCCCGCTCGTTCCTTAGTTCGTTTAGCCGCGTTGGGCATCGCCTGGACTGATGAAAATGCGGTGGGTGATGTTATTCGCGAACCAGTCGAACATTGCAAATTGCAAAATGAACATTGCAAACTGAAAATTCTTGGGAAGCGGTATTTGCTGGTCAATTGACATTTTTCAGTGTTCAATTTGCAATTTGCAATCAACACCGAGGCCGGTCAGCCACAAACCCCCAATCTCGTCCAGTTTCCCTCCACGCAAACATTTTCGTCAGCCCAGGCATCGCCCCGCGCGTTCGGAGCCGCACGACGCGCGGGGCGATGCCCAACGCGGTTAAACGATTTAAAAACCCTTCACGGCGTTGTGCTGCGCACCCGGCACCGAACTGTCGGCCCGCTGGGCCTCACTGTCAGCTCATAGCTTCCCCGCTATTTGACAGTAGGTTATTTCCCTCCGGTTGCCTAAGTTTCTTTGTCGTTTTCGACTTCTTGAAATCGACCTCGGTACAGCAATCGTTCCCACCAACTGGGGATTCGTAATCGCGGGTCGTCCAGGGAAATTGTGTTGCGTTTTCCGCGGCGTGTGCGCAGCTTTAGCCCGTCGTGTTGTACTTCTTCGACAACCCAGAATTTATCGACCATGTATTGATAAGTTTCTCCGCCACTGGACGCGCGCACTTCCTTTGCACGAGGACCTGGTGACTTGCTTATCTTCTGTTTTCGGTAGATGACCCAGTCACCTGCGTTTAATTTCGACGCCGTCATGTTGCTTTCGCCTCCCTTAGATCCGAGAGATTCTGCCATGTGTCGCCAATTTATTCAACGACTGACTTGTATCGAAGCAACAAAAGATTGCATTTCCTTTTCAGCATCAGAGCGTTTTAAAGTCGGCGAAGTCGATGACCTGGTCTTGCTTGGGTGCCCACTCGTCACCGGTTCCGCCGAAGAACGTGCTGAAATAAAAACGATCGACGGGTGCTTGATTGTCACTTTGAAGTCTCAATGAAGACGCATCAAGCACCTTCGCTTGATCGAACCAGACTTCGATTCGCCCATCACGTTCTTGGTCACTGTTGACCGTCACTCTTTGTTTGATCGTGTGCCAAACACCTGGTTTGAAACGAACGCCCAAGGCGAAATCGTCGCCATGCGATTTGCGTTGATCCAAATGGTACAAGTACAGCACCGCGTCACCGCCACGTCGCCACATGAACCTGGCCGACCATCCGTCACCGGTTGGACGACGCTTTCCCGTCGTTGCCGAACCACCGGCAAGTCCGGGCAACTTGCCACCTTTGACAAAGTCAAAATCATTGGCAAATCGAACGCGATACTGAACGGTCTTTGTTTGGGTCGGTGGCAGCGCAAACTTGATCTGAGCGCCGCTGTGCTTGCTGCCCCATCCGCCAGCCGGATAGCTGACACGCAGCACATCGGGCTTGGCATCCTGACGAACTAGTTCCAGACGCCCCGCAGTTTTGGCCCACAGGACCGACGGATTGTGAGACTTCAACGTGTCGCGATCCAGTTTACCCGGTGGCATCGGCGTTGCCATGTTTGCTTTACCAGCAGAGCTTTCCGCATCCGATTGGGACACCGGAAACACCCAGCCGAGCACCAGGATCAAGCAGATTCCCACGGCTATTTCACGCCAACCAAAGCAGCGACAAAGACCAACAGAATCGTAAACGAAAACGCCATCTGCATTTTGGGGATCAAACCATCAAAGAACGATTCGCCGTTGCCGCTGCCGGTGGAAGCTTGACGATGGGAGTCCCATTTTTGGCGATGCAAATGAAACATCGTGTAGATCTTCACAATGCTGCCGACCCATTGGGTGTAAAGCAAAAGCGGAATGTCGGTGAAGCTCATTCGATGACCTTCCAACGTCAGAATTAACGCGTAAGCCAAACGAGCTAGCACGACCAACATGCCGTAGGCAACCAGGTAATAGGGCGACAACCAAAACGCGGCCCAGATTGCAGCGACCGGACCGAGCAAACTGGTAAACATCGAAATCCGCTGATCGAGGTGGCACCACCAAATGAATGGTTTTTGACAGCCCATGCCCAAGCGGATCGCACGTCCGTTGTTGCGCAGCATATTACCGAACCAACGATGCATCTTTTTGATGCTCATTGAAATTGGCTTGGGGCCTGAATCTTCCATGCAAAAAATATGTGCGTCCGGCACGTACAACATTTGGCATCCGCGTTTTAGCAGACAGTACCAAGTGCTTTTGTCGTCACCGGTGACGAATTTAATCTCGCCGTGCAGCCAATGCTTGATGCGATCGTTTTCCAGATAGCTGACAAACTCGTCCGTGAAAGCTTCCTTGGCGCGAACGATGCTGAACCGACCGGTCAAAACCAACAATTGGCTGGAAAGGCTTTGCGACTTCATCATTCGATGTCGCATCGAAAAACGTAGCGTGTACCACTTTCGATACATCCAATTGCCCTTGGTGACCGAAATGTTGTCGGTCGTGACAGCGCCCAAAAGTGGCTTTAGTGCGAACAACGGCAAACACTTGTTCATAATTCCGTCGCCCAAAACGGTGTCACCATCCATCAGGACCACGACGTCGTTGTCGTCGACGCTTTCGCTCATTAAACGCGACATGCAATCCGCCATCCCACCGCGTTTGCCGCCGTGTTGACGAACGTACCGAACTTCCACATTCGACAGAGCATCACGTTCCGCGATCAGGCTCTGGAAAATTGCGTCATCGTCTTCGCTGCCCGCGTTGACGATGATGATCACTTGCGAAGTGATCGACGCAGATTCATCCAGCACCGAACTGAGCATCTTGCGAGAGACTTCTGGTTTTTCACCGGCGGTCGGGATAATGAAGTAGACCCGCTTTGGCATCTTCTGTTCCGCCGGCAATTGGTCTGCCTCGAAACGAATTTTTGGATACATGTAATGTTCGTAGATCAACGCACGGATGCAGTGAGTGATCACGCAACCGTAGCGGAAGATGCCGATGAAGCCGATCACGACGATCGATTCCAGCGGAATCCGCTGGGCTTTTTCGGGCAGAGAAACAAATACCAGGATCAACAAGAAAAGATATCCCGCCACGATCGGGATCGCCCGGATTAAACGAGCAGTGGTGGAGATGTCGTAACGAATGCTAGAAGCGGACATGGGTGCGGCTAATGATAAAAGTGCGGAAGAAAAACTACTTCGTCATGGCAACCTTGACGGTCTTCTCTGAATCTTCCGTGTCCCAATAGGTCGCGATTTTTTCGTTGACCCAGCTCTTCAAATCCTTCAAGTGATCTTTCACTCGTACCGTCATGTTTAGTCGCAAACCCGATGGAATGGGTTGTCCATTCAAGTCGATGGCGACACGAATCGGAACTTCCAGTGGTCCGCCGCGGAAATCGGCGTTGTAACCACCACGTTCGTAAACAGCTCGGTGGCCGATGCCTTCGACGGTACCGGTGGTGGTAATTCCAAGCGACGGAAACTCAATTTCAACCGGATGACCGGGTCTGATTTCTGGAGCCAAATGGGCGGCGACGTGGCCGATCGCCCAATCGCCATCTTCTGCACTGACGGCCAACATTTGATCAGCAACCTTCAATGTTTCGCCCTCATTCCGATAGATCGCGTAAATGGTTCCGTCGGCGGGCGCGTGCAGCTCAACCGGTTCGGCCAACTGATGCAGCACTTCCCGCGATTGCGTCAATTCCTTGCACGCGGCTTCGGCCAAAGCGACTTTAGTTTTCAGTTCGCCCATTGGATTGCTCGCACCGTTCTCGTTGACCAAAATTTTGGAACGAGCTGCTTCCTTGGCGAACTTTAGTGTTTCGATCACTGCGGCTTGACGAAGCTTTTCTGCCTGGGCCGTCGCGATGAATGCTTTGGCTTCGTCTACTTCCGCTAACGCAACATTCCCCTTGGCAATCAACGGTTGAAGCCGTGAAAGTTGGGCGTTTGCCGCGGCCAACTGTGCGTTGGCACTATTCAGTTCCGCCTCAGCGACACTCAGATCGCGGGCAACTTTCATCTCAGTAAATTTGAATGTCTCGCTCAGTTGCTTTGCTTCTTCTTGGTAGGCTTGCAACTCGCTTTCGGCTCGCTGCAGTTTGGATTCGACGAGCGCCA
Organism: Rubripirellula obstinata; assembly: GCF_001642955.1. Taxonomy (GTDB): domain Bacteria; phylum Planctomycetota; class Planctomycetia; order Pirellulales; family Pirellulaceae; genus Rubripirellula; species Rubripirellula obstinata. The sequence goes on along the minus strand of NZ_LWSK01000130.1, from coordinate 9,875 downwards.
ATTCGGTTTCGGCAAGATCATTTGATAAACGAGCGACGGTGTCGCCGCGATGAACTACCTGACCAGCCTTGACCAACACCTCAGTCAACTGTGCTTGTTGCGGCGAATTGACGGGCATGTAGCCACCCATCATGACACTGTTGCTGACGGCGACGGTCGATCGCGACTGAACCATGTAAATCACCCAACCGGCAACCAGCAACATGGAAGCGGCAAGCATGAACATCGCCACCATCTTCTTCAGCGTCCCTGCTTTGGGAGCAGCCGCTTTTGATTCGTTCTGCTTCGCTCCGCCTGCACCGCCGCGAGCCAAATCGTCGTACGACAAATTGTGCAGTTCGTCCTTGGATGCCCCGGTCAGCAGACTTTGAATCCGTGCCAACTGCTCTCGGCCTTGAATGGACAAGTCAAAGAAACCGACCCGAACCCGATCTCCATCAACGCGGCGCGGACGAAACTGGATCTGAATCGTTTCGTTGATCACGTTGCTTTCGTCGCCGGTCTCGCCCGATCGGCTCAGGATCAATCCGTGCAATGTTTCGGGTGCAGCGTCTGGATTGAAACGACTGGCAAGATCGGCCGACTGAACGTCGAACACATATTCATCTAACTCCAAAACCTCGTAAAGCTTGCCATCCCACTGCAGACAAATGGGTGCCGCGATGTTGTCGGTCTTGGGCCAATCACCGAAAACAGAGCTTTTTTCGTTGGAATCGAGCGTGAGCGTGGGTGTTGTCATGGGAGCGAATGGAAAATCGGAGGCGGTAGAATCGATAGAATTGGTAGGATGATACGCAGCGAAATCACGAACGCAATCGCAACCTATATCCCCTATCCGGCCCAGAACCTTGTTTTCCCGGTGCGTTTTGCCGACGTGGAGGGGTCTGGCACCGCTACAGGTGTCGTTAGGTTCATCTATCACCCCTTTGAGCAGATTTCGCTTTGTAGGGATTTTCTTGGTTTTGCCTGTTTGAACTTTTCCATCCATCGCGTGACGCGTCATTTGCCGACGATAGCCATGGGTCCGCAAGGATGACGGCCCCGATTTCGGCCAAGACAGGATGTTCAAGTGCCAAAGTTCTCCATGACGGAACCCCTAGCCAAACGCATTGGGGCCAAACGCATTGGGATCGCGATCACTTTACTGATTGCGACCTTTTCAACCGTTGGCTGCCAGACCGTCGGCCCGGATTACGGAGGCGTGACGTCGCCGGCGATGTCGCAATCGTTCTTTCAGGAGGCCACTCGCACATCGGACAACCCGATGTACCAACCCACGCCGATCAGTTGGGATTCGTTTGGCGACATGACCTTGCAAGGCCTGATTGCCAGAGCGATGCAGGACAATCCAAGCGTTGAAGAGCTATCGTGGCGGATCAACGAAGCACGCAACGTGGTTCGTATTGTTAGCGGCCAAGCCGATCCCTTCGCGGATGGAATTGCCGGCTATGAACGGCGCAAACGAAGTGCCAACGCGCAACCATTCGTTGGCAGCAACGGCCAACCCTTCAACTTCCTTTCCGTTGGTCTCAACTCGCGATGGGAAATTGATCTCGTCGGCCGCATTGCTCGCGAAACCGAAGCAGCAGTTGCTGATTATCAGGCAACACAGGAAGACCTCAACGACCTGCGCCGAGTCCTAGCGGGCGACATCGCGCGTGCCTACGTCACCTTGCGTCTCAATCAAGAACTGTATCAACAGAACGAGACCAACCTTAAAATTCAACAAAGGTCGGTCGACGAAGTCCAGGGCCGCATCGAGGCGGGCAAGGTCGGCAAGCTGGATTTAGTGCAATTGCAAAGCCGCATTGGGCTGACCGAATCGGATACTCCGGTGTTTGAACAAGCGATCGCTCAGAGCTTTCACTTGTTGGCACTGTTGGTCGGCAGCACTCCTGGTGATGACCTCAGTTTCCTGCTGCGACCGAAGTCACAATTAATCATTCCAGCGTTTGCACCGGAGCTGCCTGCGAATCTGATTCGTCGTCGCCCGGACGTACGTCGCACCGAACGCGAAGTCGCCGCCGCGTGTGCAAGAATCGGAGTCGCCGAGGCAGAGTTCTATCCACGGCTCAACTTGTTGGGCACTCTCACTTTTGATTCTCGCAAGCTTTCAAATCTGTTGGACTACGACAGTTTGGTGTTTGCCGTTGGTCCGGGTGTATCGTGGAACATTTTGTCGTTGGGCCGGATCGAAAGCCAAGTCAACGTTCAAAAGGCTCAGCTTAAACAGGCGTGTGCAAGGTATCGCCAATCGGTGTTGCTGGCCGTGTCCGAGGTGGAAGATGCGTTGGTGGCCCAGGATCAGCAACGACGGCGAATCAACCTTTTGACGCAAACGGTGGATGACGCCGCGGAATCGGTCGAATTGGCCATTGACCAGTACAAAGCCGATAAAGCCTCCTTGGAACGAGTCGTCTCGAACCAGCAGCGATTGCTGCAAGCTTCACTGGCTTTGGCTCAGGCCCGCGCGGAGGCGAGCATCGCTTCGGTGAATCTGTACCAAGCAATCGGCGGTGGCGATGTGCAGTTATCGCCTTGGCAATGTGCCGTTTCTGGTTGCATGCAGTAATTTCCCCTCGCTATCAGCCGTAATTTTTCCTCGCTATCGATGCAGCGGCGGGGCAAATCACTTTTTGAAGCTGGGGATTTTTCGTAACCCGCAGCGTAAGCAAGGGATCTCGTCAATCCCTTGCTAACGCTGCTAGGCTGTGAAGCTATTTCATTCTTAAACGTAAACTTGAACTTCAACCTAAACTTTCGCCGTGAGATTTGAAGTTTAAGAAAAAGGTTGAAGTACAAGTTTTGGGATTGCTCATTTATTCACACCTATGCGGGCTAGGATTTCATTGCCCAACCCAGATTAAAAAAATATGTTGCCCTGCGATGCAGCAGCGGGGGCTTTTCGACAGGGCTGCTGTTGCGTCACAATCTTGGATTGGTAACAAAACGCTTCAACGGTACCGCTGTGGCCGACACAAGCTTTCACTTTCAAGTCGCGATTGATTCATGCGAGTTCTTTCGGGGATCCAACCCACCGGCCGTCCCCACTGGGGAAATTTCTTCGGAGCGATCCGGCAATACATTGACCTGCAAGAAGAGAATGACGGCTACTACTTCATCGCCGACCTTCATGCGCTGACCACGGTTCGCGATCCCGAATTGCTGCGCGGCTACGTCTTGGATGCTGCACTTGATTTGTTGGCGCTCGGTCTGGACCCGGCCAAAGCGACGATGTTCGTGCAATCGGAAGTTCCCGAAGTCAGCGAGCTGAATTGGTTGTTGCTATCGGGCGCGCCGATGGGATTGCTGGAACGGTGCCACGCCTACAAAGAAAAGAAAGACAAAGGCATCGCAGCCAATGCAGGCTTGTTCACCTACCCGGTTTTAATGTCCGCCGACATTTTGGCTTACGACAGCGAGATCGTGCCCGTCGGTGAGGATCAGGTTCAACACATCGAAGTCTGCCGCGACTTAGCAGGCAGTTTCAACCATTCGTTTGGCGAGACCTTTGTGCTGCCAAAAGCCAAAACGCTAGACGTTGGTGCCAAGGTGCCCGGCACTGATGGACAAAAGATGAGTAAGAGCTACGACAACACGCTGCCCTTGTTTGGTGAAGTCAAGAAAATCCGCAAGCAGATCATGCGGATCACCACCGACAGCCGACCGATGGAAGACGCAAAGGAACCCGAGGGCGATCATCTTTACGATCTGTACCGGTTGTTCGCCGATGATGAATCTATCGCAGAAATGGCGGCGATGTATCGTCGTGGTGGGTTTGGTTATGGCGAAGTGAAAAAGGCCGTCGCCGAGGCCAGTGAAACCTTCTTTGCAGACGCTCGCCAGAAGCGAACGGAACTGGAAAACAACCTGGACTACGTCCACCAAACCCTTCGCGACGGTGCCGAACAGGCAAGAAGCGTCGCGGGCGAGGTTCTTTCACGGGCCCAAAAAGCTTGTGGGATTCGGTAACGGTTTACCACCAATCCGCGTCAAGCTCAGTTAGAATGATCCCATGGCAATCCTGGGTACCGGTACTGAAATCATTGAATGTCTTCGCATCCAAAAGATGGTGGAAGCGCACGGTGAACAATTTCTCGAACGCGTCTACACCAGCGGCGAGATCGAGCACTGCCTGGCGACCGTCAACTCGACCCAGAATTTAGCCAAACGCTGGGCCGCCAAAGAAGCCACGATGAAAGCGATGCGATGCCGACACCAAGGCGTTCGCTGGACCGATATCGAGGTGATTGTTGCCACTGGTGAATCCCCCATGATTGTCTTGGGCGGGGCTGCGGTTCGCTGGGCACAACAGGTTGGAATCGAAACGCTGCATGTATCCATGGGCGCATGCCGAACTCACGCAACCGCCTACATTTTGGCGACAGACGAGATGGAATAGACGCAACGTCGCGTTTGAGCCAGCGAGCTTTACTTTCACCGCTTTCGGTCCCGTTTTTCTTTTCTGGGACAACGAATGACCAAGCACGGTTATAATCGGAGTTGGATCTAGCATCCCGCCTGCACCTCCCGCCTGCACCCCACCCGCAAAATGATTCGATTCATTCTGGTCACAATCTTGTCTGCTGGACTTTGGTTGGCCCCAAGTCTTTTGATCACCGCCGCTGCGGAAGCACCAGAAGCGTCCAAAGATCTGTCTTTCAAACGAGATGTCAGACCGATTCTTTCCAACCACTGCTTCGCCTGCCACGGTCCCGACGAAAACCATCGCGCCGCTGGCGTTCGCTTGGACGTTGCCGATGAAGTGGACCTGGATGAAGTGCTCGACCGAATTCAATCCGATGATCCAGACATCGTCATGCCACCGCCAGAGATGAACAAGCCGCTGAGCCCAGCGAAAGTGGAAACACTCGCCAGGTGGATTGAAGACGGTGCCGAGTATGAACAGCACTGGGCCTATGTTCCACCAAGTGCCACCGAACCGCCGATCGTCAATCTGCCGAAAAACACTGCCGATAGCGATGTCTCAATCAGTAACGAGTGGACGAAGAATCCAATTGATCGGTTTGCTCTGGCTCGAATGCAAAGCGAGGACTTGCACCCGAGCCCGAGAGCCGACAAACGAACCCTGATCCGGCGGGCGACTTTTGACCTGACCGGATTGCCGCCTACGGTAAACGAGATCAATGATTTTTTGGCTGACACTTCCGACGATGCATTTCCCAACTTGGTGGAACGACTGATTGCCAAGCCGGCTTTTGGCGAACACTTAGCTCGTTATTGGCTGGACCTGGTTCGCTTTGCCGACACCAATGGGCTACACCACGACCACTATCGCGAAATGTCGCCCTACCGCGATTGGGTCATTCGATCGTTTAACGAAAATAAACCCTTCGACCAATTCATCAAGGATCAAATTGCCGGCGATTTGAACGACGATCCGACGCGAGAACAACTGATTGCATCGGGGTTCAATCGACTGCATTTGATCATTGACGTTGGCACCGCTTTGCCGGAAGAAAGTGCGTTTCGGAACATGGTCGACCAGGTTTCCGCGGTGGGCACCGCGATGATGGGATTAACGATGCAGTGCGCTGTTTGCCACGATCACAAGTATGATCCGATCACGCAGAAAGACTTTTACCAGATGTCGGCGTTCTTCAACAACTTCGACGGTGAACCGGAAACTGGCAGACGGGGCTCTTCTGATTTTCCCCGCGGCATCCAACCGCCATACATCAATTTGTGTACTCCCGAGCAAGATGCCGAGATTGAAAGATTAGAAGAAGCTGTCCGCGTCGCACGAGCCGCCGAAAAGGCGATTCGCAACAAAGCCGAAAGCAGCAAGGTTGATCAAGACGACGAAAACATAATCACCAAAGAAGAAGCCGATTCACTGATCGAAGCTTTGGAACCAACGCTGAAAGAGGTCATAGAAGCTAGAGACAGTTTCCTGAGTCAGATTCCGGCTGCGATGATAATGAAGGATCATGATGACGTGCGTCCGGCCCACATCATGGTTCGCGGTGCATACGACCAACCCGGCGAAGAGGTTACCACGGGCACGCCGGATTTTCTGCCGCCCATGCCGGAAACGGACGCTCGGAAAACACGAATGGATTTGGCCGATTGGCTGATCGATCCATCCAACCCATTAACCGCACGGGTCGCCGTCAATCGTTTTTGGCAGCAACTCTTTGGCGTTGGCCTGGTCAAAACATCCGAAGACTTTGGTTCACAGGGAGAATCGCCCAGCCATCCAGAGCTTCTTGATTTCTTGACGGTTCGTTTCGTCGAATCCGGCTGGGATGTGAAATCTCTGCTGCGGCAGATCGTCCTAACGCAAACCTATCAGCAATCCTCGCGGGCTGACCAACGGCAGTTTGTGGAAGATCCCGACAATCGGCTGCTCGCGCGAGGTTCACGATATCGGCTAGATGCTGAAATGGTTCGTGACCAAGTGTTTTCGGTTTGTGGTTTGTTGAACACTTCGATGTATGGCAAGAGCGTCAAACCTCCTCAACCCAAGGGTCTTTGGAAAATCGTCAGTATGCCTTCCTCGTACCCGAGCACCTTCACCGCTGATACCGGCGACGCAATTTACAGGCGTAGTCTGTATACATTTTGGAAACGCGGATTTGCTCCGCCACAGTTGACGATTTTTGACGCACCGACTCGCGAAAGCTGTATCGCGCGGCGTGAACGAACCAATACGCCGCTGCAAGCATTGATGATGATGAACGAAGAACAGTTCTTTGCCGCGGAGATGTACTTGGCAAAACAACTGCTTGATCAATCTGAATTGACGTCCGAGGAAAGAATCGTGTTGGCCTATGAAACGGTCACATCACAGATCCCCAGCCAGATCACCCGCGAAGAGCTGGACTTGGGTCTACAACAATTTCGAGCAGCATTCGAGCAGCAGCCGGTCTTGGCCGAAGAGATGATCGCCGGTGCCGGGAAGTCAGCGATGCAGGCCGGCGAGAGTATTGCCAACGCCATCAAGATCGATGCACCGCAAGAGCAAGTCGAACTCGCCGCTTGGACCATGCTGGTCCATTCACTGCTGAATTTAGACATCACGAAGACTCGCGAGTAAACAATCATGAACTCAAAAAACGTTTTGTCTGCAATCGAACATGCCGAGATCAGTCAGTTCAATCGGTTGCAAGATCGCCGCCAGTTCCTGAAGACCTCCGGCGTGGGGCTCGGTTCGGCTGCCATGGCGTCGATTGCGATGCAGTCGGATGCATCCGCGTCTACTTCAACAGACGGCCTGCATTTTCCGGCGAAAGCCAAGCGTGTCATTTTCCTGTTCATGGCCGGTGCTCCCAGCCAAATCGATCTATTCGATTACAAGCCGGACTTGGCCGACCAGTTCAAAAAGCCGCTGCCAGAAAGCATTACGATGGGGCAGCGTGTTACTGCAATGACCAGGGGCCAGGACAAGTTGGTCGCACCGTCGATGTTCAAGTTTGCTCGCGCGGGCGAGAACGGCACCTACATGAGCGAACTGCTGCCTCACTTGACCGGCATTGTTGACGAATTGTGCTTTGTAAAGTCGATGCATACCGATGCAATCAATCACGACCCTGGCAAAACACTCATTTGCACCGGATCTGAAATTCCCGGCTCTGCCAGCATGGGTGCGTGGTTGAGCTACGGCCTGGGACGGATGAATGAAAACCTGCCGGATTTCGTGGTCCTCAATTCAGCGTTTTGGAACGGCGACAAGCAAAACGTCCAAGCTCTCTACAGCCGGCTTTGGGGCAGCGGGTACTTGCCATCGAAACATCAAGGCGTGTCGTTCCAACCGTCCGGGGATCCGGTCTTGTTTTTGTCCAACCCAGCGGGAGTCGATCGAGAGAACCGCGGACGAATGTTGGACCTGGTTACAAAATTAAACCGCGAACACCTTGCCAAGATCGGTGATCCAGAAATTCAAACGACCATCGCACAACAAGAAATGGCGTTTCGCATGCAAGCGTCGGTACCCGAATTGACCGACATGTCGGATGAGTCGAAAGAAACGCTGGCGATGTACGGGCCCGAGGTTGAGAAGTCCGGTTCGTTCGCTCGCAATTGTTTGTTAGCCCGGCGAATGATCGAACGTGATGTTCGCTTTGTGCAGTTGTTCCATCGCGGCTGGGATCATCATCGGGGCTTGCCCGATAAACTGCGTGGTCAGTGCATGGACGTGGACCAACCCTGCGCCGCCTTGGTGACCGACTTGAAGAAACGTGGTTTGCTGGACGATACGTTGGTCGTCTTTGCTGGCGAGTTTGGGCGAACGACGTACTGCCAAGGCAAACTCACCCACGACAATTACGGCCGCGACCATCACCCGCGTTGCTTTACCGCATGGATGGCCGGTGGCGGAGTCAAACCTGGGTTCGAGTACGGAAAGACCGACGAATACAGTTACAACATCATCGAAAATCCCGTCCACGTTCGCGACCTAAACGCCACGATCCTGCATCAACTAGGTATCGACCACAACCGCCTGACCTTCCCCTACCTAGGTCTAGACCAAAAACTAACCGGCGTGAAAGAAAGTCACGTGATCAAGGACATCTTGTTGTAGTTGTGGTCCGCATTGAACAGAACGGCCGATCAACTAAAAGTAGGCCGTAGCGAGTGAAGCGAGTTACGGCGTCTTTCTGCAACGCTGCCGTAACTCGCTTCACTCGCTACGGCCTACAGAAAAGCTTGACATTTGGGATAGCTGCACGCTGTCAAAATCCCATGGATCAACCATCGGGATCGTCGATCAAGTCCTGTAGCCGAGCTTGTAGCTGCGGCGAATACTTTGGCAACCAGGTTTCATCGATGATTCCGATCGAAATCATGTCGAGCAAATGAACTTGATCCTTGCGACGATAGGACGTCAGTTTCATTTTGACCAGTTTTTCCAGCGGCAGTGTTTTTGCGTCTTCGATCAACACATATTCGTCCACGTCTGGCGCGGCTTCGGTGTACTCTTCGCGAACTTTCTTATTAGCGAAAATCACGTGCACCGCGTCGCGTGCTTTTGCGCCAGGTCCGTCCAGGAACATGGTCACACTAGCGGCGCGGCGATAGATAAACCCTTCTTGCTCGACTGCTTTGATTGCCGCCGGTAAATCGGATTCATTGATCAGGATATCGACATCGCGAGTGTTACGAACGACGGACTCATCGACTTGCGCCACCCAGTGCTGGACGGCGTTGCCGCCGATGATGGCGTAGGGCAAGTTCGCGTTGTTGAGTGCCCGCGTAACGCGTCGCATGCGGTCTTTGACAATTTCCACGCTGCGATTGATCCTTTCCCAGAGCTCATCGCCTGAGTATTTGATTTCGATCATTTAGTATCCGCCCGCAATCGAGCCTTCTTCGGTGGCACCGCGGTCACCTTCGGCAACGTAGCTGAGTTCTTTTGCCGCCGGGTCTTGGGTGACGGTGATCTTGTACGTTTGCCCTTCGGCATCCGTGCCGCTGCCAGTCAGCCCACCGCTCGCGGGAACCAATTCGAGCGACTCAAGCTTCATTTTTTCTTGCAGTTTGCTCTGGACCGTTGCCTGGTCCCAGTTCCCCGGGTTCGACTGATTACAGCCGACGAAACCGAAGGCCGGAATCAAAAGAAGGATGGCAAATTGGACAGAGTGGATTCTGGTGCGGGGATTCTTCATTTCGTGTCTCAGCTAAAGCGGGATTCGTGTTACGCCTCGGGCTCTATGTTACCATGGCAGCGTCCAATGTGTTTATCGAAGCGTTTAGGAACTGTCCCGAAACAAGTTCCGTATTTGTCGAGATCTTTCGTAGCTGGGCCCGCCAGGGTTCAGTCGGGTACAACTCAACGCCGTGAAGAGTTTTTATCCAGTAAAAACCCATTGTTTTGTTTAGCCGCGTGGGCATCGCCCCGCGCGTTTCGCCCC
>NZ_LWSK01000013.1 GCF_001642955.1 Rubripirellula obstinata | reverse complement strand
AGGTACTCATCAAGCTTCTTGGTCATCGCGTTACTCCATCAAAATACGATCGTTCATCAAGCCGAAACCGGGAACAAATCTGTCCCCCAAAGAAAACCATGTCAATACCAAAGATTTAGCGGCCCAGGCGATGCCCACGCGGTTAAACGATTTAGGTTCCAGGAAAGCGATCGAAACAGCAGCGTTGGGTCAGGTTTGTCGGGTGGTATTGAACCTGCACGAAACCATCACGCGATACTAGCAATGGATTTTAAGCCTTTCGCTAATCCGACCCGCAAGCGTAAACTTAGGCTACCGAGAGCACGGGGTGCTCTTCTCGTCAAAAAACGCAGCAGGGGCACCGATGCCAAGTCACAACACGGCTCGTGATCAACGAGCTTGGCGTATTCGCAGACCCAAACCCAGCCGACATCGCACAGCACATCGCAGCCGACGTTTGTCGATTCAATCGCTTGAAACACGGCGGTTGATGGTCGCTGAGAACGCTGTGTTTGAGATCAGCGAAGTCTTGAGTGCGGCTGGATTGGTGGGCAACGTTTCGTCGCAGGTTCAGTGGGGCGACGGAAGCCTGACCAATGCGACGACAACCGGCGGTTCGGCGACCGGAAACCTGAACGTCCGATTCAATTACAGCCTCGACGATAACCGGTTTTTCAATCGGCCCGGTGCAAGGGCGGCACTTGAATTCGCTGCCGAATCGTTTGTCAGTCGATTTAGTGACCAGTTTACTGCGATCGGAACTAACCAATACGTGACGGTCATTCCCAAGGTGCTTGACCCGGTGACTGGCAACGAAGTCGTTCTGCCCAGCAACCCGTCGATCGCCGCGAACGAGATTGTGATCTATCCGGGTTCCAGAAATTTCACTGGAAATACGGCTGGCGTTGGAGGTCCTGGTGCGTTCGATTTGCCATCGAGTTTTACGTTTCGAACGCCTGCCGAACGGGCGCGAATTCAAGCGGAAATTAGTGCCTTCCGAAACTCAGTTGTCGGACGAGGCCAAGCCGGAGCATTAGGCACGGCAACCACCGCAACCGATTACGCCGTCGCGGTTGGGTCGATTGCTTTTGACCAACGCAGTTCCCGCGATTGGTACTTTGGCATCGACCCTGATGGCATTGGACCTGGGCAATCAGATTTCATCACCATCGCCACCCACGAATTGGCTCACGTGTTTGGGTTTGGCCTGTCCAATTCATGGGCACGACTCAGTTCCGCCAACGGGTTTCGTGGTGCAGCGGCCAAGGCGATTTTTCCTGGCAGCGGAAATGTTCCACTGGAAAGCCACGCGGGCGAAGGGTTCGCGCACTGGGCCGACAACGTCGATGAAATCGTTCCGACGATCATGCCCGGAACCATTGACGGGTCGCGTCGCGCCAGTTTTTCGCCACTCGATTTTGCTGCCATGGATGACATCGGGTTTGACGTGGTGAACATGGACGCCACCGTGACCGCTTCGCATCGCTACCCCGATGATGGAAGTTATCCGACCAAGATCATCCTGAAAGGCAGCCGGGGTGGTGTCGTTGAGTACGAACTTGGGAACACCACCGTCACCAATGTTGCACCCACGTTAAGCGTCGTCGAAGATCGCACCGTTACGGAGGGCCAATCGTTTTCCATCACCAACATCGGATCGATCACCGACCCAGGGTTCCGCAACCAGAACGTCGATCCTTCCACAACAGAAACTTTTTCCTACACGATCGATTGGGGTGACGGAGAATCGGACAGCGGTACTGCGACGATCGACCGGCATGGCAACGCGAGTCCAAGGACCACCAACGCATCGTTCAATGGTTCGCATCGATACGATTCGCCAGGCAACAAAACGGTGCGTGTCACGGTGACCGATGACGATGGCGGTCGGGATACTGAAACGTTTCGCATCACCGTCAATCCGATTCCAGAATTGTCGCTGGCTTTTGCCGACGCGACCATCACCGAAAATGCCGGCAACAATGCGACCACGCTAACAGTATCCGTGTCCGGTCCCGCTTCGGATCAACCGCGCCGGGTGAATTTGGTCAGCAGCGATTCCACCGAAGTAACCGTGCCAGCGACGGCCACGATTCCTGCTAACGCGACTTCGGTCGTCGTTCCGGTCAATGCGATTGATGATGACTTGTTCGATGGGAATCAAATTTCGACCGTGACCGCATCGGGAACAGGAGTCGAATCCGCCACCGCTGAGATTACCGTTGGTGATGCCGAAACCATTTCAGCAGCCTTTTCTGCAACGACGGTTGTCGAAGGATCATCGGGCGAAGTCACGCTTACTTTGACGCGCAGCAACACCGACACTGACGAAGCGCTAGAAGTGCTTTTGCGTCGAAACCGCGGACGGCTTGGGTTGCCCGCCAGCGTCGAAATTCCAGCGGGCCAGCGAACGCTGGATGTGGCACTGAATCCGCCCAATGACGACATGGCTGAATTGACGACCGAGGAAGAAGTCCTGGTCCTTGCGACCGGATATCCGAATGCGGTGGTGTCATTGAATTTGGTTGACGACGAGCCGCCGCTTTTTCAAAACCCGGACAATCGTTTTGATGTCGATGGTGTTGACGGAGTCTCGGTACTAGATGCACTGATCGTGATCAACGTCGTCGCCCGCCGCTTGTCAGGACAACTTGATCCAGCGACCGAAACGCCCGACGGTCAGTTCTGGGACGTCAACGGTGACTATCAAGTCACTGCACTGGACGCTCTGCAAACGATCAATTTCATCGCCAGGAATGCTGGCACTCAAAGAGAACCCGAACCACCACCGAGCGAACGGATGCTTGTGGTTCCGCAATCGGATGACGGTGATGATGAGTCGAATTTCGTCGCGAACGATGATGCAATCGCGTCGATGTTTTGAAGTTGCGTTGTTTGATAGTCGCCTTTCGCTCCGCGAAAGCAGCGGATTCGCTACTTTCGCAGAGCGAAAGGCGACACTTATGCCAAAAATGCTCACACCGACCGTACAACCGCGATCAAACGGTCGATGTCTTCTTCGTTGTTGTAGGCGTGGATGGCGGCTCGTACTCCGGTTCCTCGGCAACTGACCACGACGTTTTCGTTTAACGCTTCTTCGCGAAATTCGGCGGGCTCGATTCCGGGCACTTGAAAGTTGACGATGCCGCTTTGGTTTTCTGGGTTGGCATCGATCGCGGTGACTGCACCGGTGGCGATCAGTTTTTCTCGCAGCATCGACGCCAGCGATAGCACTCGGTCGCTGATTGCTTCGGGGCCGTGAGCGTTTTGGATCTGGACAAACAAATCCATGCTTGCGGCTAGCGCACCGATGCCGACCATGTTGGCGGACCCGGACTCGAATCGTGTTGCGTCGTCGCTGAGCACCATTTTTGGTTTGCTGTAATTGTGCGATTCTTTGACGCTGGCCCATCCGATGTTCAACGGTCGCAAACGGTCGAAATGTTTTCGGCGGATCATCGCGACGCCGACGCCTTCGGGGCCGAGCAGCCATTTGTGACCGTCGGCGGCCAGAAAATCGATGGGCGTTTTTTGCAGGTCCAGCGGATAAACGCCAAGGCCCTGGATTGCGTCCACGAAGACCGCGACGCCTCGGTCATGGGCACGGCGGACCAAGTCGTCGAGATCGACTCGGAATCCGGTCGCGTATCCGACCCAACTGAGTGCGATGATTTTGGTTGTTTCATCGACGTGATCCATCAGGTCATCGACCTGGACTTCGCGGTCGGATCTGCGCGGAACCACGCGGACTTCGACGCCCTTGGATTGCTGATTCAACCAGGGGAAGAGGTTGCTGGGGAATTCGCCATCGGGGATCACGACGCTGTCGCCAGCGACCCACGGCCAGCCCTCGGCGACCAAGTTGATTCCGGTGGTCGTGTTGGGAATGATGCAGAATTCTTTTTCGTCGCCGCCGGTCAACTCGGCTGCGGATCCTCGCAAGGCCTTCAAATTGCGATTCCAGGACGGCCAAACGGTGTCGCCCAATTGGCTGGCCTGGCCGGCAAATTTGCTGACCCATTGGGCCGCAGGCAAACTGAGCGGCCCCACTGCGGCGTGGTCAAAATACGCAAATTGGTCGGAAATCGGCATCTGGGCCCGCCACCAATCCCAGGGCTGGTCGATCGTGGTGGGCAATGGTTCAGACGTGACTTGCATGCGAAATCCGTTTAATCGTTACGAACACTGGGCGTTCAGAGAAGTGTTAATTTAGCTTGTTCGTCTGGGCGTGTGAAATGACGGCAATTGCAACTATACTGCTGCACTGGTCCAGCCCCCGGTCCGATCGCTTCCACTATAGCCGCGTAAAAACGGCTGCTCAAACTCGCCCCTTTTCCAAAACACGAGGACATTGATGCCCAAGGCGCTTTGCTTGATTAGCCTTGTGGCTTCGGCTTTCATCGTCATCGCGTTCCTGGCGGACTTCGTCTTTGGAATGATGGGCAACGTCGCTCTCGCCCCCTTTGGTGCCGCCAGTCTGATGATGGACATTGTCTACATCTTCCTGGGCAGCATCATGATCTTTATGAGCTTCAAGACGTTCAAAGAACTACGGTGACGCGGAACTACGGCGACGCGGCGCGATTGATTCGGTCCATAATCGCTTGACCGATTCCGGTGTGTTCGCACGCATCGATCAGGATCGCCCGCACGTCGCTCTGGTCGGCTTCGCGAAGCATCGCGAACAGGTTTCGTGCGACTTCGTTCAAGTTGCCATCTTTGCTGAGCGTCCAGACCTGCTGAAACTTTGCGGATTGGTCTTCGCCGATGGGAGCAAAAACGAGTCGGCCGAGTCGGCTTAAATCGGGCGGAAGCGGATCGGTGCCCGCGATCAGAAGCGGCTTCGATGGCGAGTAGTGTTTGGGGAATTGCCCCGGAGACAGCATCGGTTCGTTTTGGTTTGTACCGGAATCGGCCGATCGGGTCAGGCATCGAATCGGATGCCCGAATGCTGTTTCCAATTCGTTGACCGACACCCCGCCCGCTCGCAATAGAATCGGTCCTTGCGGTTCCAGTTTGATGATCGTTGATTCGATGCCGCATTGGCACGGACCGCCATCGATGATCATGCGAACCTGATCGCCCAGCCCAAAGGCGACATGCATCGCCGTTGTGGGGCTGATGTAGTTCGATGGGTTCGCGCTGGGTGCCGCGAGCGGAAAACGGCACTGCCTAAGCAACGCCAAGGCGACCGGATGATCGGGAACACGAATGCCGACCGTATCACCGCCCGCGGTCGCGACTTTGGAAATCTTTTTTGATCGCGGAACAATCACGGTCAAAGGCCCAGGCCAAAAACCGGCCGCGATATCAAACTGCGGTCGAATCCAATCGCTTGAACCAAGCTCGCACCAACCGCTGGCGTCGTCGGCTGATGCGGCGTGAACGATCAGCGGATTGGTCGGCGGACGTTTCTTAGCGGCATAGATTTTTGCCACCGCATCGTCGTCGGTCGCGTTGGCGGCTAAACCGTAAACGGTTTCGGTAGGCACGCCAACCAAGTCCCCATGCCGCAAAAACCCAGCAGCTTTGGCTAGGTTGTCGGACGTCGGCTCGGCAATTTTGGATGAATCCATGAACGCAATAACTTAGCCGATTCGATAGCGGTCGTGGAAACAAGCAGCCGGAAAGCTAATCGGTGGCGGGGGGTAATTCGCTAGGTACCTACGCAATAACCTTTTTGTCTAACTTTCCTACGTGGATCGTGTGGCACAGAGTTAGACAAAAAAATTGTTGTCAAAAAAATGGTGTGCGAGGTGTTCAGCTTTTTCCGCCGAGCTAAAGCAGCAAAGGTGTCGGAATTGTTGCCGGAATTGTTGCTTGCGTTTGGGCGGTGCTGCGGAAGCTATTCGCCTCGCGGCGTCCAGGCCGATGCCGCAGTCCGTTCGCGTAGATCGAGGTTTGCCTGCGTTCGCATTTCCTGGTCATCGCCTCTTAACCGGACATGCACAATCACTTTGTCGGTTGCGGGTGTTTGGTCTTCAAAACGAATCGGGATCTCGAAACCGCCGGACTTGTCGGCGGCGATCATCGCGGCGACTTCCTTGCGGCTAAAATCCCAACGCCCCAAACGATTGTCGCCCGGGTCGCGGTCCGGATCCAATACCACGACTGACAATTCGGCATCGACCTCGAAATCGTTCAGGTTCAATGAGCGACCGAGTCGATCCATCGCGGTCACGACCAACGTCGCTCCGTCGAGTTTTTGTCCGTCGCGATGTCCGACGGATAGTGCTTGATGAATCCGCAGGTCTTCGGGGACGGCGGTTGGGTTTTGAGTCGAATCGGGCAACAGGATTTGTCCTGGTGGTTTCTCGTCACCTGAACCAGCCGCGGGCGGTCCGATGTTGCCGGGGATGATCGGATCAAATTGTGTGTCGTCTTTGCCAGGTGGCGAAATGCCGGCCGGTGGCGGCAGGATCTCGAACTCGGGACGCCTCGATGGTGATTTGGTGTTGGGCAACGTGTCGGGAAAATCCATCTGACCAGGATCTTTCAGCGGCCCAGGTTCTTTCAGAGGCTTCGGGTCCTGGAGTTGTGACTTGAAATTATCAGGCTTCAAATTGCCGGACTGTGGATCTGCTTTCGGGATCGCTATTTCTTCGGGTGCGACGGTTTCGCCGGTATCAAACATGCCAGGGTTGAAATCATCAGGGTCAAATGCTTCTTCGGTTTCCAACCCTTCGTCGAGCGGATCGGGTTGCGGTTCAAGTTGGGGCGCGTCCATCTCAAAGTTGTCAACGTCCGGGTCCGGCGTCGGAACGGGGACTCCACCATGGAAATCAATCGGGTTGGGATCGATCAGGTCGTCTGATGGGACGGGGGCATGATGGTGCGAATGCGGCGAAGTGCCGATTTCGTCAGGCGTTGGGATTCGAGACGATTTGACTTGGTTGTTGTACTTTTGAAGCCGGTCCTGCAGCACTCGGTTTTGATAATCAGCATCATAGAGCTGATCTTCCAGCACACGAATCTCGCTGGCCATTCGTTGCCGATAGACTTCCTGATGAGCTCGACTGTTACAGCCGGTCGATATCATCGCAGCAACAAACAGCATGGACGTGATAGACCAAGCTGCGGGCGAAAATCGAAAGCTGGAATGCGGCGTGATCGGGTTCACGTTGCCAGGTTCACAGGGGGCGATACGGTGCCAATTGCGTAAAATCACGCATGACTGCCGTTGCTAGTACCAGCATCGCCCCGTTTGGGTCAACGGAGATCGCTTGCCCGGTTTTGCAAGCAAAGATGTGGCGAATGGGAGGCTCACGTGACACCACAACGCTCATATTTCACGTTCAAACCGGGGAAAGCCGCTGCTGTCCCCCTTTTCCGCACCCATCGTCGCTCGCTACACTACTGCCCGCCCGAAAATCGCGCGCGACAAAACAACTACTCCCCCCTTCTGAATTTGAGGTCCCTCGCCGGATGTCTACCTCCACTGAGACCCCTTCCGCCGACTTGGCCGTCACCGAAGAAAAGCCAGCCCTGACGCTAGACGTCAAAGTTGAAAGCCCATCGGCTTGCCTGCGAGACGTGCTGGTCACGATCCCCAACGCCGACGTCAAGCGGTACCTCAAGGACGCTTACGACGAACTGGTCCCCGAAGCCCAAGTGCCCGGTTTCCGTTCCGGTCGTGCTCCTCGCAAACTGGTTGAAAAGCAGTTCAAGGACCGCGTCCAAGAACAGGTCAAAGGATCGCTGTTGATGGACAGCCTTGGTCAAGTGACCGAATCGCAAGACTTCTCGGCGATCGGTGAACCCGACTTCGACTACGAAGCAATCAAGCTGGACGAAGACGCCGATTTCAAGTTTCAATTCAAAATCGAAGTACGTCCCGAATTCAAGACTCCGAAATGGGAAGGCATCAAGCTTGCCAAGCCTGTCGAGGAAATTTCCGACGCCGACGTCGATGAAGCTCTTAAACGAGTTCTGTCACGTTACGCGACTTTGGAAGCAACCGACGAAGCGGCTGAAGCCGGCGACAAGTTGCTGATCACGGCCAAGTTCAAGCTCGACGGCAAGCAGTTGTCGGAAATGGACGAGGAACGGGTCACGATCGAAGACCGACTCAGTTTCAGCGACGCGTACTGCGAAGACTTTGGCAAGTTGATGGCCGGCGTCAAAGAAGGCGAAACCCGTAAGGGCAAAGCTGTGGTTGCCGAAGGCGTCGATAACGAAGAAATGCGTGGCAAGGAATTGGACGTCGAATTCCACGTCGTCGAAGTCCTGAAGTTGGAGATGCCGGAATTGACGGACGAATTCCTGGAAGAACTCGGCGATTTCGAGAACGAAGGTGAATTGCGATCCTTCGTGAACGATTCGCTCGCACGCCAAGCCGACTACCGCACTCAACAAGCCGTCCGCAAGCTGATCGTCGATTTGCTGACCGCTGATGTTGATTTTGAATTGCCCGCAACATTGGTTCGCAAACAAACCAACCGCGAACTTCAACGCCAAATCATGGAATTGAAGCGGAGCGGTTTCGATGACGAAATGGTCAAACGTTTCGTCAACGCGTCACGCCAAAATGCCCAAGCTTCGACCGAAGCGGCATTGCGTGAACACTTCGTGTTGGAACAAATTGCCGAAGAGCAAAAGATCGATGCAGAAGAGTCTGATTACGAAGACGAAATCGAGTTGATCGCTCAGCAAGAAGACGCACCGGCTCGCCGAGTCCGTGCTCGATTGGAAAAGCAGGGCCAGATGGATGCACTGCGAAACCAGATCGTCGAACGCAAGGTGATCGAGTTGATCGTCGAGAAGGCGAAAGTGACCGAAGAGAAGGTGGACAAAAAAGAGGGCGAAGACCCAACCGAGTTCGCCGTCTACCACAACGCCTTGGCAACCAAGAACGACGCATCGATTCCAGAAGCCAAGTACGCAGACGATTCGCCGATGGAAACCCAGGACAAGAAGAAAGACGACTCCGGCAAAGTTGACGAAGAGTAAGATCCTCGTCAGACCCAAAATTCAAATTTCACAAAACGCGGCTCAATCGAGTCGCGTTTTTTTATTGCCCAAAATTCCCTGCCGTAACAAAGTAGGCCGTAGCGAGCCCCAGCGAGTTACGGCAATACGCCAATGCCGAACAAAGTAGGCCGTAGCGAGCCCCAGCGAGTTACGGCAACGCGCCAATGCCGTAACAAAGTAGGCCGTAGCGAGCCTCAGCGAGTTACGGCAATACGCCAATGCCGTAACAAAGTAGGCCGTAGCGAGCCTCAGCGAGTTACGGCAATACGCCAATGCCGTAACAAAGTAGGCCGTAGCGAGCCTCAGCGAGTTACGGCAACGCGCCAATGCCGTAACTCGCTGAGGCTCGCTACGGCCTACGTTGTTGTTGTTGTTGTTGTTATACACTCCTTCGGCATCAAAACACGCACAATCGGCACCTTTGGGACACTCAACCGTCACAAACTCTGACCAAATCTTGAGTTTACACGGTGGCAAATTAGGCTGGATACGCGTTCTAACGCGGTGGACAACGGACTGAACACTTCTACAGCGTTCCTATTAGCTTTGCCTGCACACCAAGTTCCTGCGTCATGAGTCAGTCTCCATCACTATCGGTCGCCGCGAAACAGCAGCGTGCAGAATCTCCGACTCGCGATTCGGAAGGTCTGTTCCCGTTGCCGCTGGCTCCGATTGAAAAGTACTTAGTGCTGGACGACCGGCCCGAATGCCCGATGACCAGCTTCATCGAACTGCACTTCGCCGGACCGTTGCAAGTCAACGCGTTGGCCAATGCGCTTCACCAAACCGTCCACCACCATCCACTGCTCGCGTCCACGTTGATCGAGATTGATGGCCATCTGCATTGGCAATACGATCCAAACTTTGTACCCGAGCTACGTGATCCCGCGACCGACCCGATCCTGTTGAAATCTGATCTGATCGATAGCGATCAACCCAACCCGCGTCCCATTGATCTGTATCGCGAACCAGGTTGCCGATACTGGTACAGCGAAAATGACGAAACAGGTCGATCACGGTTGATCATTCAACTTCACCACGCCGCATGCGACGGCGTTGGACTTCGTCGAGTGCTGATTGACACGCTGGGAAGCTATGCAAAAACAACTGATGCCGTCGATCACGCAACCGGCGAAGCTGAATCCGATGAAACACCACGCCAAATCAAAAAACGTAAACGCGACCAACTCGATCCGACTCGCTTGTTAGATCGCGCCGACTTTTCAGAAATCCAATCCAAGCCGCTAAAGAAATCGCTTACCGGATTACAGAAGCTCGCCAACGCGTACTACTTTCACTTCCAACGCCCCCAACCACTCGTCGCAGATAAGGCGACGGATAAGGCGACGGATAACAGCAAGCACACCGACAAAGACAGTGACGACCAACCGCTGCGTCATTTCATCTTTGACGAACCCATGTCAAAGCGGTTGCTGGATTGTTGCCGGCAAAACGAAATCAGCGTCAACGATTTGATGCTGACGATTCTGTTTCGCGTGTGTCAGCATTGGAATCGTGCGCAAGGAATCACCAAACCAAACAGCCGCATTCGATTGTTGATGCCAGTCGATTTGCGTGGCCGAACCGATCTGCAAACGCCTGCGACCAACCGGTTAAGCTTTTCGTTTCTGGGCCGAACGCACAAGCAATGCGATGACTGGCAATCGTTATTGGCCAGCGTTCAAGCTGAAACGCAAGACATCAAAGACACTCGCGTCTACATGGACTTCCTGGAAGGCCTTGCTGCTTTGGCCGGCAAACCAAAATCACTTGCTCGTGCGATCCGATTCAGCCGCAACATGTCCACCAGCGTGCTGACCTACACCGGCGATATCGCTCGCGGAATGAAGAGCCATTTCCCTGAACAGGACGGACGCCGCAAAGTTGGCGACAGCTTCCTAGACAACATTCTTATCGCACCACCGGCCCGTCAGCACACCAACATCACCTTGGGCATCTGCATCAATTGGGGACAAATCTGCATTTCAGCAAACTGGAACCGAAACGAGCTTACCGGCCAACAATGCCAACAATTCCTGCAACTCTACGCCGACGCCACCGCCGAATGGCTGGCCACAATGGAATTGGAACAGTGAGGTTGAAGTAGGCGTTAGGCGTTAGGTTTTAGGCGTTAGGTGTTAGGAAAGCTGAGTGATGCGTTCCTAACACCTAACACCTAACGCCTAAAACCTAATTCCTAACACCTTATTCCTAACTCTCACGCTGCTCTTTTAAAATCTGAGCCACAGAGACTCTGGTAGAAACGGTTTCGGTTGATCAGCTTGGCGTGGACGCCTTCGTCAACGACTTGGCCGCCTTCGACGACCACAATTCGATCGGCCATCGCCAGGCTAGTAGGTCGGTGAGTGATCATGATGCCGGTGCGATCGACCAGGAACTTTGCGAGTGCCTGATGAATTAACTGTTCGCTTTCCAAGTCGATTTGACTGGTCGCTTCGTCGAGAATCAAGATGTCGGGATCACGCAGGAAGGCGCGTGCGAGAGCGATTCGTTGCATCTGTCCACCCGACAATCGCATGCCCTTACCGCCCAACATCGTTTTGTATCCGTCCGGTGTCTTGTGACGAATGAATTCGTCCGCGAACGCCAACTTGGCGGCTCGAACCACCGCGTGATCATCGGCACCTGGCGTTCCGTAACGAATGTTTTCTTCGATCGTGTCGTCGAACAACACGGTTCGCTGAGTCACCAGTGCGATCCGCTTTCTGAGTTCACGTGCTCGCAATTGGTCAACCGAAACGTCGTCCAATAGAATTTTTCCCGATTCGGGATCATCAAATCGGCATAGCAAGCTAATCAACGTACTCTTGCCGCAACCGTTGGGGCCGACGACCGCGACCGTTTCACCATGACGGATCGACAAATCAATGCCTTGCAAAACTCGCGGCCCGGACGGGTACGTGTAGGCAACGTCCTGGAACGTGATTCGTGAATGAGGACGAGCGAGGAACGACGAAGTTTCTGGTTCGATAACGCGACTCTTTCGATCAATGATCGCAAACACTCGGTCCGACGCCGCAATCCCACGCTGCAATCCGCTCCAAACATCCGTCAGTTTTTTCGCTGGATCCGATGCACCGATAAGCAACGCAAAAAACGTCAGCACTTCGGCTGCACCAAGTGGCTGGTCAGACATGCGGAGTCCGAACAGATGCGTGTCGCCGTTCATCGCCAAGTATCCGCCAGCCAAAATGGCCATGCTGACCGTGATGATGCCCAGCATTTCGCTGGTGCTGCGAGCCAGCATGTTGTACAGCCCCATTTTCATCGATCGGCGAAAGTATGCCTGGGTTCCTTGCTTGAACTTGGCTCGTTCGATGCCTTGAGTATTAAAAGCCTTGACGACACGAATCCCAGCGAATGAATTGTTCAGCAGTCCATAGACCTGACTCATTTCTTCCATCATTCGCCGCGACGCACGTCGAATCGCTCGACTGATATGGTGCATGATCAGCCCGACGATTGGCGTGACCACCATCACCAACAACAACAAACGCGGACAAATGTAAGCGGCACCGACCAAGCAAGTGATCATCTTTAGCGGTTCGCGAATCAGACGCCCCATCAAGACATTGACGCCGCCGCAAACGTTTCCGACATCGTTGGTAAGGCGACTGGTCAGATCGGCCGAGCCGTTTTCGCCGAACAGTTCCAAGTCCAAGTGAAGGGCTTTTCGGAAGAACAAATTGCGAAGATCCAACGACGTCCGCTCGGTCACGTATTGGACCAACATCAAATTGCTGCCCAGTGCCACCAACTTCACCGCCGTCGCCACCACCAGGAACCCGATGATCAGCAACAGTGTGTCGTAGGCTCCACCGGGTGTGTATTTTTCGATGTAGGGTTGCGCTTTTGTCAGAAACGAAACTGATTTCGCGATCAGTTGTTGTTCTTGCTGCTTTGCGTCCAGTGAGAATTGTAGGGATGCTTTCTTGGATTCGTCCGCGACTGATATTTGCTGTTTCAGTTCGCCGATTTGCAAATCCAACGCGACGGTTTTCTCGTCCGCTTCGGTGATTTTGGCGTGCGCATAGTCGGCCAGCGAATCGTGATCTTCGTTGAAAACGACTTCCACCACCGGGTACAGAATCCCGAAATTTGCCGCCCACAGAAGCGAAACGACCAACGAGGTCAGCAGAATACCGAACAGTGCCAACCGTCGCTGAGCGGCGATGATCAATACGCGTCGAAAGTTTTTCATAATGTCTCGTTGTCTGCCTGGGGTGCGGTAACCGTGCTTGTACCGAACACCCCCGCCCGCGATCTAGCGCAATTTTGAAAGAATTGATGGGCTAGGTGGCAGACACGCTAATCGGCTGAACGCCGAAGGAATTGTCCCAAAACAACTTCATAGGATTCGATTCCCCAAATCCCTCGCCCACGCGTTCGGGTTGAGAAATCAGGAAGCCATTTCGAGCCGGTTCCTAAAAGTAGGCCGTAGCGAGCCCCAGCGAGTTACGGCAATGCGCAAATGCCGTAACAAAGTAGGCCGTAGCGAGCCCCAGCGAGTTACGGCAACGCACGCCAAATGCCGTAACTCGCTGGGGCTCGCTACGGCCTACGGAAGCGTCCTTGGTGTACATACCCTTCCGATCCCAGTAGCCGTATTGCTACGATTCTGGCATGAGAACTCTGCTTTTTGACATCGACGGCACGCTGCTTCTTACCAACAACAGCGGCAGCGGTGCATTGAAACAGGCGATCGAGGAAGAATTCGGCTTAACCGACAGCCGCGTCGATCTGGACTTTTCTGGACGAACCGACCGGTCAATCCTGGTCGAATTGCTCGAAAAGAACTCGCTGCCGACGACCCCGGAAAATCAACTTAGGCTGGAAAAACGCTACGTGGATCAACTGCCGCGAGTCCTGGCCGATTTTGGCGGGTATTTGCTGCCCGGCGTCACTCCTTTGCTGGCAAAGATGGCTCAGCGAACGCACGTTCGATGTTGCGTGATGACCGGCAACCTGATCAGCACCGCGAACGTGAAACTGAATCATTTTGGCTTGGCGTCCCATTTTTTGAATGTGTTCGGCGGCGATCACGATGCCCATCGCGATGACCTGGCCCGCCGCGCCGCATCCGACCTGGTCCAAATCTATGGTGACGGTGCGACCGACGATCTAGTGGTCATTGGCGACACATCGGCTGATGTTTTGTGCGGACACGCCATCGGTGCCAAAGTGGTTGCCGTCGCGACCGGCAGCGAGGATCAGCAATCGTTGTCAAAGCATCGTCCGCACGCCGTCGTCGATGATCTGTCCGATACCGAAGCGATGGTCGATTTGTTGACTGCGTAAATCATCGGCGTAAATCATCGGCGTAAATCATTACAGTTCAACGCAAATCAAATGATCCTGCACATTGACATGGACGCGTTTTACGCGGCGATTGAGCAACGCGATCGGCCGGAGCTTCGTGGTTTGCCAGTCGTTGTCGGCGGATCGTCGGCACGTGGTGTCGTTGCCGCGGCCAGTTACGAAGCCCGACGGTTTGGAATCCACAGTGCCATGCCTGGACGACGCGCGGCCGAACTGTGTCCCGACGCCGTTTTTGTTCGCGGCCGCATCGATCACTACGCGGCCGTCGGACGGCAAGTCCGCGAGATTTTTTGTCGCTACACGCCGCTGGTGCAACCTTTGTCGTTGGACGAAGCGTTCCTGGATGTTTCAGGAACGCTGCGGCTGTTTGGTACTGCTGAAAAAATCGGGCGAGCCATCAAATCAGCGATCCGCGACGAACTGGACCTGACCGCATCAGTCGGCATCGCACCGCTGAAATTTGTTGCCAAAATTGCCAGTGATCTGCAAAAGCCCGATGGATTTGTTGAGGTCTCCTCTGCTGGCGTGCAAGCGTTTTTGGATCCGTTGCCGGTCACGAAGTTGTGGGGCGTTGGGCGAGTCGGGAAAGACAAGCTGCATCGCAAGGGGATTTTCAAAATTGCAGATTTACGGGCCCGTTCGTGCGAAGAGCTCCATCAATCCTTTGGAAGTTGGGGCGAACATCTTTGGAAGCTATCCAATGGGATCGATGCTCGGGCGGTGATTCCTGATCGAACGGCGAAACAGATTGGTCACGAAAGAACTTTCCACGAAGACCTAACCGATCCAGAAATGATCCGAGCCGTTGTCAGCTACCTGACCGAGGCGGTCGCGGGTCGGTTGCGGTCAGGCGGCCGTCATTGCAGGTGCGTTTCGATCAAGTATCGCCGTGATGACTTCCGCACGTTCGCCCGCAGCGTCACGTTGCCGCGTACCACCGATTCGACGGATGAAATTTTTCGAGCGGCAATCGAGTTGCTGGAAAAAATGAGACAGCAGCAACCTCGTCCCGTGCGATTGATCGGTGTTTCGTTGGGCTCGCTAACCGACCGAGATGCACCGACGCAAATGTCGTTGTTCGATATGGCTGAAAATGAATCAAACCAGCGAGACGTGGACAAGGTCGTCGATGGTTTGCGAGACGCGATCGGTGAAAAAGCGGTGTACCGAGCAACAAGCCACGATTGGATCAACCGAAAAACAAAGTAACTTTCGTGATTAATAGTAGGCCGTAGCGAGCCTAAAGCGAGTTACGGCAATACCGCAAAATGCCGTAACTCGCTTTAGGCTCGCTACGGCCTACATCAAGAAATTTCTTAACTGATCGCACACGGCGTCCAGAACGTGAATTCGTGCGGTGTACTTGTCGTTTGCGGGCACGATCACCCAGGGCGCTTGCGGAGTATTGGTCAATTGAATCATGTCATTGACCGCTGATTCGTACTCGTCCCATTTTTCGCGGTTCCGCCAATCTTCGTCCGTCAACTTCCATCGTTTGTGAGGCGTCGTTTGGCGTTCCTCGAATCTTCGCAACTGTTCGTCTTTCGTGATGTGCAACCAATACTTGCAAACCATGATGCCGCTTTCGACAAGCTGCTGTTCAAATTCGTTGATCTCTTTGTAAGCACGTTGCCATTCGTCCGGTCTGGCAAACCCCTCGACTCGTTCGACCAGCACACGCCCGTACCAAGATCGGTCAAAAATCGTGATGTCGCCGCCGGTGGGCAAGTGTCGCCAGAATCGCCAGAGGTAATGATGGGCGAGTTCTTCGGCAGTCGGCGCAGCGGTCGGGACGACTTGATAATTACGCGGATCGAGTGCTTGCAGGATGCGGCGAATCGATCCGCCTTTGCCAGCGGCGTCCCAACCCTCGAACGCAAGCATGCTGGAAACGCGTTGCTGTTTGGCTTGGCGAAACAATCGATTGAGTTCACCTTGGGACTGAGCCAGCCGAAGTCGATAATCTTTCTTCGCCAACGTCTGTTTCAGGTCAACGCCGGACAACCAGTTGACGTGGCTGGGTTTGAACTCTTTCTTTGCTGGTGCAGGCTTTGCCGGAACCGGCGATTTGGTTGTTGATGTTTGCGGCGAAGTTGTCTGCGGTTTGGACTTAGTCTTCGATTCGGCCAATCGATTTTTGATTGCTTCGAGAAGATGTTCGGCGATTGTGATCGAACGGTAACGGTGGTCGGCACCGTCGATGACTCGCCAGGGTGCCAGTTTGGTGTCGGTTGCTTCGATGATTTGGTCGCCGGCTTGGACGAAACGATTGTACATCGCCCAATGCGCCCAGTCCGAATGCGTGACCCGCCAAGACGTCGCCGGATTCGCTTCGAGCCGTTCGAGTTGTTTTCGCTGATGTCGTTTGTCCAGGTGCATCCAGAACTTCAGGATCAAAGCGCCGTCATTCGCATGCATTCTCTCGAAGCGTCTGATTTCTTGAACATGATTTTGAAAGTCGTCAGGCTGAACCCGCTGTGCCACACTGCCAAGCAGCACCTTTGAATACCATGCGCTCAAAAACAGTCCGATGCGTCCGCGAGGCGGGACGTCGTGCCAGTACTTACGAAACGCCGGACGCTGGGTTTCTGAATCCGAATCCGTCGGCCGGCCATAGGCACGGTTGATCAACCACCGCGGGTCCATCCACTCGTTTAGCAGATTAACCACTTCGCTTTTCCCCGCTCCATCGACGCCGGCGAACAGCAGGATGACAGGGAAATCAGCTTTGCGAAGCGAGTTCTGAGCCTCCAACAATTCCGCTCGCAAGGCAGGCAGTCGGGCGTTAAATTCACGTTTCTTTAGTTTGTTCGAGTGAACAAAGTCGGCCAGTTTCATTGAATGTCTCGTGGGTGCGACGTTTGGCAGTCCACCACTATAGACGCACCCTCGATGCACAGAAGTGGTTGGAAAATCAGCCGTTAGACACTGCGGCGCAGGCAAGCTAATCGGCTGAAGTCCCTAAAGTAGGCCGTAGCGAGCCTCAGCGAGTTACGGCAATACGACCAATGCCGTCACCTTCTGGAAGCTCGCTACGGCCTACAAAACCGTGTACCGATTAGCGTGCCTGCGCCCCAAACACTGTAGTTGCCAAGACTGCCCTGCTCAAAGCTTGGCAATCGATCTAGAATGCCGGGCATGATAAAGCTTGCATCGATCTTTTGTATTGCGTTGGTTGTTGAAGTCGGCGTTGCCCGCGGCGAGATCCCCATCAATTCGGGGTCAATCCAGCGTGAGTCTGAACAATTTATTCCGAACGCCGAAGTATCACTTCGATCCGACATTCAGTATTTGGCCAGCGAAGAACTGCGTGGCCGAAGTGTGGCCGATGACACGATCGATGTCGCCGCCGACTATATTTCTGGCCGGATGAGTGGTGTGGGTTTGGACACCACCATGATCGACGGTACAGCGTTCCAACCGGTGTCGATTCCGATTGCCGTCCAGGCCGGTGAGGCTTCGCAGAATTATGTGAAGTTTGAATTCGCATCCAATGATGCGTCCAATGCTGAACTCGATCAGCAGAAAAGCAACATCATCGCCGCTGATTTGGATCGCGACATGATGCCGATGACGGTTGGCTCGGCGACTGGTGATGTCCAAGCACCGTTGGCCTTCGTTGGCTACGGGATCACCGCGCCAGAATTTCAATACGACGACTATGCCGGGATCGATGTTAGCGGGCATGTGGTGATCGTGTTGCGAAAAGAACCGCAGGCGTCTGATCCCGATGGACGTTTTAATGGCGTCAAACACACTCGGCACGCATTTTTCGCAACCAAAATGCAGCAAGCGATGAAACGCGGCGCGGTGGCGGTCATTTTTGTCAGCGATGCCGAAAGCACTCGGCGGGAAGTTCAGCAGATTCAGACCCGCATCGATGGCGAGCTGTCGCGAAAGAAACGTTTGAACGATCAATTGCAAACGCTGCCCACCGAGGCGATTAATACTCGAGCGGCGTTGCTGGACAAAATCGCGACGATTGATTCGATCGTTGGAGGAATGGAAATCAAACGGTCGGCGGCACAAAGCGGCGTGATGGAAATCTCGACCGCGGGCAGTCCTGCAAAGGGCAAAAACATTCCAGCGATTTCAGTCTCACGGACGCTGATCAGCGATCTGCTGCAGCAAACCGCCAACAACACGCAAGCTCGAACGCTCGTTGAGTTTGAATCTGACATTGATTCGACCTTCACACCGCAAAGTCAGATTCTGGATGGTGTTACGGCCAGCGTCAGTGTTTCGATTGAACCGTCCAGCCGCGTCAGCAACAATGTGATCGGCGTTTTGGAAGGTCGCGGAAACTTGGCTGACGAAACCGTGATCGTTGGGGCTCATTACGATCATGTTGGCATGGGCGGCGTTGGTTCGCTTGCGCCGGGCACGATCGCGATTCATAACGGAGCCGACGATAACGCTTCGGGAACCGCTGCGATGTTGGCGGCGGCGGCCAATATCAAAACCAAGTTGGCTGACGTGACCGATCACCGGCGAGTGATGTTCATTGCATTTACGGGCGAAGAACGTGGACTGCTTGGCAGTAAGTTCTACGTTCGCAATCCAAGATTTCCGCTGGAAAACACCGTTGCGATGATCAACTTGGACATGGTCGGTCGGTTGCGTGACAACGAATTGACGGTCTACGGAACTGGTTCGGCCAATACGATGGACGATATTGTGGAACGTGCCAACGCAAGCTTAGCCGACAACGGCGGGGCTTTTAGTCTGTTCAAAGTGCCGACCGGATACGGCCCGAGCGATCATCAATCGTTTTATGAGGTGGGGGTTCCGGTACTGTTCTACTTTACGGGGCTGCATAACGATTATCATCGGCCATCTGATGATTTCGGCAAAATCGATTTTGGTGGACTGACCCGGATAACCGATATCGTTACTGAGTCATGTCGCTTGATCGCGATCAGCCCTGATCGGCCCAGGTATGTCGAAACGGAAAAGAAGTTCAAGATGCGCTGGCAAAAAACAGCGGTTTTGGGTGTTTCCCTTTCGGATACTGAAAACGAATGGGGAACCCCGATGGTGTTTGTTTCGGCGTTAAAACCGGGCGGGCCAGCGATCAACGCGGGGATTCGCGAAGGTGACCAATTGGTCCAGATCGGAAAGGACCGTGTCCAGCGATCTGGGGACGTTTTGTCATCGCTAAGAGGCAAAAGACCAGGCGAAAAGCTAGAAATACGGGTCCTCCGCGATGGTAATGTCATTGTAATTCCCGTGAATCTGGCAGAACGAGACTGAATAAGAACCGGAAGAAGAACTGAAGAAGAAGCGTTAACAAAAAAAACTTTGCGACCGGTCTTATTGGGACCATATTCGTCTTGTTTCCCGGGCAGCGTGGTGACACAATCCCGACGGATCAAGAACCTGATGGCAAGCAGTAGGGCAGGTGGCACGGATCGTCATCGGCCTGCGGGTCATCAACGAATAGACGCACCACACACGCAAGGAGTAGCGGACGTGCGAAAGATTGGACAATCGGCTGTTGTAACAGCCCTGATGTTGACCTGTGCTCTGACCGGTTCGGTCATGACACCTGCCCGTGCATCGGCTCAAGATTCGGCAGGACACCGAGTTGCGGTCGTGGACGTGGCATACATTTTCAAGAATCACGCTGGCATCAAGTCGCAAGTGTCGAAAGTCGAAAGCGACTTGAAGGCTTACGAAACGACATTGAAGGGCAAGCGAGATGAACTGAAGACTTCGGCTGAACAGTTGAAGACTTTCAAGGTCGGCACGCCACAGTATGCCGCTCAAGAAGAGCAAGTCGCAAGCCTTGAATCAAAGCTTCGTCTCGACATGGCTCGCAAGCGTAAAGAACTCGCCGATGCGGAAGCTCAAATTTACTTTGAGAACTATCAGCGTATCGCCGAAGGCGTCAAGTTCTTGGCGCAGCATTACAAGGTCAACTTGGTGCTTCGTTACAACAGCGAAGACATGGACCTGGAAAAGGGCGAATCGGTCATCCGCGGCGTCATGAAGAACATCGTCTATCACGACGATTCGCTCGACATGACCAAGGGTGTGATGCAGTACTTGGATAAATTCAATACTGACGTCGCAAGCCGACCAGCAGCCAATCGCTAAGCCGCTTTTTCGTAAAGCAGCAATCGAAAATGAGGCCGTTTGCGTGATCGTTCGCCAAGCGTGCCTTTGGGAATGGAAGAAATTGAAAAGAAGAAGAGATCGATCACACGGATGTGGTCGATCACGGCTGATCTCGATCAGCCCCGTTGTTGTGAAAGCACAACGAAAGTGGAAACCTAGTGCCAGGGAGGCAGCGGCGTGCCACGCATTCGTCACGAACATACAAGGCAACGCCAGGATCATTCTGGCCAGCGCCTTCGCAACGAGCATACGATTGCCTCGTCATGCGAAGTTCGCGGACGAGGTTATTGGACCGGACAGGAAGTCTGTGTCCAGATTCATCCAGCGGCTCGCGGAACCGGCGTCACGCTTGTCCGCACCGACTTGATGCCCGAAAACTCGTCGGACAAATCACAAAACCATCCCCGCTGCAACGCTTCGGTCACCCACCGGATCGATGCTTCCCTGCGAACCAACTTGGTGAGCGGTTCAGCAAAGTTTCAGATGGTTGAGCATTTGATGGCAGCGATTTCAGCTTTGGAAATCGACAATTGCATCGTCGAAATTGACGGCGAAGAAATGCCCGCACTCGATGGCAGTTGCCTAGCATTTGCCGAGGCGCTTTCGCACGCGGGTCTGATCATTCAAGCATCACCCAAGAAAGCGTTGGTCATCCGTGACCGGCTACGCGTTGGCTCGCCAACCGGTTGGATCGAAGTGGTCCCGTCGAACAAAGGCGAACTATTCTTTGAGTATCAGCTAGGCTTTGACGACGACACGCCGATCAAAGCACAAAGTTTTTCGATCGAACTCACCCCCGATCGATTCATTCGCGAAGTCGCATCAGCGCGGACCTTTGTCACCGAATCACAGGCTTGCAAAATCCGTGCATCCGGATTGGCGGGGCATGTTAGCAACACAGAATTGTTGGTGATTGGTGATAGCGGACCGATCGATAACGAATACCGATTCAGCAACGAATGTGCTCGACACAAAACGTTAGACCTGATCGGTGACTTGGCGCTCGCCGGTGTTGAGATTGTCGGACGTTTCACTTCGTACCGTGGCGGGCACATCCTAAATGGCGCGATGGCAAACGCACTATTTGACCTAGCCCAGACGCAACAAACACAATCCCGAACAACAAAGTTGCAAAGTTTTCGCCGAACCGCCTAGGCTGGCATAGGCCTAGGTCCAGACGATTTGATATGACACGGCATCGACCAAATGCCACTGTCGACCCACCAAGAACTTTCCCTCCAAAGCAGAATCGCATGGGCACTCAAATAGCTCAAACCGCTGTTATCGATCCTCGAGCCAAGCTAGGCTCGAATGTTCAGATCGGGCATTTTTGTATCGTTGGGCCTGACGTCACGATCGGTGATGATACGCGTGTCGAAAACCATGTGGTGTTATCAGGTGTCACGCGAATTGGCGAAGACAATCGAATCTTCTCCGGCTGTGTCATCGGCACCGACCCGCAAGACACCAGCTACAACGACACGCCAACGTGCGTCGAAATCGGGCACGGAAACACGATTCGTGAACACTGCACCATCAACCGTGGAACCGAAAAAGAAGATGGAATCACGCGGGTTGGTGACAACAACTACCTAATGACCGGAACTCACGTTGCACACGATTGCAAACTGGGTGACCGAATTGTGATTGCCAACAACGCCATGTTGGGCGGACACGTTCATATCGGAAACGACGTGACGCTGGCCGGCGGTGTGGGTGTGAATCACTTTGCATCGATCGGGCAAATGAGTTTCGTTAGCGCGATGAGTCGCGTGTTGCACGACGTTCCGCCGTTCATGATCGTGGATGGCCAACCAGCCAAACCACGCGCCGTTAATAGTGTCGGGCTGAAACGCCACGACTATCCCGTTGATGACATCAAGTCATTGTCGGAAGCCTACAAGTTGCTGTACCGATCACGTGTCGGCGCAGCGGCTGCAAAGGCTGAATTGTTTTCCAAGGGGCCGATTCGGCCAGTACTGGTTCATCTCTTTGACTTCCTTGATCACGCCAGTGGTGGCAGTCATGGTCGAGGTCGTCACAATCGAAAGAAAGCAGCGTGAGTAATCTACGCATTGGCGTCGTCGGCGCCGGACATCTCGGTCGCATCCATGCCAAGCTGATTGGGCAAGTCGAAGGTGCATCGCTGGTTAGCGTCAGTGATCCTTTTGAAGCAGCAAGAAAGAACGCGGCCGAACTTTTTTCAGTTCCAACGCACGAAGCATTCAGCGACGCCATCGATTCAGTTGACGCGGTGATCATCGCTTCGCCAACCGATTCGCACTCGGAAGTTGCCGAAGCGTTCTTGAAGGCCGGCAAACACGTCTTTGTCGAAAAGCCGATCACGATCAAGCGCGAAGATGCTGATCGCTTGGCTCAGTTGGCATCGAAGAATCGTTTGACGTTGCAAGTTGGCCATGTCGAACGATTCAATCCTGCGTTCACGGCGCTTGGCGATTTGACGAGCGACGTGAAGTACGTCGAAGCCGTTCGTGCATCCAGCTTTCCCGGTCGCTGTTTGGATGTCGGTGTCGTGATGGATCTGATGATTCACGACCTGGACCTGATTCTTTCAATGACGGACGCATCCGTAAAATCGATTCACAGCAGCGGTCTATCGATCATCAGCGATCACGAAGACGTTGCCGAAGCTCGAATTGAATTCGAGTGTGGTCTCGTCGCAAATGTGAAAGCGTCACGGGTCAGCCCATCGCCCGCTCGTTCGATGCAGGTGTTCGGTGCCCGCGGTTTTGCAGACATCGATTTCGGTACACCCTCGGTTTCAGTCGTGCGTCCTTGCGAAACGATTGTCAATCGATCGTTTGACTTGGGGTTGGAAACCGAAAACCCGCTCGGTTACGGATCGACACTGTTTAGTTCGCGTATGAAGTGCGAAACGATTGAACTGGAACCAAGAAACGCGATCCTGGATGAACTGCATGATTTCGTAATCAGCATTCAAACCGGTGTTGCCCCGACGGTCGATGGTTTCGCCGGTGCTCGTGCCGTGGCCGTCGCCAATCAAGTACTCGATTCGATTGAAGAGCGACAGTGGTACGCCGATGCATCGCCAAGTGAAATGGGTGCGCATGCATGTGTTCGAGAAAACATCGAAGCAGCCAGTCGCAGAATCCGCCAAGATCGACGTGCGGCTTAGTTGAGTAGTCTTTAGCCGCTTACGCGTCGGACTTCCAACCAACGCCTTGAGAACTGTCCTAAAACAAGTTCCGTATTCGTCGCAATTTTTCGTAGCTGGGCCCGCCAGGGTTCAGTCGGGTACAGCTCAACGCCGTGAAGAGTTTTGGTCCCGGAAAACACGGATGAGTTCGTTTAGCCGCGTTGGCATCGCCTGGGCCGCTAAAAGTTTGGGGTTAAAGTCATTCTTGCTTGTGCTACTTTCTTTCTCTACGCCAACGGCGTTAAACAACATAGCCCAGGGTTAAAGTCGTCAATCGCCTTGGCGATTTGACGCTGCAACCCTGGGTCACTGCAACCCTGGGTCGCTGCAACCCTGGGTCACGGAGCACCAGCAGCCCTCCTCCCCCGTCCCCGATTTTGACGGCTTCGCCGCCAAAATCGGGGACGGGGGAGACTAATTCGTTAACGTCATCAACCCAGGGTTGCGGTTTGCTTCGCTACGCTCGCAAAACCTTAACCCTGGGCTATGGTGTTCAACGCCGTTGGCGTACTTCAGTAGGGACGGAATAAAACTTGGACCTCCAATGTCCGCGTCAACCCCAAACTTTTAGCGGCCCAGGCATCACCCCGCGCGTCGTGCTAGCCCCACAGCGGCCCAGGCGATGCCCAAGCGGTTAAACAATTTGGAAACCCTTCACGGCGTTGGGC
The DNA here is from genome assembly GCF_001642955.1 of Rubripirellula obstinata. Classification (GTDB taxonomy): domain Bacteria; phylum Planctomycetota; class Planctomycetia; order Pirellulales; family Pirellulaceae; genus Rubripirellula; species Rubripirellula obstinata. The sequence goes on along the minus strand of NZ_LWSK01000013.1, from coordinate 62,286 downwards.
TGCGCGCGTGCCAGTATTCGACGCTGATCCTTGAGCATCTTTAGCAGTGTTTCTCAGAAATGCCGACAGTTGTCAGCCCTCGGCAAACTGTGCGAGCAGATTGACCTCGTCGCCGCCAACCTAATCAATGCCTGTCCCTTTTTGAGCCGACAGCTTGAATGAGCGGAACTAGTTTTCGTCGTCGCTGCTTTCATGCAGTTTCTGCATTCGTTTGTGTGTCTCGAACTCCTTCGTCGGTGGCTTTGGGTTTTGCGTCACTTCGGATGGATTGGGCGACTCGAACTCGTCAGAGGGTTCCGTCGCTTTTCGGTTGGGAATCGAAGGCTTCGTTGGTTCAGACATCGGAATGCCTCGTGAGTATGAGGGGGTAAATTTACGAAAGTTGTTGTTCAGTCAGTTCCGCTTCGATCAGACTGGTGACTTGCCGCCGGTGCAGCCGAACACCTCACCGGTCACGTAGCTGGCTTCGTTGCTGGCCAACCAGACGTATAGCGGTGCCAGTTCAATTGGCTGAGCGGGGCGACCGAACACGGTGGACTTGCCGAATTGTTTGAACTTATCGGCGGTCATTGAACCGGGGATGAACGGCGTCCAGACTGGTCCGGGTGCGACCGCGTTGACGCGGATGCCGTTTTCCATGGCAAGCTTCGCCAAGCCCTTGGTCATGCCTAAAATCGCCGACTTCGTGGTCGCGTACGGCAACAAGAACGGAGACGGTTTGTAGCCTTGAATCGACGCGGTGTTGATGATGCTGCCGCCAACCGGAAGGTGCTTCATCGCGGCTTTGGATAACCAAAATGGAGCGTAGACATTGGTTTTGAAAATGCGATCAAACAACTCGCTTGAAAAACCATCCATCTCTTCCGCCGTCGCTTGGTAAGCAGCGTTGTTGACCAGAATGTCGATGCCGCCGAGTTCTTCACGCGTCTGGTTGACGAGATCTTTGCAGAACGATTCGTCACGCAAGTCGCCGCCGATCACGGCAACCTTCCCGCCGGCTTCCCTGGCGACTTCGGCGGTTCGATTCGCATCGTCGTCTTCGCTTAAATAATTGATTGCCACGTTCGCTCCTTCGCGAGCGTAACAAATCGCGATCGCCCGACCGATGCCACTGTCGCCGCCGGTGATCAGAGCCGACAGGCCCTTGAGTTTTCCAGAACCTTGGTAGCTCTCTTCACCGTGATCAGGTGTCGGTCGCATGTCAGACGTGCTGCCCGGCATGTCGAAAGACTGTTGTTCATCGAACGGCGGTGAAGCATAGCATTGGCGAGGATCGGCGAGCGTGACTCGGGCTTCGGTAGCGGTGGACATGGTGAACGGGTTCCTTGATGCTTGGTTGGGAAGGATTGGGAGGTTGATTGGTGGCCCCAGTCGCAAATCGCAAATGGTGTTAGTCGCAAATGGTGTTCCGTTGAAAGAAGAGAAACACAGATGCACAGAGATCGCAGAGGACGTTGCATCACGCGGTAACTCTGTGTCACTATATTTTCGTTTTCGTGTCACTGTGTTTTCGTTAATTCTTCCCAGCCAAAAGAAAAGGGAAGCGAGATCCAGTGTCTCGCTTCCCAATGGATGGTCGTGGAAGACGCGAAAGCATTAGCTTTCGATTGCCTTTTTTGCATCCTGATCGACCTTTGCGGCTTCCGCTTTCGCGTCAGACTTTAGGTCCGCGGATTCCGACTTGGCCTGCTCGGCCGCGTCGTCGGCGACGGCCTTTGCATCATCCTTCAACTGCTGGGGATGCAAGCCTTCTTCCTTTGCAGCGTCACTGATCGAATCGGCTGCCTTCTCGACCGTTCGTGCGGCACGCTCGGCGAGGCTTTCGCCAGTCAGACCTTGTGACTCGGCAGACTGCTTCGCCGTCTCGACCGTGTTCTCGACTGCTTCTTGGCCACGCTGATAAACTTGTTCGGCGTGACTGCGTGTTTGGCGAATTGCTTCGTCGGATGTCTCACCCATCAGCTCGTCTTCGCGACGAGTTCTTGGGATCAACGCGCCCGCGATCGCTCCCAAAGCCATGATCCCCAAACCCAGTGCGAGCGGAGCTTCATCGTGAGCACGTTCGACACGTCGTGCGGTTGCACTGCAAGCACGCGAAATTTGCTCGCCCGCTTGGCTCGACGCCGATGCGACTTGGCGTGCGGACTGACGACCGGTTTGCCGCGTGCCGCGAGCAGCGTCACGAGCGGCGGCACGGCTGCGCAAATAGGCTCGGCGTGAGGTGTCCTTCGTCGTTGCACCAGCCGATGAAACCGCGTCACCCACCGATGATGCGGCAGACTTCACACCGTCCACGGCGGAACAAGCAGCATCGCTGATTGCGTCGCCGGTCGAGCTGGCCGTGTCCGACACCGATGCAGCGGCCGAAGACGCAGTCGACTTGGTGGAATCCCATGCGGAACTGAAAGCGTCGCCGGTTGACGAAGCTGCCGACGCGGTCGTCCGCCGTGCCTTTTCAGTCAAGCCGGGCGAGTTTTCATCGCTGCCGTCATCTCGGTAGCTTTCCGGCACAACGATATCGGATTGGCTCTCACCGACGTCATATTGCGTATCGAGCAACAAATCGTCTTCGGTGTAGTAACCGGGGTCATCGTCGAGTCGCTCGCCGCCGACCATGAAATCGTCCTGCAAGGCACGCCTGCGCGGGATGGGTTCACAATTATCTTCAGCTTCTTCGCGGCGGTTTCCCAACGCCAACCACGCCAGACCGGCACCAACCAACGACGCGCCGATGGGATTGTCACGGACTTGCCGACCTAGGTTGGTTGCGAAGTCGCTCGCCGAGTCGCCCACTTGCTTCGCGGTGTTGCGACTCGATGGGCTTTGAAAGATCGATAGCACATCGTCCAACAAGTTGCGAGGGTTCAATCGCTCGCCGAGTTCGTCGAGCGTCTCGTCCATCGCACCGCGAGTCTGGTCGATCCGCTGTTTGATCTGGCGACTGTCACGATGATCTAAATCGTCGGTCGGTGGGATGCGGTTGGTATGCCGGCCGTTTTCGTGGTGACCGTTGGTGTCTATCGGGTTTTTGCGTGTAGCCATTGCTGGTCCTCCCTCAATGATTGTTTTGTACGTTCAGGCATCGGCGATACGTTCGCCAACGCGTTCTTTGCTTTCGAGAACATCGCCAATCCGATGCCACCGACCACCAATCCAACGATCAATGGTGCGATCCACAAGGCATGGATCGGCAAGCCGGCCAGCCCGATGGCGACGTAGAGTGCGTAAGAGACGGCGAGCAGGCAGAAGATCAAACCCAGATGAGCGATCGCGCCGCCGGCGATCAACATGCCCGTGTTACGGCCAACCAAGCTCGCCTTTTCACTCATCTCGGTCTTCGCTAACGCGACTTCTTCGCGAACCAGTGCGACGGATTCGTCGCGCAATTCTTTCACTAAGTCGGATAGCGATCGGGGGTCGTTCGCGTCGTAATCGTCTAAACGGTTTTTACCGTTGGTGTGATATCCAGTACTCATGATGTCGAGCCTCCATTAAGGTTGATCGAGCATTCGTTTTGACTTGCCATTGACGGCCGCGTGTTGGCGACGGCGGTGGTGTCATGGCCGAACGCTTCGGGCGGACGGTGTTGGTCATGCGAAAGTTCGCGATGGCTGGTGTGTTGTCGCGATGGCTTGGATGCTTTCAGGAATCGCATCGCTGCTAAACCGGCCACGAACAGACCGCCATACACCACTTCGGGACGGCGACGGGCAAAGTCTTGAACGTCGTCAACGAGTTCGCCGACGTCTTTCGACTCGAGCGATTGTCGACAACGATCGAGCTGCTCGGCGGCCGCGTCGACGTAGCTGGCGATCGAGTCATGTTGCTCGTCGTGCAGCTTGCCGGACGCCTTGCGAATCGCTCCGCTGAACACACCGATTTCGTCGGCGACGCGAGCCTTCTTTTCGCGAGCGTACTGGGCACCGGATTGCTTGGCCTGCTCGGCTGCCTGGCAAGCTTTCGCTTTGGCGGCCTCGGTCATCTCGACCGCTTGCCGCTTCAGTTCTTCTTGCTTCGCAGCAGCCTCGGCGTGAATTGATTGGGTCGGGTGCGACGCTTGATCTTGCGCGAACGTCTCGCTTGAATCGGCTGGCGTCACACGGTCGGTTGCTTGAACCATTCTCAAACTCCTTCGTGCGAGTAATGTTGTTGTTAAACAAACAAGAGTCGCAAGTCGCATGCCAAAGACAGAGCAAGCACTGGTTCAACCGATGCTACTTTGAATCACCAGCATCGCTGCGTTCGTGTAGCTTTTGCATTCTTTCGTGAGTCTCGAACTCGTCTGTCGGTGGTTCGGGATGCTTCGTGACTTCGGATGGATTGGGCGACTCGAACTCCTCGGATGGTTCGGTGGCCCTTTGGTTTTGAACGGACGCTTTTGTTGGCTCAGACATGACGGGTGCTTTTCCTCCAAATGAAATGTGTGTTTTGGGAAAATGTGTGATTTGAAATCAGCCATCGACGGCCATCATGCTGCCGCAAGACATTGGGGATGAAAGACGTCGCAAGATTAGTGCCAATGATCGGCACGGATACTGATCGTTCGCTTTGAGTTTCCGGGGGTGCACCCAACGCCGTGAAGAGTTTCTAAATCGTTTAACCGCGTGGGCATCGCCCCGCGCGTTGTGCTGGCCCGAACGCGCGGGGCGATGCCCAACGCGGCTAAACGAACTAACACGTTTTTTACGGGATCAAAACTCTTCACGGCGTTGGGGTGCGCCTACGGCGGCCCTGTCCGTTAAACGTCAGTGTCTTTACGCCGGAGGCGTTTTAGCCATTAGCCGGCGGTCGAGCGTAGCGAACACCGCCGGAACCGAAATCATCACCGAACACCGACCCCGAAGGTGGTCGCAGCGACTCGGCGCGGACGGTTCTGCGACCGCCTTCGGGGTCGATCAGGTGTGGTCGTCATCGTTGACCCCAGGTGCGCTCCGCGACCTGGGGCTAATCGTGAAATCCCTTCGGGATACCGTCGCAGTTACGTATTTTGGTCCGTCGCTGGATCGAACGGATCTGTAGAATGCCCAGGGTAAGATTGCTCAGGGTAAGTCTGCGCAGGGTAAGTCTGCGCAGGGTAAGTCTGCGCAGGGCTGGTACCCTTTCCCCTTCAATCGACTTCGGTGACGACATCGTCATCGTCGTCCATTTCTTCGAGGTTGTCGGCGCGATTTTCGCCCGCGTCTTCGATGTTGTCCGCAATCATCTCCCCACGATCTTCCAAGGTCTCGGCCGCCGTGTCGTAGTTATCGCGAACATCGTCGGCGTACTGCTCCGTCGTGTCGCGTACCTCTTCGGCCCGTTCGTCGTAAACGGAGTCGTCACAGCCGACGAAGATCAATCCCAGTGCCAACGTCAAAACGGTCAGTGCGGTCTTCATGGTTTTTCCTATCAGTGAATGTGTGTTTGTTACTTGCCCATGGACGATCCACGTTAGGGCGATGTTGCTACGACCCTCGCAACCCTCGTGCCAAATCTCGCGGGACTCGGCGTTCCGTTTTCAATCGCGGATGAACCGGCTTGGCCGCTTGCACCCATCGCTCATCTGTCTCCAAAACAACCAGGATGTCCGGATTGGCACCGGCAACCGTTTCTCGCCAGTGCGTGAATTGGTCGTTCTCCTCTTCGACATTGGACACCACGACGCGAATCGTCCGCGGATCTTCCCTGTGATCGCCGCGATCTTTCGCCTCGGTCGAGTAGTCCAGTGATCTGCAGAACAGTGAGACATTAAAAACGAAAGTACAAGTAAACGGGGTTGGCAGGAAAACACCCGACGCAGCCGATCAACCAACAAGTAGCATGGCCCCCTGGGCCGTGGTCTTTAGCAACACGCCACGATCTCCACGGCCCAGGGGGCCATGCTACCGGCGACGCGTACGTTATTCACTGCGCCGTCCGTGTATCTACTCGCGATCGGTTTCTCAACCAAGCCGCAAACGATGCGCCTTTTAAAAACCCCGATCCCATTCAACTGCCGTGTCTAAACATCCCCATCAAATAATTTTGGCATACCCATTGCGCGTCACTGCGACTGGTCACCGAGCGAGCGACTCACTTGCCTTTATCACCCCTCACATCAGAACACGATCATGTCACGAACCATTCATCCTTCATGGCGAGGCACGCTGCGAGCGATCGCTTGCACTGCCATTGTTGCCGCTGCCAAAGGCCAACGGCTTCTCCATTGAGTCGGTCTCGATGCAAGGCAAATCAAAAGACAGCGAAGACGAGAAGCAAGAAGGAAAAAGCAACAAAGATTCGACCAGCGAAAAGTTTACCACAGAGCCACAGAGGGACACAGAGAGTTTTCTGGAAGTGGAAACTCTGTGCTCCTCTGTGACTCTGTGGTTCCATCAGAAAAGTGTCCAACGCTAAATGAATCCCGCCTATCTTGTTCACCTGTTGACCGCATCCGGTGTCATCCCGGCGGCGCTGGCGGTCCGCGAGCTGGTTCAGCCCGATTGCGATCCGCGAATCGTGTTTGCATACCTACTGCTTGCAACATTGATTGACGCCGTCGATGGACCGCTCGCTCGGCGGTTTGATGTCAAGCAGAACGCGGGCAGCATTGACGGGCGAGTGATCGACGACTTGCTCGACTACCTGACATTCGCATTCATTCCGTTGATGTTGATTTGGCGAATGCAGTGGATGCCCGCGGGACTTGGGTTCACGGTGACGTTTGCCATGGTCGCCAGTCTGCTGGGGTTCGCGCATCAACACGCCAAAGATGAATCACGCGGCGTGTTTCGCGGCTTTCCGTCTTATTGGAATTTGTACGCGATCTATGCTGGCGCGTTCAGCACCCAAATCAGTCCCTGGTTAACGGCAATCACACTGTGGGTGTTGACGGTGCTGACCGTTTCCCCGGTCTGGGTTCTGTATCCCAACTTGGCCCCAAGGCGATGGAAAATGGCTAGCTTGGGAATCGTCTTCTAGCGGTTTGATTCGATTGCTTTAACGCAAAAATGGGCCGCTACCTTGTGGTGCGGCCCATCGGATCGCTTAAGTTATTGTCAAGCGTCCTACTTAACTTCATTGACAACGCCGTGGTCGTCCATCGCTTCGAGTTGATCAGCGCGACGTTCGCCGGCGTCTTCGATTTCGTCCGCCAGCGTTTCGCTCCGTTCTTCAATCGCATCGCCACGTTCTTCGACGTTGTCGGCTATCGCGTCTGCTCGGTTGCGGACGGCATCGGCTTGCTCGTCATAAACGCTGTCGTTGCATCCAGCCAGCGCTAGACCTAGCGCAAAGGTCAGCATAATGAGAGTCGTTTTCATCGTACTGGCCTCTCAGGAAGGGGTGAGGTGCAACATGTACGTTCAACAGAATCATCAGTTCTTCTTGTTCGATGAACCGTCGCGGTCAACGACGATGTTCTCTTCCTTCACGTTCGCCTGGACGGTTTCGTGATCGGTGACGGTTCGCTTGCCGACCTTGACGCCTTCTTTGGCGACGGTTCGCTTGTTCACGTCGACCTCTTCTTCCTTCAACGTGATGCGTTCTTCGTCGGTGTCGCGGCCGGTGATCGGGCCAGCGGCTCGGCCGTCCATATCAGTGCGTTCGACAACCAATTCTTCTCGCTTGACGGGCACTTCGACGTGCTTGGTGTCGCTGGTGACTTCCTTGCGAACCGTGGCTGATCCGGCGTGGTGATCGGTCGTCTTGTCAACGTCCAAGACTTCCTTGCGAGCGACCATCTTGCCGTCAGTGTTGACGCGTTGCTTTGCCTTGGGGTTGCTGGCATGGTCGCTTTCGCGGCGGTCGTAATCGTACGAGTTGCTGTCATCCAGAATGCAGCTTGCCTTGTGGTACTTGTCCTTGCCCGCCTTAACGGTCACCACAGTGCGGCCACGGTTGAATTCGCTTTCGTAGTATTCAGCTTCTTCTTCAGGGATGCCCAAACCGACAAGAGCACCGATCAATCCGCCAGCCGCGGCGGTTCCGGCGGCACTGGCAGCGACCGCGGCGAGTGCTCCGCCAGCGATCACGGGGCCAACCGCGGGTAGCGCACCAGCGACGATGCCGAGTCCCCACAATGCTCCCGCGCCGAGTCCGCCCACGGCACCCGCGGTGGCACCTTCGGCGGCGTGATTGCCTTCGGTTTTCGTTTGCTTGCCGTAGCTGCCATCGTGGTCCTTGGCGGCGATGCCGATTTGTTCTTCGGTGAAGCCGGCGTTCTTCAAATCGCGGACAGCCTTTTGAGCTTCGGCGTGCGAGTGGAAGACACCGACGACGGTTTCGCGGTTGGTGTGTTTGGTGTTGTGACGAGTGTTGCTAGCGGTGGTGTTGCGGGCAGTTTGAGTTGCCATGGTTGTGTTCCTTGTGCATAAGTAATGAGTGTTCCGTTGGTCCAGCGCTCGCTGGCGGAGATACCTAAACCAAATGCACATGCTGTGCCACTCATTAACTCACCAATGCTTCACCCATTTCGTTGGACAGTCGAATCGATTGAGTAGGAAAAGCAAAGTCGATTCCGGCGTCATTGAAACGTTCCAGCAACATCGTGTTAACGATCGTGGCATGGTCGAGATAGCTGAACCAACCTCGCTCGGTGTCACGCTGCGGTGAGGTGGAATCTTCGTCCATCATGTACCAATAGTCAGCGCGTATATTTAGATAGTGCGATCCAAATTCCTCGAACCAAACCTGTGGCGGGTGAGCATCCAGATCGGCTTGTCCGTCGCTGACGATCGGGTCGCTGTTAAGAATATCGTTCAGGATATCGATCGCTTCGTTAACCTTGTGGGCGGGCGTGTCGTAGGTGATCTGCACATCCATGATCCGCCGCAAATACTTTCGCATTGACATGTTTTCTACCGTGTCGTCGATGAACTTCATGTTGGGCACGGACAAGACTTCGCCGGACAACAACCGCACTCGTGTGACCTGCAAACTGACGTCTTCGACTTGACCAATTTCGCCCGCGAACTTGATCCAGTCACCTTTGATAAACGGACGGCTGGCGAAAATCGTCAGCGCTCCGAACAAGTTCTTCACCGCGTCCTGTGCCGCCAGCGACAACGCCAGCGCAATGATGCTGAACCCACCAATCAGAGCGGTCACGTTCCACTTGAAAACATTTTGAAAGACGAACAACAGCAAGACCACGGTGGCAAAGACTCGCAAGCCACGCCGAACGACCAGCGACATCATTTTGGCATACGGATCATCATCGCCATAGAAAGTACGGCGGACGCCCAAGCAAAGCAACTCGATCAGTGACACGATCAGATAGACACCTGCCAGCACCATGGCGGCTTCGATCAAGTTCCAACGGAACGCCGACAACGCCGGGTGCATATAGATTTTGGCCGAACCGATCGCCGCCCCCAGAACGATTAGCAGGATCACGGCCGGGATCATCAAGCTGCTTAAAATTGGCGTGATGAAGTTGTCACCATCGCTTTCACGTTTGGCAATCAACTTAGTGACGCCCTTGTAGACAAGCCAAGCGACAGCGATCCCCGCAACCGTCCAAACGATTGCCAGTAACCAATCCACTGCCGATGTCTTGCGATAGGTCGGTTCGACGACGCTCAAAAACAGATCGCCTTTCCGCTCAATGCGTTTACGTGGCGGAATGGCTTTCAAACTATCAAGCAGATCGGCCGCCCCGCTCGCGGTCTTCTCACTGAAGTTCCACTGGTCGCCATTTTCCACCAACACGATGCTGCCTTGGGGAGCACTGCCAATGGCTTTGTACGCCCAATCGCTCGCGATTCCGCGTGGGAACAACTCAAAACGCGTGATTTTTTGGTCGGCGACCATCTTCTCGCCGGGAATCGTTCCTGGGCTGATCTCTGGCAGTCGATCAAAGACGTGCAGCAAATCGGTTGCAACTTGCTCGGGATTGTTCGTACCAGCAGGAAGGACACCGAGTGCCCGATCCAACGGTTCTCGCCGACCTTGGGCGACGTGGTTCATTGCTTCAACGAACGTCATCAAGGCGTCACGCGGACTCGCCTGTGAATCGTACTCGGGCGACTCGGCGGTGAACTTCTGGTGTTCAGGTTGAAACAGATCCAGCATCGCATCGCCGCCGGATTCCATCAATTCAAAGAAACCAACTTGCGTCGACTTGGGCCGTCCACCATCGGGATGACTATCGCCGGACGAAAGCAGCGATTGAGCGCAAGCGGAATCGGAAACGCATGCCAGTAGAACGAACGCCGCCAACGCTCGAAAGAGTTGTTGCGATGTCATGGCGTAAGATTTGGCAGACGTACTCATGAAGGTTCTTCTAGCGATAGCGTGAGCAATGACAGACCTAGGCTGAGCGGCGAACGGCGGTTCTCAGCTTCTACACCTCATTCCAGGTTTGTTGAAAGCTGATCGCTTCCAACTCGCCTTCGGGGTCACGTGCGATCGCCTTCATGGCAGGGTCAATAAGCGTCTCCACCCATTGGCCGAACAACATTTCGGGTTGCCAATCGTTGAAGTTGTCGAACGCCATGATGAACGTTTCTTCGACGATGTCGGCGATGGTGAAGCGATTTCCGATCTTGGCTTGAATTTGCGGGTAACGCTGCAACCAGCGGCCAACTCGCTCTCGCAAACTCTCTTCGATCGGATACATCGCCTTGCGAAATTCCAAGTAGTTGCCTTGCTCAACCGCCTTGGCAACTTGCTTTCCATCCATCCGCCGATTTGGTTCGACTTCCATCGTCGTGCCTGCGGCCATGCGAGCTTGTTCCGGTTCGCCGGACATGGTTGCCTTGTAATGTTCAATGCGGCGGATCATCTTTTGAACGCTTTTTTCGAGACTCTGCTCCCACGATTCGCTGACGTCGCCGGTGGCAAACGTTTGGCCGGGCAGCACCAACGCAAGTTTGATCTCGTACTCTTCGCTGTTGGAGTTGTATTCGACGTTGATGTGCAGGATCTGCGTCGGGAATTCTTCGATGAGTTGGCGGATACGGTCACACTCGGCCGCAATGGCTTCTTGCTCACGCTCGGTTGGCGTGAAGCCCTCGGTGTCCAGATCGGTTTCAAAGGTCGGTTCTGCAAATGTCATGATTGTCTCTCGGGGGTTGGGGAAGTGTGGTTTAGTGGTGGATGAGGTCACGAGTCCTGGCACGGGAAAGCGCCGGGGGACTCGTCACCTCGTCCACGACGCCATCCGTCGAGCAAAACCTGGCCGATGACACCGAGCAAGAACCCCAGAACGGAAGCGACGGCAGGTGCCCTTTGATTGCCGCTTTTGGATTGAGGGGCAAGGTCTTGAAAGGTGAGATAGAGGATGCCACTGGCGGCGAAGAGCATGATGAAGCCGACGACTTTCGGGTACGCGGATAAATGCTGATAGCCGATCCACTGTGGCGAAATCTTCTCGATCATCGCGATCGCGCCACCGATCGGTATTGCCGCACCGGCCATGGTGGTTAGCAAGAGTACTTGCACAAGCTCGTTCACGATTCACCCTTGTTCTCAGCCTGCGGCGGTCTGCTCCGCGTGCTTCCCTTCAGCGAATTCTTCGATCGCCTTTGCGCAAAACGCGTCCAGGTCGTCGGGGTTTCGACTGGTGACCAGTCCTTGGTCGCAAACACACGACTCATTGACCCACTCGGCTCCCGCGTTCTTCAAGTCGGTTTTCAAACTTGGCCAAGACGTGACTCGGCGTCCATGGACAACGTCGGCTTCGATCAACGTCCAAGGGCCGTGACAAATCGCGGCCACGGGCTTGTGCTGTTTGAAAAAGTCTCGCACGAAACTTACCGAGTCTTCACAGGTCCGCAGGGAATCGGGATTCGCGACGCCGCCTGGCAGAACCAAGCCGTCGAAGTTTTCGGCCGACGCCGAATTGACGTTCAAGTCCACCGAGAACGTGTCGGCTTTTTCGTCGTGGTTCATTCCTTGAATCTCGCCATCCTTCGGCGACACCAAAACCACTTCGGCTCCGGCGTCGCGGATCGCTTCCCAGGGCTGCGTTAGTTCAATTTGTTCAAATCCGTCGGTTGCCAAGAATGCAATGCGTTTTCCACGTAGCTGTTTGTCAGTCATGTTTCGCTCCTTTGGATGAAAGAAAGGTAACTCTTTGTGAACACAGCAGCGAATCGTGTGCCGAGCCTTATGGGGCTTGTTGCGAGATCTTTTGCAGGCCGTCGTCGGTGATCACCAATCGGGTTGATTCCGTGATTGAGAACTCTGTTTCGCTTTCCTGCATTTGGAGGGTGGTTGGGAAGCAGCGTTTCATGCGAATGACTCCTCGCGGCGGAAGCTCGACGGTGTCTTCGCTGTCGTTGGCCAAAATCTCAAGCGTCTTCGCTTCGCTTGACCGGTTGGTCACTTCCAATTCAATCGCCGCAGACTTCGGCCGACCGAACAATTGCACGGCATAGTAGGTGACGCCATCAGTGGTCGCGACGGCCACGCCAGTATCAAGGACGTAGTCGGCGAGCATGTTTTCACGATGCGGTGGCGAGTCGATCCAACCTTGCACGAACGTTTCGATCAAACCGTCGGAACTCACTTCGCCCGTGTTGGTGCGATAGGCAATGTTTTCACGGACGACGCAGTATCGGTAGCCCGCTGCTTTGGCACGGGCAGCCGGTGTTCGTCCGTCGGCGCGGTGCCCGTACTTTCCGGTTTCGGCCATGAACCGAGCGAACTTGGCAGCGGCTTGGTTCAAGTCTTCGTCGATCGACACCGGTTCCAGCCCGTTTTGAGCGCGAAAGGCATTGGTTTGTTCAGCGATCGCTGATTCGACGTTGCGAATCATTTCTTTGTCGTCGACCGGTTCGTTTCCGATCGAACGCCCCGATGCAAAGCAGAGAACAAAGAACAGGGTAATGTGGATGCGGAGCATGGGATGACTCGATTCTGGTTGAAGAAACGGCGTTGGGGGAATTGCGTTGGGTTTTGAAATCATTTCGTGGGATCGTGTCCCCAGTTTTTCAAGCTGTAACACCAATCGGTTTCGGCGATGTCGCCTTCCGGTCGCTGGGCGGTGTGTCGTTTGATGTAATGGCAGACTTTGTTCATGTGTTCGATCTGTTGATCGGTTAAGTCGGCTTTGTTGGTCCGTTTGATCTGAACGATCGACTCGCCCGATTGATGGCCGACTGATTCGTCTTCGCCATCGCGCACGTACCCGACGGATTTGGATTCATCCGTCTCGAGCCAATCGGCGAGTTCCTGCGGCTGCATGTTCACCAGGTCTTTGAACTGCTGGTAGGTTTCTTCGTGCTGGTCATTCAAAGTGCGAGTCATTTGATTCTCTTTGCTGGGTGGCTTTGCATGGTGGATCCGGACAGTTGGAACGAAACCGCAAACGTTGTTCCAGAGCCGAGGGATCTGGCATTTGCTGACGGAGAATGACACAAAATCACAACTCTTCGTCCACGAAGATCACGTGCTGAAAATAGTTCTGCGATTCAAAGCTTGCTCCCAAGGCACCGATCAAAATCCCCAGCGAACTGCAAAAGCAGCTCATCATCCACCGGCTACTCAGACCGACGTTGACGGCGTCCAGGTCGCTCGATGCCGCCCAACCCGCGATCAAGTTCGACGAAAAAAGTGCGGTCACCACCAACATTCCTGCCGCTGCCAAACAAACCCAGGTCGTTGCCATTCCACCGGCAACGATCAAAATTGCGGACAAGGCGGTCACGACGTTTTGCTCGCTGCGATTGCGTCGACGGCGAATCAACAACTGTTGCCGGATAGCCACAAAAATGGTCGTCGTGATTGCGACAAGAATGCCCAGCACGATCACGGACGTTGTGCTTTGCGACAAAGCCAAATCCCATGCTTCGGCGGTCATCAACAAGATCAACAGCGTTGACACCGAAGCGATCGTCAAACCAGGCAACCGCAGTGGAAATTGCCACGGGCGAGCCGCGCGGACGGCTTCGGCGATCTCATGCCGGTTGATCCAAGCGGCTCGCATCAAAAACGACAGCTCGTTTCCCGCGTCCCCGTTTTGTTCTTCCAAACGCTGGTCAGCAGTCTCGATCAACGCACGCTGAATCTTCGTTTGCTCGGTGTCACTGAAACTGGCAGCGGTGTCCAGATCCGCGATTGCCGTCGGCCGCGACATGATCCGGTCGTTGGCATCCGTTTGCGACAACCCCGAAAGATGGCCGATGGCGTGGAGCATTAAGCGATGCAATCGTTCGGTCAGACGCTTGATTCGTTGCGAAGACTCGATTTTTTCACCGATGGCATGCGGATCGATCAGCGAAGTCGAAAACACCGCCGCGTCGAGCGGGCGACTGAGCGCGGCGTAGCAAGTGGACGAGGAATACTTGCCAAGCAATTCGGCGGCCGTCACCACGAACGCGAAATCCCAACCCTTCGCATCACGTTCTTCTTGCGCCCGTCGCAGCAACACGCTTGGCTCGACTCGCGTCCCCAAAACCATCTCACGCCGTTGCACTTGAACAAATCGAAACGTTAGTCCAGCGGATTGGTGCGACCGCTGCAGGTTCGATCGCAATGATTCCACCGCGTCACGTAGCGACCGCTGGTCGATCGAATCAAGCTCGCCAGCGACAACGATACCGATCTCGATCAACAACAGCGTTTGATTGGCGTCTTTTCGGCGCGCGGTCTCTGACCCGCGATGCGTTTCGATAATGGTTTCCATGCAGCCGGAGTGATCGGTGAAGAGTCTCGATCGATGCTCCTACTTTAACGCATGATCGGAAGTGGATTCGAGCCAACCGTGAATGGCGTTGTAGACCTGTTGGCGATCTCGTTCGATCAACAAGGAGTGACGGAGGCCGGGGAAGACTTGTTGTTGACATTGCTTGCCCGCTTTGGCGATCAATTCGTTGGTCGTGTCGTGATCGCAAAGCTCATCCTGGTCGCCCATCAAGACGAGAAGTTTGACGCTCAAATGATCGGCATGTTCGCTGAGCCAAAGTCCTTGATTGATCAATTGAGCTCCGATGCCAACCGCTAGCTTCTCGTGCGTCAGTTCATCGTCGGCGATGATGTTTTGAACGCCGGCATCGCGAGTCAGTTGTTCTGGTTCGACTGACGCGGAGACTCGAAGGTGCGGAATGAGTTTGCCGGTCAGCCACGCGGCAAAGGCCTGTGGGGGCGTCGGCGGATTCGGTGGCAGGATCATCGGGTTGGTGACGATCGCCCGGTGAACGTATTCGTGGTCACGATCGAGTAGATGGTTCAGGACCAAGTTGCCACCCATGCTGTGTCCAAGAAGCACGATCTCGGCACCGCGAAAATGTTTGGCGGCATATTCCAACGCAACCGCGATGTCGTCGATCAACGTGTCGAAACTGGGAGCGTCACCGCGACGTCCGGGACTCTCGCCATGGCCGTGTTGGTCATAGATCAACACGCCTCGACCCGCCGCAACCATTCTGTTGATGAAGTCGCCATAGCATCCGATGTGTTCGCCAAGGCCATGAACAACCACAAAGGCTAACGGCACGTCCGCATCGCCTTCGCAGCGAAGTGCAAGCCGCCGGCCGTCGGGTGTTTCCAATGCTTGACCGCAGGATTCCTGTTCGGTGACGATCGACATCAATTCATTCCCAACAAATTTCGCAGACGCCGACTGTCGCTGGCACGACGCACTGATTCGACGGTGGTCATCAAACGCGATTGAGCTGATCGGACCGCTTGATAACTCAACCCTTGATCGCGAGCCGCAAACCACCTCGCCTCGTTGAGTTCCAAATGCAACTGGACCCAATCCGCATCGGCGGGGCGAGCGTCGGGCGTCACGTTGTAACGCGGCATCGAAGCATCGTGATCGCGGTCTGTCGGGTTGCCTTCGATGGCGGTGGTGGCAGGATCCCAATCTGGTCTGGCCGTGCCGCCACGCTCCATTGCCGCCAGCAATTCGTCTTCGCCCTCGGCCGCGATCGCCGGGTTGCGAACCGAAATGTCATCGTCACCGTCGAGCATTTCAGACGCCTCGCGATTCATTTTTCGCTCGGTCAACGGATGCTCGACGTCATAATCGACATCGGGATCATAGTCGTCGGCGTCATAGATTGAATCCTGCGAATAGGGCAACGTCGTCGATCGAGTTTGCACCTCGCGGCGACTGATGTAGCCGGCGGTAGGACCGGCGATGCCTTCGGGATCGGCCGCAGCAATGGCACCCTCCACACCGTCTTCACGAGCGTCGGCAAGGTTGCGTGCTTCCTGGGGTGTCTCGTCGATGTAGTCGTCGACGCGATAGTGGTCGATGTCAATTCGCAAGCGGTTGGCCGTTCGTTCGTCGTCGATGCCAGGATCGTCGTGGCCGATCGGTGTTTCGGTGTCGTAGCGCGACACGATGGCCGGATCGCGTGCTGGATTGAGATTGGTGATCTCCTTCGGGTCCGTTTCCAATCCCATCGAATCCGCAAGCTGCCGGCCGACTTGTTGCGGATCGGGCAGGTCTGTTTCGCCGAGTGAATCGTCATCGAGTGAGCTGTCGGTGGTTTGCGAAGAGCCACTGGGACCTAAGCCACGCCGCAGTCGTCGCCAACCGAATCGTTCCATCGACTCGACCAACGTTTCCGCTCCCGAAGCAACCTTTTCGAGTTCCTCGACCTGCTTCGGCGTCAGCGATGGATCCGACTGAGCCGTCTCCACCGCTAGCTTGCGAACCAAGTTGGCTTCGCTCCAGACAATGCCTGACAATCCCCATTCACTGATCGCGCCGGGTTTTCCGTCCGGCTTTTCAGACGATTGTGGTGCTGGTTCTTGGCCGACCAGAGAGACGGCTGCAAACGCAGCCATCAAAAAATACAGGACGATGACTTGGTGGGTTGTTTGACGCATTGGATTATTTTTTTTTATTAGAATTGAATCGTGACTCGTGCAGAGCGGATTGGTGTTCACGTCTTGGCGATCGCCTGATCGTCGATGTCGACCTTCACCCACGAATAGACCGTCAGTGGCGGCAGGTTCCAAAGCACACCGTTGGTTTTAGAGGGGCCGAACAAGGGTCGCGTGTACCGTTCGACATCGTTGTGAACTTGATATGCAATGAACGTGCCGCCGGGGCGTAGGGCTTCGTGAACGGATTGCGAAATTCGTTTCCCCACCTGTTCGGGCAAAGTACTGAACGGGATGCCCGAGACCACTACGTCGACCAACCCAAGTTCGTGGTCTTGCAAGAATTCCAGCATTCGCATGGCGTCGGCGTACTCAATTCGCAGTCGTGGATCTGCAATTTCCTGAAGCACTTGATCGAACGCTTGCGTCTTTTCGATTGCCAACAAAGTCGATTCGGGGCGCATGTTCGCCAACAGTCCGGCGGTCGTTCCACCCGCACCCGGTCCCAGTTCAACCACTGTGGATGCTTTGCGAACACAATCACGATTGGCGATCGCTCCAATCAACTTGCTGGAACTTGGCACCACCGTGGCAACCTGAACTGGTTGACGCAAAAATGCTTTGACAACGCAGCCAATTCGCGTCGATAGCGGGCGGATGGTTTGCGGTGGGGTGGAAACGTTCATGGCATGGGCTTTCTTCTTCGTAGTGGATCTGTTTTCTATTTATTGACAGACTCCCGTTAGCAAGCTCCCGTTAGCACGTTAGCAAGCCTTGTGCCGTTGACTCACCGATGCGACGCCAGGGTCTCGGCTGATCCGCAGCAAACTCGCGCCGATGATGGATGCTTGCAGCGCCGCCCACACGGCCAAAGTCAGCCACCAATGCGTCACCGCAGCTTCGCCCGTTGGTTCAAGCAACCAACCGCCGGCGACGCAAACCAAACCGGGAACCGCAGTCGCGACCAAAATGATGAACGTGCGACCGATTCCCTTGATGCATGCCCCCAGCACCAAACCGGCGATGTCCGCCAATCCATAAACAGCGGCGTAACCAAGCAGCGTGATCGCGAGCGGTTGAATGCTGTCGCGCTCGTTGGGTTCCAAACCGCCAAGTTGGATCTGCAGCAAGGCATTTGGAAACACCACCAAGGATCCCGCGACCATGATCGCAACGAACATCCCAACCACCAGTGCTCGACCGATCACGACGCGGGCCAATCGAATTCCACCGGACGAATAGGCTTGCCCGGTCACGACCGTGACTGCGGTTGCCAATCCGATCGCGGGAATGGAGAGCAATTGATAAAGACTGAGCGCCGCCGAGGTCGCCGCCAAGCCTGCCACCGACGCGGATCCGATCACCAGCAGGATAAAACTGAACAAGCTTGATCGGATCAGTTGCTGAAGTCCCAGCGCGGACCCCGGAACGACAATTTCGCGAATGATCGTCCGATCTGGCTTCCACGCAGCAGCGAAGTTGCGACGGAAAGACTTCACGCGGATCAATAGCATGACAAAGACCACAACCTTGAACCACATTGCCAACGTTGTCGCAAACGCCGCTCCGAACACGCCCATTGCAGGAACGCCCAGTCCGCCAAAGATCAACCAGAAATCGAGCAGCACGTTGATGGCTGACGATGCAACATTGGTTCGCAAGATCGGCCGCGTGATTCGTCGACCGACAAAGAACGCGGTCAAACCGGCTTCCAACATGGACGCCGGCGCGACCAACAACAAAGTGCGAAAGTACTGAGCTTCTTGGCGAGCGAGTTGCGGCTCGTGCCCGAACGCGGCGAAAAGATTGGAGCTAAAAACCCCAATCAGCAGCAACGCTGGTAAGCACGCAAGCGTCAACCAAACGCATTGCCACACCAATGCCCAAACTCGCCGCGTCGCCGCCCCGCGTCGGCGTTGCCTGCCCATCGCCAACGCGACCAACGGCGTGATGAACCCCATCGTGGTCACGGGAATGCAAGCGACCGCCCAGTACAGATTGCCGGCCGAAACCGAGGCCGCCGACGACGTGGGACCGTACCACATCAACAGGGTTCGATCGGTGAAGAGCGTGATCGAAAAGCACCCAACGGTCGCAGCCAATGGCACGGCAACGGCCAAGATCGCCCAATACCCAAATGGATCTCGGCTGTTTTTTGAATTCGTTGGAAAAGACAAAACGATGGGCGGCTTCTTTCTTTGCGATTGGTTCGGAAGATTGGTTCGGAAGATGCAGGGCACTGAAAACAAACAGACTGCCCCGTTTTCACGCAACTGAAAGTCAACCATGTCAGCAACTTCCGCACCGACCAAGCACACGCATCGCAGTTCCGATCACGTCCGCTCCCACCCATTCCGCGGTTTGACCCCATTCCGCGCATTGATACAGCGTCTGGCGAGAATGATCGCCTTCATCAATCAATCCAATCGGCGACTTCACCGTGCCGGTGCCGTGATCCCAACCGTTGAAAGGTCCGCGTCGATTCCAATGGCGACCGAAACCATGGCGACCGAAAGCATGGCGACCGAAAGCATGGCTACCGAAAGCATGGCTACCGAAAACTCTGGGCAGCATTCGCCTGAATGACTTGGCATCCGACTTGCAGTTTCGGTTCATCAACTCACGAACGTTAAAAAACCTCCGCATCGCATGAGGTCGTTCTAAGATTCCAAATCAGAAAGGAAACAGTATGACTTACCAACCAATCAAAACTCATCGGCGCAGCCTGCGAAAGCTTCTTTCAACAGCAGCCTTGGCGTCGCTCACCCTCTGCTTTGTTGCCTCAACCGCCACGGCGCAAGATTCCGTACGTGACCGATTGAGTCCGGGCAACGGCCCCGACTGGGCGGGCGAGCCGAACGCGGAAACCAACGGCTATGCCGGTGGTGAATCGCAAAGCCAACCACAAGCAGGCAGTCAAATCACTCGACCTGGTCCCGACCAACCCTGGTTTCGCGGAAACGATGGGCGATTCTTCTATCGCGACGAAGCAGGTAATTCGGTCTACGAAGATCAAGTTTACGGTCCACGCACGGCCAACCGAAATCGAAACGGACTTGCGATCAATCAACGTCCAGTCCTGGGCGTTGCGTTGTCGGATACGCCGTCGGGCGTGCAAGTTTCCGCCGTTCAACCCGGCAGTGCCGCTGAGCAAGCGGGAATCCGCACCGGCGACATCATCAACCGCGTGAACGATCAGGATGCGACCAGTTCTGAAGACTTCGTCAATCGAGTCGGCCAGATGAACGCAGGCGATCCATTGGTCATGGACTACACCCGCAACGGGCAACAGCAACGTGCCAATGCGACTTTGGGATCGGCAACGATGCAGGATGAACTTTACCGATCCGCGCGGCCCATTTGGGACGGCATGATGCGTAATCGCGGGTCCATGAACATGAATCAATTCCGCCGCGATTTTGATGATTTGCGACGCCAAGTTGATGACCTGTCGCAACGTTTCAATACCTTCTCGGATGGTTCGGCTGCGAAACAGGTGACCGAGTAACCGTCGTATTGCCGCAGCTTCTAGCGATCAAGACGAACCCTATCGAGTGCAACCAGCCAGGCGAGCGATGCTTCGTCTGGCTGGTTTTCGTTGACGCATGAAAAATCGATTCGTACTTGTTTGTTTATTTGAAACATCAAACTGGCACACACGTTGCTTGGCACTGGATCAAACGGACTGAACGCAACCCGATGGAACGGCTTTCCATAATTTGGCAACGGAGATGAACGGATGAAAATCGGCATAATCGGACACTTGAAGCACCCCATCGCGAAACCCTTCGCGGGTGGTCTGGAAGCGTTCACGCATTCGTTTGTGCGTTACCTGATAAACCGCGGTCACGACGTCACGCTGTTTGCATCGGGTGATTCAGATTCGACGTTGCCGATCACACCAATCGTCCAGCGTGCCACGGTGAACGAAAGTCGTCGTCGGCTGGGCCATGTTCACCATGAATGGATTGAAAAGGTGGAGGATGATTCCTACGCAGACCTGTTCGTGGGACTTGGCAATCAAGATTTCGATGTCATTCACAATCACTCGCTCAGCCCCATTCCGCTTCGTTTTGCCAGCGTGTTGCCGACGCCGATGTTGACGACGCTGCACGCACCGCCGTTGCCAAGAATGTTGGAAGAATTGACGAACCGAGCCGACACCCAATGCGGCAACTTCGTCAATATCTCACACGCCAACGCGGGTGCTTGGCGGCCCTACGTGTCGGAGCAAACGGTGGTGTACAACGGAATCGACACGCAGTTTTGGAACAGTGGTTGTCAAAAACCCAGACCACAAAAACCCGGACAACAAAATTCCAGCCAACAAAATTCCAGACAACGCCGGGCCATCTGTTTTGGGCGAATCCTGCCCGACAAGGGAACTCACATGGCACTCGACGCCGCGCGACTCGCCGGGCTACCGATCGACATCGTTGGCCCGATCGCCGACGCAGAATACTTCAACCAACAAATCGTACCGCGCCTCAACCAACAGGCTTCCTATCTTGGCCACAAAGATCATGGTCAGCTTTGCGAACTTATCGGCCGAGCATCGGTGGCGATGGTGACGCCCTGTTGGGACGAACCGTTCGGGTTGGTCGTGACGGAAGCACTCGCCTGCGGCACTCCCGTCGCCGGGTTCGCTCGCGGTGCCCTTCCCGAAATCATTGATGATTCCACCGGCCGACTCGCGGAACCGGGCAACATCCATGCGTTGGCGGACGCGACTAAACAATGCGTTTCGGTTTCTGCGTTGCAGTGCCGTCATGTGGCCCAGCGTCGGTTCGGGTGGGATCAAATGGTCGATCAGTACGAGTTGCTTTATCGAAACAGCCAAGTTGAGGTCGCGGCGTGAGGATGCCACATGTCGGATTCTACGTTCACTATCACGGCAGAGGACACAAGCATCGTACCGAAGCGATCTTGGAACATCTGACTGTCATGGCCACCGTCGTCACCAGCCGATCCGGCGGACTGCAGTGGTCCGGGCCAACACTCGGGGAAGTGATCGACTTGCCGTGCGACAACGACGGGTTGAACGAGGATGGATTGCGCGCAGCGTCCAACGTTCCGGCCTTGCATTTTGCGCCGCTGTGGTCCGACAACGTTGCCTCGCGAGTTGCGAATTACACGGCTTGGTTGGCCGACAAACGTCCGGACGTGATGGTTGTAGATGTCAGTGCTGAAATTTCGATGCTGACTCGTTTGTCCGGTGTCCCGCAAGTCGTGATGCGACAACATGGTGATCGCAACGATGCGGCCCACGCGAGCGCTTACGCGGCCGCTCATTCGCTGCTGGCTCCGTTCCCAAAAATGATGGAGGACGAGAGGACGCCGCCATGGGTTCGGAACAAGACGGTTTACCTGAATGGGTTTTGTCGCAGCACAAACGAAGTGGATGTGGCACCACGTGCTTCTTGCGAACCCTTGGCACGATCCACAAAGGATATCGTGTTCCTGTTCGGCCGCGGTGGCGACGAAGAAGTTCACGAGCGTCTGCGTCGGGCCGCAGAGCTTCTTCCCTCGCATCGATTGCTGGTTCTAGGCAAAGAAGCTGACACGGATCGTGATCGTGATCCTTCCAACCTTCACTACCTTGGTTGGGTGGACGATGTTTCTACCTACACCGACAACGCTGAAGTTGTCGTTACCGCCGCCGGTCACAACAGCGTGATGGAATTGGGATCGCGCCGACGTCCGTTCATTGCGGTTGCGGAATCACGACCGTTCGACGAACAAGTTCGCAAAGCCGAAGTGCTTCAGCGGGAAGGACTGGCCATCGGCTTGGACCGTTGGCCCAGCGATGATGCTTGGCCTTCGTTGATTGTCGAAGCGAAGCAGATTAACGTTACGCGGTGGGACGAAGTTTTCGCAAACGACGGAGCACAACAGGCGGCAAAGCACATCAACGACGTTGCATGCTGGTCCTTGGAACAGCGGCGGACACCCGCGGAGATCTCGTTATGAGTGTCAGTGCACTGACGATTGTTCGCGGCCGCAAAACGCATCTGCTAAATCAGTGGAAGGGATGGCAGCAATCGGAACAGAAACCGGATCGCTGGATCATTGTCGGCATGGATCAGGATGTCGAGCCACCGGAACGTGCCGGTTCTATCAAGGTAATCACCAGTCGTGTAGACGGCGACGGCAAATCGTTGCCGCTTGCTCGCGCCCGAAACCACGCCGCCAAACTTTGTGATTCCAAGACGATGGTTTTTCTGGACGTCGACTGCATTCCAGCGCCGGCGATGTTGTCTCATCTAGTATCAGCCGTCGCGGACGAGGACCGATTGTGGATGGGCCACCCGCGTTACTTGCCCAAGAACGCTGCCGCAGCAGACTGGTCGATGCAAGACCTGCAATCCTCGGCCGTGAAGCATCCGCTGCAACCAGAACTGACGTCGGCTCAACGGCTAGCGTCCACCGAATACGAGAAGTTCTGGTCACTTTGTTTCGCGGTACGAAAGCAAACGTTCACACGTATTGGTGGCTTCAATGAGTCGTTCGCTGGTTACGGCGGGGAAGACACCGACTTTGCGTTCGCTGCCCGATCGGCGGAGGTGCCATTCGGCTTTGTCGGTGCCACCGCATACCACCAACATCATTCGGTATGCAAACCGCCACTGAATCACTTCGACGCGATGGTTCGCAACGCGATCCAGTTCCGCAGGCGCTGGAATGTCTGGCCGATGGAGTCGTGGTTGAACGCATTCGCGGATATGCGGCTGATCCATTTCGATCCAACCGCAGAAACAATCGAAGTGCTCGCCCATCCAACGAAACAGCAAATTGCAAACGCCACCAAGACAAACCCCGCCGGGTTTTAAGAGAGTACAGAATTCCCCACGTGTTGTTGACGGTGAACCAGCCTGTTGGCATCAATGACATTTGCGAAGATGCGCATGTCCAGTTCACGTTCTTCCGCTGAATGGATAACAGAAACATCGCCGGTCGTCTCGAACACAACAGCTTTCACCTGATCAAAATTCATCGCGTTCGCTTCTCGCAATTTTCCAAACAGGTCGCTTTCGGTCATGTTCGACTGACGTAAATTGTCGTGCAAAATTTCACCTCCCGCCATCAACAACAACGGTTGATTGTCGACGGCTCGTGAAAAGCGGTCCGATCGCATTCGTAGCCTTGCCAGCGCCCACTGTCCGGCAAAGATGCAGAAAATCGCGAACAGTCCCATGAACAGCGTGGGGGTTGGGGATGAGATCGTCGCACCGAACAGTGACCCCGTGGCAATCGTCATCGCAAAGTCGGCCGATGACATTTTGGAGAAACTTCGCAAACCGGCGATGCGGGTGTAAATCAAGATGCCTGCATAGACGAAGAACGATGTCGCCAAGATCATGGCCAACTGGGGAAGCGACGCGGTGATCCATTTTTCAATCATGATGATGCCACGTTGAACTTGCGATAGCGAGCCATCAAAAACATGTGAACGGCATAGCACATCAACCCAAATCCCGTCAGTCCAATGAGCACCTTGCCGTAGGTTTGCGAAGCGATCGCGGCCAACGCGTCACTCATTCCCGCAATCTCGCCATCGGCTGTTCCACGAATGGCGGACACCAAGATGAATCCGCCAATGATTGCGAATGCAACGCCGCGAGTGGACAGTCCAATGCGACCCACATTCAGGGCTGCTTTGCGAGCCTTCTCACTCATCTCGGCGATCGCATAATTGCTCATGAACTTTGCCTTGAACGCTTTGTAAACAAAGAAAATCGCGACACCGATCGTCACGGCTCCGGCGATGCCCAACAGAACTCGTCCCCAAGATGATTCAAGCAGGCTGCTGGTCGTACTGTTTCCTGATTCCGAGGAACCACCCAGACCCAACGCCAACGATCCCGCAAAGATACCGAGCGACAGGTAGGCAAAGCCGCTGATCGCGTAACCGGTTCGTTTGCAGATCCCTTTCGCATCGTGCCCGGCACCTTCGGTGTCCTTGCCCGCCTGCACCCATCGCCAGGCCGTGTAGCCGAGCAACCCAATGGCCATCAGCCCAAGCAAAAACTTGCCAAACGGTTGTTGTCCGATTTCGCGGATCGCGTCGCGTGATCCAGAAATTTCACCGCCGGCACCAACCGCCAGTTTGAACGCCAACAAACCGATGACGAAGTACACGACGCCCTTTGCGGCATGACCAAACCGGCCCAGCGTTTCGATCCATGAAGGAACCTCTGGCATCGAACGGGTTTCAAAACCATGCCAGGATCGACTGTGTGAATCGCGGCGAGTGGTGGGCTGTGTGATTGACATCGGCAGTGCTCCAGTGTGGGTAATGAGTAATGCCATCGGTTCAAGGCAAATGGTGTGCCGGTTGAAACGTAGTGAACGAGGCTAAGAGCTGTTGATTACCCACAAAGATTTTTCAAAACCCATTTTGATTTGCACGGGATTTGCGCGACTACGCTTTTGTTTCAACAGCCCGCTCCAAAGTAGGCCGTAGCGAGCCATAGCGAGTTACGGCGTTGCGCAAATTGCCGTAACTCGCTATGGCTCGCTACGGCCTACATGCTGGCGAATAAGAAAATGTGCCGTTGCCACAATGCTTCACAGCGTCCCAGTTTGTGTTGTCTGCCATGGTGCAGCTTGCCCAATTTTGCTGCGTTGCAATGATTTTCATCAGGCCAGGTGCTGCCTCATCGATAGAAAAACTTCCTTTCCAATTTTCATCGTACATATTTCTGCCAAAAAAGATCTCTGTTCGAGTCGATGGCTCAGAATCTAGCCATGAAGCGGGCCGTTGTTTTGTTTGACTTCTCAAAAACAAGGTGAACGCGTGACTGCCACGACAATCGAACCTGAATGTCAAAACATCCAAGAACCCCCGAGCGCAACAAGTCATCGAGCAACAAGCGATCGAGAAACAAGAAGTCTTACCTGCCGTTACTAAAACAATCGACGCGTTAAGGGGTCGTGGCACCTGGCCTTACCGCTCACCCAACTTCCCCATGCTTCTTCCCGCTGACTTCCTTTAGTTTCGATAGCAGCGCCTTCTTATCAATCGGCTTGCTAATGAACGCCGTGCATCCCGCTTCCATGCAATCGTCTTGATCGCCCTGCATGGCGTTGGCGGTCAGGGCGATGATGGGGACGTCGATGCCACGGCGGCGGATTTCGCGGACTGCACCGTAACCGTCTAGAATCGGCATTTGCATGTCCATGCAAACGGCCGTGAACGGGCGGCCTTCGTCGATGGCGGTTTGGATCGCGTCAACGCCGGCTTGGCCGTCGCCGGCCGTGCTGATCGTGCCGCCAGC
This sequence comes from Rubripirellula obstinata, assembly GCF_001642955.1. Classification (GTDB taxonomy): domain Bacteria; phylum Planctomycetota; class Planctomycetia; order Pirellulales; family Pirellulaceae; genus Rubripirellula; species Rubripirellula obstinata. The sequence continues at coordinate 36,265 of NZ_LWSK01000013.1, read as the reverse complement.
CGACTCGATGAAATGTTGGGCCAAGTAGCGGATGTCGCGACGGTCGTCGACGATCAGGTAGTAGCCATCAAGTTGAACGTCTTCCTCGTCGGCGTTTGACACCACCTGAACCGTGCTGGGCATGGCGAACTCGACACCGTCGATCTCGCCGGGGTCGATGGCCAGCGTGAACATGCTGCCCTGACCCGGTTTGCTTTCGACTTCGATCTTTCCGCCCAGCACTTCGGCCAATCGGTGGCTGATGGCCAACCCCAAGCCGGTGCCGCCAAACGTTCGCGTGATGCTGCCGTCAGCCTGCGTGAATGGCTCGAACAAATTGTCCAAACTCTCGCTGTCGATTCCGATGCCGGTGTCCTCGACCGACAACGCTAACTGGTTCTGGTCGTGATCGTAGCGGGCAACCAAACGCACCTTGCCGTCTTCGGTGAACTTGATCGCGTTACCGACAAGGTTCAACAAAATCTGCCGCAAACGTTTGCCATCGGTCTCGATCAACTTGGGCAATTCCGATTCAAATTCGACCTCCAATTTCAACTTCTTCTCCTCGGCTCGCACGTTCATCAACGAAACGATATCGGCGATGATGCGTTCGGGCGCGATGCGTTCTCGTTCGACCTCGAACTTGCCGGCGTCGATTTTCGACAGGTCCAAAATGTCGTCGATGATCTCCAGCAGGAACCGTCCGTTGCGGCGGATCGTTTCGACGCACTGCAGATTGTCCGGATCACGTAAGTGGCTCGACAGCATGTCGGCGTAGCCAATGATCGCTGTCATCGGAGTGCGGATTTCATGCGACATGTTTGCCAGAAACTCGCCGCGAGATCGGTTGGCGGCTTCGGCGGAATCTTTGGCAAGTTGCAAACGTTCCTCATGGCGATGTCGCTCGGTCACGTCGATCGTCACACCGGTCATGCTGATTGGTTTGCCGTCTTCGTCGCGACGAATCAATCCTCGGCTTTCGATCCAGACGACTTCACGGTCATTGTCGCGAACGATGCGGCATTCCAAACGATGCGTCTCGCCTCCATTTTGCAGCGGTCCGTCGATCGCTTCGTTGGCGTATTCTCGGTCGTCGGGATGGACGCGTTTGAGGAAGCTGTCTCGACGCGGCACGAACTCCTCGCGGTTGACACCGAACAAGTCGTACATCTGACTCGACCAATCAACCTGACCGCTTTCGATGTGGTAGTGCCATGTTCCCATTCGGCCGCCGGTCAACGCGATCTCCAAACGGTCGCGACTTTCGGCTAGGTCTTTCGCGTTGCGTTGGCGGTCTGTCACATCTTGAACAACGACGTTGATGCCAATCACATTCCCATCGTCACCTTTGACCGGCATGTAGCTGGCTTGCCAAGTCCGTTCGGACTCGCTGGCCTTGGTCCTGCCCTTGATTTCCACATTGAGCAGCGGCTCGCCGGTGTCAATGATTTTCTGATAAAGCTTGACGACATCACCCGCCAAGTCGGGTGGCAGGATGTCTCGCAAGTGACGGCCGATGTGATCGTCTGCCGACACCCCGTCGATCTCGGCGAGTTCATCATTGATGCGGACGAATTTTAAATCTTGCGTTAGGAACCCCAAACCGACCGGCGCGGACTGATAGATGTTGTCCATCACGGCAAGGTTCTGCGAAAGTTCTTTCTTGGCACCTGAAAGTTCCGTCACGTCGGCAAAGGTGACGACAACGCCCTGAATGCGATCGTCTTCGGTCCGGTATGGCAGAATCCGACGGATGAAACACTGGCCGTTAGAACAAATCAATTCCTTATCCAGTGGCACCAAGTCTTGCAGCACCCGCTTGGCATCGTCGATCAAAGAATCGTCGTCGTGCTTTTGCACGATGTCCGATAATGGTCGACCAACGTCGGTGCCGATGAAGTTGTAAAGCACATCGCAAGATGGCGTGAACCGACGCAGCCGCAGGTTCGTGTCCAGGAAGATCGTCGGAACGCTGGCACTTGTGAGAAGGTTGTTCAGGTCATCGGTGGTGTGCTGCAATTCCTCCAGTTTCAATTCCAACTGATTGTTCAGCGTCGTCAGTTCTTCGTTGAGTGATTGCAGTTCCTCTTTCGACGTTTCGAGTTCTTCGTTGCCCGATTGCAACTGCTCGTTCATCGACATCGCTTCTTCGTTGGACGCCTTCAATTCCTCGTTGGCGGTTTCAAGCTGGGCAATCGTGGTGCTGAGTTGCTCTCGCGTGGTCAGCAACTCGTGCCGTAGTTCCTCTTGATCCACCGGCGCTTCATCGCCGGAAAGCAAACGTTCGGGGACCGGAGTCGTTTCCACACTGAGCGGTTGAAATGTGATCAGAATCGGTCGATCAGGACCGGTCACGGCAGACAGTTTCCGCATCCGAATGCGGCAGGGAAACACGGAACCGTCCCGTTGCACACGGCAAGTTTCTTCCACCGGATCGTTGGCTTGTCGAGTTTTCCGAATCATCGTTCGCAATCGCGACTTGACGCCATCGCGAGCGATCGCAAACAGATCCGGAAGCTCCGCCGACATCTCACCGGTGTGCAGTTGCAGGTACAGGTCGGCTCGGCCCTCGACGTACAACACCCGGAACTGTTCGTCGATGATCGCGACGCCTTGCTCGAATTCCTGCATCAATTGGCGATAGGCCAGATGCCCGAGTCGTCCGGTCGGTGGCGGTGGCGAACTGGGCTGGTCGGACTTCACAATGGAAGGGGATTCCGCTTCGTTGGCACGCGTGGGTGGGAACACTTTCGCGTTGGTGCGTCGGTAGATGCGGTGCTTGGCGTTGATGGTGTCAAACAAGTCCGCACTGCGTTCGACGGATTCGCTGCTACCCAAGAAAAGATGCCCGCCGGTTTTCAAAGCGAACTGGAACACCGAGAAGATGTTCTCCTGTGCCTGCCGTTTCAAATAGATCAGCAAGTTGCGGCACGTGATACAATCCAACTTGGAAAACGGGGCCTGCACCAACACGTTTTGCTCGGCAAAAACGACATGCTCACGAAGTTGTTTGCTGACGCGATAGCCACCGTCGACTTTCTGAAAGTACTCGCGCAATTGTTCGACCGGGACGTCGGCCGCGATCGAATCGGGATACACACCTTCACGGGCAAAATCCAACGACTCGGCCGACACGTCCGAAGCAAAGATTTGAAACGGAACGTGTTTGTCGCTCAATTTCATTTGTTCCAGCACGACCATCGCCAGCGTGTACGGCTCTTCGCCGCTGGCACATCCGGCCGACCAAAAACGTAGCGGCGTGCGCTCGTCCGCCTTCATGACCAGGTCTTTGATCACTTTCTCTTGCAACATCTTCCATGAACGCGCATCGCGAAAGAAACGGGTCACACCGATCAGCAAATCGTTCCGAAGCTGTTCCAATTCATCACGGTTGTCGTGCAACAACGCGACGTAGTCGTGAATCTGATCGAGTCCGGCCAATCCCATTCGCCGTGAAATTCGTCGGGCGAGCGTGGCGTTGCGGTAATTGCGAAAGTCATGTTTGGTGACTTGACGCAGCACGTCCATGACCGCCGTGTGGTCGGCTTGTTCCATCGACGCGATCGCTTGTGCCGACAATGGTCCATGCTCACGCGCGTGATGGACATAACGCACCAGCCGCGGTGCGATCTCGCTGACCGGCAAGATCAGGTCGACCGCGCCGGCTTTGACGGCGGCCTGAGGCATCCCGCGGTGCGAGGCTTCGTCAGGATCTTGCACAACGGTCAAACCGCCGTGATCTTTGATCTCTTTCAAGCCCGCTGACCCGTCGCTGCCCGTGCCCGACAAGATCACGCCGATGCCGTGTTCCCAAGCGTCTTCGGCAAGCGATCGAAAGAAGTAGTCCACCGCCATGCGAGCGTTGCGAGCATCCGGCGGCTCGGAAAGAGTCAGCTCGCAATCCTTGATCGACAAATACTTTCCCGGTGGAATCACATAAACGTGATTGGGCAGCACCTTGGTCGATTCGGTGACCTGATGAATCGGCAGCTTGACACGTTTGCCAAGGATCTCCGCGAGCGCACTGTCGTGATCCGGCGAGAGGTGTTGAATGATGACATAACTGATCTCCACATCGACCGGTGATTGGATCAGCAATTGCACGATCGCTTCGAGTCCGCCGGCTGATGCGCCAACGCCCACGACGACGGGGCGGTCGATGGGGGAATCATTTTCAACGGGTTCAGTCAGTTGATTCATGAGTGTTATCGCCGGTCAGTTGTCGAAGTTGGTTTCATTCCCGATGAGATCGCGGAGCAAATTATCTACGAATCGTCCGGAGGCGACAATTGGTTTGCGATTCAGCTTTGGATTCAACGCCTCCTTTTCGGTGAACAGCACCACGCTTTCGCCGATACGCGAAGCTTTCGACCAAGGATTTACTTTGTACTGGCCGGGTCGACCTGGGCCGCTATATCTTTGGGGTTTCGGCTTGCGATTGTCTTCATCCCGAAGGGATATCTCGATTAGCCCCAGGTCGCGTAGCGCACCTGGGGGCAACGATGACGACCACACCTTCGGGGTCGGTGTTCCGTGATGATTTCTGTTCCGGCGGTGTTCGCTGCGCTCGACCCCCGGCGAATGGCTGAAATCCCTTTGCGATAGGGGAACGACAATCAGGAACAAAAATGGAATTGCGACGAAGCGTCTTCAAAAAAACATATCCCAATTGGCATGACGGTTGCTTTTTCTTTGGCATACGTCAGGACTCGAACGTCACGACACGCAAGACGTTCTCTTCTGGATCGACCAGTGCAAAACCGTGTTAACAGCAACAGCGTGATGGCGGCCAACAACTCATGACGCAAACGATTGTCTTGCTGCACTATTTCAGCGGTTCCTCTGAAAGCTGGAGGTATGTTGCACGATGCTTGCCAGCCGATCGGAAAGTGGTGACGCTGGACCTCCCCGGATTCGGGCAATCACCAATGATCGCTAACCCAAGCATTCGTGGCTATTCGACTTGGGTTTGGCAGCAGCTCAAGCATCTTGGGATCGAACGATTTGTCTTGATCGGTCATTCCATGGGCGGCAAGATCGCGATGGACATGGCGGCGATGCAGTCATCGCAACCCGGTGACAGCCAGCGACACAGCGGCCTACAACGTCTGGGTTTGATCGCGCCCTCACCGGCCACTTGCGAACCGATGCCCGAATCAAAAAAGGACGAGTTAGAATCGACTCACCCGAGCGCCGCGGCGGCGGAGAACATGGTTGATGATTCGGCAATCAGCCGACTGTCAATGGATCGTCGAGACCTAGCCGTCCAGACGAACCTGCAGTCGCATCGGCAAGCGTGGCGTTGGTGGCTCCGAGAGGGGATGGAGCACTCGATCGCAAAAGAAGCCTCGCAAATCGACGTGCCCGTTTCAGTTTTGGCGTCCGATGACGACCCAGTGATTCCGATGGCCAACCTTGAGCGTGATGTCATCGGCATCATTCCCGATAGCCGGCTCACACGGGTGCGTGATGTCGGTCACTTGATGCCACTCGAAGATGAGCGTTTGGTGGCGGACTGGATCGCCAACCTCTGACGACCGTTGATCGTTATGCCGCCATGCTGTGGCAGGTTTCCATGCACTGGCGACAGAAGTGTGGGCAGTCGTCATCGCAATTCATGTCGATCAGTGCGTTGAGACATCGCTCGCACGCGATCGCGCATTTTTGGCAAGCATCCATGCCGTTTTGAGAGTGACTCATCCGTTCGGGTCTCCCTTTGACGGCGAAATCGTTCCTCGAAACAGTGTTTTCAAATGAACGCTCGGGGTTGCAATCGCTGTGCCATTCGTTGGACCACTGACTGGGCTGTTTCGGGGGCGAGCAAACGGCACGCAAGGTGCGTCATTGATCGCAAGTTGCCTGCTCGACCGCAGCCGCGCTTCGTGGGAAGTCGGTTTCGCCGATAGTCCATTCAACGGAAGCTAAGCTTTGTCCATCATTACCGCCTGGTGCTTATTCGCGATCGCTGCCGTGGTGATTGCCGCAGTCGGTACTCGCATGACGGCGGTGGCCGACCGGTTGGCCGATCGCACCGGATGGGGCGAAGCGATCGTGGGAGCCACGTTGCTGGGAGCGGCGACGAGTCTGCCGGGAATCACCGCGTCGGTCACCGCCGCGGTGGATGGTAAACCGCAAATGGCCCTGTCCAATGCGATCGGAGGCATCGCCGCCCAAACGATGTTCTTGGCCATCGCCGACTTAACGTATCGCAAAGCGAATTTGGAACACGCGGCGGCGAGCTTGGCCAATATGCTGCAAGCGGTTCTGTTGGTGTTCATCTTGTCGCTGTTGTTGATCACGATGGCGACACCCGCGATCGCTTTCTTCGGTATCCATCCGGTATCGCCATTGATGTTCGTGATTTACTTCGCCGGATTGGTGATGGTCAAACGAGCCAAGGAACATCCGATGTGGCAGCCACGTTCGACCGACCACACGCGAACCGACCAACCGGATGAAAAAGAAACGCCGGCGTCGCAAGACTGGGGTTTGTGGCTTCGTTTTGCCGGGTTCGCGTTGGTCGTCGTGATTTGCGGCATCGTTGTCACGAAGGCTGTTTCCACGATGGTGGACCATCACAACTGGCTCGGTGAATCCGCGGCCGGTGCGTTCATGACCGCCGTCGCGACGTCGTTGCCCGAATTGGTGACGTCGATTGCCGCCATCCGTCGCGGCGCGTTAACGCTCGCGGTCGGCGGGATCGTTGGCGGAAACTGCTTCGACACACTGTTCGCTGCGGTGTCGGACATCGCCTACCGAGACGGTTCGATCTATCACGCCGCCGCGACCGCAACCAGTTCATCAGGTCCGAGCGAAATGACGTTGATCGCCGCAACGATCGCGATGACGGCGTTACTGCTGGGCGGTTTGTTGTACCGCGAAAAAAGCGGGGTGGCGGGCATCGGATTTGAATCGACCGGCATCATCATCATCTACTTGAGTCTGCTCGGCGTGATGGCGCTTGTGTAAGCAACCAACCGAGCATCGCGATCCAGGAGACCAAAGCGATCGCGAGCCCGCGTTCGACCGCACCGTCGATGCTGTCCGGTGCGGCGAACATGAACAACGGGCAACCGATCAACCACAACGCGGCGAAAGCAAACGTCAAGCGACTGTAGCGTCGACCGATCGCCTGGAGGTCAAAGCCGAGGCAGGCTGCTGAAACGAAAACGACCCCAAACAGTGCGTAACACGCGCCGTAGTGAACGTCGGCACCGAAGCCGTCAAAGCCCCTGTATTGATCGTATTCGGAGATCACCAGGATCGAAATCGCAGTCAGAACGAGCAGCCCGCTGGCGAGTTTCCACTTTTTGTTTCCGAAGTTCCAACGGAACATGCCGACGGCGACCGCGATGATGCCGGCGGCGAACAGGTTCAGCCCCCAGTCCATCACCCACGCGTAATCGCCGATCGCGAGTTTGCTGATCGTTTCAGAGATCGGGTTGTGCTTTTCGACGATCGCCCAGCCGATGAAGTCAGCCGCGACCACGAGGACGCAGCTCAATAGCGTGAGCGATCCGAGCACGATCTTTGACGAGGATTGTTCATCGTTCGCCTGACTCACGTCGTTCGCCTGACTCACGTGCTCTCGGCGATCATCGACCGCGGTTCTGTCAGAAGTGGCTTGGGTAGTGGACATCGTATTGGTCAATCCTTTGCAAGAGTGCTGTGAAGTCGTATTGCATCCTGGACGATGCAACCGACGTGCCGGTGATCCCTGGCAGCGTTCCGATCGGTTCGCAATTTGCAGGACCAACGACACATGTGGGATTCAAACTTTGACGACTGGTCGAGCAACCGTCTGTTGACTTCGGCAATCGCGACGACGCTATTGGTGGTGGTTCACGCCTCGGCTGGCAAGCTGAAGTTCTTGAACACTCGGCCGCGCAGTCGCTGGCTTTCGCTTGCCGGCGGTGTCGCGGTCTCCTATGCGTTGTTGCATCTTCTGCCGGAACTTGCCGAATACGCGCGAGCGATCAGCGAGCAATTTGATCGGTCGGGCGTCACGCATGTGATCTACGCAATCGCCTTGGCGGGTCTCGTCGTTTTCTACGGGATCGACTGGTACGCCGAGCGATCCGAAACAAGTGCGGAAGAAAGCAGCACGTTGTTCTGGTCGCACGTCGCCATCTTTGCGGCCTACAACGCGATCACCGGCTACGTCTTGGTCCGCGAAGACCGGAGTTTGTCGCAGCTATCGCTCTACACGATTGGAATCGGACTGCATTTTCTGGTCAACGACGACGCACTGCGTCGCCACTACCCGGATCGCTATCACCGTGTCGGCCGCTGGGTGCTCGTTCTGGCGGTGGCGGCTGGCTGGGGCCTCGGTACCGTGACGTCGGTTCATGACCTGCTGACGGCGGGACTGACCGCGTTCTTGGCGGGCGGTATTTTGCTCAACACGTTCAAGGAAGAGCTGCCCGCCCAGCGTGAAAGCCGGTTCGGCTCGTTTGTGATTGGATGCGTCCTGTATGCGACGGTGATCTTGATCAGTTAGCACGTATCCTTTGGTCTATCAATTGCAAGGAACCCATATCAACTAGGCGGTCGAAATTCTCACGAGCAAACAAACGAACCGCTCAACCTTCTTACCAACGACGGATTCCACGGATGCAATACGATGGATCGAAACTGAGTGGACAATCTGACGCCTCCGGTGACAGTCGTGCGTCACTGAGATCTATTTACGACGTGGTACGATCCGATGGCGAGCACGAACTGGAACGCAGCACATCGGCGCTGATTTGGTCCGGCATCGCTGCCGGAATGGCGATGAGTCTTTCGCTGATCACCGAGGGGCTTTTGCATCATGGCTTGCCCCAAGAATCTTGGCGTCCGTTGATCACCAACTTCGGATACAGCGCCGGGTTCCTGGTCGTCATCCTCGGTCGGCAGCAACTGTTCACCGAAACAACGCTGACGGTCGTCATCCCGCTGCTCCGCGATCGAACAATCAAGACGATCTTGAATGTGCTTCGTGTATGGTCGGTCGTCCTGGTGTGCAATCTGCTCGGCGGTGCGTTGGTCGCAATCGCTCTTGCCAAGACACAAACCTTCGCGCCCGAAGTTCAAGCGTCCTTTCAAGAGATCGGCCGGACCGCCATGGAGCCTTCGTTCGGCGTCACCGTCCTGCGTGGTATCTTCGCCGGTTGGCTGATCGCTCTGCTCGTTTGGATTCTGCCCGCTGCCGGCTCGGCGAGATTTTGGGCCATCATCGTGTTTGCGTATCTCATCGGATTGGCCCATTTTACTCACGTCATTGCCGGTTCGATCGAGGTGTTCTATCTCGCCGCTGCAGGCTCGGAAACCTGGACCACCGTGCTGCTTGACTACTCGATGCCAGCGTTGATCGGAAACGTTCTCGGTGGCGTGTTTCTGACCACCGTGGCGAACCACTCGCAAGTCGTCGCGGATGAATAGATTCTTGAAGCAGCGATTGCACCTTTCATCAATGCCAACGGGCGGTCTCGACGTCGCGTGCGGCGCAAACCGCTGACATTTCGATCCATCAGACATGGGCGATTGGCACGCCCCTTGCAACATCGCCGCGTTATCAAGCCGGCAGAGTTTTCCCGAAGCGGACAGGTGTTCCGCTCGCTTTGCCAGCCGATCCATCGCCAAAACACTTGATTGGAAACGTCAACGCGAAATGTCAAGGCAGTGGCGTGAAATGGTCGCCCACGGTGAGTCTTGAAAATCTCATTGTGACAAAGCATTGTGGATCAACACATTCGGCAAGTGTTCTTGCTCGATTCGCAGGTTTCTTTGGCACAAGAAGTGATAGCACTGACGTTCGCTTTCACAGAGATTTTCAGTTTCGTGTGGCTGGTCGCCGTTGCCGTCTGTTGCCAGATGACGAAATTCGTCCACGACCGCTTGCTCCATCAATCGACTTTCAACATGGGGAAGAACAGCTCGTAGTCGATCGAGGATTCGAAAGCCATCGGCATCGAGATCGCCCCAGTAAATCACATCGCACTGTCGCAGCCACGAGATACCGGAAAGCTGGGTCACGCCATTGCCGAGGCCGCCCAGAGCGAGCGTTCGACGCATCGGTGGCAGCGACAGCAGGCTCACCTTATTTTCGACAATGATGACTCGTTGATCTCTCGCCGGTAGCTTGGCGATCGATTCCGCAGGTAACGAAAGCTCGTCAAACGGAAGACCGAGCTCGTGTTGCAAATCCTGATCAAGAACTCGCAACAGATAATGCGGCCGCGCGTAGCGAAGCCCATACCGTGGCTCGAATTGGTCATACCCAAACCGAAAATCAATCGCTTGGGGTGGCAGCAGAAGATCCAACCAGCTCGCAAGTCGACGACGATGCTGTTCGATCAGTTTGGTCGATACGGCGACCGGAAGTTCGCGGGCAAAACAGTCTGGTCGCGGATGTTCAACCATGTAGTCCAAGATGCACAGCAAATCCGAAAGCCCATCCGACAACTCCAGCAGCAGCTTCCAATTCGTTCCCTTTCGCAGCCAGCTTTCAAGATTCGGCTGGCGGCTTCGCAGAAGATCAACCGACGATTGAAGCCTGTTCCAGTCGTCCATGCGGTTGCTCAAACAAGCCAGATCCTCCATCGTGTCGACAAAGATCGCGTGGGGAAAATCATTCCTCCCGTGCGTTCGACTGCGACGCGATTCCCATTCGATGCGGTATCCAGCGCCGGTTGCTTGTTGGCTGTGATCACGCAGCGACTCGACTTCCGCGATCGCTTTGGATTGATCCTTCGACGGTGTCAGGTTGGCGGGAATTCGGTGGGGGAAAAAAACTTCCATCTCGCCCGCCAACCACGCCTTGATCGCCTTGCCAAACAAACGTTTCGCTTTGTCGCGGATCGATTGCGGGTCGATCATGATTCATCGCCCGCGGCGGCTCGGTACTGCTCGGTTGTCAAACTGATCAACTGGCTGCGGTGCGTGTCCGGGTCTTTGATGATGTGACCGTAGGTGCCGACATAGCTTTCGGTGATTCGCGCCTTCGCATCCAGCGGTGCGACGATCGCTAGTTGCAATCCAAATTGTTCAAACAGATTCAGCGCGTACTTGGCCCGCGTGTCATCGCTGCGCGAAAACATTTCATCCACCATGACGAATTGAAACCGCTCGCTGGCCGGATCGTCTGGTTGCAAATCGTATTGATACGCGATCGCCGCCACCAAAACCAAGAACGCCAACTTGCCTTTCTCGCCACCGGATTGACCCGTGCCGCCGTCGTAATAGCTGCCCGCCTCACCGGATGCCGCGTCGTATTCGCGGGCCGCAAATTTGAACCAATTGCGGACATCGATCACCTTTTCTCGCCAACGAAGGTTCGCGTCATCGCGAAGCCGATCGACCAGCTTTTCAATCTTCTTGAACGTCACTTCGTTCGCCTCGTCGGTGCCGCCCAGGGTGCCTTCCAGGCAACCGGCAAGCTCACGCCGGAAGTCACGAATTTCCGCGTCCGACGTGTCGCTCGGTTCCAACCGCATGAACGTGCCGGGATTCCAATCGAGTTGACGCAGGGCTTCGTTGAGCGTTTCGACCTTGCTGCGAATTTCCTCGCGTTCGTCTTCGAGCGAACCGTGAAGCAAACCGATTTCTTGCAACACCTTTTCTTTGAGTCGTTGTTTGAAGCGGCGTTCATGACGCGGTAAATCGTCTTTGTTGATTCGCTCGGCAAGTTGTTCGAAACTGGGCAAAGCCTGAGGCGTCGGATCCAGTTCCGATTCAAAAACCGGAAACCGATTCAACAACCGACTCATGGCTTTGGTCAAGTTATCCCGAAGCGGATCGATGCGCTCTTCCAGTTCATTGACTTTCGCCGCCAATTCATCCGAAACATCCCGCGGCAGGATCCCGAGATTGTCCAGCGTCAGCTTTCGTTCACCGATCTGGGTGGTGATCCCGTCAAAGAATTTCTCGGCCGCTGCGAAACGATCCTCCGCCCGAGCTTGCTGCACTTTGGCGTCGACACGTTTCAGAACCGTTTCGCCATCACCGATTCGGGTTTGCAAGTTCGACCGTTCGCCCACCAACAGATCACGGTCGGACTCCAGACCCTCGACCTCGGCATTGAGCGCGGCCAGCTTTGCCTTGAGCTGTCGAACTTGATCGTTGGACGCTTCCAACTTCTGCTTTTCGAGTCTCAACTGCGACGCTTCGAAATCATGCCGGTGATCATCGATCGCATCGAACTGCGTCACCACGGAAAGTTCATCCAAAAGACTGATGAGCCGCGTCGCTTGGTCGTTGCTGCGGCGTAATGATTCGGCCGACGTCGTCTTCTTTTGAATCGCTATTTTTTGTTCGCGAATCGAATGTTCCAACGCTTCGCGTTTGGCACGATTGTCCCAACCCAGAACAAAGTGTTTGCGGTCGCCCAGGCTGGCACGGTCGTCCTTGGCATGCTGACGTTGGTTCTGTTTGACGTGTCGGTGAATGGTCATCGCGCGGCGACCGGCCATTTGAAAGTCGGCGATTGAATCACACGCCAAGTGGTCAAACCGCGACAGAATCTCGCCGCGAACGTACGGAACCAGCGGATGGTCGTCACGGTAAAGCAACATGTCCGGCAAACTCAATTCGGTCCATCGTTGCGACGTCGCGGACGTGCGAGCGCCGACTCGATCGTAGGTCAGTCGCAAACCACGACCACGCGAATCGGTCAAACGTTGGGAATCGACGTAGCCGGAAACCTTTGCATACAGATCGTCAGGGACCAACAACGTGCGTGCAAACGAATGAAGCACCTGTTCAATCGAGGCTTCCCAACGTCCGTGATCCGGATCGACCGAAATCAACTCGGCCGCGAACGGCAGGTCGCTGGGCGACAGTTTGAATGCGGTACACAAATCACCGCGAATTTCGATGAACGCATCGGGCAGATTTCCTTTGCGTTGACGAAGCGATTCGAGTTCGTTTTCGTCAGCGGCGAGTTCTTGACGCAAGGTCCCGATTTCATAGTTCAGTGTTTCAAGCTGACTGACGGCCGCTGTTTTTTCTGCCGCGATGCGTTGTTGTTGCTCCGCGATCTGGCAGTGAACCTTTTCAAGCTGCTCGGGGCTGTTGATCGTTTGACGGATGCCAACTTGCTGGATCTTCGCCTCAAAGGCGAGCCGTTTCTCTTTCTTGGACGCCGCATGCTGTTCTTGTTGTTCGATCAAAAACGGAAGCTGTTGCAGTCTCGCGCCGCCGCTGTGCCCGATCTCGTGCTCCACCGATGCCGCTTCGCCACGTTTGGATTTCAACGATCGATCCAGCAGCGTGATTTGTTCATTCAAATGCTCGATCCGCAACTTCCATTGCTGACACATCGGCCGCAGCAAGTCGCCGGTCGCGACGTCAAAGAAGAGTCCTGCCGCAGCCAATTCGTCGCGGGCGGATTGCAGTTTGACGTTGGTTTTGCGAAACCGCTCACCCGCCTTCAAGATGGGAACCAACAATTCAGATTGCTGACGCACTTGCACGAGCGCCCGGTGGGCTTCGCTCAGTTGAGCGAAATGCTCGAGCAGTTTGCTGACCTTATCATTCCACGATTTTTTCTCCAGCATGTGATCGCGGATGAATTGATCGAGCCGTTGAACGTCCTTGACCGCGACGGTCTGGTTGAAAATGTCCATAGCCTTGGACCGGAACTTGACCAATCGCTTGATCCATCCGTGATACGTTTTGAAACTCTCGGTGACGTCAAAGCCGCGATCGGTGAGCGTGCTTTTGATGTCACCGCCGGACGTCAAGTCGCCCAGGTCGCCAGCAATACTGCGAGGCTTCTTATCGAAGGCGTAGTAGATTTTCTTGTCGCCGCTGGACGTCAAATACATGACTTGGCAAATCGTGAACGTCCGATCGGATCGACCGCTGGCGAAGGTTGCCAACAGCGCGGTGTAAAACCCATTGCCTTCGCGCAGGTACTGGATCTTGGGCTTTTCGTCGCTGCCGGCGGTCCGGTCGTAAGCGCCGCGAATGTAGGTTCGCTCGTCGCGTTCTTTCTTCCCCGCTCCGGCCGCGACGTTGTAATTTCGCACGCCTGGACGAACCAATAATGTCAGCATCGCATCGACCAATGTCGACTTGCCGGCCCCGTTTTCCCCGACCAACAAACAAGAGGTGCCCTGCGGCGAAATCGAATGAACCTGGCCATCGAAGGTTCCCCAGTTGAAAACTTCGAACGTTGCGAGACGAAAACCTGGCGTTGTTTGCTTCAAGACAAGGTCATCGTCGGCGAACAATTCGAGCGGTCGATTTTGTTTGGGCAATTTGGTCATCGATCATTCACTAATAAATTGACGCGGAGTCGCGAGAGACGCAGAGGGGAACGCGGGAGATAGAACTTTCACAAGGCATCCTCTGCGTCACCTGCTTTCTCCCCGCGTCGTTTCAATTCCGCCTCCAAATCACTTCTCAATCGTTCCAATTCTTGAAGCGGCAACCTCGCCTTCAAAATTCGCCGCACCTCCCAGCTTGGTGGCTCCTTGTCGAATTGCCGAACGAATTTCAGTTCTTCCAACTTGCGAAGCTGCCCGCCTAAATTTCGATTCGCACGCACGTCGTCAGTGTCCTCAGGAACGAGCGATTGCCAAACTTCCAATAGCGCCGACTGCGTTACCACACAACGACCGTCGCGATGAATCTCTTCCTCAAACCGTCGCAATTCTTCGCGCAGCAAGACACACAAAAGTGACGCTTCAAACGTCAATCGCATGCTACGAAACAATTTGGGGATGGGTGGATATTCAGGCGGCAATGTCTCTGGATCAATCTGACGCAAATAGGCCATCCCGTCTTCTTCATTGACGATCAATTGCAACCCGATGCGCGCGAAGTAATCCGTCAGCGGCGTGACGCCCGATAGAATTCGTTCCCACGTGTCGCCGGCGTCGTCGTGGTAGACAATGCCTTGCAGCAACCGAACCGCCGCGGGTGCCCACGGCACCGGAGGCGGCAGCGTGTCGGGCAAAGCGTCGCTGGTGAATGAGTTCGGATCCGAAGGCGATTCATTCATCTCGGTTTTCCTTTGCGAACCGTTTTGTTTTCGGTTTGTTGGGTTTTTGAAAAGGTGACCAACGGGATGCGTACGCGAACGGTGCTCGACTCGCCCGTTAACGGATCGTCCGTCGTCACCGTCACTTGCTCAATCGCCTCGGCATCGATTTTGTGACCATCTTCGTGAGCGATCTGCATCCATCCGACCAATTCAATCACGCCAACCTTGGGCGGGCGATGTTCCAACAACTGTGACAACGTGATGTTGGTTTGCAGATCGGTGATCTGATGAACCAATGCTCGCATACGATCCCATTGCAAGCGTTTGAGCCCGGACAACTTGCGAGCTTGCCGTTTGGCGGTTTCCCAATCGATCTCGTTGGTTTCGACGGCGATGTCGAAAACTTGGGCCGGCGTCCAAAAGGGTCGGGCCAGTGGTGAATTGACGCCCAGCGTTGTGTCGACTCGCAAACCCATTTCACTGGGCACGGGTTCGCCGGTTTGCTGAGTTGATTGTTTCATCTTCGACGCCAACGTCCGAATTCCTTGCAGCAATTCGGCGGTACGCTTGCGATGGCTGGTCGATTGACTGTCCAACAACCGACGGAGCGTTTGTGACAACCGTCCCGTCTGACGCAGCACGTTCTCGGCTTCGGCCAATAGCGACGGCACCATCGCCCGGACATGTTCAATCGCACCGCGTTGATCGGCAATGGCTTCCAATCGCGTCACTTCGCCGATCGTCTCACGAAGTTTTGCTTGGGCTTGGGGCGAAAACAGGAACGCGACGAAGGCATCAAAGCTAACGCCTTCGTCTTGTTGTTTGACCAAGTCCTCCGCGTCGAGTGCCCCGGCCAAAATGTCGCCGCGACCGCGGTCAACATTCAGCGCGCCGCGAGTGACGTCGCGAGCGATCTCTTCAAAGCGATCTTCGACGGCACGGAAATCGCCTTGCAGCGTCTTCAGCAGATCGACCGCCGTATGAAACCGCTCGCGCACCTGAGCCGGATGATAGGTTTCGATTTCCGCACCGCCGCGGATTGCGTCGATTTGGCGGTTCAAGTCGTCACGTTGTGCGACCAATGTTTGCAGTCGCAAATCGCGATCCGCCGACGCTCCCTGCACCAGGTCAGTCAGCGTATCGATGACCAACCGCAATCGACTCTCCGTACCGACCATTCGGTGTTCACGCGAGACTGCATTTTCAAGGAATCCGATCGCGTCTTCGGCGTAACGAGTCAATTGATAATGCGGGCTCGACGATTCAGCCGGCAAGAACCGCCGCAGCCAACCCGCATCGGACCATTCCCGAAGATAGCGATCCTGGGTTCCCGAGAACGCGTCGTAGCCATCGTCTCGAAGTTGTTCTTGAAAAGTCGTCAGTTGGTGCTGAAGTTCCTCATGAGACAACGAGATCGCCGAATCCTCGCTCGTCAGCTTCAGCGTTTTGCGTAAAAAGCACACCACAAACGCCGCCTGATCGGCACGCAGCAAACGAACCGTGGGTGAAGATTCCAGAAAAGCGACCAGTCTCTCAATTTCCATGCCGGGATTGTAACTTCTTCCGTGACACGTTCGGTCCTTCCACGGTGCAGAGTGAAACCGCTTCTCAATTCACAAAGACCTAGCTGCCTACGCCCCGTCTGGTTCGGTGCGTCGGAGGCAAACGGCGTGGCAACTAGCAGCCACTTTGTGAACCGAGAGCGCGATGGTTCGCAGAAAAAAAACCGTTGAGACGGATGCAACCCATGCGGATTTGGAGCAGCCGATTCCGGAAAAGAGGCCCAGGGCAAATCACAGGAATCAAAAAAACGCCCGAATCACGGAGTCTCTTGACCCGCCAGCTTGGCCAAAAAAGGACTCCCAACCCGCGAACTGGCCGGGAGGGCCAATTCCGCAGATTGAAAAGAGTACCCCCGAAGGGATTCGAACCCCTAACCCTCGGTTCCGAAGACCGATGCTCTATCCAGTTGAGCTACGGAGGCGTGTCGGTGGAAGACGAGTTGTGTCTCCTGGCGACGCCGGAAAGTGTATCGAATGGCGACAGAATTGCTAGTGGCGCTCTGGAAGAACGGTTTTTGCGGGATTGATGCGGTTCTTGGTTTCGTTTGCCTTGTGAGGCGTTATTCAGTGGTCTGCGTTTCTGAATGGTTAGCGGCTAAACTGGGCGGGTGATGCGGCGCTGTTTTGTGCTGCTCTTGTGATTCAGCCCAACTGCTCCATGACGCTCACCAGCCACGCGATCGTGTTGTTGGCCAAACTTTTCAGCGGATTTACCGTTCGCTGGGTCGATTGCCAGCCTGACACGTGCCAACGTATCTATTTTGCCAATCACACTAGCCACTTAGATGCGGTGGTGTTGTGGTCGTCGCTGCCGCGCGAGCTGCGCAGCGTGACTCGACCGGTCGCGGCGAAGGATTACTGGACCGGCGGCTGGTTAAAACCGCATTTGGCCAAAAGTTTCAATGCGTTGTTGGTCGATCGCAAGGAGATCAAGGTTCACAAGAGCCCGATCGATATCATGTTGCAACAAATGGGCGACGTGTATTCGCTAATCATGTTTCCTGAGGGCGGACGGTCGGCGAACGAGGATGAAATGGGGAAGTTTAAAAGTGGTCTGTTCTATATGGCGAAGAAACGTCCCGACCTTGAATTGGTTCCCGTCTATATTGACAACGTCAATCGTATCTTGCCGCGCGGCGAAGTGTTGCCGGTTCCCCTGTTGTCATGCATCACGATTGGACCGCCTATCTTTTTAGAAGCTGGCGAGCCAAAGAATGATTTTTTAGCGAGGGCTCGCTCGGCTGTGTTGAGGTTGAAAGAGAAGTAGTGCGACTGGACATCTTTGCGAGCGAGGGAATGTTTTGAAGGTTGGAAAACCGAATCCGACGGCGACCCTGTTTGGGTTTTCCTTCCTAAGCACTGCCGCTTACGTCCTGACTCGTGCTCTTGGCGTCAGCCTGTTGATGGCACGGGTCGGCAGTGAAGCCTTGCCGCTTGCTTTGAGCGCGTCGGCGATTGCGGTGATTGCAATTTCCTTTCTGACGCGATTTGCTGTTCGCTATGCGAATCATCGTCTTTGCTTGATGGTGACTTGGTTTGCGCTGGGCGTTGTAACACTGATACTGTCGTTGAAGATTGTGACGATGCCGTATTCGTTCGTCGTGGTTGGGACGATCTTTGTTTTGGCGGAAGTCCGTGGCTGTTTGAATACGGTCTACTCCACGACTATGGCGAACGATTTTTTTGCCGACTCGACCACTGCTCGACCGTTTGTATTGGTATTTGCGGGGGCACCGATTGCCGGGATCTTAGCCGGGTTTCTGCTGTCTTACGAAGCTTCTGTTATTTCCGCGACAACTTGGTTGGCGGTCATTGCGGGCTTGGATGCCATGACAATGTTGTTGTCGTGTTTCTTGCCGGATTGGACGCAGCCGAAGAACGAAGCTCTGAGCGTCTTAAAAGCTCCTCCGAAAACGTCCAACCGTTTGCAACACTATCGTTACCGGTTGGCGGCACTCGTTGCCTTGAAAGTGATTGTACTGACGCTGGTGGGCTATCAATGGAATGTTGTGGTCAATGATTACTTGTTGTCAGAAGAAAAGATGATTCGCTACTTTGCAGCGTTCTACGCGATCAGCGATGGATTGATTTTGCTGATCCAGCTTGCAGCCTCCGGTAAGCTGCTCGATCGGTTCGGCATTGGCGTGCCGCTAAGGATGTATCCGGTTTGCCTGGCGGTGATGGGACTCGCCGCAGTGGCGTCAGATTCTTTACCGATGTTGATGCTTGTGTTCACCGTCGGCAGCGGTCTGAACGTGTTGCGGCGGGCACTTCATGATCCGGGTTTGGCCGCGGCCTACTCAATCTTGGATCCACGGATACGTTCGGAAACGATTGTTTTGGTGACGGGGATGATCAAGCCGTTTGCGGAGTTCATCGCAGCATTGGGGCTGCTTTTCTATGCCGACTTCGTGACCGCTAATGTTTTGACTTGGGCTTGGATCGGGCTTTTGCTGCCTTGGTTCTATTTTGCTAACTGGGTGTCGCGGAGGTTTGTCACGGTACGTGACGCATCGCCAAGCTAGTTCGGTAGTATCCAGCACAATGATCCAGTGGTGCGACCGCTGATGAAACGCTGCCACCAACCTGCTCATTGTCGAAGCGAATCTCGATGACTGCTCCGTCCCGGCGGAGTGTTTCACTGGCAGGTAGATCTGGAACAGCAGTTGGCGATCACGAAACTCGCTCAACGGATCAATCGGCCCCTCGATATCGATTCGCATCGCGAATTCGTTCACCAGACACTGGTCAACCGGCAGCGTTTAAGCGGCAGATTTGGCACCCGACGAGGCGGATTTGCCAGTAGTCCCAAATTGAACTTCAGCAATGAACTGGCAACGGTTGATGCCATTGAATTGATGCAGACCTACGGCGTTCCCGATGGCGTGCGGATCGACGCCTTACGTTCTTACCTGCGACCAACCCCGCATGATCAATGGTCACGACTACACAGCCATAGCTGCGTTCGAGTTGCAAGCTTGCAACGACTACAGAGCTTGCCTGATGTTCGGCCCATCCATTGGTTGGACTACTTTCGTTACGAGCAAAACCTGATGATGGCGGTTCTGTTCACGCTCGTCTGTGTTTTCGCGACCCTTGGCGCGTCAAAAGACGGATCAAAGGAAAAGAGGGTAGAAGAGAACTAACGAATCCGAAATTCTTACGTCGCCACTGATTTGTCCGAGGGCGGTTTCTTCGACTCGGGTGCATACGAGAAATGAGTCGTTTGCTCCGCCGGGGCGAGCCCGGAGCGGAGGCCTGAAAATCAGGAATGTAGATGGGTAATTCTTGAGTCTGCGTTGTAGCCGCCACTTGTGCGCTCCGACCGGGGCGAGCCCGACGGAAGCGAGGAGGAAGCGCGGTGCCGATCCAAGGGAAGCTGATATCGTGAGTGATTGCTTCCGTCCGGGCTTGTCCCGGCGGAGCAAACAACTGGCAGCTACTAACGCTAAACTAAAACCGAACCGTCCTATATTCCCTTTCGCGATCTCCGCTCCGGGCTTGCCCCGGCGGGATCAACGACTCGGCTTGGCACCCGCGCATGGAACCAATTTACACAGCCGACAAAACCACCGCAGCGTACCAACTCAATTGGTCACTCGCGCTGTTCGGGAAATCGGACCTATCAGATCAATCTGCTTGGCTCGAAGAACTGCAAGCGGCCACGGAAGCCGATGGTGTGCGAATTCTTTCAGCCAATGCTCGGTCTGAAAACACAATTCAATTCCTCGCCAGTACCCGTCCTGAATCATCGCCTTCAGATATTGTTCGCAGTGTTAAAGGTCGCTTGCAGTATCTAATTCGCGACCAAAACCCGAAGGCGTTCCGTCGCAATTACCACATCCAAAGCGTCGGCGAAGCAAACTCAAATGTCCTGGATCAGTACGTCGCTGGGCAGACCGCGAAGCATCCGATTGCCGACGACGCGGTTCAGGCACGAATCGAAGCCGCGCAGTTCCATGACGAATCCGTTGATCTCTCGAAAACCTCGATAGGCACTTACGGAAAATACCTAAACTCGCTGCAAGTCGTCGTGGAGAATGCAGAAAGCTGGCACGAGGTGCGCGATTCTCAATTGCAGCGAGTGCGTCGCGTGATTGTTCGTGCTTGCGAGAAGAAGCCGTGGCGATTGTCTCGCATTGGATTGTTGAGCAACCATGTGCATGTGCTGCTCGGTGCTGATGTGACGGATTCTCCACAGTCGGTGGCGTTATCGCTGATGAACAATATCGCGCATGTGTACGAGATGAAACCGATCCTGAAGTTCAGCTATTATGTCGGGACGTTTGGTGGGTATGATCGCGGGGTGGTGCGGAAGCTTGAGTCGTGAGTCGTTGGCTCCGCCGGGACAGCCCGGAGCGGAGGCCTGAAAATTCAGAATTTATGATTGTTTTTGGCGTTGGCTGGTAGCCGCCAGTTGTGCGCTCCGTCCGGGGCGAGCCCGGCGGAAGCGGGGAGGAATCGCAGGGGAAGCTGATTTCGCGAGGGACTGTTTTCGTCCGAGCTTGCCTCGGCGGGACCGCAACTGATGGTTACCGAGCGAACAAGTTGAGGTGGTGCCGTTTTAGAGGGCCATGGCACCCGGCAAAGGCAACGCCGTGAAGAGATTTTATCCAGTAAAAGCCCATTGTTTTGTTTAGCCGCGTGGGCATCGCCCCGCGCGTCCACGCTGAACGAAACGCGCGGGGCGATGCCCACGCGGTTAAACAATTTAGAAAAGCTTCACAGCGTTACGGCAAAGGGCTGTCAGTGCTACGCGGCTAGATTGGCTGGTTTGCGATGCATTCATGGCACCATCTAAAGCTGGACGATCGGTATCGTGTTGCGGCTGGTGATCTCGTATTAGCTGATGTTGGTGTTCGGAATGGCGTAGTCCAGCTAGTTCTTCGGCCAAAAAAAAGCCCCGCAGTTTTCACTGCGAGGCTTTCGTTTTCTATCAGTCACTCACTTTGAATGACTGTTCGGGATGGATGGTATTAACCACCACAGCTAGTGCAACCAGCACCAGTTTGCATCGAGCTTCCGCCCATCGTGCTGCTGCCGCCATCAATGATGGTGCCGCTGCTGATGCCCGGTGACGACATTACTGGTGAAGAAATTACAGGAGACGACATCGCAGGTGCAGTGTTGTAGCTGTATACCGGGACCTGAACGGTCGATGGCACTTGCTTGCACACTTGCACTTGAACGGTGCGAGTCGATTGAACGGGAACGCACACGGTGTAGTTTTCCGGCACTTGCTCGGTGACGTTGTCATAGACAGTCACGTTGTAAGATCGGGTACGCTGCTCGGGTACGTTCACGGTGAAGTTCACTTGACGGCTTCGCGTTTGCGATTCCATTCGAGTGCGATTGACGGTACGAGTACGTTGCTCGGTCGTCATGGTCGTTTGAGGAACCATGCGGGTGCGAGTTTCCATACGAGTACGTGTGACAGGCACCATGCGGGTGCGAGTTTGAGTCGTCATCGTTGTGACAGGAACAGTACGGGTGCGAGTTTCAGTGCGAGTCTTTTGCACTTGGTAACTACGAGTCCGTTGTTCTTGACGTGTCTTCTGAACCGTGACCATTCGAGTCCGTTGCTGAGTCGTCATGACGGTGTAAGGAACCGATCGAGTACGAGTTTCAGTTCGGGTGCGAGTGACAGGCACAGTGCGAGTTCGCGTTTGAGTCGTCATCGTGGTGACTGGAATTTCGCGGGTGCGAGTTTCAGTGCGGCAACGACGAACGGGAACTTGACGAGCACGAGTTTCAGTGCGGTACTTGGTGACGGTGTAGTCGCGCGAGCGTTGCTCGGTTCGACAACGTTGAACCTGAACCGCACGCATGCGTTGCTCGGTCGTGTACTTGGTCACGTTGACCGTACGCGAACGAGTTTCGGTGCGAGTCCGGGTGACAGGAACCATTCGCGTTTGCGTTTGGCACGTGTACTTGGTGACCGTGTAGGTGTACGGTTCTTGGCTGCACTGAGTTTGATACGTGGTGCAAGGAACTTGTTCGCAAACAACGTTTGGAACCCAAACCTTTTTGTAACAAACGGTCGGGCAAGCTGGTTCAGGTGCACATCCGCAACTGGATTCGCAACCGCCACTGCTTCCACAACTGCTGCCGCAGGATGAACCGCCGCCGCATCCGTTTCCGCCTTTGCAACCGAGCAATCCGCCAAGCAGACCACCCAGAACACCGCTGCGACGTCCGCCGCTGGCGTAACCGCCACCGCCGTAGTTGCTGCTGTAGGACGATCCGCCACCGACGGTGACAGGAACGCTTTGGTAACTGCCCATGTCACGGCTAACCGTACGCATGGTAGTTACCGGAACTCGCTTGCTGACCGTTCGGTAAGCAGTGCGGGTTTCCTGAACTGGTACTCGAACGGTGTAGTTTTGAGCGACTTGCTCGGTGTAAGGAACTTGCACCGTGTAGTTCTGCTGAACTGCTTCGGTGTAAGGAACCGTGACCGAGTAAGGTTGCTGTACCGTTTCGGTGTAAGGAACGTTAACGCTGTAAGTTTGCGTTTTCGTTTCTGTGTAAGGAACCTGAACGCTGTAGTTCTGCGTCACCATTTCGGTGTAGGGAACGCTGACTTGATAAGTCTGCGTTCGCGTCGAAGTGACGGGCACGTTGACGGTGTAAGTCTGTTCGACATTTTCGGTGTAAGGAACGCTAACGGTGTAGGTTTCTTCGCGAGTTTGTTGAACAGGAACCTGAACCGTGTAAGCCTGTTCGACTTGCTCGGTGTAAGGAACGTTGACCATGTAGTTTTGCGTTTGCGTTTCGGTGTAAGGAACACTGACCGTGTAAGTCTGTTCGACTTGCGAGGTTTGTGGAACTTGAACCGTGTACGTTTGCGCAACTTGCTCGGTGTACGGAACCGATACTTGGTAGGACTGCTGAACTTGCGTTGTCACAGGAACCTGAACCGTGTACGGCACTTCCTCGGTGTAAGGAACAGCAACTTGAACGGTGTAGTTCTCGGTACGCGTTTGCGTTTGCGGAACGTTGACCGTGTAGGTTTGCTGGCGTGTTTCGACGCGTGCGACGCGGCGAGTAACGCTGCGCATGCGTGTTTGAGTTTGACGTTGGTACGTCGTCACAGGAACTTCGCGAGTTTCGGTGACCATTTGCGAACGCATTACCGTTCGCGTTTCATAGCTGACTGATGGTCCGCAAGCGCCACCGGCACCAAGCGAAGCACCCGAACCGGCACCATCGACCATGCCGTAGCTGGACGACATGCCGCCGGCACCGCCGGTGCAAGCACCAGATCCGCTGCTGCAAGGGTCGCAGCCACAGTTTCCAGCCGCACTGATGCTGGCTGTCGTCAACAGGAATGCCGACGCGTAGAACAATTGAGAAATCCACTTCACAGTAGAAATCCTCCATAGGGGAAAAGAAACGAGTTTCAAACGTTTTTGCGTGCCGTGCTGTACATGGCGTCGGACATCCGCATCCCCCGAGCGGTTTTTGCTCTGCATAATGCAGGGCGGTTTTTGCTCTGCATAATGCAGGGCGGTTTTGCTCTGCATAATGCCGAGCGGTTTTGCTCTGCATAATGCCGAGCGGTTTTGCTCTGCAAATCAATGCAGGGCGGTCCCCAAACCCTGCTGGGTCAAAGGACTACTCGATAGTAGGTCAAACGCTGTTCAATACAATCGTTCACTACTACGAAAGCAAAAAAAAGACGGCCCCATCCGCTGACGGGGCCGCCTTTGTGCTCTTTTGGCTCAGAAACCATCGTTTTTCAACGATGATTCCATCCGAATCAACTAGCGAGTTCGGTAGATCTGGCTTGGCTGGATGTTGCTCGGGTAGCTTTGACGTGGTGCCGGTGGAGCCATCGTTCGTCCATTGCTGGAAGTCGCGGGAACCGTGGTGGTCTTAGGCTTTACGGCGGTCTTTTCGTTGATCAGGTTCCATCGCTTGCCATTCAAACCCGATGCCGGATTCCAATCCAAGCCGGGAACGAACATGATCGAAGAAATGTTCGACCCGTTGATCGTTGCAGTGCCCCATTCGGTTTCGACCGTTACCAATTTTACGTCGGTTGCACCGGTGATCGAGTCACCATTAAGCATCACAACGGTTGTCGAGGCATTTTCAGCCGAAGCAAAACGGATGCCTGCGACTTCGGAAAGTGGAATGCTGGCTCCGCCAAACGAGGTTTGCATTTCAAGGGTCGTCGCGTCGGTCAATGTGCCTTCCAGCCGTGTCTTGCTGAGCAAGTCAACCGAGACGCTAAGCGGACGAATTTTGGGGGTGGACGCAACGGCGCGTGCTACTGGCTTGGCCTTGGCGATCGCTGCCTTCTTGCCATCTTTGTCTTGAGCTTGCAGGCTGCCAAACGTCAGGGCGGCAATCGCGAGCGAAGCGATCAGCGATCGTGTTCGGAAAGTTGACTTCATGGTGGTTACTCTTTCGGTTTCAATCTGGATGAAAAACACAGGTGTTGGATCAAGACACGTACCAGTGTCTTACTGGGACGCGTGTTCAGTAAACATTCACGCAACCCATTGAAACCCCGAAGCTAGTTCGTGTTTTCAAGTAGGCGAACAAATACTGATTAACCAGCCGAGGGATTCACAACCGATGCCTTCACAATCGTTAGATCCCGCATATTCGTCAGGCGATCGCATCGCTCGTGCTAGAGGATTTTTCAGCACAACATCATTTGCGAAAAATTTTGAATACCAATGATGCGACTAAGGAACGTGCGATTTCTTATAGTCGTCTTTCGCTCCGCGAAAGTAGTAGATTCGCTACTTTCGCGGAGCGAAAGGCGACACTAACTTCCCCGATCGTTGCTATAGCACCACCACGTGTTGATAGATGGTCCAGTAGTGCGCGAGTGCCGCCATGATCACGAACAAATGCCACATCACATGCATGTAACGAACTTTGCGATCGTTGATCAGGAATCCAACGCCAACGGTGTAAAGAATACCGCCAATGAACATCCACATTACGACGTTCCCCGGTACGCGGCCGATCAGCGGAATTGCGGGTAGCCAACCCAGTGCAAGGTAGGTGACGGTGCTGATTGAATTGACGCGATGCTTCAACGCCACCTTCCCCAGAAAACCGTATCCGGCCGCAATCCACACCGCCCCCAACAACCACGGTCGAACGCTGTCATCGGCGAAACGATAAATCAGCGGCGTGTAGGTACCGGCGATCATGGTATAGATGACAGCCTGATCCCAAGAACGCAATCGAATCAATAACGGGCTGGGACGCACCAAATGCGACAGCGTCGAACAGGTAAACGTCCCAAAAACCGAGGCCATGTAGGCACCGCACGCCAACATCATCCCGGTGGTCTGCGTCGCCGCCAACAACGGAATTGCGACTGCAATCGTTCCAATCGCAGCCAACCCGTGCGTCAATGCGTTCGCCCATTCCTGACCAACCTGCCACGGCGTGTCATCGAAAACTGTCTCTAAATCGACGGATGAATCGCCTGCGAACTGTTCTTCCACGAAACAAACAATCTGGTTTTGGTGATCGCGATGCAAATCCAGTACAATGAACTTGCGTAAAGTCCGGATGATACTCGCTAGGGATGGATCGATGCAGGAGTGGTCAGAACAACTCAGGCATGGGCGGCCAAATCGACAACGCGAACAGCGAATCGCCGACGTGCTGGGAAAGGCAACAGTGGACGACCCGGATGCTTGGCTGAAATCTTCCAAGACCTTGATCGCGTTGACCAGCAGCCGGCTTGGACATCGCTCTGAAATCCATTGGCACGTCTGTCGATTTTTATCGCGGAGCATTTTGGATTGTCGTCGCCGTGACGCAATTCTGTTGGTCGCGTCTGGTTCGGCGATCGAGCCCTGGGCGATTCGAGCTGCTGAACTTTTTGATGCGCCGGTTGTTCGTATTGCTGTCGCTAGCGAGAAGTCTTCGAATCAGCGCTGCGAAAAAACACACGCTGAAATCTCGATTGGATCGGAAGAGCAGTCGCTTTCTCGTGATCAGATTTTGTTAGAGATTGCCGACCGAATCGATGCAGTCCATGTGCGACGGGGCGGTCGCATTTCGGCAGCGTTGCGGTCTCGCATGTTGCGATCCAATGATGCGTCGATCCGCGTCGCGATCCCGCCGGCCAGTGTTTCCAAATCGCTGAAGTCCGACGCGGCCGCATTGGTCCAAGCCGGTGCAGTCGGCTGGTTCGATTTCAGCATCGATTCGGAAAAGATTGCTGCTGAATCGTCCACGTCATCCACGTCGTCCGAGGAATTCAGTTTCCAAACTGACGCTTCCTGGGCAACGCAATCGGGACAATGGTTGATTCATTGCACGCGCGCCCCGACGGGACCATGGCCTGACCAGACGATCAATCAATACCGCGATTCGATGATCCTTGGTGATCGGTCTGTTTTGAATCGCCAACCGCTCGATTCGCTGCAACAGATTCTAAGAAGCGGTCGTTTGGTAGCGTCATCGGTTGCCACGTCCAAAAATTACCCGGTGGTCTGCCTGACTGAAAACACATTATCACTTACGTTGTCTCAGCGTTGTTTTCGTCCCCACTTGGGCCGATGGGATTATGAACCATTCGGTGTCGCGATTCGCAGATCCGCTGCCACAGCGATGGGGTGTCAACCAGTCATCTACGGCCAGCCAGCAATGAAGACGAAACTAAAACCCGATGATCGATTTCGATTTCACCCCGTCGGTAAAACTTATGACTGGCGAAAGGAGCGTGAATGGCGGTGTCCCGGCAGCTTAGATTTGCAGGCGATCCCGAGCGAGGATCTTCATGTGTTTGCACTGAGGTCGAATGAGGCCGAGAATCAATTGGCGGATAGCCCGGTACCCGTTACGTGGATTGATCGAAAAAAGAACGTTCAGAATTTACACACGCCTTGCCAGTATTCGTAAACTAGGGCACGCTGAACCCCTACGATTTTCTCTATTGTTGCTTTCCGCATCTTGGATATGCCCCTTGTTTAGTGACGGCTCATCAGTGTCTAGCGACGGCGCGTCTGCGTCTAGCGACGGCGCGTCTGCGTTTAGAGACGCCCCATCTGAGTCTCAAGACCCTCCTTCAAGTGAAAAGTCACTTGTTTCTGAACATCAACCCGAGCTTGGGAATGACAGACCTCGCATCGGCAACCAAGATGCAAGCGTTTCTCCTTTTGAAGACGCCAAGATCACAGAATCGCTA
This sequence comes from Rubripirellula obstinata, assembly GCF_001642955.1. Classification (GTDB taxonomy): domain Bacteria; phylum Planctomycetota; class Planctomycetia; order Pirellulales; family Pirellulaceae; genus Rubripirellula; species Rubripirellula obstinata. Next base: position 8,583 of record NZ_LWSK01000013.1, on the reverse strand, counting down.
CGCAAATTAGATCAAGTCCGTTCCCGCTTGCAAAACATCATCCGCGGTAAAGCGGATGTGATCGAGTCTGTGCTTACCGCGATGCTGGCCGGCGGTTCAGTATTATTGGAGGACGTTCCGGGAGTCGGCAAAACGACGCTCGCAAAATCGCTTGCCTCGTTGATCGATTTGAAGTTTGCTCGCGTTCAATGCACGCCGGATTTGTTGCCAGCCGACATTTTGGGAAGTTCGGTTTTTCAACCTGCGACCGGCAAGTTTGAGTTTCGGCCCGGCCCCATTTTTTGTGATCTACTGATCGCAGATGAAGTCAATCGCGCGTCACCTCGGACCCAAAGTGCGCTGTTGGAAGCAATGGCGGAATCGCAGGTCACCATTGACGGAAATCAATACGAACTGAAGCAACCTTTCCTGGTCATCGCGACGCAAAACCCCAGTGGCTTTGAGGGCACGTTCCCGCTGCCCGAATCCCAGCTTGATCGTTTCTTGCTACGTCTTTCCATGGACTACCCCGATGCGGAAAGCGAGATCGATTTGCTGATGGAAGCGAAGGATGAATTAGTATCAGACGAAGGGAGGGACGATGGCAGCCGTCATCAACCCGTGATGGATCGTTCCGAATTGTTGACGCTTCAATCAGCGGTCAGGCAGATTCATGTGGAACGTAAGGTCGCCAGCTACGTCGTGGATCTAGTCGGCTCGACACGTCGCGATTCTCGGATTCGCGTTGGGTGCAGTCCGCGTGGGTCCAAAATGTTGCTGCAAGCGGCCAAGGCAAAAGCAATGTTGTCACAACGCAGCTTTGTGATTCCAGATGACGTTCAATCGCTGGCTGTGTCAGTGATCGCACACCGCTTGGTTCCCCGAAGCGGCGTGGGATCGAGTTCGAGTGCGATGCGGATCGTCGAAGATATCTTGCAGAAGACTGACATCCCCGTTTAGGCGAAAACATGCACGCTGGACGCCGCGTTTGGAGGTTGCTGTGGATGCCCGTTTCGCTACTGGTGGGCATTCGTCGATCGATGACCGGAGCCTCGGCGTCATTGCTATTGATCGCAATTGTTTCGCTGAACATTGTTTGGGGTTACCCGTGGATGGGCATGTTTGCGGCCACGTCCACGATGCTGGTCATTGGCATTATCGTCAACCGCTTGCTTGGACCAAGATTGGCGGTGCAATTGTCGCTGCCCAATTATGCAGTATCGGGTGACTCGTTCTCGGTCACGATGCACCTGCACCATCGCGGTCGATTGCCAACGTTTGACAACCGAATTGGATTTGAGAATCAGCCGAGTCGATTGCTTTCGAACCGTGAACGGTCAATCGTTCCATGCGATCAACAGAGCTTTCAGATGGTTCCGTTTATTGAAGCAAACGGACGGCTTCAAACCCATGTTTCGCTCAAAGGATTCAGACGCGGTATTCACATTTTGCCGCCAGTCGAAGCGACGACTCTGTTTCCGTTTCATCTGTTTGAGTGCAAGAGAGCGTGGGATGGTAACGCATCGATCGCCATCGCTCCCGCGCCTTTGGATCGTGATAAGGACGTGATGTGCGGAGCTTTGATCGATCAAATCAGTCGCTGGACTCGGCGATGGCAATCAGGCGACAGCTTTGATTTCGCAGGCAATCGCGAGTATGAAGTTGGAATGCCGGTTCGACGCTGGGACTTTCGTTCGTGGGCCAGGCTTGGGCGACCGATCGTGCAAGAATTCCAAAGCCCTTCCACGCGGATGGCAACCATTATTGTTGATTCGTCCGTTGATACTTCGATTCATAGCGATAAGTCCGTTAAAGAACAGGAAGCTGATTTTGAACAGCTATTGCGATGGGTCGCTACCGCCATCGAGCACTGGAGCCGGTTGTCGGTGGCAACTCGCATGTATGTTTCAAGTGAACCTGCATCCGCGTTTCTAGGGTCCGACTATCTTGGCGTTTCTGACTTGCCAAAATTGATGGTGCAATTGGCTGCCGCTACAATGATCGAAGCCAATGAAAGTGAGCGACGGATTGAAACGGTTCTTGGCAATGTTGATCCCAAGTCGGTGATCTTGTTTACCGTCCGAAAAAGATTTGGCCCAAACCAAGGGGACCAGGACGTAGGAATGACCCATCAGACCGAATACCGGGATAGTTCGATTGGGCAAGTGAACATCGTTCGCTACGAATCGGAACCCAAGCTGCGTGGTAATGCAGTACCCGACTTGGCTGAAGTGAGGGATGCGTCATGAATCGGTCGGTACGTGTACTGGGAATGATCGTTGCCGCTCAGGCTGCACTGGTTTGTTCGACCTTCGATGAATGGATCACGTTGGGAGGTTTCTTTGCCTTAGCAATCGCCCTGGTTATGGGGATTCATGGCAGTGGTTTGATTCGGAAGCAAGCCAATCATGATTTCGACGTGAGATCACCATTGAAGCCACTATCGGTGATGGTGGGAATGCTGATCATCGCGGTCATTTCGATTGCTTGGCGGGTTCCCGGCAACCTGGGCGAAGGCGGGAACGTGGTCGCAGTCGCGGTGGATACGCTGGCCCATTTTTCTCTGCTGACAACGTTAATGCTATGGTCGCTTCGGCCGTCACGAGGACACGCGCTGATGCCATTCCTTGGCTTGACGGTCGTTTTACTGTGCGTGGCATCCGGGGGCGTCAGCCGTTCGCTTCAGGCGCAGACAACCGTCGGCGTTTTTGCTTGTCTGGGATTCTTGTCGGTAACAAAGATCGTTTTCCCGCAGCGAGCGTCGCGTGGAGCTGAGGGACAAGCCATTCAAATCGCAGAGAGCACTGAGAAGCATTTAAGCCAGGCATTTAGACAACGTCGCGTTGTCATCATCGCAACTGCGACTGCCCTGATGATGGTCACTGGTGCGGTCGCCAGCGTGACGGAGATGTTTTTACCTTCGATTCAAAACGATTTGCAGAAACGATTGCGATCAACCATCGAGGTGGTTGAGCACAATCGTTTGGTCGGCGGAATGAGGTATGTGCGTGGCAGCAGCTTAGGTTCAATAAGACAGCATTTGACGATCGATCCACAAGCTGTCGTGATGGTGATTCTCTCAAACCAGCGCCCGGGTTACTTAAGAGGCAATGTTTTTGACCTGTATCGAGATTCACGTTGGTACAGCGTTACCGAACAAATCCCCAGCGATGACCTGCTCGATTCTCCGCTCGCTGATCGATCCGTTTCGCCCAGTGGACGTGGGCGAGTCCAACTGAAATCAAATTCGGGCGCAAAGCTAAATCGATTCGAGCTTGCACCTGTGGCTTCAGGCAGACAAGCGCAGATGGAAATTGTTGGTGATCCGATGCGCGGCAACAACGCTTTTGTGCCGCTTGGAACTCGCTGGATGGAAGCAAGAAGCTATTCGCTAACCATCACTTGTCATCAAGCAATACGAGTGGGGGTCGATACCAGCAAACCGTACGTCGTCGGGGCTGAATCTGGTCCAGCAGAAGTGACGTTGTCCGAGACCGAGCGCATGCTTTTGACAGAAGTTGCACCGCAGCAGCGGGAGGGACTAACCCTGATCGCGGATACTGTTTTTGCGAATACGCAATCAACAAAAGAGAAAACGGATGCAGTCGCAGCTTACTTCCAATCCAATTTTTCATATGGCTTGGAATCGATCCGCCGTCCGCCCAACGTTGATCCAGTTTTGCATTTTTTGAACAGTCGCCATCCGGCGCACTGCGAGTACTTTGCGACCGCGACCGTGCTTTTGCTTCGAGCCGCCGGTGTCCCGAGTCGATATGTCGTGGGCTACGCTGCCGACGAAGAGAGTGACGATCGGGACAGATGGCTGGCGCGCAATCGCGACGCACACGCCTGGGCCGAAGCCTACGACGACGCGGCGCGGCGTTGGTTCGCAGTCGAATCAACCCCCGGACGTAGCTACCAGAGTGTTTCGCCACCGGATGTGTTGGCATCCCAAACCGAAATTGATGCAGGACTTGCTGGTGAATCGGATTCGGGCGGTGGTGTCAGAGGGTTTCTAAGCAACATGTGGGGTTATCTGTTTTCGATACGAGCAACCGACACGTTCTTCGTGATTTTCCGATACGGCCAAGTCGCGATTCTGATTGGGTTGATCGGTTGGTTGGTTGGACGGCTTAGGAGAGCCAACGAGACACCAGGTGAAGTTGCCGAGCGGGTTTGTCGGAAAATGTTGGCTCGTGTGGATCGCATGCTTGGCCGCAAAGGATTTGTTCGCGAACCAAGTGAATCGCTTTATCAATTTGCGAACCGCGTTGAGCTGGAAGTGTCCCAGCCGACGAATCAATTAACCGAAGCAAAACAAGCAAAAACCCTTCGAGCAACCCAGTGGCTTCGGAGTTTTGCAGACGCACGCTATCAGGGAATCATGCCGCAAAATTGGATGGGATAGACTGTTTGACCGCGTGCGCATCGCCCAATGGCACTTGCTAAAAACATTGAACTGCCCCGGAGGGGTAATAGCACTTTGCCGGTGGCCAACGGCCACCGGTAATCGACCAGAAAACATGACTTGCCCCGGAGGGGTAATCGATCCGATAAATGCTCGCTGCCGCCCCTGCCGGGCAACGCTATGAAGGGTTTCTAAATTGTTTAACCGCGTGGGCATCGCCCCGCGCGTCCATGCGGTGCGAAAAGTAGCATGGCGGCCCCCCGCCGTGGACACACCCCGCGCACTGTGGGGCCGCACGACACGCGGGGCGTTGCCTGGGCTGATGAAAATGCGGTGGGTGATGTTTTTCGCGAACCAGTCGAACATTGCAAATTGCAAAATGAACATTGCAAACTGAAAATTCTTGGGAAGCGGTATTTGCTGGTCAATTTACATTTTTCAGTGTTCATTTTGCAATCAACACCGAGGCCGGTCAGCCACAAATCCCCAAAGCCGTCCAGTTTCCCTCCACGCAAACATTTTCGTCAGCCTAGGCGTTCCCCAAGCGGCTAAACGGGCCAGCGCCGCTTTCAGCTAAGCGTTTTCCGGTTTTCCATTTCCGACGTACGCGTTCCGATAGGTGGTAGGCGTAGGCGAAAGCAGGTTCCGCTGACATTCTCGGGCTGCACGATGTCAATCTCTCCACCGTGTTCACGCATGATTTTCGCGCTAACGGGCAATCCCAGGCCTGTTCCACGCATCCCTTTACGAGATTCAAAGAGCGAGAAGATCTTCTCGCGATCCTCCGGTGCAACGCCTGGTCCGTTATCAACGACATCGATCATCCATCCCGTTTTAGGATCAAAGGTCGTTTGCACGAATACCTTCGGCGATTCTTTGATTTCCTGATCCTCTGAATCGTCTGAATCGAAATCATCCTCCACCGCCATCATTCCTGACGCGGCATCGATCGCATTGGTGACCAAGTTCATGATTGCGCGATGCATCCCGTCTTGGTCAAACGAGGCAACGGGTAGGTCAGTCCCCAAGTCGCTGCCCAATTCGACACCCAATTCGCCAGCGCGAGCCTGCATCAATTCCAACACGTCGTGAACCGTCTCGTTTAGGTCGGCGTCAACTCTTTCTGGTTCGCGTTCTTTGCTAAACGTCAGCATGTCCATGACCAGATTTGAAATTCTTTCCTGGTTGCGATCAACGATGCTCCATCCCCGGCGGACTGCATCGGTGTCATCACGTCCGAGTCCCGATTCGATCAAGTAACTGCCGCCACTAATGCCTTGCAGAATGTTTTTGATGTGGTGAGACAATGTTGCAATCGTTTGGCCCATCACTGCCAAGCGTTCACTTTGCACCAGCGCCGAGTAATAGGTGGTATCTTCGATGGCGAGTGCAGCTTGATGCCCGATCGCCGTGATCAATCGAAGGTGATCGTCATTGAAACGCTTTTTGTTTCCACTGGCGATCAGGTTTCCTGGTGTGGTGTAGGTGTCAACGTAAAGTGCGCCAACAATCCCGTAACGACCTTGAAGCGGGACGCACAAAGCTTCACGGACACCGGCGGTGACAATCGATGCCGCTGCGTCAAAACGAACGTCATCGCGAGCATCGCTGGTGCGGACGCCCTGCTTTTTTTCCATCACCCATTGCAGAATGGTTTGGCTGATGGAAATAGGTTTGCCGCGAACGGAGTTCTTTGCGTCATCGCGATCACAGCGAGCTGCCGCGCGAAGATCATCGCTTTCGTTATCACGCAACATGATGCAACCTCGGTCGGCTTCCACCCAATCGAAAACCAATCGAAGAACCCGATTCAAAACTTCGCCCAAGTCGTCGGTTCGACCAACGGCGATCGCGGTCAAGTACATCACTTCCAAAGATCGGTCCGCGTCGTTCAGCCCACTTTCGAGATGGCGTTGTTGGTCCTGGGATTGGGGACCTTGATCGTCGGCCAGAGATTGAACCGGAGATTCAAACGGCGCAACGCCTGCTTGCGAAAGAGAAGACACGATTCGGCTAGCGTCAACTTGGCTTTTTTGAACGATATCAACGCCATGCGCCGCTTCCATTTCCTTGCCGCTGCGAATTCTGCTTCCCGTCGCAAGGTAGCGAGAACCATCTTCGCTACTCGAAAGACTGGAAGTTGACGTCGTGTGCGTGGTGCCGGTAAAGATCAACAAGGTTGATCCGATTTCAATTCGATCACCGCTCGCCAGGCCCACTCGATCAATGGCCTTACCGTTGACCCGCGTTCCATTACTGCTGTTTAAGTCAACCAGTTCGAATCCATCGGTCGAATCAGAATGGATTTCGGCATGGTGACGCGACGATTCCGAATCTGAGAGCTGGATTTCACTATTTCGGTCACGCCCGATCTTGATTGCTCCCCGGGAAAGCTGAAAGTGCTTTCCTTGGTCTCGGCCACGGACAACAAACAAAGAGGCCATTGGGAAGTTTGAAGAGTGAAAGGTGAAGGGTGAAAGGCCGTCAACGGGAATTCTAGGGTTGGAAGGCGAGTGGTTAAAGATCATAAACGATTTGGCTGTTAAGATGAGACGGCAGCAGCTTTCACCCAACGCCGTGAGCAGTTTTGGTCCCGGAAAACACGTGTTTAGTTCGTTTAACCGCGTGGGCATCGCCCCGCGCGTTCGCGGCCGCACGACGCGCGGGGCGATGCCCACGCGGTTTAACAGCTTAGAAACCCTTCACGGCGTTGGCTTTCACTCCTCACCTTTCACTCTTCAAACTTCCTCCATGGTTCTTCCACCTCCGATTGAATCTGATGACGACCTTGCCGCGGCTGAACGTTTAGTCGACTCATGCAACCAAATTCGCCAACAAGTGGCTCGAGTTGTCGTGGGACAAGAAACGGTCTTAGAGCAATTGTTGATCGCGATTTTGTCCCGTGGCCATTGCTTGCTGGAAGGCGTTCCCGGCCTAGCAAAAACGCTGATGGTTCGCACGTTGGCCGAATCGATGGATTTGAAGTTCCGCCGCATCCAGTTTACGCCGGATTTGATGCCCGGTGACATCACGGGGACGGACATTATCCAGGAGGATCCGGAAACAGGTCGTCGAAAGTTTATTTTTGAGAAAGGGCCCGTGTTTACTCAGATGTTGTTGGCGGACGAGATCAACCGAACGCCACCAAAAACTCAAGCGGCATTGCTGGAGGCGATGCAGGAACACGAGGTCACCGCTGCGGGAAAGACCTATCGATTGGATGAGCCCTTCTTTGTTTTAGCGACACAAAATCCAATCGAGCAAGAAGGAACTTACCCGCTGCCCGAAGCACAGCGAGATCGGTTTTTGTTTCACGTCGTGGTCGATTACCCCAGTCGTGATGAAGAGTCAGAGATTGTCGATCGAACCACGTCCACCTTTGCTGCTGCGATCGATGCGGTGGTCAGTGGTGAGGACATCGTCGGTTTCCAACGCACCGTTCGTCGTGTTCCGCTACCAAAACATGTCAAGGATTGGGTTCTGGATTCGGTGCGCAGCGTCCGCCCTAAAGATCCTGATTGTCAGCCTTGGGTTCGGGAACTGATTCAGTGGGGCCCAGGGCCTCGCGCCAGCCAACAACTGGTGCTGGCCGCAAAATCGCGAGCGCTATTGAAGGGACGAACGCATGTAACAATTGATGATGTCCAAGCCCTGGCGCATCCGGTGCTGCGACATCGCATTGTCCCCACGTTCGCCGCGGAAGCGGACGGCATCACGGTCGATGATTTGATCAGCCGAATGATCGACGAACAAACGACTGGACCAGCGAAGGTTTTGTAGTGGTTTTTGAAAGGCCGTACCGCCCAACGCTGTGAAGGGTTTCTAAATTGTTTAACCGCGTGGGCATCGCCCCGCGCGTTCGGGCCAGCACGACGCGCGGGGCGATGCCCACGCGTTTAGGACCGAGCGGGGAATAAGTGTCGCCTTTCGCAGGTCATTTCGCAGGGAACGTCGTATTAGTTACTGCCGGATTGGTGTCGTCACTCATCCCAAGGGAAGTCGAACAAATAAATGCAAATTGTCGCTTATCGATCCGCGATCATAACGTTCGTAAATAGTCCCGGCGGGACGGAAGCTCTCTGCCGGGGATGTAAATCCCCGGATGGCAGCGTTATCTCTCACCAATTCTCTGGGTCGGTTTCGCGGCGTAGCCGCGAAACCGACCCAGAGAATTGATGTGGGGCAGCCATCCGGGT
>NZ_LWSK01000129.1 GCF_001642955.1 Rubripirellula obstinata | reverse complement strand
GGCTACGCCGCGAAACCGAGCCAGAGAATTGATGTGGGGCAGCCATCCGGGTGCTCGCGCACCCGGCAGGGAGCTGCCGGCCCGCCGGGCCTATTGCGCAATAACTGATGCAACGTCCCGAGCGAAGGGCGACTATAAAAAGTCGTACGTTCCTTAGCTGCTTTGCTTCAAATCGCCGATATTACCGACCACTGATGTTTCGCCCCAAGTGGCGGACATCATCACGCTGTTGATTCCCGATCCGATCCCCAACATCGCAACCTGATCGCCGGCGGCCAGTTCGCCGCGGGATGCTGCGGATGCCAAAGTGAGTGGCAACGCGACACTGCCGGTGTTGCCCAGTTGGTCGAACGTCGCACTGTCGCGATCGATCGGTAATCCCATCGATTCCAGCATCGCGGCTCGATGGCGTGCGCCGACTTGGTGACAGATCGAGCGATTGATTTGCGGTCGCTGCAACTCACTTTCGGCCAGCAATTGATCAAACGCGGCCACGCCCGTCGCGATGCCCTGAATCATCAACTCTTCCGAATCCGTGTCCATCAGTGGCTGCATGTCGGCACCCGCGGAATCTTGGTCGCTGCGGCAAAGATCGTGATACTGGGTTCGGGCTTTGGCAATCGCAGTTCCGATCGATGTTGCATTGGCGGCAAGCCGGCGATGCGTCAACAGCCAAGCACAGCTTCCCGATCCAATCGTCAGCGAAGCAAACGCAGGCTTCACCGACTTTCGCGTCAGCGATTCGTCACGATTCAACGCCGCGATCGTTTGCTCCAAAAGCATGCGGCTATTCTCGGTCCCCACGACCACGCCGGCGTCAATCTGCCCCGACTGAATCATCGTGGCGATTTGAACTGCACCGTTGATGACTCCAAGGCAGGCATTGGAAACATCGTAGACCCAAGCGTCTTCTGGCAAACCCGCACCGTGGTGAACCCTCGACGCCGTTGCGGGCTCCAGAAAGTCGCGGCAAACACTCGCGTGGATCAAGCATCCAATCTGACTTGCATCGACGTGCGAACCTTCAATCGCAAGCTTGACGCTTTCGATACTGGGGCCGCTTGGCATCGTGCCGGGTGCCCAGACACGTCGCTCAGCGATACCGCTCATCAATTCCAGGCGACCTTGTGGCAGTTTTAGCCGGCTATAAAGCGGCTCCAAACGAGCCTCAATTTCATCGCTGGACCAAATTTCCTCGGGAATTACCGAACCAATCGAATCAAGGACAACGTCTGAAAATTTCACTGGGCACCAGAAATCAGTAGTGAGGTGTTTAAAAAGAACGATCGTGGACCGTTCAAGCGAATCGTACAGGCATGGAAAGCACCGCTAAGCATCACTTAGAGCAATCCTGAGCTGCCGTTGGACAAATTTGATCCGAATTCGACAGGCATTGGCATGCAAGATTGAAAACGCGTCAGCATCATCAAACCGCTGCCTAATAAGTTCACGGAAACCCGCTTTGATAGCAAGCCATCGCTTTGCTATCACGACGGCTAGTGCTAGCAACGGTGTTTTTCTTCAAGATGTAGGTTGGGTTTGGGGCATCGGCGGTTGGTCGATAGTTTTCTTCGCATCACGGGCAACGACAAGTGTGTTTGCCCAGCTGCCCCAGCGATCAAGGCATTTCAGCAACGAGCAAATTTTCGACCCGATCTCCTCTTTCGTTTGCTCTCGGCTGAATCCAAGTCTAGGTGCCAGAGCAACGTTCCCGCGAGACCCTTTCGAGAAACGCAGTTGGTGCGGGTGTTTGGTTCGATGAGGACAGTGTTTGCAAGACGAACTTGCAATCCTTCCCATTCGCTGATTCGAAGAGGACCTTTCGGATGTCGAATAAACCGTTGATCGGCATGAATGCCGACTTTCGCGCCACCAACCGCAACATGCCAGCCTACGGCTATATCGCCGCTGGCTATTTCCAATCGATCATTGCCGCTGGCGGTGTTCCCGTGATCGTTCCGCCACTGGCGGATACCGAATCGATCAACGCTTTGTTGGATTCCGTCCAAGGATTCATGATGATCGGCGGAGCCGACTTGGATCCTAGAAACGACGGTTTTATGCTGCACCCCAGCGTTCGCCCGTTAGACCCATCTCGCGAAGCCAGCGACCGGATGCTGATGGCGGAAATCGCTGAACGTCGAATGCCGATTTTGGGCATCGGCACAGGAATGCAGTTGATGAACGTCCAACAGGGCGGCAATCTGTTCCTGCACATTAAAGAAGACCTGCCATCGGCGGTTCCTCACCATGACGCTCACGACCCCAATCATCGCCACACACTTGATGTCGAAAGCGATTCTTTGATCGGTCGCGTCTACGGCGATGGCGAAATTCGAGTCAGCAGCCGTCACCACATGGCAATCGATGAAGTCGCTCCTGGATTTCGCGTGACTGCGAAATGTCCCGATGGTGTGATCGAAGCAATCGAGTCCGAAATGATGGATTGGTTTGCCGTGGGAACTCAGTTCCACCCTGAATGCGGTGCCGCATCAGCACTGGACGTTCGCATCTTCGAGGAATTCGTCGAAGCTGTCGTTGCACGCACCCAAGAAGAAATCCGCTTGGTCGCTTAATTCCAACAGATCTTCCTGAAGCGAAGGAATCAAACGCATGGATGTGTTTGATACCGGGTCGGCAGGTTGAGCGGTCAAGGATGGCCAAGATCATAACGGAATGAAGCAGATCATCAGCCTATCGAATCGGTAACTTAGCCAGGATTGGCTAGAGACCGGACGCGTACGAGTCGAAACGCGTCCGGTCTTTTTTTATGCGCTGACAGAATTTGGAAGCTCGGGGAAAACGGATCTCAAGGCATGCCCCAACTTGGCGTCTTGGAAAAATTGGGCAAAAAGATGAGGGGGCAAAACGATGGTGCGCGGCCATCGTGCGGATGGTTGCAGCGCACCGTCGTTTTGCCCCTTCGTCGTTTTGCACCAAAAGGCTGGGAATACGCAAACAGGCCGCATCCACGCACTTAGCTCTCTGTTTTTCTACAAGTCACCAGTCGCCAGCCTTCCCTTTATCACTGCGAAAACAATCTCTTTCGGTGGGGGCGTTGGGTTTGGTAGCCTTCGCGAATTGTCGTTCTTATCTTTTCGCATCCAGTTTCACAGCGGTTTTCATGCTCGGTGAATACAAAGTCAGTCGTAGCACTCGGCAATGCCACGTGCAGGGGCGACCACTACGCGAAGGTGAATGGTATTTTTCTGCGATCATCGAATCAGGCGACGACTACGTCAGGCGTGATTACTCCGCGGAAAGCTGGACCGAACCGCCCGAAGATGCGATCGGGTGGTGGAAAAAACGTATGCCCAAGGCGGACGATAAAAAGCTTGTTCTTGCGCCGCCCGAAGTGCTGATTGATCTGCTGCGTCAAATGGAACGTTTCCCTGACAAGGCAAAGAGTCGCTATCTGTTGTCGCTGATGCTGATGCGAAAACGGTTGCTGCGTCCAAGCAGCGAATCCACCGACCCAGAAGTGATGGTCGTCGAAGTGGTCAGCGATAGTAGCCAAATCGAAATCCCAATTTGCAAGATCGATCGCAGCGAGTCGGAAACGCTGCGGGACGAATTGAACGAACTGCTTTACTGCGAGGCGGATCCCGAGACTGAAGTCGAAATAGAAAACGATGCCGACGATCCTGAAACCGAAACTGAAACCGAGGAAAACGCTTGAGCTATCAATCGATCAAGTCGGTCTTCAGCGTCGTGTGGGTTGCGTCGGTACTGTTCCTTTGCGGCGGTGCGACGTGTTCACGGCGACAAGTCGCGACACCGTTCCCGCCGCCTCCGCCGATCAACCTGAGTGGTCAATCCAGTTTGGATGAAGTCGTTGCGGCGATCAATCGGACTGGCAACGTCCGGCAACTGTCGACCAACACCGCCAAGGTCGAAATGCTAAGCATGCCCAGCCTGCCGCGGTTGAGCGCGACGATGCACTTGCAACGCGACAAAGACTTCCGCTTGCGAGCGAGTCTGCCGATCGTGCTTGGTGCTGGTTTGGACATGGGCAGCAATCAAGAATTGTTTTGGCTAGAAGTTCCCGATGGGATTCGCAAGACTCTTTACTTCGCGCGCCACGACCAATACCAACAACAACTCAGCCGCGCGGTCTTGCCGGTGGACCCAAGTTTCGTGATGGATGCGTTGGGATTGGTTCAGGTTGATCCGAACCAAGTGGTTGCCGGACCGGTGTTGCGCCAAGACGGTAAACTTGAATTGCGGACGTCCAAGATGACGCCCAGTGGTTTGTACCAGCGCGTTTTGTACATTGAAAAAGAAGCTGGGTATGTGACCGATCAATTGCTGTACAACCCGTCGGGCATTCTGGTCGCGCAGAGTTCGGCAACGAATCACGTTTACTATGACGGCCAAGGCGTCGCCCTGCCGCACCAAGTGCGGTTGAACCTGCAACCGGTCGGCGAACAAGAATTGTCGATGCAAATCGACGTCAGTTCTTACACGGTTAATCAATTGCTGACCAACGACCCTCAGCTTTTCGCGATTCCCGCTGGTGCCTCACAAACCGTCGATCTAAGTCAGATCGGTGCCGCGGGTGCCGCGGGTGCGATGGGTACGATGGGCACGACAACACCGATTTCCGCAGTGATTTCAACACCGCCAGCGACCGGCCCGAGTGCCTACACGGCCGACGCGTCGTTGGCGTTCCCGATGCGCGGCCAGCAGCGTTAGCGCCGCGCAGCATCTGCTAGCGCCGAAGACTGATAAAGCGTAGGCCGTGTGGAGCTCCGCGACACACCGCACACCGCACACGGCACACGGCACACGGCACACGGCAATGTGCGATGCCGTGTGTCGCAGAGCTCCACACGGCCTACAATTGTTTCTTCATGCTGCGTCCTGCTTTTGATTATCACTGAATGTCATGTCCATTAATGCAAAAAATCCTAGAAAACGTGATCAGCAACGCCCGCTAAAAGAAGGTTGGCGTCAACGTTGGTACGACATCATCTTTGAAGCAGACTCGCCCTGGGGACGTTGGTTTGACATCGCGATCTTGATTGCGATTCTGCTGAGCATTGGGATCGTGTCGTTGGAGTCCGTGCCGGAATATATCGGCAACAGCAAGCTGCTGATGTGCGAAGTATTTCTGACCGGATTGTTTACGGTCGAATACATGCTGAGATTGATCTGCGTCAGGCATCCGCTGCGCTACGCGGTCAGTTTTTGGGGCATCATCGACCTGCTTAGTTTTCTGCCCACGTACATCACGCCGTTCCTGGGACGCAGTTCGCAATCGTTTGTGATCGTAAGAAGCATCCGATTGCTACGCGTGTTTCGTGTTCTGAAACTATGGAGGATGATGAATGATGCCGACGAGTTATCAACGGCGATTTGGCGAGCACGAAACAAGGTGGTGGTGTTCCTGTGCGTCGTGTTGGTCGCGGTGACCATCAGCGGCACTTTGATGTATCAGATCGAAACCATCAGCTCGAACCCCGCCCACGAAAACGGCATTGATCCCAACAGCCAATTCACGTCGATCCCGCAATCGATGTACTGGGCAATCGTGACGATGACGACTGTTGGCTATGGCGATGTTGTTCCGCAAACCAACATCGGCAAGGTCATTTCGGCGGCGTTGATTCTGCTTGGTTACAGTTTGATCATCGTGCCATCCACGTTCGTCAGCGCCGAGATCGTCAACAAAAAAGTGGAAGACTCGGGTTTGCAATGCCCAGTCTGCGACGCGACGCATCATCAAAAGGACGCAACCTACTGCTACCGCTGCGGCGGCAAGTTTGATTGATTTTAACAGGTCTCGGTGAACACCAACTTTTACCTCCCAGCGGGAGAGTTGGAACTCTGTGGTTTAAGGCCGCCGCAATCCCAACGGATTCCTAAGAGCTGAATTGCCGGTACAACATCGGCTTTCTCGTCTTACCTGAATTCTGATTTCTATGCTTTCTCGGATCTCCGACACGCTGGCCCGCCGGCTGCCATTCTTCTACGGCTACGTGATGATACCGCTGGCAATGGTGTTGCAGATCACCACTAGCCCCGGGCAAACGTTCGCGTTTAGCGCCTTCACGCCATCGTTTCGCGAAACGTTTCAAATGAGCGACAGTCATTTGACGCTCGCGTACATGCTGGGCACCTTCTTTGCCGCGGTTCCGCTAACGTTTATCGGTCCGCTTTCAGATCGTTTCGGATTGAGAGTGCTTTCCTGCTTGGCCGTGCTGGGGTTATCGACGACCTGTTGGATCGCGTCGATGGCGTCGGGTTGGTGGACGTTGTTGTTGGTCTTTTTCTTTTTGAGGTTTCTGGGGCAAGGCAGCCTTACTTTGCTGGCCGGAAATACGGTGTCGATGTGGTTCCACAGTCGTATTGGCCGCGTGTCGGCAATGATGAGTGTTGGAACGGCGGTGGCCTTCGCTTGGGTGCCAGGATGGATCCGCGAATCAATCCTAAACAACGGTTGGCGAGAAACCTATCAGTCGATTTCATTGTTGGTCCTGGCCAGCACCTTGCCGATGGTGCTGATCTTTTTCCGAAACCGGCCGGAGGATCTCGGTCAAAACGTTGACGGGAAAATCTTTTCACACGATCCCGATGAGAATGCGACTGAAGAATCCGTTTCAGTTCAGATCAAGACTGAACGCTCATTAACGTTTGCAGAAGCAATCCGCACACCAGCGTTTTGGATTCTTGGCGCAGCAAATTCTGCCTGGGCACTGATCGGGACGGGAATCATTTTCTATCTGTATATTCTCTGCCAACAACGTGGCTTCGACGACCAAGTTGCCTCGGGGCTGTTCAAGACCATCGGCCTGTGCATGTTGGCGGGGCAGCTTGGTGGCGGAGTCCTGGCTGATTTTGTTCGGCTGAACCGAATGTTGGGCGTTGGCGTTGTGATGCTATGCATTGGTGTCGCATCGTTGTTGCTCGGTTCGTTTATAGTTAGCCAGAGTGAAATCATGCTTCAAACGTATTCCGCTTTCTTTGGCGGCGGCCAGGGCTTGCTGTTGGCGGTCGGTGCAGTCGTTTGGGTGCGTTACTTTGGTCGCGACTCGCTCGGCGCGATTCGCGGAAGTGTGATGTGTGCGACGGTCGCTGGCAGTGGTTGCGGACCGTTGTTGATGGGACTGTCGCTGGATTATTACGGCAGCTTCGACCTAGCGTTGATTGCATTCCTGGTCATCCTGAGTGTGCTTACCGTTGCTTCCTGGTTCGCGATCAAGCCGCGGCTATAATTCCTAAAACGCAAAAGAATTTTCAAACGGGAGAACCCAAATCATGCCCAAACGTGGATCGAAATCCTGGTTTCGTGGATATCGGATAGCAATTTTGTTGAGCGTCCTGGTGCATGTTGCCTTCGTTGCGTTGCTTTGGTTTTGGTGGGAACCGAGTGTGCAGCCATCGGCCAGCCAGCAAGTTGCTGCGACAGAGCAACCTGCGACAGAGCAATCTGCGGCGGAATCACCACGCAAGATCGAACCGCCTAAAACTCAAGCCGCCGAATCGGATATCGAAGTTCCGTCGGATCAAATTCGGTCCTCCGTTGAATCTCAGATCTCGCAAGTCAACCAAATCAGCGACTCGAAAAAACGAGAAACGCTCGACAAGAAACTCGATCAACTCCAACGAGTTTCCAAGCCCGAAACGGTCGATCAAGTTGCTGCTGCGGTCGCCGAATCAATGGGCATCGACCAATCGCAGTACGCCGACAAACCAACCATCGCCAAAGGCGAATTCGATCACAACACGGCGCAAATCAAAGCAGTCAATCGCACTCAGAGCGATTCAGGATCGTGGAACTACGTCGCAACGATGGTGGATGCCGATGGACGCCAGCTTGAAACTCCATTGACCCAGTCCGAAGGAGCGTCGGTTTACGAAACGTTTGAAAAGATGAAACAATATCCGATGGCAGAAAGCCTGTACCAAAAGATCATCATGCCAATGCTGCAAAAAATGATCGAAAGCGAAACGGACCGTTAGAGCGTTGTAAGATAGTAGGGAAGGTTCCCACGGGTTGCTTTGTGTTTGGTTGCTTTGTGTTTGGCTGATGGGAGCTGGGCCTGCTTGCTAGTGGCGTCACCTCTCTGTGCATGGTCATTGAATCTGGCTAAGCTAAGTTCACTGTTTTCGATCCTCTGCCACGAGTCCAAGCTGATGATCTGTCTCGTTTACTCATTGACGCCGAATACGGCGAAGCCGCCGAGGTATTGAACATGATTTCCCGCAGTCCCGAAGACCGTCAATTCTACGAAGCCCGTATGAAGTTTCTTCACGATGAAGAAGCAAGATTGATTCATGCCAGAGAGGAAGGTGCTGATG
Source organism: Rubripirellula obstinata (assembly GCF_001642955.1). GTDB lineage: Bacteria > Planctomycetota > Planctomycetia > Pirellulales > Pirellulaceae > Rubripirellula > Rubripirellula obstinata. Next base: position 5,763 of record NZ_LWSK01000129.1, on the reverse strand, counting down.
CCGGCAAGGTCCAACTGCTTCAACAATTACTGGGTGAACCGGAGCAGTCCATCGGGGACTTGCTTCAGCTAAACTCAGACACTCTTGCATCGCTGTTGGCGGATCTACAGCAGCGTCTTCGCACACGCAATGGCTAGCCTTGATCGGTGACAGCGTTCACCGGTTCCGCGCTCGGCTCACCCAGCTTCCCTAGACTTTTGGCGACCAACATCGACACCGATGTGTCGCTGGTCACGTTGGTGACGGTGCGCAGCATGTCCAGCGGGCGATCGATGGCGAAGATTAGTGCCAAGCCGGCTTCGGGGATTCCGGCTTGGCCAAGGATGATGACCAACATTACCATTCCGGCGCTGGGGACGGCGGCGGTGCCGATCGATGCGAGTGTGGCTGTCATCACGATGCCAAGCTGGGCGGAAAGTGACAGTTCAAGGTTGAATGCTTGTGCGATAAAGACCGCAGCGACGCCTTGGTAAAGAGCGGTGCCGTCCATGTTGATCGTTGCACCGATCGGCAACACAAAACTGGCGACTTCGTCATCGACGCCCAAGTGTTCTTCGGCGCGTTCCATCGTCACGGGCAGAGTTGCAGCACTGCTGCTGGTGCTAAAAGCGACCAATTGCGCCGGTGCAATCCCTTTGGCAAAGAACGCGTAGCCGCAGCCGGTGAACAGTTTGACCATCGATGGGTAGAAGACAATCGTCATAAATCCTAAACCGAAAACAACGCAGGCGGCGTACCAGAGCAGTGCGATGAAAACATCAACGCTGGGTAATTCAACGATCAGTGACGCCATCAAGGCAAAGACGCCGATGGGAGCGCACTCCATGATCAAATCGATGATTTTCAGGATCACCGAATTGATTCCGTCAAAGAAACTCTTCACTGGAGCGGCTTCTGATTCGGGGATCAGGATCATGCCGATGCCAAACATCAGGACAAAGAAGATGACCTTTAACATTTGACCATTGTCGGCGGCAGCTTCCAGAATGTTATTGGGAACCAGGTCCACCAAAGCCTGCAAAGGACCGGATTGTTTTTGCTGTTCCGCAAGCGCGATCTTGTCACCCGCACCGTTCTCGCCGCCAAATTTTTCCATCATCTCGATGCGAGTCGCTTCCTTGATCGTCTTGCCTGGTTTGACAATGTTGACGACCAACAAACCGACCGAGACGGAAATCATTGTGGTCATCAAGTAGATGGCGATCGTACGGCCACCCATTTTGGAAAGCTTCGAGATGTCTTTGAGGTCAGAGACGCCTTTGATCAACGATGCCACGATCAACGGCATTGCGATCAGTTTCAGCAAATTGATGAAGATCACGCCAAAGGGTTTGATCCAATCAATCGTGAATTCTTGCCAGCCTGTGCGAACCGCGATCGCCCCGAACAAAATTCCGGCGAACATTCCAATGATGATCTTCCAATGCAGGGCTAAGTTCTTCATTCGGGATCACTTTGGTTGGTGGAAGATTGTTTGGGGCGCGTCGCAACGCCGTGAGAAATTTTTAAATCGTTTAACCGCGTGGGCATCGCCCCGCGCGTTCATGCGGGGCGAACCGCGCGGGGCGATGCCCACGCGGCTAAACAAAACAATAGTTTTTTACTGGACCAAAATTCGTCACGGCGTTGGGTGCGTGGTCATGTAGGCCGGTGGGGTTAGCATAATGCAATTCTGTTTTTTAAGTGTCGCCTTTCGCTCTGCGAAAGTAGTTGAGAGCACACTTTCGCGGAGCGAAAGGCGACTATTGGAAGACGGGTCAGTCGCTTTCGATCTGTGCGATGCAGTGGGTCAATGCTTCCATGGCGGTTGCATGATTGAATCGCTTGGCGTCTTCCAGGTGTTCCAACAAGATTGGTTTCAGTTCGCTGCATTGACGACCGCCGCATTGAATCCAATCAAGCACAGGCATCAGGTCGAATGATTCGGCACCGAGCAATCGCTTGGCTGGCGAGAGAAATTCGCTGTGGGGAAGGCCGACTTGAATGGCTGATTTCATCGCTGCCAATGTGACCAAGGGTGACCGGTGGCGGGCTAGGTCTTTCAATCGCTCTTTAACGGATCCGTTACTTGGCGAAGCATGACCGAGCACCTCGGCTGCTTTTGCGACCAATTCGACATCGTTTCGCTGCGTCGCTTTCATCGCGGCATCGATTACGATTTCGCTGGTGTTGTCGAGTTTGCATGCGACGTTGCAAGCGACGATGGCGGCTGCGAGTGCGAAATCTGGATCCTGACCGGCAAGCCAGGCTGCTAGTTCTTGCGGATTGCTTTTCTGGCTGGGGATTCGATCGGCGTCGAAAAGTAACGGCTCGCCGGCTGCATCAGACTTCTTGAAACTTCGACTGGCTTGCTTGTAAACCGAACGAGAATCTAGTCGCAGTGAACGCAGCCAGTTTGGTTTTTTGCCGTTTGGATTGGTGACGCGTTTGGCAATACGATCGATCAGAGCCATCGCATAACCAATTTCCATCGTGTTGTAGTAGCCTGATCGCGACAACGACCAACCTGACCAACCGACCGTAGTCCACTGCTTGTCCAACAACGAAGCCTTACTGGCCAAGACGCCCAGGCCAACAATGATTGGCAACAGCGATGTCGTTTGCGGTTGCACGTCCAGGTCTCGTTGGCGGCGATGTTGCCACGCGTGACGAGCCAATGTGTTGGCAACGGTCATGATCGCTTGCAGGTCATCCTTAACGGCCGCCGCGTTCACGGTGGCAATTGCAGCTTGGTTTTCGTCAGACTGATAAACCACTGGCTCGTCAAAGTGTTCTGCATTGGAAACGTTCCACTGCAACGGGCCCGCACCAAAGTCAAACCTTGGCGAAAGTGAATTTGCGATCGTTTGAAGCTTGGATTCGACCGAGGAATCATCGAACTGAATCTCATCGACACTTCGGATGACCTGGTTTCGATGAAAAGCTTCGTCGCCAAACGTCTCGCGACTACGCCGCATCAACCACTGCAGGTCTACTCGTTGTGACGTGGCGAGCGGTGAGCGTGATTGGAAGAGTCCAAACATCATTGTTGCTTCTCTTCCGCGGCGCAGCTTTTGTTTTCTTCCGCGGCGCTGGGTTTCAAATAAGTGGGAGCGATCGTCATCGAGTCGGACCATTGTCCATGTTCGGCGAGACGCCGGGCCAAGATTCCCACACCAATCGCATCACATTCCCTCTGCAGAAAATTTGATGGATGGGAGAACAGTTTTTGGTCGCCAGCGGTGAAAACGTCTCCAGTTCGATCAGCAATCTGGTCGTTAAGCTCCGTCGGAACAATAAGTGGCGTAGCGAAACTCGCCAAGAGTTTCGGCAGTTCGACAAACCGAAAGTCTTGGCGACTTTCGCTACCAATTTTCCCGCCACTCATTATTCCGACGGTCCTAAGCTCCTTTCGGTCGATCGCGGACGCAGCTAGGACGCGATCGCACACTTGGTCGCCTAAAAAATCTTCTCTCGCAAAATCGGCTGTGTAGGCTTGTCCGCGGTAGGCTTCGATTGCCACGCAAATCTGGTTGGCGGCGGAGTGACAACGGAAGGTTTCGGCGGCGATTGCTGCGAGCGACCCGACCGCGACCAGCGGGATTTCCCAGGCGAAACTAAGCGTTTTGGCGGTCGTGACACCGACGCGCAGTCCGGTAAACGACCCGGGACCGATCGCCACTGAAACAAGTTTCACGGCGTCTGGATTGATCTCCGCCGACTCCATCAAACGCTTGATTTCTGGGGCCAACATCATTGCTGTTCGATGCTGACTGGGCAAATTCGCGAACGCAATGACAGCGTCTCTATCAAGCAATGCAACTGATCCCTGTCGCCCAGTCGTTTCAATCGCTAGCTGCATGGGACGATAAGTTCTTTCTATCAGTCGTGGGATTGCTGGGCTTTTCAGGAGACGACTACAATGGTTGCCACCGGTTCAGAGTCGAGTTCAATCAGGAATGACCAAGTGAAACGAGCGTTGATTAGTGATATCCATGGCAATCTGGAAGCGCTCGAAGCCGTTTTGGCCGACATTGCAACTCAAGACGTCGATGAAATCTACTGCCTTGGCGACATTATCGGCTATGGCCCGAATCCATGCGAGTGCCTTGATTTGGTGATGTCTCGGGCAAAGAAAACCATCCTGGGCAACCACGATCAAGCCGCCTTGTTTGATCCCGACGGGTTCAATCCGATGGCGTTGCAGGCGATCTACTGGACACGAGACCAACTGGACAACGGTCCGGGAACATCGAACCAGATCAACGACCGCTGGGACTTTCTTGGCGAATTGCCGCGACAGATTGACGAAGGTCAGTACAAATTTGTTCACGGATCGCCTCGCGACCCGACCAACGAATACGTTTTTCCCGAGTACGTTTTTGATACTCGCAAGATGGAGATCCTGTTTGGCAAGATCGAGCATCTGTGCTTTATGGGACACACACACTTGCCGGGCGTCTTCACGACCGAGTGCGATTTTATCACGCCAGACGACTGCGACTTCACCTACAAAGTCGGCAAAGAAAAATTGATGGTCAACGTCGGCAGCGTCGGACAGCCTCGCGATGACAACAACAAATCGTGTTACGTGGTTTTGGACACGGACGCAAACACGATCACGTTTCGGCGTATTGATTACGATCGAAACAGCACCGCCGACAAAATTTACAACGTCCCGGATTTGTCGGACAACTTGGGTGACCGTCTGAAGCACGGACGATAAGCAGCATGACACGCACGGCGATCCTTAGCGACATTCACGGCAACTTGGCTGCACTGGAATCAGTGTTGGAAGATGTCGCAGGTCAGAACGTTGACCGAACCGTGTGCCTGGGCGATGTCATCGGTTACGGCCCCGATCCATGTGCTTGCTTGGACAAGGTGATGGAGTTTGATTTCTGCGTGCTGGGCAATCACGACAGCAGTGCGTTGTTTGACCCCGAAGGTTTTAACATCGCGGCCGAGCAGGCGATCTTTTGGACGCGAGCCCAGATTGAATGTGGTAGCGATGGTCCCGAAGCCAGCATGCGGCGGATGGAATATCTGTGTGCGTTGCCGCGAGTCGTTCAGGAGGATGGTCCGGTTGCCGATGTCGGTGGATTGCCATTGGTTGGCGGTTTGATGTTCGTTCACGGGTCACCGCGCGGGCCGACGAACGAATACGTGTTTCCCGAAGACACTCAAAACATCAAGAAAATGGAAAAGCTGTTTTCTCTGTTTTCACATTTGTGTTTCCAGGGCCACACGCATGTTCCGGGGATCTTCACCAGCGACCTGCGTTTTGTTCGGCCGGTGGACACTGACGATGGCTACAGCATCACGGACACTTCGCAGCGTTTGATGGTGAACGTGGGCAGCGTCGGACAGCCGCGTGACGGTGACAACCGCAGTTGTTACGTGATTCTGGATGACGAGAAAATCCAATACCGCCGCGTTGAGTACGACATCGAGCGAACCGTTCGAGCGATCGAAGCGGAACACGAACTCGATGATTTGCTAGGTCATCGGCTCCGCGACGGCCGTTGAGTAAACGTCAACGCCGCCGACATTCCTTGCTGGTCCATTAACGTAGAACGTAGAACGTAGGCCGTGGCGAGCTTCCAGCGAGTGACGGCGTTTCAGGGCACTGCCTGGGCTGACGAAAATGTTTGCGTGGAGGGAAACTGGACGACTTTGGGGGGTTGTGGCTGACCGGCCTCGGTGTTGATTGCAAATTGCAAAATGAACACTGAAAAATGTAAATTGACCAGCAAATACCGCTTCCCAAGAATTTTCAATTTG
>NZ_LWSK01000128.1 GCF_001642955.1 Rubripirellula obstinata | reverse complement strand
TTGCACGATTCTAAAACAGAAAAGTAGGCCGTAGCGAGCCTCAGCGAGTTACGGCACTGAGCTTTGTTTGGTGATGCCGTAACTCGCTGAGGCTCGCTACGGCCTACTTTAGGAACTCTAGCCGATTACCTTACCTGCACTCATTCTAAAACAGTTTTTAAGATTGATCTCGCGTTTGTTGCGGTCTCAATCGTAGAACCATGTCAGTGGTACGTATGACACGATCACTTAAAACTCAAACAATTTTTCCGAAGGTCAAACGATGTCTGCAATCGGCCAAGCCACCTCAGCAAATTTCTCCGCCCAGGAAGCAGCACAGCAAGCCGGCGGAGCGAGCGATGCTTTCGGTGATGTGGACCTAGACGGTTTCTTGCAATTAATGATCAGCGAATTGCAAAACCAGGATCCGCTGAGTCCGATGGACAACAGTCAGATGGTTGCCCAAATGGGCCAGATTCGCGAAATCGGAGCCACTGACAAATTGACCAGCACGCTGGATGGGCTGGCGTCCAGCCAAGAATTGGTGACCGCCAGCACGCTGATTGGTCAAAACGTTACCGGGCTAGCAAACGATGCCTCGGCGGTCGATGGAGTGGTCGATCGGATCACCGTGGAAACTGATGCGGAAAATGGTTCACGTTCGATCAAAGTTCACGTGGCTGGAAAGACGATGGACATTAATAACATTCGTGAAATTCAACCTGGGTAGATTTTAACGGTTCCGCGACTTTCAAAAGTCGGCGCTCCGCCAAAGTCACCATAGGTCGGATTTAACTTCCACCTGATGACTCTGAAAGAGAGCCAAGTCCATGGGACTAACATCCGCGCTGACGACTGCCCTCACTGGATTAAAGGCCGCCGAAACACAGATCGATGTGATCGGTAATAACTTGGCCAACTCGCAAACCGTGGGTTTCAAGTCTTCTGATGTTGTGTTTGCAACCCAGTTTTTGCAAACGCTCTCTTTGGGTGCTGCCCCCAGTGCCAACAACGGCGGTACCAATCCGCGGCAAGTCGGGCTGGGTGTCCAGGTTTCTGAAATCGCTGCCAATCATAATCAGGGCACGATTGAAATCAGTAGCAGTCCGTCGGACCTAGCGATCCAGGGTGATGGGTTCTTTATCGTCGAAGGTGCCGAAGGCGAGCGTCTTTACACGCGTAACGGGATCTTCAAACTCAACAGCGATGCCGAACTGGTTAACTCAACCGGCCAACGTTTGCTTGGTTATGGGATCGACGATCAGTTTCGGTTGCAGGAAACGAATCTGGTTCCGTTGTCGGTTCCTTTGGGCACCGAAAGTGTTGCCAAGGCGACAGAGAATGTCACGTTCGAAGGTTCGTTAACACCCGAAGGCGACGTGGCGACCGTTTCCGAAGTCATCCAATCGGTCGTCCTTGGCGATTCCAATATCCCTCAACCCGATGCGTCGGGAACCCTGATCAATGCATCGCCGCTGTCCAACGCGATCGGCGTTATTGCTGGCACCGGCGGTGTTGGAACGCTCGGTGCCGGAACGTATCAGTACAAGGTTGCGTTGGTTGATTCGTCGGGACGCGAATCAACGGTCAGTGCACCAATCAGCGCTACGGTGGGAACCGGTGGCGCGGTGGATTTGTCCAACTTACCGGCTGAACCAACAGGCGATTTTCCTACGGTCAACGTCTATCGAACCGGGCCAAACGGCAGCGATTTCTTTTTGCTGGGCAGCGCCGCCGCTGGTGGTGCTTTCACCGACAATGGATCAACGGCATTGTCGGCAACGCCGGTTGACGAGACCACGCTGACCGGGAACTACACCTATATGGTGACCTACTTTCGGAACGGGCAACCTGAAAGTCGCCCCAGCGAATTGATCGGTCCTCAAAATGTTCTCAACGGACGGATCACGTTATCCAATTTTCCAGCGCCACCGGTTCCAACCGTGGACGACGGGTTTCCGGCATACGATGAAATTCGTATCTACCGAAACCTTGCCGGTGACCAAAATAACTTCTACCTGGTGGACACCGTTCTGCCGGGAAGTGTCTACACCGATTCCAAATCAGACGCGGAAATCGCAGACCTTTCAGTCGCCGGAAACCAGCTCGTTAACTTGGACGGTCCAACGGTCAACAGTAGCACGTTGCTGACCAATGTTCTCAAACGTGACGGACTTGCCTATTCCAACGCGTTCGAACTTGGCACGATGACGTACAACGGTCGCAAGGGTGGCCGAGCTCTTGGAACCAAAGAGTTTGAGATTACTGAGACCTCAACGATGCAGGACTTCATCGACTTCATCGAAGTGTCGTCCGGTATTCAATCCCTGCAACTCGACTCGCAAAACCCAATCTTAGCATCGGAGAACAACATTCCGGGCGAAACGTCCAGTCTGGTTCCTGGTGGCTACATCGAGAACGGGGCGATGCGGTTTGTCAGTAACACTGGTGAACTCAATGCACTTGAAATTGATCTCGCTGCGTTCCGAATCGACACGCGTGACGGCGGAGTGTCCAATCCCAACCTTGGGTTTGGTGTCATTCAAGAGGGCGTCGGGCAAAGTGCTGCCAGTGACTTCATCGTCTATGATTCGCTAGGTGTTCCGATCAACGTTCGAGTAACCGCAACGCTTGAATCGCGAACCGATGAGCAAACGATCTATCGCTGGTACGCTGATAGCCCGGAAAACCAACAAGGGTCCGGCGGAACCAACGTCGCTGTGGGAACGGGGCTGTTGCGATTCGACGGCAACGGCAGCTACATCGGTTCGACGAATTCCAAGATCGCCATCAACCGAGACAACATTCCCAGCGTCTCGCCGTTGCAATTTAATTTGGATTTCGATTTGGTGTCCGGCTTAGCGACACAAGACGCGACGCTCGCGGCGACGCGGCAAGACGGTAGCGAACCAGGTGTGCTGAACAGTTACGTCGTCGGTGAAGACGGCACGATTCGAGGTGTGTTTAGTAACGGTGTGACGCGTGATTTGGGAGCGTTGCAATTGGCAAGGTTTGCCAACCCAGCCGGTCTGGAAGCACGCGGTTTGAATGTGTACGCCAAGGGCGTCAACACCGGTTTGCCGGTCCAGGGTTCGCCAGGCGAAAGCGGCATCGGCAGCGTGATCGGCGGTGCATTGGAACTGTCCAACACCGACATCGGTAAAGACCTCGTGGAACTGGTTCTCGCCAGTACCCAGTACCGAGGAAATTCCCGAGTCATCACCACCAGCCAGCAATTAATCGACGAGCTGTTGAATTTGAGAAGATAGGTCAATCGTAGACCGGTTTTCTTGTAGGCCGTAGCGAGCCCCAGCGAGTTACGGCAATGAGCATTGTTGGGTGATGCCGTAACTCGCTGAGGCTCGCTACGGCCTACTGTTACTACTCGCCTTCATCAGATCAATTTCTAGGTTTGCCAAAAAGTAGGCCGTAGCGAGCCTCAGCGAGTTACGGCAACGAGCATTGTTGTGGTGCTGCCGTAACTCGCTGGGGCTCGCTACGGCCTACTTCTACTCGCCCCAATCTCTGGCCGTTTTCATGCAATCGGGTGCATTCCCACCCCAATCGGCCTCGTACTCGCCTTCATCAACAAACCGGTGAAACGATGACCAGGGCCAATCTTTCACTTGACCGACGAGTCCATGTTTTCGTGGATTCCAATGGATGTAATCAACGCAACTTTTTAGATCATCTTCATCGCGAACGGTGTGTTCCCAGAACCGCGGTTGCCAGATGCCTCGTTCACCGCGACGCTTCTGGGATTTGGTGACGGTTGCTTCCGGTAGTCCGTCTTCAAGCCAGCGGCGAGTGAAATCGTTCTTGATTTTACAAACCCGCTTCGAATACTCGGCATCGCCACTTGGCAACATCAAAATGCAATGCCAATGGTCAGGCAACAGTACATTGGCAAAGAGTCTGAACGGCCATTGGTTACGGACATCAACAATCGAATGATGCAATCGCGTGCGACCTTCTTTGGTTGTCAAGATCTGACGACGATCGTAAGTAACGAGCGTGAAGAAATAAGTCCCGCCAGGAACAAAGAAGCGTCTAAAATCAGACATCGCAAAAATTTCCCGAAACAGTTTGTGTACACGATCGTACAGATCAATTTCTAGGTTTGCAACAAAAAGTAGGCCGTAGCGAGCCTCAGCGAGTTACGGCAATGAGCTTTATTGTGGTGCTGCCGTAACTCGCTGGGGCTCGCTACGGCCTACGACAACGACGGAGACAATTTATCAAATAATACGAACGAGACTGCTTTGACTGACTAAACACAACAGTACGATGCGATCATCTTTGATTGCGATGGCACGTTGACTGATTCGATGCCGCTTATTTCTAGGTTTGCAAGAAATGTAGGCCGTAGCGAGCCTCAGCGAGTTACGGCAGTGAGCTTTATTGTGGTGCTGCCGTAACTCGCTGGGGCTCGCTACGGCCTACGAGAACGACGAAAACAATTATCAAATAATACAAACGAGACTGCTTTGACCGACTACACCCAACAATACGATACGATCATCTTTGATTGCGATGGCACGTTGACCGATTCGATACCGCTTATTTCTAGGGTTGCAACAAAAGTAGGCCGTAGCGAGCCTCAGCGAGTTACGGCAATGAGCTTTATTGTGGGATGCCGTAACTCGCTGGGGCTCGCTACGGCCTACGGAAACGACGAAAACAATTTTTCAAATAATACGAACGAGACTGCTTTGACCGACTACACCCAACAATACGATGCGATCATCTTTGATTGCGATGGCACGTTGACCGATTCGATACCGCTTATTTCTAGGTTTGCAACAAAAGTAGGCCGTAGCGAGCCTCAGCGAGTTACGGCAATGAGCTTTGTTGTGGTGCTGCCGTAACTCGCTGGGGCTCGCTACGGCCTACGAGAACGACGAAAACAATTATCAAATAATACAAACGAGACTGCTTTGACTGACTACACACAACAATACGATGCGCTCATCTTTGATTGCGATGGCACGTTGACCGATTCGACGCCGCTTATTTCTAGGTTTGCAACAAAAGTAGGCCGTAGCGAGCCTCAGCGAGTTACGGCAATGAGCTTTGTTGTGGTGCTGCCGTAACTCGCTGGGGCTCGCTACGGCCTACGGAAACGACGAAACCAATGCATCAAATTTTACGAACGAGGCTGCTTTGACGGACTACACCCAACAGTACGATGCGATCATCTTTGATTGCGATGGCACGTTGACCGATTCGATGCCGCTTATTTCTAGGTTTGCAAAAAAAGTAGGCCGTAGCGAGCCTCAGCGAGTTACGGCATTGAGCTTTATTGTGGTGCTGCCGTAACTCGCTGGGGCTCGCTATGGCCTACGGAAACGACGAAAACAATTTATCAAATAATACGAACGAGACTGCTTTGACGGACTACACCCAACAATACGATGCGATCATTTTTGATTGCGATGGCACGTTGACCGATTCGATGCCGCTGCACTTTGTTGCTTGGCGAGATACGATGCAGATATACGGCATTGATTTTGGCGAGGACGCGTTCTATGGCATGGCCGGGATGCCTAGCGAAAAGATCATTGCCAAACTATCTAGCGAGCAGGGTGTGGACGTTGATGCGGATCAGGTGTCCCATGAAAAGGAAGCTGCGTTTGAATCGATGATCGATCGTTTGGAAGCAAAGTCTGAGGTCTGCCAAATCGCTCGCGACCACTTTGGCAAACTGCCAATGGCGGTGGCCAGCGGTGGCATCCGACCGATCGTTGATCGACAACTCGAACATCTTGGCATCGCAGATTTGTTCGGGGCGATCGTGACGGCAGAGGATACGGAACATCACAAGCCGCAACCGGATGTGTTTTTAAAGGCTGCCGAGCTATTGCAGGTGGATCCGACCAAGTGCTTGGTGTTTGAGGACAGCGAGTTGGGATTCGCTGCTGCTGAGAAAGCAGGCATGGCTTGGATCGACGTTCGTTGATTGTCCTATTCGTAGGCCCAATGGAGCCAAAGCGGCATCCGGCAATCCCCACCAAATACTCCAAATGCCGGATGTCGCTTTGGCTCCATTGGGCCTACGATAGACGCTTTCCAGCCCTGTCCTGCATTGCTCCTTAACATCTATGGCCAAAGCTCCCAAGACTGCAATTTCTCCCACTCGTGCAGACGACTATCCACAGTGGTATCAAGAAGTCATTAAAGCGGCCGACTTGGCCGAGAATTCGCCGGTCCGCGGCTGCATGGTGATCAAGCCTTGGGGCTACAATCTTTGGGAAAACATGCAGCGGGCGTTGGACGACATGTTCAAAGCAACCGGGCACCAGAACGCGTACTTCCCGCTGTTGATTCCGATGAGCTTTCTGGAAAAGGAAGCCGAGCACGTCGAGGGATTCGCCAAGGAATGTGCCGTTGTCACGCACCACCGACTCGAACCCGACCCCGACGGTGGATTGCGACCGGCCGGCAAGTTGGAAGAACCGCTGATCATTCGTCCCACCAGCGAAATGATTATCGGTGCGACGTTTGCCAAGTGGGTGCAAAGCCATCGCGACCTACCGCTGCTGATCAACCAATGGGCCAACGTGATGCGATGGGAAATGCGTACTCGCATGTTCCTGCGTACCGCTGAATTCCTTTGGCAAGAAGGTCACACGGTTCATGCAACCGAAGCTGAGGCCGTCGAAGAAACCGAGCGGATGATCGACGTCTACGCCGACTTCGCTGAAAACTGGATGGCGATGCCGGTGGTGATCGGTTCCAAAACTGCTGCTGAACGTTTTCCCGGCGCAGTCGATACACTTTCCATCGAAGCGATGATGCAGGATCGCAAGGCGTTGCAAGCGGGAACCAGCCACTTCCTGGGACAGAATTTTTCCAAGGCGCAAGAGATCATGTTCCAAGCTGAATCAGGTGAACGTGAACACGCTTGGACAACGTCGTGGGGTGTTTCGACTCGATTGGTCGGCGCGTTAATTATGACCCACAGCGATGATGATGGCTTTGTGTTGCCGCCACGGCTTGCACCTCAGCATATTGTGATTTTGCCGATCTATCGTGATGATGAAAGTCGTGCTGCGGTGGTCGAGTATGCACAATCGCTAAAGAAGGAACTGGAAGCTCAGCGGTACGCCGACGCACCGGTTCGCGTCATGATCGATGACCGTGATGTTCGCGGCGGTGAGAAAAAATGGCATCACGTCAAACGTGGTGTTCCCATTCGTTTGGAAGTTGGACCCAAGGACATCGAGAAGAATGCCGTGTTTATGGGCAGACGCGATCAGCCCAAGAGCATCGGTGTCGGACGCGATGAATTGGTTTCCACTGTTGCCGATATTTTGTCCGACATTCAGCAGACGCTGTTCGACCGAGCACTGAAACTTCGTGAAGACAACACGGTCACGATCACGGACGAAAAGACGTTCCGCGATTTCTTTACGACGAAAGATGAAAATACGATCCACGGCGGGTTCGCGTATTGTCACTTCGCCGACGAAGAATCAATTGAACCGCTGCTGAAAGAATTGAAAGTCACCATTCGCTGCGTACCGCGTGATAACAACGACACACCGGGCACCTGTTTCGCGACGGGCAAACCAGCAGCAAAGCAAGCGATCTTTGCCAAGGCGTATTAAACCGCGTTTGTAGGCCGGAACAAGGCTTTGCGCAGTTCCGGCAGTCCAACACGCGTCCATGCAATTGCCGGAACTGCGCAAAGCCTTGTTCCGGCCTACGCCAAACGACATCTCGCTAACGGCGGCGGATTCGGTTTCTAGCCTTGCTTAACAGCGAGCGGATTTCGCGTACCGGTTGATAGCCTGTTTTGTGATCAACGATCTTGCCTTCTGGCATGCCGATTAAGGTCAACGGATAGGATGTGACGTTGATCCGATTTAGCTCGGTCGCATTCTGTTTGGGGTTCAATCGAATCGCGACAAAGTCATCTGCCAATTGTTGACCGATTGATTGGTCACACCATGTATCGCTTTTCATCGCATCGCAGTAACGGCAATGACCGCGAGTGATGAAAATGACCATTGGCACTTGCCGACGTTTTGACTCGGCCCACCCCGATTCGATCGACTGATGCCAAGTCACCAATGGTGAGCCGGCGGGCATTTCTGCCTGCGATGGTTGGCCAACAGCAGCCAAGGCGATGAAAAGCAAAAAAAATCCAGATCCAATCGCGACCATGAATCGATTCACGGCGTGACTCCGGTTGGTAGGTTTTAGGGGAAATAACAGGCGGCAGATCTACCGATGCAGATTCAGGGATCGAGTCCGCCAAGCTTTATTGCCGCGAGAACCTGATTTCGTAAAGATTCCCCACCACGTATCCCGATTGCACGACTAAAAACAGATCGTGAATTCCGGATATCGGCGTGATCTCGTGAGACTGTTCTTGCCGTTTATCCCAACCACCAGTCGATGCAATCTCGATCGCGGTTAGGATTGGGCCATCGATCGAACCAGTCCGCAATTCCACGACACCGCCCGCGTTTTCAGCGGGAACCCCCACGGTCAAGGTGACCTGGTTGCTGGCCTTTGCAAAGTCAAAATTTCGGTAGCACACCCAATCGGCCTGCCCTTCCTGGAAACCCAAGTCACCGATGCCTCCCTCGAACGCCGTGACGCCGTTGGACTGGTCGAATTGTTCGGTGCTGATCGTGCAACCGCTAACGCCACCTAATGAAGATCGGCCGTTGATCGTGGACCCATTTTGGTCCAACTTCATCAGGCGTTTCCAACGATCAAACGTCATCGGTTGCCAGCGGTGTTCGTCCTGGACAAGGTCCATGCCGACGAACGCTTCGCTGGGGCACGGATGGCGGTAGCGATTGTTTCGCATGGTGGTTTCGTGAAGTCCCGGAACCGACCGCTGAACGTTCTCTTCGCCTTGCGACCAGATTTCGCGTACCAAGAATGACTCGATCTTGTTCGCAGAAATCTGGTTGTCTTCGATGATCAGTCGCTCGTTATGTGGCGGGAACTCGTCACCTCGCGGACGACCTTCCAGGCCTATTTGAGTGATCAGATTGTCGGTGATTTTGCAGTTTCGGATCGTCGTATCGCTGCAGTTACCGATTTGAATTCCAATCGCGTTTCGACTGACGTCGCAGTCTTCGATCAGCAGCGGACCTTCAGAAATTTCAAAGAACACGCCACGTTCATCAATTTCTCCGTTGGCTTTTTTGCCGACGTTGTCAGTGATCTTGCAATCCTTTACCCACGCGTCGCGGCAATGAATGTCGAACCATAAACCACCCGTGCGGTTTTTGGTGATCAGGTTACTCTGCAGCGTGCAACGATTGACCAGCACAAATTTGGCACCGGCGATCGACCAACCGGTGTAGCCAGCCCAATCGCCGCGAACATTGTTGCGAGTGAACTGATTGCCAACGAACAAGCCATTGTTGAATCCGCCTGAAAAGCCGTAGGTTCCGTTTTCGGTTACCAAACAGTTGCGAACAGTGACGTCCGTGACGCCTTGGAATTGCGACGGTACTTGCGGGTCATTCGCCTCAAGATTGAACCCGCCGCTGCCATTGTTTTTGAAGATGCAATCTTCGATCACAACATTCTTGCACTCACGAGCGACATGCAGGTTGGCTCCGTTGGGAAAAGACGCAGCGCCCGTGAAGACGAGTCCATCAATCTTCAAATTTTGAATGTTCCAAAACGTCCAGAGCCAACCTTGATAGGGATTCCGGTGCGGACGAACGGCGACTTCCGTGAGATTCCGATTGGGATCTTTGCCGGTGGGTGGTCGTAGGTAGAGTTGGCGATTGAAGTCATCGACAAAAAACGTTCCTGGCGTCAATTGATTTCGGGTGAGAACTTGTCGCAGCGTTTGTTTCCGGTCCATCGTCACCGCTTCGCGTCGGGCAATCAGTGACCGATCAAATTCACGATCGGGTCCATGCGCGATTCCCTCGGTTGCAAATCCCCAGTCACGGATCCATGGTTTGCTGTACGCACCGTCGGCTTCTCGTTGCCACGGTTGGGCGTTGCGTCCATCGCCCGTCCAATTATCAAACCCGGTGATCACCGCCGTGCCCGGTTGCTTGGCGACCAGATGCAAGTACGCATTTGCGTTGGGGTTTCCCATCTCGAAAAAGCCTTCTTCTCGATAATCACCCGGTGCCAGTTCGATGCGAACCTTGGATCCGCGTGCATAGCTCCGTTTGGCAAACTCCAATGCCCGCCCAAGTGTTCGGACGGGTCGGTTGGATACCCCGGTTCCCAGGTTGTCGTTTCCGTTGATGGGATCAACGTGATAGATCGCATCGGGTGCCGCAGCAAAAACATTTTCAGTGGCACCCGTGGCGCGGGCAGGCAATTTGGGTTGGGCCGACGAAGCTTCTGATGCAATCAAGATCAGGCACAGAAAGTAGGCCATCTTGAGCTTGCGAACTACGACAATGACGTTTGGATCGCCCATCTCTAGGAACCTCGTTGATAGATTGCTGTTAGCAAACTTTCGGTGTCTTTGAATTTCTTGCCGCTGGCGATCGTGTCATCGATCAATTGCCGAGCATCGGATTCGCTGTGACCGAGTGCCATCAGTGCGTCAAAGGTTTCGGCCAAGATTTGCGAACCGCCATCGATGACATCGGAAATCTCATCCTTGTTGACCATCAACGCGAAGCGAGGCATCTTGCGACGCAGTTTGGCGATCACACGCTCGCTGGTCGCCGGGCCGATGCCGGGCAAGGTCGAAAGTTGTTTGGTGTCTTGCTGTTCAATCGCCAGGGCTAGTTCTTTGACCGGACGGACCATCGCACGTAGGGCTTTCTTGACGCCGACACCATCGACGCTGCAAAACAAGTCAAAGAATTGTCGTTCGGGTTCGGTTTGAAACCCGATTAATCGCGGCACCATACGACCGCCCTGCGGACCACCTTCGATGTACTCCATCGTGTGCAAGCGGATCGCTTCACCGGTCTTGCTTTGCAGTTGACGGCGAGTGTAATCGGCAACCAGCACTTCGTATTCAAACGGAGCTGATTCAATCGCAACGGAAGTTTCGCCGACGCGGTTGAGTTTGCCTGAGATGGAAATGATCATAATTGTTTTTCAGTTGATTTGATTTTTGGATTGGTAAGTTTTTGCAGCACGCTGCCAGGACCAAGCTGATGACCGCAGATCGCGATCGCCAACGCGTCTGCCACGTCGTGGGGTTCAGGTGCGAACTCAAGATCCAACTGCATTTTGACAGCAAGTTGCATCTGAGCTTTCGAGGCTCGCCCATTCCCCGTCATCACTTTTTTGACTTTGGTAGGTTCCAAGTGAACGACGTCCAGCGCGAATTGCGCCGCCGCCAAACAGATCACTCCGCGAGCGTGGCCCATCAAGATCGCGGTCGTGGGCCGCGAATAGTGTGAGAACAATTGTTCAAGCGAAAGCAGGTCCGGATGATGGTCCTCGATCACTTCACGCACACCACTAAAGATCTCGTTAACGCGAGACTGGATGGTTCCCTTGGCTCGACTGCGAACGACGCCGGCTTCGACCATGCGGAATTTCAATCCGTCAAAATCGACGACGCCGTAGCCGGTTGTGTTGAGCCCCGGGTCGATACCAAGGATGCGTGTCATGGAAAATCTCTGGGAGCGTGTGGCGCAAGGGCTTGTTGGTTTCATCCATCTCTCGGCGGTAATGGTGAGCCGCTGGCCGTAAGGCCTCGGGCTGACGCAGTATGCCCGGCCGCTCACGCGTCGCGGCTCACGAAAACAACAAGCCGTGGCGTGTCACGCTATGACCGTTCCCAACTGGTACCTTCTTTTTTATCCAGCAACGCGACGCCGATTTCGCCTAGCCGATCGCGGATTGCATCGCCCATGGCGTAATCCTTGTTCGCACGCGCTTCCTTGCGAAGTTCAATCAGCAAGTGGACCGTTTTGTCTAGCAGTTCAGTGTCGGCTTCGTTGCCGCCGACCGATGGAACCGGTTTTTGGAACAATCCCAACACAGCCGAAAGTTCGCGAATGACCGTGACTGCTTTGATCAGCGACACGACTTGTTCCGATTTTGGATCAGCGCCGGGCGCGAGGCTCGCCGAGTCGATGAATCGATTGAGAACTTTGATCGAATCAAACAACTGGCTGATCGCGGCACCGGTGTTGAAGTCATCATCCATTGCAGCCAAGAACTTTTGGCGAATCGAATGAATCTGCGTCAGCAGTTCGTCGTCGGCAGGATCAAAGTCGCCCGCTTCGCGACTGATGGCGGGTTCCAGTTCATAGAACGAGGTGCCGGTCTTCGATACGATTTCGCTGAACCGATCAAAAAAGCGGTAGAAGGTTTCTAACGACGTGCCAGCTTCGGCTAGCCCGTCTTCGCCGTACACGATCGTGCTGCGGTAATGCGTTCGCAGCAAGAAGAAACGAATTCGCTCGCCGGTGTGTTTGCGAATCAGATCGGACAATCCGCCGGCACCCTTACTGCGGCTGATCTTTCCCGACGCTGCCTCTTCGACTGATTCGGTAGAGCCTTCTCGGTCACTCTTGCCGCCCACCTTTCCTTTTTCGCCGGCCCGCATCAGGCCATTGTGCATCCAGTACTTCACCATCGGTGCTCCGTGGCAACACGATGATTGGGCACGTTCGTTTTCGTGGTGGGGGAACATCAAGTCCAAGCCGCCGCCGTGAATGTCGAAGGTGTCGCCGAGGATCTCGTGACTCATCGCCGAGCATTCGATGTGCCAGCCCGGGCGACCTTTGCCCCAGGGACTGTCCCAGGCAATCTCGCCATCCTTGGCCGACTTCCAGAGTGCAAAGTCACCGGGCGATCGTTTCTTGGCAGCCGCTCCGCCGCCTTCGCCTTGCTGATCTTCGACCGACCGGTTGGACAGTTGCCCGTAGTTGGGATCCTTGACCACGTCAAAGAACACGTCGCCATCAACGGCGTAGGCGTGATCCTTTTCTTCGAGCGTTTGGATGAAGGCGATGATCTGGTTCATGTGATCGGTCGCGCGTGGCAAGTGATCAATTTGGTTGACGCCCAGTTCCTTTAAGTTCGACAGATAATCCGCCGTCATCTCAGTCGCGATCTGTGACATCGGAATCCCACGCTCGCGAGATTTGCCGATCAGCTTGTCGTCCACGTCAGTAATGTTGACGACCAGGGTGACGTCATAGCCGCTGTAACGAAGGTAGCGTTTGACCGTGTCAAAAATAACCGGGCCGACCATGTGACCGATGTGCGATTCGGCATAGACCGTTGGGCCGCATAAATAGATGCCAACCTTGGGCGGATGAAGCGGAGCAAACGGCTCTTTGATTTTGCTGAGCGTGTTGTAGACACGAATTTCTGGCTTGGTGGCAGTCATCGCTGCGGTGGCCTTGGCTGCAGGTGCGGTGCTCATCGAGATCTTCGTCATCCGTCAAAGGAGGTGAATGTCAGTCCGTTTGGGCCAGCAACAAAGGTTCAGGCCATCGCCAGAGTATAGGCGAGTTGGGGCGACTGGCAGAAGGGCGTTATGGTGAGCCGGCCTGATGTTTGATGTGGGTGCAGGAACGCGAATCGATTTGAGTTCAAAAGTAGGCCGTAGCGAGTGAAGCGAGTTACGGCAGTGTCTCAAATGCCGTAACTCGCTCCACTCGCTACGGCCTACGGAAAACTACTGATTTGGATGCCAGCACACGCTTGATGTACAATCGACTCCGCTAATCTGCCCATCATCCGAGGTCAATGAAATGCAGGAACAGCTTGAAAATGCGATTACAGCACAACCGTTTGTGCCGTTTCGAGTCGGCATGTCCAACGGAGCGGAATATACGGTCAAGCATCCAGAAAACTGCATTTTGACAAAGCACTTTTTTGTGGTTTATGACCCGGCTAACGAAGAACTGGACGAACTCTACCTCCTGCACGTCGCTTCGATCTCGCCGGAGCAGCGGTCCGAGGCGTAGAATAGCAACTGTCCTGAAACAAGTTCCGTACTTGGCGAAATTTGTAGCTGGGCCCGCCAGGGTTCAGTCGGATACAGTTCAAAGCCGTGAAAAGATTTGGTCCCGTAAAACACGTGTTAGTTCGTTTAGCCGCGTGGGCATCGCCCCGCGCGTTCGGGGCCGCACGACGCGCGGGGCGATGCCCACGCGGTTAAACGATTAAGAAACCCTTCACGGCGTTGGGT
>NZ_LWSK01000127.1 GCF_001642955.1 Rubripirellula obstinata | reverse complement strand
CGTGGGTGGCAGACTCGCTAACGCCGGGCATCCATGTTGCTCGCGAAGAGGATTTGGGACTCTCCCAGACGGAACAAAACCTGCGCAATCGCCTAGCTGCCGCAACCCCAAACTTTTAGCGGACCAGCCAAATGCTCGATACCAAACAAAAACACTAAGAGCACTTTTTGAGGAGCCATTCCGTAAGGCCCGCCGAAACCGTTAGTCTCGCGATGTCTTCTGCAACATAAATCTTCACTTTGGAATCGGCATCCTTCGTCCAAGAAGAAACGTCGCCTTTTGGCGAATGAACGATGAAGTACATTTCGTCGTATTGGTCGTGACCGCCGAAGTCTTGCAGGTAGGTTTGGAACGTCTCCTTGTTCGCCTGTGATTTCACTTGAACGAACAGACGTCGTCCGGTAACCGGCGACATCAAGTCGAGGTCTATCGACTTTTCAGTTCCACCAAGCGATGCGATGCGTTGCCACCCAGCATTGGCAAAAATGAGATCGCATAGCAGTTCAAAGTCTTTCCAATTCAAACCGCGAATCAAAGCGACGAGCGAAACTTCGAGTTCGCGAAGCCTTTCTTGCGCCAACTGAATTTTAGGAAGTACCTCGTCGCATAGTCGAAGCTTCAAGTATTCAATTGCGCCGACGGAGCAGATGGTTCCTCGAAAGCCCTGCGTTTTCGTGAGCGACCCATTCAACGTTTCGACGAAAAGCCTATTGCCTCCTACCGAGGTATTTTTCCAGCCGCCGATGGTTTTCCGAATTCGCGAACCGTCTTTGAGCTTGACAACCTTTGGCGATGCAAAGCACCAGTAGAGTTGGCGACGATAGAAAGTGATCCATATCGTGGATTTGTCGAGCGTGTAGAAGTCTCGGACTTGGTTAGTGATCTCGGTCGCCTTGCCCTTGGTCTTCTTTCTCTCGGTTCGCATGAACTTGGTTAGCGTTTCCCATTCGCCAGCTAGGCATGCCTCGTGGTGCGGGTTGTTGAAACCGAGACGAATGGTCCCAGGCGACTTCTCGATGCAGCCCGCCTCCCATTCGCCCTTGCCGCCAAGCTTGATGAACCTGGCTTCGGTCGCATTGGCTGGATTCATTCCTCGTCTCCCGTCTCGGCCTCGTCGTCGCGATGCACTTCGCTGAGCGTTGCCCCATTCTTGTCTTTCCATTCAACCCAACCGTTTGCGGTTCGTCCAAGGACAACTGCGGCAGCGGTGCTCGGCGATCCGTACAAGTAGTCCTGCGTGAAGTAGTAGTCTCCGTTACGTTCTTCCAGAACGCCGGCCGCCAATAGAGCTTCGCGTTTCGGCGTCACCGATGCCGTCGCGGATGCTACGACTTCCTTCCTCGCTTTGCTGCCAGCCAAGATTACAAAACCATCTTCGACGAGTTCTCCCTTTCCGTCGCTGCCACCACCTCGACAGAAAAAGGTAACCGATGACGGACCACGACTGGCAAGCGGTTCAAAGACCGGATAGCCAAGCGTCGAAACCAACGTGCTAATCGTCTCAAAGACGTCCAGCAGTTCGGCTTCCATTGGCTCGGGAACGTAGGTCGAATTGTCAGGCACCTGACCGTTGTCGAGCGTGTAGCGGGCGATCTCTTTCGCTCGCTGCATGCAATACCATTCCAAGTATCGAATGTGGGCTTGCGTGAAGTTTTGAGTTTTGGAGACGCAGAAGATTGCCGTCTTCCAAAACGTCTTCGTTTTGTTGTGGCTATCGAAACGCTTCCGAGCGTCTTCCGTCTGGCCGATGTAAACAATCGATTTTGCTTCGTCTTCACCCTCGCCGAACAAGAAATAAATGCCCGGCAGATCCAATTCCTTGCGAAGCTTGCCTTGGGCTAGATCGCTACGAGGGATCAAAACCGCTTGCACGATCCGTGTTGTGATTTCGGCGATACGAATGCCGCGTGGTTCACCGGTTGGCAGATAAATCTGAATCGTATTCACGGTTGCGGTTGTCACGTCGTTCTCCTGGGCTACTTCGAGTTCCCCCCAGGATATCGCGGCCGTGCAGACTTTGATAGACTTGCAAAAGTGTGCAATTCCTTAGGTGCGAAAGCGCAGGCTACCGATGAACAAGCTCACCGAATACGTGAAGACAGCCGAAGCGGCCGAGATTCTGGGCGTGGCGCAAAACACACTTCGCAAGTGGGCGGAGCGTGGTGACATTCCGATGCACCGCAATCCAGCGAATGGTTACCGGCTGTTCAAACGGAGGGACCTCGACGACTTTTTGAAAAAGACAGCCAAGCCAGTAAAGCCAAAAGCGTAGGCCACGTCACCAGTGGCGGGCCAAGTAATCAACAAGGAACAACGATCGAATGACCGGATCGCAACAACGTGCCGCCCTGCAACGCAAAATCTGGGATATCGCGAATGACGTACGCGGCAGCGTGGATGGATGGGACTTCAAGCAATATGTCCTGGGCACTTTGTTCTACCGCTTTATCAGCGAGAACTTTGCCCTGTACATCGAAGCCGATGACGAGAGCATTGACTATGCCGCGCTCGACGATTCCGTAATCACGCCCGAGATCAAAGACGACGCCATCAAGACCAAGGGTTACTTCATCTATCCCAGCCAGTTGTTTGCGGGCGTCACCAAGGATGCCAATACCAACGAAAGCCTGAATACCGATCTGGCCGCGACCTTTGCTGCCATCGAATCGTCCGCGAATGGCTATCCGTCAGAAGTCGACATCAAAGGCTTGTTTGCTGATTTCGATACGACCAGCAATCGATTAGGCAACACGGTATCCGCCAAGAACCAACGCTTAGCGAAAGTTCTTAAACGGGTGGCCGAGCTGGACTTTAGCGACTTTGAAGGCAGTCAGATCGATTTGTTCGGTGACGCCTACGAGTTTTTGATCTCCAACTACGCGGCGAACGCGGGGAAATCGGGCGGCGAATTCTTCACTCCGCAGCACGTGTCCAAGCTGATTGCCATGCTGGCGATGCACAAGCAGAGCAGCGTCAACAAGATTTACGACCCGGCGTGCGGTTCCGGTTCGCTGTTGCTGCAATCCAAGAAACATTTCGACGCCCATATCATCGAAGAGGGCTTCTTCGGCCAGGAGATCAATCACACGACCTACAACCTGGCTCGGATGAACATGTTCTTGCACAACATCAACTACGACAAGTTCAACATCCAACTGGGAAGCACCCTGACCGAACCGCACTTTGGGGATGAGAAACCGTTTGATGCTATCGTCTCCAATCCGCCTTACTCGGTGAAATGGATTGGCAGCGACGACCCGACGCTGATCAACGACGATCGTTTTGCTCCGGCGGGAGTGCTGGCTCCCAAATCCAAAGCTGACTTTGCCTTCGTGCTGCACGCGCTCAGCTATTTGTCCAGCAAAGGTCGCGCGGCGATTGTTTGCTTTCCGGGGATCTTCTATCGAGGTGGAGCCGAGCAGAAAATCAGAAAGTATCTGGTCGACAACAACTACGTGGAAACGGTGATCTCCCTTGCTCCGAATCTGTTTTATGGCACCACCATCGCCGTGAATATCCTGGTGCTGTCCAAGCACAAGGCCGACACGAACGTTCAGTTCATCGACGCCAGCGGCGAAAACTACTTCAAGAAAGAAACCAACAACAACGTCCTTAACGAGCAGCACATCGAAGCCATCATGGAGGCCTTCGACAGCAAGGAGAACATCGACCACTTCGCCCAATCGGTGCCGATGGAGGAAATATCCGGCAATAGTTACAACCTGTCCGTCAGTAGCTATGTCGAACCCGAAGACACTCGTGAGGAGGTGGACATTGCCGAACTCAACGGTGAACTGAAAACCACAGTCGCCAGGATCGATCAGTTGCGAACTGAGATTGACTCGATCGTGGCGGAGATCGAAGGCGAGGAGGTCGAGGCGTGAGCGACCTGGGATTTATGGACAAGCTGCTTGATGGCGCAGGAGTAGAGTGGAAACCGCTTAGAGAAGTGGCGGAATACTCTCCCACGCGAGTGGACGCGACTGAACTGGATGCTGCTTCGTTTGTGGGAGTGGACAATCTTGTGGCAGATAAGGGCGGGCGTGTTGACGCGAACTATCTGCCAAACACCAATCGATTGACGGCTTATGAACCGGAAGACATTCTTCTCGGCAACATTCGTCCGTACCTAAAAAAGGTTTGGATGGCGACTACTGCCGGCGGATGCAGTGGAGACGTTCTTGCGGTCCGAATACTTGAACAATTCAAACGTATTGTTGAAGCTAAGTATCTCTACTATCTGTTGTCATCAGACGAGTTCTTCTCGTACAACATGCAGCATGCCAAAGGCGCAAAGATGCCGCGAGGAAACAAAGCGGCAATCTTAAAATACTCTATCCCAATACCCTGTCCCTCGGACCCGGAAAGATCGCTTGAGATCCAGGGGGAAATCGTCCGCATTCTGGACACTTTTACGGAGCTGACCGCCGAGCTGACCGCCGAGCTGACCGCCGAGCTGACCGCCCGCGAAAAACAATACAACTACTATCGCGATCAGTTGTTGAGTTTTGAAGATGGCGAAGTCGAATGGAAACCGCTGGATGACGTAGCCCATTTCACTAACGGTAAGGGGCATGAAAAAGACATTCATGAAGACGGAAAGTTCGTCGTCGTGAATTCAAAGTTTATTTCCACAGACGGGCAGGTTGCAAAATGCTCAAACAAACAGCTCTGTCCGCTTTACAAAGACGACATCCTGCTCGTGATGAGTGACCTACCGAATGGCAAAGCTCTTTCAAGAACTTTTTTCGTTGATGCAGATGACAAGTACACGCTTAACCAGCGCATTTGCGGAATTAGACCGAAAGACTATGAGGAATTACTTCCTAAGTTTTTGCACTACTTTTTGAACCGAACGCCACAACTGCTCAAGCATGACAACGGCGTGGATCAAACAAATCTACGTAAATCACAAATTCTGGAAGTGAAAATTCCTATTGCCTCTATCGCCGAGCAAACCCGAGTCGTATCGATCCTGGACAAGTTTGACACTTTTACGAGATCAATTTCTAAAGGCCTACGCCGCGAGATCGATCTCCGGCAAAAGCAATACGCGTACTATCGCGATCTCCTGCTGAGCTTCCCAAAGCCCGAAGAGGCGGAAGCGTAGAATGAGTAACACCCTCGCTGAGATTGCCCAGCAGATAGTAGATGAATCGAAGGATGATCCTTCCAGAAGAGATCGCCCAAAGAAGGTGCAGTTGATCTACGCGTTCAATGGAACTGGAAAAACTCGTTTGTCGCGGGAGTTCAAGCAGCTTGTTGCGCCAGTAAATGATGACGACGAACCTGCGAGTGCAGTAACAGGCGACGCTTCCGAGGAATCCGGCGATGCAAACGCAGATAGTGCAGACACCGGACTCTCGAGAGACAAGATTCTCTATTACAACGCGTTTACGGAAGACCTGTTTTACTGGGACAACGATTTGGATCTCGATGCGGAGCCAAAACTCAAAATCCAGCCGAACTCGTTCACTGACTGGATTCTCGTTGAGCAGGGCCAGGATCAAAATGTCATCACCAATTTCCAGCGATACGTGGATGACAAGCTGACACCACGGTTCAATGCCGATTACAAAACGAAGGATAGTGACAACAAAGAGATTACGGTCAAGGCATTTTCTGAGGTGACATTCACTCTTGAAACCGGCGACGAAGCTCAATCCGGTATTCTTAAGATCTCAAAGGGTGAAGAAAGTAATTTTGTTTGGAGTGTCTTCTACACTCTGCTGGATCAAGTCATCACGATCCTGAACGTTCCCGAACCAGCAGACCGAGAAACCAATGACTTCGATCAGCTGGAGTACGTTTTCATCGACGACCCGGTCAGCTCTCTGGATGACAATCACCTGATCGAACTTGCTGTCGATCTTGCGACCTTGATTAAGACAAACACGTCGGACGTAAGATTCATCATCTCCACTCACAACCCACTTTTCTTCAATGTGCTGGTGAACGAGCTTGGCAGCGATGACAATTCACACTCTCCAACCTGGCGATCAAAGTGGTTCAGCAAATCACGATTGGAGAAGTTGGAAGACGGAAAACACGAACTCATCCCGCAGCCAAACGATTCGCCATTTTCGTACCATCTGCATCTTCTTTCGCATCTTGAAGACGTCATCAAAATGGGGCAGATTGAAAAATATCATTTCAATCTGCTTAGAAACATTCTTGAAAAGACCGCGACATTCCTAGGGTACAAGCGATGGGAACTACTTCTGCCCGAAACCAATGATGGGAACCCAAATCCCTACGCCAAACGAATTGTCAACTTCTCCAGCCATTCAAAGCATGCCGCCGAAGAAGTGCCACCTTTGAAGCCAGAAGAAAAGAAGGTTCTCGAGAACTTGGTCAAGCACATCGTCAGCGAGTACGGATTCTGGCAGGAAACAACAACACCATGACCGAATACAAAACGATCGCCGAATCGAATAACTTTATCATCCTGGAGAATTACAACCGGGAATGGATGGTTGCCGAAAGCTACCAGAGCGAGGGAGATCTCGAACGCGAGCTTATTCAAGATCTGGAAAACCAGGGCTATGAGTTTCGCAAGGATCTGAACTCTCAAGAAGCATTGCTTGCCAATGTGCGGGTGCAGCTTCAAACGCTGAACGACGTGGAGTTCTCCGACGGCGAATGGCTGCGGTTTGTAGAGACGTTCCTGGACAAACCCAGCGAAGGCATCATCGATAAGACTCGCAAGATTCACGATGACTACATCCACGATTTTGTGTTCGACGATGGACGCATTCAGAACATCTATCTGCTGGACAAGAAGAATCTGACGCGAAATAAGCTGCAAGTCATTCAGCAATTTGAGCAGACCGGCAGCCATGCCAATCGGTACGACGTCACGATATTGGTCAACGGCCTTCCGCTGGTGCAGGTAGAATTGAAAAAGCGCGGCGTTGCGATTCGCGAGGCGTTCAACCAGGTGCATCGCTACAGCAAGGAAAGTTTCAACAGCGAGAACTCACTGTTCAGGTTCCTGCAGTTGTTCGTCATCTCCAACGGCACCGACACTCGCTACTTCGCCAACACAACGCGACGTGACAAGAACAGTTTTGACTTCACGATGAATTGGGCGAAGGCGGATAACAGCCTGCTGAAGGATCTGAAGGATTTCACAGCGACGTTCTTTCAGAAGAACACGCTGCTAGAGGTGCTGCTGAAGTACTCGGTGTTTGATGTCAGCAACACGCTGCTGGTGATGCGGCCATATCAAATAGCCGCGACCGAACGGATCATGTGGAAGATCAACAGTTCGTATTCGGCGAAGACATGGAGCAAACCGGAAAGCGGAGGCTACGTCTGGCACACCACGGGATCCGGCAAGACGTTGACCAGTTTCAAAGCAGCCCGACGAGCAACCGAACTGGACTTCATCGACAAAGTGTTTTTCGTGGTGGACCGGAAAGATCTGGATTACCAGACGATGAAAGAGTACCAGCGCTTTTCGCCTGATAGCGTCAACGGATCCGACAGCACTGCGGGACTGAAACGCAACCTGGACATTGACGATAACAAGATCGTCGTGACCACGATTCAGAAGCTCAACAATTTGATGAAGGGCGAATCGGACCTACCGATCTACCAGAAGCAAGTCGTCTTTATTTTTGACGAGTGCCACCGCAGCCAATTCGGTGAGGCGCAGAAGAACCTCCAAAGGAAGTTCAAGCGATACTATCAGTTTGGCTTTACTGGAACCCCTATCTTTCCGCAGAACGCCTTGGGAGCGGAGACAACCGCTAGCGTATTTGGCCGTGAGCTGCACTCTTATGTGATCACCGATGCGATTCGCGACGAAAAGGTGCTGAAGTTCAAGGTGGACTACAACGATGTCCGTCCGCAGTTCAAGGCGATCGAAACCGAACAGGACGAGACAAAGCTAACCGCTGCCGAGAACCGTCAGGCTCTATTGCACCCGGACCGAATCAGCGAGATCGCTCAGTACATTCTGACCCACTACCGACAGAAGACTCACCGGTTGCGTGCGAGCGGGTCCGGATTCAATGCGATGTTCGCAGTCAGCAGTGTGGACGCCGCGAAGCTGTTCTATGAAACGCTGAACAAGTTGCAGGCCGAAAGCGAGAGGCCATTAAAAATCGCCACGATCTTTTCGTTTGCCGCAAACGAAGAGCAGGATGCCGTGGGCGACATCCAGGACGAGAGCTTTGATGTGTCTGCAATGAATAGCAGCGCGAAGGAGTTTTTGAACGCGGCGATCGACGACTACAACGCCTACTTCAAAACCAGTTTCAGCGTTGATAGCAACGGATTTCAGAACTACTACCGCGACTTGGCCATGCGAGTGAGGGGCACAAGTAGTAGCGGAGCCGACCTTCCGCCAGGGGATAGGGTCGACCTGCTTGTTGTTGTCGGCATGTTTCTAACCGGTTTCGATGCCCCAAGCCTCAACACGTTATTCGTGGACAAGAACCTCCGTTATCACGGACTGATTCAGGCGTTTTCACGAACGAACCGGATCTACGATGCAACCAAGACGTTTGGCAACATCGTCACATTTCGTGATCTAGAAAAGGCGACCGTTGATGCGATCACTCTTTTCGGTGACAGCAACACGAAGAACGTGGTGCTTGAAAAGAGCTACAAGGAATACATGGAGGGCTTTACCGACATCGTCACAGGCCAAGCTCGGCGTGGATTCAAGGAAGTGGTTGCGGAGTTGGAAGAGCGTTTCCCAAACCCGGACGAGATTGTTCGCGAGAAGGACAAGAAGGATTTCGTGAAGCTGTTTGGCGAGTATTTACGGGTTGAAAACATCCTGCAGAACTTTGATGAGTTCGCGAGCCTGAAAGCACTGCAAACCATCGATCTGGACGATCCTGAGCAAGTCGAAGCTTTCAAGGAAGAGCATTATCTGGGCGACGAAGAGCTGGAGCAGTTGCAGGGCATCGACGTGCCGCCTGATCGCAAGGTGCAAGATTACCGATCGACGTACAACGACATTCGAGATTGGCTGCGACGTGAAAAGGCCAGCAATGCAACTGAGGAATCCACCCTCGATTGGACTGATGTGGTTTTCGAGGTGGATCTGCTGAAGTCTCAAGAGATCAATCTGGACTACATTCTGGAACTGATTTTCGAGCACAACAAAAAGACCAAAAACAAAGCAAGCTTGGTCGAGGAAGTGCGCCGACTCATTCGCGCCAGCGTCGGCAATCGTGCCAAAGAGAGCTTGGTCGTGGATTTCATCAACCAAGCGGATCTGGACGGGCTCCCCGACAAAGCCAGTGTGATCGAGGCCTTTTTCGGTTTTGCGAGGGCCGAGCAACAACGGGAAGCCGGCGAACTGATTGCCGACGAGGAGTTGAATACGGAAGCAGCCAAGCGGTACATCAGCACGTCGCTCCGGCGAGAGTATGCCAGCGAGAATGGCACCGAACTGAATGCCGTCTTGCCGAAAATGAGTCCGCTCAATCCTCAGTACCTCACGAAGAAGCAAAGCGTCTTCCAGAAGATCTCAGCGTTCGTGGAGAAGTTCAAAGGTGTTGGCGGAGACGTTTGATTCGCTAGCCGCCGGGATCGCCAGCCCCGACGGCGCAAACATGGCTACAACCAAATTTTCAAAGATCAGAGTTGGCCAGCGGGCTGGCCTCTACGGTTCGAGCAAGCGGTCTTCGATTTCCGACAAGCGTTTTTGCAACACGCTCACGGTGTTTTCGGCGGGCTCGTACTTGGCTCGCAGGTCGGCTCGCGTGGCTTCGTGAGTTTCGGCTTGCTCTTTGTAGCGGTTCGCTTCGTTCTTAAAGGGCGTAGCCTTGCCTTTCTCGCGGTCTTGCCTAGCCCAGCTTTCGCGTTTGTCCATTTCCTCGGCAAGGGACGCTCGCGTGTGGTCGGCCGCGCTGAGTTCTTCGACGATCGAAGCCTATCCCACTTATGCAAGCCCGAGGCGATCAAGTAGCCGGTCCCATCGCGACAATCGAAGTTCGCAAACGGGTTGTTCGCCACGCAAAAGGCGGACAACATCATTTCCAAGACTCTTGGCGTACTGATATTTAACCGGGCGCCGTTTTCGGATCGCCGCCGCACCGGCAACTTGCTCGGGACGATACCGAACGGAGTTTCCAACCTCGCGCTCGACAGCGTTAATGTGTTCTGGCGAGACGCCCGGCGTCCTCCGCAAAGCTTCAAGAACGCTCTGCTGCCAACGGATATCATCCGAATCGGGTGAGGCCCAGCCAATGTATCTGGCCAACCGCAATTGAGCTCTTTCAAAAACCGCCAGCACAAAACTGGCACATGTTAAGCCGGTTGTTGTCGGACCGAGAAGGAACTTCTTCGTGCTCTCGTCGAAAGCATCAACAGGAGTTCCGAATGAATACGGAATCTGCTCAACGAGATTCGCGTGGGCGATATCCTCGCAGATCGCGGCGAGCTGCCGGAGTCTTGCTTTCGGTACTTGTGGATCGACCCAGGAGTACTTGCTTGAAATGTGATTTTGCTTACGCAAATCGTGATGCCAAGCCAAATGCAAGAACTGAAATTCACCCGTCTCATCCACACGAAACGCAATGCCGGCATGCCGCTGGTCATGTCCGGGCTCTCCAATCACAACAGCAACGTGCCGAAGCTCATCAACCTGTTTGTCCGCTTGTCGATGAATCCGATCCATGCTTAATCACTTCAGTCCGTCAAGCAGTCCGTATTCCAACTGACCTCGCTTCTTCAGCACTCGGCGTACACCTCGATAGAACGCTTTGCGGCTAGGCAAGTTCGACTTGATAGGTGCTGTGGCAGTCAGTACCGCAAGCATCGTATCAATGCCTGCTTCAGCGATATCAAATGTGCGTACATCTTCATCGAGTTCCTTTGCCTGGCCGTCTCTCAAGCGATAACGCGTGTTTCGGTAAACACAAGCAAGCGCGGATCGAATGTCACCCAGCTTCTCAAACGCAATGGCCGCCTTGATGTAGTCATTCGTCGCGGTCTGCTCTTCTAGACAAGCAACCATGTGAGCGGTTTTTAGAAACTGCTCGCGTCTCGGTGCCGCCTTCGTATCTTTTTGCACTAGATCAAACAGTTCGTCCGCCATGCCCATTGAACGCAACATTTTACGGCAGCGTTCAACGAACACTCTGCGTGCTGGAAGCTGATTGCTTTTGTCTTCCGTGGCCGCCAAAGTCAGGATCGAAATGTACACAGGTAGTGCGTCGAAGTCCGTGTACGCAAATATCTTGTTCCACTCTTCGATGCCACTCTTGGACGCTTCTTGAACGACTGAAACAACAAAGTGGTCGAATGCCGCAATGTCGGGATTTGGCAACTTGGAAAAGACCGTTACATCGACGGCGTCGGTACTTCCGAAACGAAACGCCGACAGCCAGCTTCTTGCTCGACCACCTGCCTTGGCCACTTCTTTGGTTTGATTGATTTGGGGATCCCCCTCTCGATTGCTCAGAACACCGATGACACGCTGCGGCCAATTCACAGCCGCCTGGAGACGGTTGCCGCGTGGGGCAGTTCTCAGATACCACGATTTCTGATCGTGAGTATCGCGAATTTCATCTTCATTCTGTCGAGTCTGCTGGAACAGTTCTCGTGCATCGAGAGTCAAGCTATTCATTTCGCTCCTCCGATTCTCCAGAAATGAGGCATGGTTTCTTTGTAGACTGAATAAATTCGTCTCGAATGCTATTCGCTTTAACAATCGCCCGGTCGCACTGCTCCCGAAGCTTTTTCACATCCTGCAAGTCGAGCGCCAAACTCACTTCGTGACCGCCATCGTCACTCGAGTATGCAACCCGAAGTGTGTGCGTTACGACGCCTCCTTCAACCTTCTCTCCTTCGTCGTCAAACAATGGACGTAAGTCTGTAATGATGCGAGCTTTCCGAAGTAGGTTCGCATAATCATAGCTTAGCTCCATCGCCTTCGTCAAAAGACGTATCGGCGTGGAGTCAATCAGGCCCTGCATGGAAACCGCAATTGAGTCCCACTCTGACTGCTGATCAGGGCTATCTATCGCGACTCGCAACGCCTTCATTACATCAACAGATTTGGATTCGCTTACACGAACGAGCATGCTCAGCGAAAGCACCTGCGAAAGCAAGAGTTCGGCTTCGTCTTCTGTGAGCTGCTTTTTCAGCTCATCGAGAAGGCGATCGGCAACCAGCGGTGGCTCAGAGAGGCCACCTAAATGGATAACCAAATCAGCGAGCTTCTCGCCGTCAATCTTTGCGCAGCGAAGGAGTTGATTGAGCTGATCTGGATTCGGCTTGATTTTCACGGCCACTGGGGAAATCTTTTTTCTTTATTTTAGTTTGCATGACATCATTTACCAACAGGGGCAACTGTGGGTCTAGTCCAGCCATAGAATACCGCAATTTGCGACCGGTAGGTGTTGCCAGCCCCTACGGCACAAACATGGCTACAACCAAATTCTCAAAGATCAGAGTCGGGCAGCAGACGGGCGTCTACGGTTCGAGCAGGCGGTCTTCGATGCCCGACAGACATTCTTGCAACACGTTGGCCGCGTTTTCTGCTGGCTCATATTTGGCTCGCAGGTCAGCTCGCGTGGCTTCGTGAGTTTCGGCTTGCTCTTTGTAGCGGTTCGCTTCGTTTGTGAACGGTGTCGCCTTCCCTTTCTCGCGGTCTTGGCGAGCCCAGCTTTCTCGTTTTTCCATTTCCTCGGCGAGGGACGCTCGCGTGTGGTCGGCCGCGTTGAGTTCTTCGACGACCGAATCGTATTCGGCGACGAGTTCACGGTCCTCGCAGGTGCCAGCGTAGTTACATGCGGGCCTGGGACGCTCGCTTGCGGATCGTGTTGATCTCCGTTCGCCGGATGTAGAGCGGCGACATTTCCGCTTCGTGCTTTGCCGTCAACGCTTCGAGGGTTTGCTCGGCAACGTCGATCTGCTTGGCGAGCTTGGTCGCTTCGCTTTCGAGCGGACGGAAGCGCGTCGTAGTCGTCACGCAGGCTTCGACGGCGGGCCAGTAGTTCGGCGTCATGGCGACGGCCCGCCTGCGCGTCTGTTCGTTGTCGGCCAGCACGGTGGCGATCTCGTCGGAGTCCGGTTCTTTGCCGTCGCAGATGCTGGCGACTAATCGCCGGTAGTCGGACCACTTGGTGATCCGTCGCTGGCGTTGGCGGTTAGTGATCGGTTCAAGTGATGATTTCAAATTCATCGTGGCTCCTTTGCCTTTCGGGGTGGGCGTTGATCCGATCGAGCCAAGGCCGGCCGGTCGCAACGGCCAAAGCCATATCGCTGGCCAACCAGGATTTGCCGGCCTTGGGCGGCGCGATGACGTTCATGATCTCGCCGGCACGTAGCAATCCTGGAAATAGACCTACCCGGTCCGGCTCTCGAATGACGAAGGGCAAGCCAGAATTTCGCAGACTTTTTTTCGCGACGTGATTCTCTACCCTTTGAGCTACCAGGCCGGCACCTGATTGGCGTGCAGACAAAAGAACTTTTCTCTGACCGAAAGATGATCGTGACGAACCAGCCGTCACCTCCCTGACTGTAGACCTACCGGAACAAACAGCCGAATCACGAAAAGTGAACCGGATTTTTCCAAAATATCTTTCGGAAGCTGCCCGCGTCCGAAGCATGGCTCGTCTCAGGTTACCTATGCCGCGTTTTGAAAAACGGGTCCGGCCAAAAGCACTTTTGGTCAAAACGATCTCGATTGGCTCAAGCCGAAGCCGATCCAGATCCGCGTCGGTGAACTCAAGCAGATACTGCATAGTTTCGCTCGCATTGCAAGCTTGTTAGAGCGAGCCTATCCCATCACGGTTGGCGGTGATTATACTCGCGTGGATGCCTGATCCCGCCGCTACGACCGCTTCCACGGATCTCGTTGAACACGAGGCCAAATCTGATCCGCCGGAGATCCGGTCAGATGCTAAGCCGGAATCGAATCGGCTGAAATTTGTTTGGACGGTTGGGTTTGCTTTTGCCATTGTTGCATTGCAATTGGGGCAGGGAATCTTGTTGGCAAGGTTGCTTGGCCCGGTGGGACGCGGAGCCTACGCGGCGGCGGTGCTTTACGTTCAGATGCTCCTTTACATCGGTCTGCTTGGTGGTCTGGAAGTGATTTGTCGGCATGCCGCTAATCCTTCGATCAACCAACAGAAACTTCGCCGAGCAGCACTTTGGCTGGGGCTGACGACAACGCCGTGAAGAGTTTTTGCACGGCAAAAACCGCTGTTTCGCTAATCCCTCATAAATGAAAAGGTCAGATTCCCCCCAACACCTAACTGAAAACGATTCAGTCGGAAAGGAATCTGACCATGTCT
>NZ_LWSK01000126.1 GCF_001642955.1 Rubripirellula obstinata | reverse complement strand
GTAGCCGCGAAACCGAGCCAGAGAATTGATGTGGGGCAGCCATCCGGGTGCTCACGCACCCGGCAGGGAGCTGCCGGCCCTCCGGGCCTAACGCGCGGGGCGATGCCCACGCGGTTTAACGGTTGGGGAAACCGGGAAGTTGTTTTGGGACAGGTTCCAAATTGCCGTAACTCGCTTTACTCGCTACGGCCTACGAAAAACTGGTGAATACGGTGGCTGCAGCCTGAACCGAATCAAAGTCGACGCACTCGGCACGGTTGACTCAAGCCGCAAGGTTTACCTCGCCGATACCAGTTCCGTACGCGGTCACCGTACACGAATTCCAATTTTCTCAATCGCGAATCCGAAACTGTGTCAGAATCGGCGGCTTCCATTTCAAGCATTCCTTCACGGAACTCGGCCGGTGCGCTCACTCGTTGGGTGACGCAGTGGGGTTCGGCGGTCGTTGATGGCGTCAGCGCGATCGGTGACCTATCGATTTTCACTTGGCACATGTTGAAATGGATGTTCACTCGGCTGCCAAGTCGCGGAACGATCTTGATTAACTTCTACCAGGTCGGTGCGCTAAGCCTGCCTGTTGTTGCGCTAACAGGAACCTTCATCGGCATGGTCTTGGCCGTGCAGAGTTACGCCCAGTTTCACGCAATCGGACTCGACAGTCGTTTGGGCGCAGTGATCAACAGCACTCTGGTTAAAGAACTCGGTCCGGTGCTTGCCGCGACCATGTTGGCGGGTCGCGTGGGCAGTGCGATGGCAGCAGTGCTGGGCACGATGCGGGTGACCGAGCAGATTGATGCACTCACCACGATGGGGGCCGACCCGATTCACTATTTGGTCGTGCCGCGTTTCCTCGCGTGCATCTTGCTGATTCCTGCCCTGACCATCATGGCCGATTTCATGGGCATCGTTGGCGGATACTTTTACAGCGTGATCATTCTTGGCATCGATCATGCTGCGTACCTCAATCATTCACGCGACGGTGTGACCGGCTTCGATCTGTTTAGCGGGATTTTCAAGAGCATTTTCTTTGGTGGCACCATCGCACTTGTTAGCTGCTATCGCGGTTTCCATTGCCAAGCCGGTGCCGAAGGTGTCGGTAAAGCTGCCACGACCGCGTTTGTGTATTCGTTTGTCCTGATCCTGGCCATCGATCTATTCTTAACCATCGTTTTGAATTCGATCTACTACAGCATCTATCCCACGGGAGCGTCTTTCCTATGAGTGACATCTCCAGTAACGACGAGTCCGTCGCGCCAATCCGAAACGGCAATCTGATCGAAGTGGATGATCTATCGGTCGGCTTCGACGGTCAATGGATTCTTCGAGACATCGACCTGAAAATCGCCAAGGGACAAACGCTTTCCATCATCGGAGAAAGCGGTTGTGGCAAAACAGTGTTCATGAAGACGCTGATTGGATTGGTCAAACCAACCCAGGGCAGCGTCAAGTTTGACCACCAAGATCTAGCCAAATTGACAGACGCTCAACTGGCGATGATCCGGCGTCGAATCGGTTTTGTGTTTCAAAACGCTGCGTTATTCGACAGCATGTCGATCTTTGACAACGTTGCTTTTCCCATCCGACAAAACGAACACGATGTCGGCGAGGATGAAGTCTGCGATCGCGTGATGCAGCACTTATCGGAAGTCGGCTTGCCGACCGATATCACTCGCCGTCGCCCGGCCGAATTGTCAGGCGGAATGCGAAAACGCGTGGGTCTGGCTCGCGCGCTGATCTTAAAACCAGAACTCGTGGTCTATGACGAACCAACCACGGGACTCGATCCAATCATGAGTGACGTGATCAACGAATTGATCCTGGACACGCGTCGGCGGTATCCCGTTACCAGCGTCGTGGTGACTCACGACATGCACACCGCTCGAAAGGTATCGGACCGAGTGTTGATGTTGTTTCCACGGAGACGTTTGGACATCCATGAATCGCAGGTGCTCTTTGACGGGTCACCGAGCGATTTAGAACACGCAGAAGATCGCCGCGTTCGGCAATTTGTGCGAGGCGAAGCGGGTGACCGAATTCGCGAAATGGCTAGCGAGGCTAGCTGAAAAGCTGTGAGGCATAATCATGGATGAAAATAGACTCAAATTCGGCGTCGGCGTGTTGGTAATTTCGTCAATCGGAATCGGCATCATTCTGACGTTCCTGTTCGGTGCGTTTCCCAGCGTCTTTAACGACGACTACAACTTGTCGGTCGTCTTTCCGTCCGCCGAAGGCGTGGGGCTGAACACAAAAGTCGTCCGCGACGGAGTAGCGATCGGCCGCGTTTCGGATATCGAATTGCGGGACGAAGGCGGCGTGTTGATCACGTTAACGATGGATAGCGACTTTCCAATCTCGCACCGTTACGTTCCCCGAATCGGCAGCGGCAATTTCGTCACCGGCGACGCCAAAATTGAGTTCATTCCCGCATCCCAAAAGCAACTGGCCAGCATCTACAAAGACGATCAACAACGAGCGACTGAGCTGTACACGCCGGATGAGTTTTTTAACTATGGCAGCAAGTCCGAGAGCCTGTTTGAGATGCAAAACGAGTTAACCGACACCTTTGACGCCATCAAAGAAGCCGGTGAATCAATCGCGATGGCTGGTGAGAGTGTGGACGCGCTTGCCAAAGAAATGCGTGAAGTCGTCGGCGGTACTGACGGCAAGATCGATCAGGTTTCCGCGGGGGCCGTCGTCGCATTAGAGGAATTCCAAGCGGTGATGCGTGGGGTTCGCGAGCTTGTCGAGAATCCGCAAATCAGAACCGGTCTCGAATCCTCAGCCGAGCAATTGCCGAAGCTGCTTGCGAATGCTCAAAAGGCTCTTTCACAAACCGAAGAAACGTTTGACAGTATCAATGCCGCCGGAAGGCAGTTTGAAAAGGTAGGCGTCGCTGCGGAAGAAACCGTCTTGAGTGCAAAGTCGGCTGTCGAGCGTACCGAAAAGTCGCTTGGCAATACCGTCAAGAATGCGGAGAAGACGTTCGCAAATCTTGAGCAGTTTACTCGGCCGTTCGCCGACCGCGGCGACGAGTATGCAGGGCAGGTTCTGCAGACGCTCGAAGGACTCGAGCGCACTTTGGCTCAGGTTGAAATGTTTGGCCGAACGCTGAACAACAGCGACGGGACAGTCAAAAAACTGCTGGAAGACGACGAGATTTATTACCAGGTCCGACGCACGGTCGAAAACATCGAAGCCGCCACCGCTCGCATTCGCCCCATCCTGGACGATGCAAGAATCTTCAGCGACAAGATCGCCCGCGACCCAAGACAACTCGGCATCCGCGGTGCGATTTCAAAACGCCCCGGCGGCGCCGGCATGAAGTAGAAAAAATGTAGGCCGTAGCGAGCCATAGCGAGTTACGGCACTTTGCGAACCGCCGTAACTCGCTGGAAGCTCACTGAAAGTTCGCTACGGCAACACAAAAAAGAACTCTACCGCGACGCTCGCAACCTACCGCGCGCCTGGGCGACAGCTTTGTCTTTAATTTGAGCTTCTTCGGGTTTACTGGCTGGCATTTCGCGAGCCTTTTCAAGTGCCGCGCGGGCTTCTTCGGCGTCGATCAAATCAACCGGTACCAAGGTGCCAGTCAAAATGTTGATCTCGTTCTTTTCGACTTGAGCGAACCCGCCATCGACGTAGTACTTTTCGAGCCCGGCTGCGGTCTGCAGCTTCAGCGTGCCGTATCCCAAACGACCGATCATGGGCGCGCGATCCTTCAGGATGCCCATTTCACCATCGTCCATGGGCAACGAAACGTAATCCGCTTCGCTTTCCAGTTCGGTGCGTTCAGGAGTGACAACAATGCAGCGAATCGACATTACTTCTTGCCTTTCTCTTCCATCTTCTTAGCTTGTGCTTCGACTTGCTCGATCGAACCGACGTACATGAACGCTTGCTCGGGCAAGTGATCGTAGGTGCCGTCGCAAATGCCCTCGAAGCTTCGGATGGTATCGGCCAGAGGAGTGATTTCACCCTTCTTGCCTGTGAACACTTCGGCAACCAAGAAAGGTTGACTCATGAATCGTTCGATACGGCGAGCGCGGTGGACGATCGTCTTGTCCTCTTCGCTCAATTCATCGACACCAAGAATCGCGATGATGTCTTGAAGTTCGCGGTAACGTTGCAGCGTCGTTTGAACGCGGCGTGCGATCGTGTAGTGACGGTCGCCAACGTACTGCGGATCCAAAATACGTGAGTTCGATGCCAGCGGGTCGATCGCGGGGTAAATCCCCTTTTCCGAAATCGATCGTTCCAAGTAAATGAACGCGTCCAACTGACTAAACGCCGTCGCGGGTGCAGGGTCGGTCGGGTCATCCGCAGGCACGTAAACGGCTTGCACCGATGTGATCGCACCCTTCTTGGTCGATGTAATGCGTTCTTGCAACGCACCCATTTCGGTCGCCAGCGTCGGTTGGTAACCCACCGCCGAAGGCATCCGGCCAAGCAGTGCGGATACTTCCGAACCCGCTTGCGAAAAGCGGAAAATGTTATCGACGAACAACAATGTGTCGGCACCGGTCGTGTCGCGGAAGTATTCCGCCATCGTCAACGCTGACAACGCGACGCGAAGACGTGACCCAGGTGGCTCGTTCATTTGACCGAACACCATGCACGTTTGTTCGATGACCTTACGGCCGGTGTCGCCGATCGCAGTTTCCTGCATTTCAAGCCAAAGGTCGGTACCTTCGCGAGTTCGCTCGCCCACACCCGCAAACACCGAATAGCCACCGTGGCTGGACGCGATCCGAGCAATCAACTCGGTCAAAATAACGGTTTTCCCCAGACCCGCACCACCAAACAAACCGGCCTTACCACCACGAACGAATGGCGTCAGCAGGTCAACGACCTTGATCCCAGTCTCGAACACTTCGGTGTTGGTGGACAATTCGTGAACGGCGGGTGCTTGCCGGTGAATTGGCAAATAAGTGTCGGCGTTGACGTCGCCACGACCATCGATCGGTTGACCGAGCACATTGAAAACGCGGCCTAGTGTGTCTTGACCGACCGGAACCGAAACGGGTTTGCCGGTATCGACAACCGTCATGCCTCGCATCATGCCTTCGGTCGAACCGAGTGCAATCGCTCGAACACGTCCGCCACCAAGGTGCTGTTGAATTTCACCAACCAAGTTAATCGTGACGCCTTTGTGCTCTGAGTAAATCGAGACAGCGTTATAGATCGGTGGAAGTTGACCTTCGGGAAATTCAATATCGAAAGTCGAACCGATGACCTGAGTGACTCGGCCGATGTTTTGATCGGTAGCGGTAGACATGGGGAAAAAGCTTTTAGCGGTTAGCGGTTAGCTATTAGCTCTGAGCCGATAGCGGGTGAGTGGGAATTGTTAGGGTGAATTGTTTATTTGCAATCTCGTCCAGAAACAAATGCTAATAGCTAATCGCTAAAAGCTAATTGCTCCCTAGCCTTCGAGGGCTTCGACGCCGCCGATGATCTCCATGATCTCGCCGGTAATTTGACTTTGACGAGCGCGGTTGTACGTCATCGATAGT
This sequence comes from Rubripirellula obstinata, assembly GCF_001642955.1. Taxonomy (GTDB): domain Bacteria; phylum Planctomycetota; class Planctomycetia; order Pirellulales; family Pirellulaceae; genus Rubripirellula; species Rubripirellula obstinata. The sequence goes on along the minus strand of NZ_LWSK01000126.1, from coordinate 8,839 downwards.
TGTTTGATCATGTCGCCAGCACTTTCGGTGGCTCCCTTCATCGCGATCATCCGAGCAACCTGCTCGCTGACGGCCGCGTCCAAGAAACACTTAAACAGCTTGGCCTTGAAGCTAGTCGGAACCACTTCTTCCAAGATGCTTTCCGCCGACGGCAGGAATTCGTATTCGGCGCTTGGGCCAGTACTTACACCAGCAGTGGTCGCTTCATCGTCCAAGTCATCGCCAAGCGAACCAAGTGGCAATAAAGTCTCGATGGTCGCGACTTGCTTGCTGGTACTGATGAACTTGGTGTAAATCACATCCAGTCGGTCGATCTTGCCAGTGATAAACTTTTCCAAGTACATCGACGCGATCTTTTCGACTTCCGCATAGGCTGGTTGGTCTTCAAAATGCAGGTACTGATCTTCAACATCAACACCGCGAAACTTCAGGCCGTTGATGCCGCGTTTTCCGCTGACATCGATACTGACGCCGGGGACTTCTTCACGCATCGTTTTCAAATGCGACATCGTCGAACGCAAGACGCTGGCGTTGTAACCACCGCACAAACCACGATTGCTAGACAGAACCAGCAGGCTGGCGTTCTTTGTTTCTTCGCGAGGCTGCAACAGAGGATGCTGAACCTCGGTCCCACTGGCAGCCAGACTTTTGACGATATGCGAAAGCTTGTCGGTGTAAGCCGTCACGGCCGCCGCACGATCCATCGCTTTCTTGTAACGCGCGGTCGCGATCAACTCCATCGTCCGCGTGATCTTGCGGATGTTGCGAACGGACTTGCGTCGTTTGTCGAGGGCGCGGGCGTTAGCCATTTGTCAGGAAAAGTCGTGAGTGGAATGGTTGTTTTTTTCTAATAACTCTGATGCCGTCTTTTCTTTTTCGTAGCTGGGCCCGCCAGTGTTCAGTCGAGCAAACGGCAACCCTCTGAACCCTGGCGGGATCAGCTACGAAAACTACCTCTAAGCGATGCTTTCAACCGGCTTATAACCGCTCTTGAAATCGTTGATGCAGGCTTCGATCTTTTCGACGACGTCATCGGACAAATCCATCTTGTCGCCGATCAAATCCATCGTGCCGCTATGCTTGTCTTTTGCGAACTGCAAGAAATCAATTTCCCACTGTTGAACCGCACGCACGGGAACATCATCCAAGAAGCCGCGTGTACCGGCATACAAACTAAGCACCTGCTCGGTGACGCTGAGCGGTTGGTACTGAGGTTGTTTCAGCAATTCAACCATGCGGTAACCGCGGTCAAGTTGAGCCTGAGTTGCTGGATCAAGGTCGGTTCCCAACTGAGCGAACGCTTCCAAAGCTCGGAAAGCCGCGAGGTCCAAACGAAGACCACCCGAAACTTTCTTCATCGCTTTGACCTGAGCAGCACCACCAACGCGTGACACTGAAATCCCCGCATTCATCGCAGGACGAATCCCGGCGAAGAACAAGTCGGGTTGCAAGTAAATTTGACCGTCGGTGATCGAAATCACGTTGGTTGGAATGTAGGCCGAAACTTCACCTTCAAGCGTTTCAATGATTGGCAAACTGGTGATCGAACCACCGCCAAGTGCATCAGACAGCTTTGCTGAACGTTCCAGCAAACGACTGTGACAATAGAACACGTCACCAGGATACGCTTCGCGACCTGGTGGACGACGCATCAGCAAACTCATTTGGCGATAAGCCGTCGCCTGCTTTGACAAGTCATCATAAACGACCAACGAGTGGCCGCCGTTGAACATGAAGTGTTCAGCCATCGCCGTACCCGCGTAGGGAGCGACGTATTGCAGCGGAGCGGGGGCGGATGCACCGGCCACAACCACCGTTGTGTATTCCATCGCACCTTCGCGTGTCAGCACATCAACGATACCGGCAACCGCCGAATCCTTTTGGCCGATCGCAATGTAAAAACACTTAACGTCTTTGCCCTTCTGATTCAAAATCGCGTCGATCGCGATCGCCGTTTTACCGGTCTTGCGGTCACCAATGATCAATTCACGTTGGCCACGACCGATCGGTGTCATCGCGTCGATCGCTTTGACGCCGGTCTGCATCGGCTCGGTCACTGGTTGCCGCTCGGCAACACCGGTCGCGATGATTTCAACAGGCCGCGTGATGTCGGATTGAACCGGACCTTTGCCGTCGAGCGGATTTCCGAGTGGGTCCAGAACGCGACCGGTCACTGCGTCGCCGCAAGGCACCGACAACAGCGTGCCCAACGACTTGACTTCGTCGCCTTCTTTGATGGTCAGGTAATCACCAAGAATGATGACACCGACAGAGTTTTCTTCCAGGTTGAAAGCGAGCCCAATCGCACCGTTGGGGAACTCGACCATTTCACCGGCCATGACGCCGGAGAGACCGTAAACTCGGGCGATCCCGTCACCGACTTCCAACACGGTTCCGACTTCGCGGACATCGATCTTACTGTCGAACTGTTCGATCTCTTGTTGCAAGACCGATGCGATTTCGTCGCTACTAAATTTCATGGCTGTGTCTAATGATTAGGTTCATTCGGAGATACACATCCGAACAAAAACAAATGAGTTATTGGGAAGTAAGCTGCTCAAACTTCTCGAGCAATTTGCTGGAAAAACCTGCTCGCGTGGTACGAGCCATTGAATTCAAACGATTGGCAACGCTGCCATCATAAACGCGGTCGCCCACGCGGATTACCATGCCGCCGATCAGGTCGGGATCCACCGTTTCGGTCAAACGAACTTGCTTGTTCATGACCGAAGACAAATGGTTAGTGATTTCGTTACGGATCGAATCATCAAGCGGCACGGCCGATTTCACCGACGCGACGACTCGTCCCATCATGTCGTCAAAAATCTGGGTGGCCTGATCACGAACCGCGTGGATAAAACCCAAACGATCACGTGACGCCATGACCTTCAAAAACTTGATCAACAGCGGGTGAAAATCTTGACCAAAAACTCGGTCGATCACTCGCACCTTTTCGTCCTCGGAAATCCGAGGCGAACCGAGTGCCATGCGAAGCGAATCGCTGCCGCCGAGGTACTCGTCAACAATCTGACCGAGCTGATTGACAACCAATTGCAACGTATCATTCCCTTCGGCCTGGGCCGCGTTGATCAGAGCACGTGCGTAAGTCTTCCCTAGCTGTTCGGCTGAAGGATCGAGCACGTTCTTAGGTTGAGCGACTTCGGTCATCGGGAAATCAATTCGCAGTTATGCGTTAGGGAAATCAAACTCTCTGCAGCGTCACGCTGTAACATCATACTGGCGGGCGATCAGATCACCCGTTGTGATCCACTAGTTATCACTGGGAAGACGCTGAAGCGATTGACGGATCAATTCAGCGTGATCACCAGCCTGTAATTCACGACCAACCACTTGACCGGCAACTGCCATCGCCATGTCGGACGTTTGCCCCGCCAAGTCAGCCAAGGCGACCTTTTTGGCGGTTTCAATATCAGCAACCGCTCGCTCGGTTTGACGCTGAGCCTCTGCCTTGGCTTCTTCGACGATTTTCTGACCGTTGGTTTCAGCATCCTTACGAGCGTCCGCCAACATCGTTTGAACCTTCGTCGACGCTTCGGCCAACTGAGACTGATAGTCATCCAGCAAAGCCTTGGCATCCGCGTTCGCTTTTTCAGCCGCAACAAGATCACCGTGAATCTTTTGCTCGCGAGCCTTCAAGCCATCCAGGATGACTGGCCAAACAAACTTGGACAGAATCGCGAACACGCCCAGGAAGATCGCAAGGTTGCAAATCGCCGAACCAAAATCGAACTGCAACAAAGGCGGAACCGCCGCCTCGTCGCCGTGGCCCGAATGATCCCCGCCGTGTAGATCGTCACCGTGCGAATCTTCACCAGCATGATCGTGGTCGTGGTCAACTTCCGCTGCCGAATCAGCAACGGCTTCGTCGGCCATCGAAACACCGGATCCGCATAGCACGAAGCCACAGAGAGCCAACGTCATTACAAAGCCTCGCACTGACAGCAGCGCCGAAGCGACTGGCGACAATCCACAGCGTAACAACAACGAAGAATCAACGGTAAACATCTAAAGTCCTTGCTGCCCGAGGCAGGTTAAGCGAACGAAACTAAAACGTGTCATCAAAACGCAACTGCGAAATCAAACAGCGCTATTTCGGATCAACAGCAAGATCAATGCAATCACAGTCGCACCTTCAATCAGAGCGGCCGAGATCAACATTTGAGTTGCGATCGTTCCGCTTGCTTCGGGTTGACGGGCGATCGACTCGACAGCCGAGCTACCGATCTTTCCGATACCAAGCCCAGCACCAAGAATGGCCAAACCCATTCCGATACCGACGCCCATGGTACCGTAGCCCGGACTTACAGCTTCTTGTGCCAGCAACATTGCCAATTCAAACATCTCTCATTCGCTCCTGAGAAAACTTCTCGGTGTGTTCACCCCGACCAAACAGTCGGTCAAGGTGATTAAGGTTTAGTGATAGTAAAAGTGTCTCTAAAACAGTTCGTGATTTATTCAGTCCGACCGTTGACCTACGCTGGCTAAGTCGCAGGGTCCGCCATCGGTGTAATTCGTTCGGGTGCAATCAACTTATCAAGGTCCATCTGGCCTTCATCATCCATTGCGTGATCATCATCGTGGTCATGGTGAGTCGCGACCAGCGAGATAAACAGCACGGTCAGGAACGTGAAAATGAACGCTTGCAGGAAGCAGATAAACAGCTCCAACAACGTCAACACAATCCCGCCGCCGATGACGGCCAACTGGACACCATAACCAAGTCCATTGGAACTTTCGCGAGCCATAAAGATCAGCCCGATGAAAGCCGCGATCACCAAGTGACCCGCCATCATCGTTCCAAACAACCGCATCGCAAGCACCACGCACTTAATGCACAGGCCCAGCCATTCCAAAAAGTAAAGCGGAATTCCGATCGCCAACATCGCGGGATCATCCCAGCCGATCGGATTGAAGTGCGAAAAGAATGCCTTGGCACCCGTTTCCTTAATCCCGATATAAATGATCGCGATAAAGCTGCCGAGCGCCAAAACAATGTTCAGCGAAAGGTTGCCCGTGGCGGTTCCGCCCAAATGTGTGTGGTGAGGATCGCCGGTAAACATGTAGACGATCGACCCGATCGGGATCAGTCCAAGCACGTTGGCGAACAAGACGAAGAAAAAGATCGTCCAGACATAGTAAATGTATTTGTCGGTCAGCCCGTGCAGGTTGGGACGAACCACTTCGTCGCGGATGAACGAGCACATCGTTTCAAACAACTGCGACACTCGGCCGCGTGTTTGATAGGACGAAAGGTCGTTGCCCTTGACTCGCACTCGCCGCGAAACGAACCAGAACACCAAGATCACCATGACGGCTGAAACCAGCGACATCATCAAATGGTTGGTGATGAAAAACCGATAAACACCGTCGTAAATGTTCAGTGCGGGAATGTCACCACCGCCAACATTGACATGCAACACCTCTTCGCTGATCGCGTGAGGCACCGCATGGGTGACGGGGTTTCCGGCAGAAGCGACGATCCAATTCATCTGTATGATTCTTTAACTATCCCGCCTGCCGAAATCCTGGATTCGATCCAACGACGTCAAGCCGCCAGCCAACCCATGAACCTCGATCGAGGTTAAAAAGACGTACCAACCGATCACCAAAAAAACGATTGACGAAGATTCTTCGCCAAAGTGATAACGGCACGCAACAAACAGTGCAACAGTGCCAGCGAAACGAATTCCCAAGGCAGCCGAAGTTGCAACAATGGCTGTGCCACTGCGAGCAACCTTGTCCGCGGGAACGCCTCGCCCGATCACCAATCCGGGAACCAGCGACGCTAGCGTAATCAAACCGCTAGCGAGCGAAACCCAGATTATTTGATCAGACGTAATGAATTGCTTTTCGCCGATCGCGAACGCAATTACCACCAACAGCAAAGCAAGGCAGCCCGCCATCCAGGCCGCCGAAACTCGCCAAGCGACCGAAGCGAACAGATCGGCAACATGGTTCGAGACGGCGTCGCGACTCGCACTGCCTGCACCAGCGGTCTGCTGAGGTACAGTCACAGGAACCAACTCTGGCACAGGAACCAACGCTGGCACAGGTTCCCGTTTTGGGCCCGATTCGACGACGCCGGATGAGTTAGGAAGAACGGCGACGGGCACTTTAGCGGTTTTCTCGAGAGACATTCTGAATGAAACGAAACATTGCGAAGCTAAACCCAATGAGCGCGAACAATGCGGTCGCGTACTGAGTTTTATTCTGCATCTTCCAATCGATCGCGTAGCCCAGTGCGGCCACGCCGATCGTCGTGCCGGCCAATTCGATCCCCAGCCCAGCATGCTTCATCCAGCCGGTAGGGGTTGTCATTGGGAGGATCTCGGGTTCGGGTGCCCTGTCGCCCCGCAAAGGGAGCTGATTGACAATTCGACGATCGATTGATTCGACGGGCACAGTGTGACCAAACTGCTCCGTCAATCTATAGCCAGCGACGGATCGCCGCACCCTAGCCTGATAAAAATCATTGCAACGCAGCAATTTGTAGGCCGTAGCGAGCCTTAGCGAGTTACGGCAATGTGCGCACCGCCGTAACTCGCTTTGGCTCGCTACGGCCTACTTTCAAGGGGCGTGACAAATTCACAACGGCACATTTCCCTGATTGCCAGTATGTAGGCCGTAGCGAGCCATAGCGAGTTACGGCAATTATGCGCACCGCCGTAACTCGCTTTGGCTCGCTACGGCCTACTTTCAAGGATCGCTGGAAGTTGACAGCGACACATTTTCATTAGGCCAATCGAGTCCTTGCCGTTCTGGCAGTCACGAAATGGCAGCATGGATTAACGTACGTTCACTGGCCTGCGCGAAAAACCACCAATCTGGACGGTTATCCGGGCATCTCAGACAGTTTTCCACCGAATGTTCCGGTTTTGCAGGAGCCAGTGCTAGATGAAATCCGTGACCCTTGCAATAATGTTTCAGGTGACGATTATGCCATTACGCAATTCTAGAAGGGGGCGAATTACCCCCGGTAAATTGAAACTTTTTTGCGTTTTTGGCAGTCGCTCGAATGCCTCCATGCGAGCTTCGGTGGCGACGAAATCGGCAGTGATGACAGATTGATGAGATCGGCAAGGATGCCAATACGACGGGGTCAGCGATACGGATCGGGACGTGAAGGCTCGCTTAATGTTGACAACAAGAGACGGCATCGGCGTGATCGCCTTGCCGTAGCATCCTGGGAGAGAACCGTTGATTACGACCGCAGACCTAAAAACGCAAACGCGACGTGAACTCGCCGACTTGGCAAAGAATTACGGAGTGGCTGGCTGGCACGGACTCAAAAAAGATGAATTGATTCGTGAAATCGCGAAGGTTCAGCGGCGGATGAGAAGCAAGTCTGCACCAAAGTCAGGGAAGAAATCGCCAGCGGCAAAGTCAAAGTCGCCCGCTTCCAAGTCCAAGGCGGCTACGGGGACGTTGAAGGCATCGGCCAAGTCCGCAAAAAACTCCTCTGCATCCCCGAAGTCTGCCACCGCGAAAACGGTCACCGCAAGGTCCGAAGGCGTCTCGGCGTCATCTTCCAATCGGGCCAGCGGATCCAGAAAGCAATCGCCACTGCCCAAGAGTGCTGCTGTCAAAGCGGATCAAAAACGGCTGAACAAGCCGATGCCAAAACTGCCCGAATCTCGCGTCGATCCCAAAACCGCCAGAATCCGCGCCCAGATTCGACGTCGCCGCGAAACAATGCAAAAGAACAAGGATCTTTCGACTGGAATGCTGGTTGGCGGATCAGCCGTCAAGAACGGCGTCGACCGAACGCGTGATTCTCAATTGCACGCGGATCGTATCGTGTTGATGGTTCGAGACTCATTTTGGTTGCAGGCGACCTGGGAAATCACGCGTGCATCGATCGCGCGGGCGCAATCATCGTTAAAGGAACGCTGGCACACCGCGATTCCGACCTTGCGATTGCTTGCCGTCGGCGATCTCGATGGCAACGCAGCCGAAAGCGTCGCACGCGATATTCCGATCCACGGCGGCGTCAATAATTGGTACATCGATGTCGACGAGCCACCATCGCGGTTCCGCGTGTTGGTCGGGTACGCGATTTCTGGCAACGAGTTCTACACGCTTTGCCGAAGCAACGTCGTCGAAACACCCGAACCCGGCGAATGCGAACGACTGGATGAACATTGGCATGACATCGCCGAAGACTACGAACGCATCTATTCGCTAAGCGGTGGTTACGAAACCGATTGCGGTGACCTGAAAGAAGTCTTTGAGGATCGCCTGCATCGCCCGATGCCACTGCGTGGCGAAAAGGGACAAACGGTTACTGATCCATCACTGCTGCGACAATCCAAGTTGCCGTTCAAGGTTGATGCCGAACTGATTGTCTTTGGAAAGACACTCCCATCAGCTTCGGTGCAAGTCGCTGGCAAGCCAGTCAAGCTGCAAGCCGACGGCTCGTTTACAGTGCGAATGCAACTGCCCGACAAACGCCAAGTCCTGCCCGTCAACGCGGAAAGCCGCGATGGTTTGCGACAGCGCACGACGGTGATCGCCGTCGAACGCAACACCAAGGTCATGGAAGCGGTCGAGCTGGAAGATCGTTTCTAGGGCTCCATCCAACGCCGCGAAGCGTTTCCAAATCGTTTAACCGCGTAGGCGATGCCTGGACCGCTAAATCTTTGGGATTGCATCAGTTCTCGTTTGCGCAGGTTTCATTCTCACCGCGACGTTGAGTGCTTCCGCCGGGCTTGCCCCGGACGGAGCGGCAACTGGGAGCTACCTAACCGCAGATATTATTCGAAAGGGTACTCTCACGTAGGCCTCCGTTGCGGGCTTGTCCCGGCGGAGCTAACGACTT
>NZ_LWSK01000125.1 GCF_001642955.1 Rubripirellula obstinata | reverse complement strand
TGGTGCCCCGCAGGGCAGTCGGCACTTCGGTGTAGTTCGAGCAATGGGGGCAAAGCGGTATTTGTCGTGCGTTGGTTGTGCCCCGCAGGGCGTAAGGCGGGCAGCAAATGTCCGCGGCTCAGTCGGATAACGGTATGCATCACCGAGGTGGCGGGATTTGACGTGCAAGCAGAGAGGAGAGCGTGCGGCCGCCACTCCGGTGCATGCGATGGTTATCCTCCGTCAGCAGCGTCCGTTGCCGAGAATGATAGCGTGCAATCTGGTAGCGATGAAACCAGCAAGGCAATGCCATCCGCGGAAATGGAGGTTCGATTGAGATGCAGGCGGTCGACGGAGGTAAGTTGGCGAATCACGGTCACAGATTCGTCAGTCACCGATTGCGTTTCGATCATCAACGTAAGGTCCGAGTCATTAGGGATGCGATTCAGTGACAATAGTTGCGACACGTTGCGGTCAGTTAGAAACGAGTCCGGCGTGAACCGAACAATGTACACGCCGAAAGCGTTGTCAAGTATTTCCGGCTGTAGGCTTGCGATTGGGCCAAATGCAGCACGCGCATCGGCGTCCCGTTGTGCGAACGGAGCAAGGGCGACGTAAAGGAAGCCGAAACCACCCGCGAGCAGCGCGAACACGGCAAGGAATGCATATGCGATGCGGCGTCTATTCAGCATGATTCAGTCGGATAACGGCAAGCATCACCGAGGTGGCGGGATTTGACGTGCAAGCAGAGAGAAAAGTGTGCGGCCGCCACTCCGGTGCATGCAATGGTTATCCGCAAACCACCATTGCGATGCGGTCCGTCAGCGCGGACTTCGTCCACGTAGGTGACAATCACCCTGTTCAAATCGTAGCAAAGTTTCGTTGGTCAAGCAAGTTTTGGCGAGGGACAGCAAATCGAGTGCTCGAATACAGGCGTTGGTTGGTGCCACGCAGTGCATCCGGCACATCGGCGTTGGTCGAGACTTGTAGTTCAGGCGTTGGTTGATGCCCCGCAGGGCAGTCGGCACTTGAGTATTGGTTGAGCGTCGGGGCAAAGCGGTATTGGCCGTGCGTTGGTTGTGCGTTGGTTGTGCGTTGGTTGTGCGTTGGTTGTGCCCCGCAGGGCGCGAGGAAGGCAGCAAATGTCCGCGGTTCAGTCGGATAACGGTAGACATCACCGGGTGGCGGCAAACGATTTGCAAGCAAATGGAAAAGCTAACCACCGCCACTCCGGTGCATGTCATGGTTATCCGGTCCCGATGGGGAATGCCAGAGAGGCAGGTCAGCCGAGTATCGTGCAATTGACGCCAGTGATGTAGAATATAGGCTCCACGTGACAGGAGAGTCAAATGTCAGTAGCAGCAGAAGCAAAATCGGTTTACGAGTCAGATTTTCGGGAACGACTGGAGGCCGAGAATCAAGGTGATTTCGTCGCGATAGAGCCGGAATCGCGAAAAGCGTACATCGCGGCGACGTTCATCGAAGCAGCGATGGCGGCAAAAGCAGCCCACCCCGAAAAGAAGTCGTTTGTGATTCGTGTTGGGCACGAAGCGGCCGTGCATATCGGAGCGGCAACCCGGTGAACGGAAACGTAGACGACAGCAATCGTGCATTGCTTGAAGTAGGTGTTCGAGCAAAGTTCAGGGACGATTCGGCTTCAGTCATTGCATGGGTGGATACGGCGTTTGATGGTCACTTCGTATTCTCATCGAAGTTGATAAGAGACCTTGAGCTAGAGACGTTGGTCGAGACGGAGGCGGTTCTTGCCGACGGAACAAAGGTGACGCTCGAGACATTTGTCGCGTATCTGGACTGGTTTGGAGAGTTGATTCCAGTTCAGGTTGTCGCCAACGAAGGAAAGTTCCCACTGCTCGGAACGGCGTTGCTTGAAAAATGCAAGCTGACAGTCGATTACGTCAGCAAGACAGTAGTGGTTGATTCAGTCGGATAACGCCCAGCGTCACCGGGCCGGAAGAATAAAGGGAAAAACCGAACCAAAACGTCCGCAAGACCGGCTCCGGTGCACGCGTTGGTTATCCGATCGCCACTGAAAGCCTGCACGCTTCAAGTCGGATGTGTGCACGTCAAAACCAGGGAAAAGCAGGACCGAGCGTAGTGGTGTCCCAAAATCTACCCTGGGAGGGAAGGAAGCAAAGGGCATGACGCGATCGAAGACATGGAAGAGTGAACAAAACGTCGATCGTGGCATTCCCTTTGCATCCGCAGTGAGAATCGCCAATGCATTTACCACCGATACGATAGTCAAACTAAATCCAATGCCATTCACCGTGGAAAGACATTAGCAAACATGACCATTGGTTGGCCGTCCCCAAAATTCGGCCAAGGGTTGGCCGGTCAAACGAAGAACGAGCTAAACAGCATGCAGTCGGATAACGGCCGGGATCACCGGGTACGGAGAGAAAAGTCAACCATCACAGAAAATCGCGCAAGCCGTACTCCGGTGCATCCCATGGTTATCCGCCGTCAGGGATCGCGTCGGATGAAGTTGCGGATGTGTGGATGCGACGCCAACCACACCAAGCAAGATATCCCGCGACGACCGCAAAGCCAAGGCCAAAGAACAGCAAAAACAGCGGATCAATCGGATCCTCGGCTATAAACGCCTCGCCAACGTTGGTAACGAGCCCAAACACGAAGAACGCTGCAAGCAAGAGATTGAGTATACCGAGAGGGCGAAAGAGCCAGTAGCGTCTGCGATACCAGCATAGCCATTCGGCGATTGCATAGCAGGCGACAGGGAGAACAAACAAGAAACCGCCAATGAAGGCGAAGGGGTTATCAGCAGCACCAATCGAGATGACGCATGCCATAAAGAAGAGTGTCGCGAACGCGAAATTGATGACGAAGCAGAGGGTGTCGAGCAATCGGGTTGCGGACGGCATGGATGAATCAGGGTGGAGGATCGGCGAAGCGTATGGCGATGTGTCCATGAAGAGGCTCGGAGGCTCAGATCGGATAACGTTACGCATCACCGGGCGGCGGCGAAAGACTTGCAAGCAAACAAAAAAGATGACCACCGCCGCTCCGGTGCATGCGATGGTTATCCGCATTCGTTCGATCGGTCAACTATGTGATCAATGGAAGAACGTAGTTTGCAGTATCCGTCCATTGACGGGTCCATCTCAAGAATTAGAAGAAAACCATTTGCGGTGCCGCGAATCGTACCCGCATCCCAAGATACCACGAACCCTTCGTCGGCACCGACATCGCCGAATAGATGGAAGCCAATGTCCGGCCGACCACGCTTCGGTTTGTATTCGCCACAACGAATTGAGTCGAGAATTGCCGGGTCAGTCGGAGGCCAGAACGATCGCATTTTCGCAAACAGTTCGCTAAGTTGTTGTTCGCCGATTAAGACAGGGTTTTCAACGACAAATTTTTGGCCAGGAGTGTAGATGTCATGCGCCATCGTCGAATCGACAATGCGAACACGACCAAGCTTCGCGCCTCTGGCGCCTTCGAGTGTCATGGATGTCATTTGAAGATGTGTCGCATTTCACTCGGATAACGGTCCGGTTCAGCGGGTGGCGGGTGAAGACTTGCAAGCAAACAAGAACGGCAACCACCGCCACTCCGTTGCAACCGTTGGTTATCCGCCGGATAGTTTTGAGACAAGGCGGAATGGGGCATCGTTGGATTTCGTGAAAAACTCGGGGCCCCTTGGTGATCGCAGCAGGTCGTAGAGTCGTTCGGTAGCAACTAGTCGCACCTTGAAAGGGCGTCCTTCGCGTTCGACGATCTTGCCATCTAACGCACCATCCTCGACGGAGGTTCGGAACATTCCTGGATTACAAATCCGAAGTGAGATGGCATCATCGCTTAGGCGATCAAGCCAAGCAATTACGAAATGGCCTTCGGTTGCGGGTTGTGGCGACGCAAAGATCAGTGTCATATCACCGACGTTCCTCACGAGCAATCGCCCAGACTCTTGTGCGGCACCTTTCGCTGGCGGAACGCGTCCTGGCATCGTGACGGTTAGCTCTGAAGCGGATGCAGGTTCAAGTCGGTAAACGTCTCCGCCACTTGTAGACCAGTCGCCACAAAGCGAGCGGCAGACAGATGCGTCCGCTGGATCGCCAAATGGCTTGTCAACCGTGACAGTGTTGCAGCCGATTGCCGCTGCGAGGAGAATAAGTGCTGAGATTGGTTTCATGAATGTGCTTCAGTCGGATAACGGTTCGGTTCAGCGGGCGGCGGGGGTAGACTTGCAAGCAAACAAAAACGGTGTCGGCCGCCGCTCCGTTGCAACCGTTGGTTCAAGTAAGCCGCTTCGCGGCGGGGCGTGTGGATTGAAAACGTGAGGAACCCTTTGGTAGATCCGAACTCACTGGGAGTTCGGCTTACATTCTCTCAGAGGATCCCCCACATGAGCAAGTCTAAGCGATTTAATCCGTCCAAGTCCAACCCAAGTTTCTTCCCGGAGTCGCTACGTAAGCGGCTCTCCGATGATCTGCAGCTTCAGGGCATGGCAGACCGAACCGTCAAGGCGTACGTCCGAGCGGTCAGGCAACTTGCCGAGTTCCTCAAACGCTCGCCCGAAGAAGTTTGCGACGATCACATTCGTGAGTATTTCTTGCACTTGAAGAACGATCGGCGGTTCGCCAATGGCTCCCTTCGCGTTTCACTCGCGGGGATTCGGTTCTTCTATCGCAATACCTGTCGGCGAGAATTTCCCTCGCTCGATCTACTCAGGCTACAGAGCATCAACGCCCTGCCTGAAGTGATCACCATCAAGCAGGTTCACCAGATTGTCGATGCAACGACCACGCTGCGGATGAGGACCTACTTTTGGACCGTGTACTCGCTGGGACTGCGGCTCAATGAAGGACTGCATCTACAAGTGGGTGACATTGATGCAGCCAGAGGTCTCGTTCATATTCATCGCGGCAAAGGGGCCAAGGATCGCTACATTACGTTACCAACTTCGACACTCTTGATGCTACGAGAGTACTGGGTGACTCACCGCAACAAGCGGTGGTTGTTTCCAGCCGATGGCCGTAATCATACGCTTGCCAAGAAGGGTGTCAGTGTCGCCAAGACGCCGATGAGCGAAGCGGCGGTCCAAGGTGCCATGAAGCTGATCACCACAAAGATCGACTTCGGCAAAAAAGTCAGTCTCCACACGTTGCGGCATTCCTATGCCACCCACTTACTCGAAGCTGGCGTGAGCTTGAAATTCATCCAACAGGCTCTCGGTCATAGCTCACTGCAAACGACCATGATCTACCTGCACCTGAGCGAGACGGGCGAGGCCAACGCGAGGCAGGTGATCGAAAAGATCTTCGTTCGCTAGGACACCAGTGTCTTCGGTTGCCCTGGCTCTGAGAGTCCACGCACCGGAGTACTTGGAAAGGTTTGGCGATCGCGTGCCACTGGGTCACCGCAAGGTGCTCGGGTGCATCACGCGTTGCCGGACCGGCGAACTGGGCGGTGTGCAGTTTCAGTGCGACTCCTGCGGCAGCGATCATTGGGTCGGCCGCAGTTGTGGCAACCGCCACTGCCCGAATTGCCAAAAGAACAAGACATCCGATTGGTTGGCCAAGCAGACTGATCGGTTGCTACCGGTGCATCATTTTCTGGTCACGTTCACAGTTCCCGAGGAACTGCGGTCGCTGCTGCGCAGCAACCAGCGAGAGGGTTACGCGGCGATCTTTGCTTGTGGCAGCGAAACGATCCGCGACGTAGGCTCGGCGACCCGGTCGCTGAAGGGCTGTGAATTAGGATTCTTTGGCGTGCTTCATACCTGGGGCCGCGACCCGACGGTCTATCATCCGCACGTTCACTTTGTGGTTCCCGGTGGAGGAGTCAATAAGAAACTGGATCGTTGGCAACAGACCGCAGAGAACTTCCTGTTCGATCACGGCACCGCATGTCGAGTTTACAAAGCGAAGTTCGCTGATCATCTGCGTGAGTTGGGGCTTTATGATCAAGTCGACGCATCCGTCTGGAAGAAGAAATGGATCGTAGACATCCGTGCGGTCGGTGACGGGCGAAGTGTGCTGAAATACTTAGCTCCCTACGTTCACCGGGTCGCGATCAGCGACAACCGAATCGTTTCGGTCGATGAGAAAACCGTGACCTTCCGCTACACGCCCTCGAAGTCGCGTCAGAGCAAGACACGCTCGGTCTCTGGTCACCAGTTCGTAGGAGGCTTCGCACAGCACGTGTTGCCGTCTCGGCTGCAGAAGATCCGCTACTACGGCTGGATGAGTCCCAACAGCGGAATCTCTCCTGAGGAAGTTCGTTGGCTCCTGGCGATCGCATTGGGTTGGGCGTTCACGCTGATGTTGGCGAGTCCGGTGCCTCCTCGACGCAAGAAATCTCTGTGCAAGGAGTGCGGCGGCGAACTCCGAGCGGTTCTCGTGACCGACTCGTTGGGCCACGCCCTGTACAGTCGCCCGCCACCCTATCGTGATACAGGATAGATGACGCTTGATCCAATCCACTCAACCGTTAGAAGCGAATCGACACCTCGAGTGCGACCGGTGGAGATGCGCACGTGCATCAATCCAGAGCGTCAAAAACATAGGATCCAGTCCCCCAGCCTCATTCTGTTTGAGCACTGGTCGTCTCCGGTGCAATCCCGTGTCTTCACTGGTGGCCTTAGTCAAACCTTCTTCAGGTCGTCATCTTCACTCGGACGAAGCAAATCCCAAGGCTGAATAGCCGGGCTACTTGAACCGAGTCCTTGAACATCGGCTCGCAAGCTCGCGATGTCAAAGACTTATTTGTTATCCGCAAAACACCATTGCGATGCCGTCCGTCAGCGCGGACTTCGTCCACGTAGGTGTCATGCACCGTGTTTAAATAGTAACAAAGAGTGGTCAGCCAAGCAAGTTTCGGCGAGCAGCAGTAAATCGAGTGTACAAGGACAGGCGTTGGTTGTGCCACGCAGTGCATCCGGCACTTCGGTTTTGTTTGAGCATTGGAATTCGGGCTTCGGTTGATGCCCTGCAGGGCAGTCTGGACTTGAGTATTGATCGAGTGTTGGGGGCAAAGCGGATTTGGTCGAGCATGGGTTGTGCCCCGCAGGGCGCGAGGAAGGCAGACAATGTCCGCGGCTCAGTCGGATAACGTCCGGGTTCACCGGGCGGGGAGAGTAAAGTGTTCCATTTGAAAACGGCCGCAAGCCCCGCTCCGGTGCAACCCATGGTTATCCGCCGTCTTGGATGCGGCGTTTAAGCCACCAAGCGACCGTCCCCAAGGCACGGTTCCTTCGGTCGCTTTCGTCGAACCGAGATGCCAGTGTCAGTGCGGTGTCAGCAACAAGTTTAGGGCCAAAAACGTCGGACAGATAGAAGGGCAGTTCCTCGACGCTGACGTTCCAAGTCGGCGCAATCGCGTCGAGCACGTCTTCGAGCGGATGCGGGCAGGTGGGTTGCAGATCGACGAGCAGCCGCCCCGCAGTCTGTTGATCGCCATAGTCGTTCGAGTCAACGAACACATGGAGTAACGCGCCGGCACGCAAAGAGCGGGGCAGCGATTGAGCTTGCATTCGGAGTTCGTGCAGTGTTCTTTTGTGCGAACGCAAGGATTCGACGAACTGTTGCTGGTCGGGCGTGAGTTCCATGCATTTCAGTCGGATAACGGTACGCATCACCGGGCGGCGGCGAAAGACTTGCAAGCAAACCAAAAAGTTAACCACCGCCGCTCCGGTGCATGCGATGGTTATCCGCCGTCTTCCGCATTAGCGCAGATTGAGATTGGAGTATTGAGATTAAGTCGAACGGTGACACCTTGCAACCGTGTACGACCGGGTCATTCGTGTCATAGTCCGGGTTCTCCGAATAAAGGAATGCGGTGATCCAGAGCGATTCACGGAAGATGATAAGATGGCAAGAGATGTCGTCCGTAGTCGGGCCCCAGTTCAGAAACTGGGACCAGTGTTCGGTCTTGGTGAGGTAAAGGTGGGCTTGGGTCAGGTCCATGCCAGTAAGGTCGTCCCGGCGTTGCAGCCATGTCAGGTCGTGCCGGCGGTGGTTTTGCTCCGCGTCGATATCGCCACAAAATTGGGGAACATACGCCGCGTTGTCGAGAATTGTGAGCAGTTTGTCCGCGACAAAGATGTCAACAGTCAAGAATTCGTCCGGAGCGTGTTCGTCACACGGCGAAGTCTCAAAGGCGAACGAGCGTTTGTCTCCAATCAGTGTCATGGGCATTTCAGTCGGATAACGGTATGCATCACCGAGGTGGCGGGATTTGACGTGCAAGCAGAGAGAAAAGTGTGCGGCCGCCACTCCGGTGCATGCAATGGTTATCCGTAACACACCATTGCGATGCGGTTCGTCAGCGCGGGCTTCGTCCACCTGGGTGACAATCACCAGTTTCAAATCGTAGCAAAGAGCGGACGTTCAAGCAAGTTTCGGCGATCGGCGGTATATTGAGTGTCCACGGACAGGCGTTGGTTGGTGCCACGCAGTGCATCCGGCACTTCAGCATTGATTGAGCATTGGAATTCGGGCGTCGGTTGATGCCCCGCAGGGCAGTCTGGACTTGAGTATTTATCGAGCGTTGGAGGCAAAGCGGGTTTGGGCGTGCGTAGGTTGTGCCCCGCAGGGCGTGAGGCGGGCAACAAGTGTCCGCAGCTCTGTCGGATAACGGTCGGGTTCACCGGGCCGGGAGGGAAAAGTCAACCATCAGGAAAAGCCCGCAAGCCCGGCTCCGGTGCAACCCATGGTTATCCGTTAGTTTAGCGGACATTGGTCGAATCTCGAGCAAAATAGCAGAGAAAAGTCACCATGCTGGAGTCGATGGCAAGTCCGTCAGTCGCCAGAACCCACATCGGGCCGTCGGCTGATCGCAATGGCGCTTGCGTAATGATCAGTAGAGTCGAAAATATAGTAGTCGGTAACACGATCCCAAGCGACTGCCAGTTTGGCCCCAGCGCACCAATTTGATTCAGAGGAGCCATCGGGCGAGGTTCCGACAATGAACAGTCGATCAGCTTGCATTTCAAATCTGGGGTCCGCCATGTCATGGCTGCTTTCGTCGTCCATCGTGGAGATTGACAAGACCTTACCGGAGAAGTTCGGCAGTTTGGATGCGTCGGCGTTAGTCATTGCGATGCTTAAATTGTCGTGGATATTGGTGCAACGCTCAGTCGGATAACGGTAGACATCACCGGGTGGCGGCGAAAGACTTGCAAGCAAACGAAAAAGCTAACCACCGCCACTCCGGTGCATGTCATGGTTATCCGCCGGTATTGGGTCGGTGCCGTCAGGGCAATCCCAGCGGACCCAAGACTGGGAAAGTGCTTCAGAGCGGAATAAGGCAAGGTCGGCGTCGGTCGGGAATTCGTCCAGTGGTTTCCATATTGGATGCCGTGGATGCGTCTTGTCAAGATCGGGGCGATAGCATGTGTCTACCTTCCATTTCGATCGCAAATCCGTTGCCTGTGTGTTGCGAACAATGCTACAGACCAGAAAGTTCTCATCGGATACACCGACGACCAGACGTCGTTCCTCACCATCCACAGAAGTTCCTGGGGATAGAGGATTGGGAAGCGTGTAAAAAGTTCGTCCTTCCATCAGGAGTTCGGTCGCAATTTGACGATGTTCCAATCGGTGAATCGCGTAACCAAATCCAACAAACGCCGACCAGGCGAGCAGCAATGCAACAGACGTGAGTGCAAGCAATCGGCGGTGTCTCATGGATTTCAGTCGGATAACGGTCGGGATCACCGGGTACGGAGAGAAAAGTCAACCATCACAGAAAATCGCGCAAGCCGTACTCCGGTGCATCCCATGGTTATCCGCCGTCTTGGTTCGAGCATAGCTACCACCAAGTGCGTTCAATGATAGCGAGGTTCTGCGTCGAGTCCACCCACAGGTTAGAAACGTATTCGCGGTTACCACCGGGGTAAGAATTCGAGTCGGCAAATACATACGTTGAAGAAACGTTTGGAAGCGGAAACCAGTCGATCGGATCGGGCATCGTTTCGGTGAATGTCGCGACGTCAGTATCGGCAGGAAGTGGCGAAAGGCCGAATGTTTCGACAATCAACTGCAAGGCAGTTTCATCATCGAAGCGGAATGATGCAAGGTAAAGAGGGTCGATGCCTGGGTCGTGCGTGTATTTGTTGACCCAAGTGATGCCGTTGCCGCCCGGTAGTTTTTCCCAAGGAGCGAATCCTTCGCGATTCGGGTTTAGCAGCGGAAAGCTGCAACCAACAGCAGCAAAGGCGAGAATCGCTAGCACACGGATAGTTTTCATTGCGATTTCAGTCGGATAACGGTATGCATCACCGAGGTGGCGGGGTTTGACGTGCAAGCAGAGAGAAAAGTGTGCGGCCGCCACTCCGGTGCATGCAATGGTTATCCGCAAAACACCATCGCGATAGGCTCCGTCAGCGCGGACTTCGTCCCCGTGGGTGACAATCACCGTGATGAAAGCGTAACAAAGAGCGGGCGTTCAAGCAAGTTTCGGCGAGCAGCAGTAAATGGAGTGTACAAGGACAGGCGTTGGTTGTGCCACGCAGTGCATCCGGCACGTCGGCATTAGTTGAGCATTGGAATTCAGGCGTTGGTTGATGCCCCGCAGGGCAGTCGGCACGTCGATGCTGGTCGACCGTTGGGCGCAAAGCGGTATTGGTCGTGCGTTGGTTGTGCCCCGCAGGGCGCGAGGCGGGTAGCGAGTGTCCGCGGCTCAGTCGGATAACGGTGGACATCACCGGGTGGCGGCGAAAGACTTGCAAGCAAACCAAAACGCTAACCACCGCCACTCCGGTGCATGTCATGGTTATCCGTCGAGTCTTGCAGTTCGGGCCCGTGCCAATCAGCACCGCAATGCAAGCATTGCCGAGCAAATTGTGTCGCGAGCGGATGAGAGCAGGTCGGACAAGGTGGATGAGAGTGTACAGGGCCAGCTAGGGGTGGTCGTAGTGCCAATAGACCGCCGACGGCTAGGGTCCAGATGCAGAATCCGAGCAGCCAAAAGAATGGAAAAAGCGGTATCACTAGCCAGGTCGGCCAGCCAAGCCAATCACGCGAATAGAGCATGGCAAGCACGCCGATTGCAGTTGGCATGACAGAAACGTTTAGAAGCGATAGCCAGAGTGGTTGTCCCATGTTCAGCGATCGGTCCGCAGTGCAATGCAGCAGACAAGTTCAGTCGGATAACGACCGGGATCACCGGGTGGGAAGGGAAAAGGTAACCATCAGGAAACGGCCGCAAGTCCCACTCCGGTGCATCCCATGGTTATCCGTCCGCATGGGTCTCAGGAGTCTTGGAAGGGTGAGTGTAGCCCCAGTAAAGATACCAGAGTCGTCCAGATCGACAAGAAGAAAGGAATCGCATGACGAGGAGTTGTGGAACCCAGAGAACCAGGGTCCAAACCAGTAAGGGAAACGCGGTTTCGGCACCAGCGAAGACGTAAGCGACGAGCAGGCCGGCAGCGAGGACCGAGAACAAAAGCGTGTAAGTCGAGACACGAATATGTCGGGCAGTCAACGCGATGATCAAGCGGCAAACTATAGGGCCAGCGCAATAGAGTATCACGAAAACGGTGAGAGTTGGGGCAGGCCCAAGGATACGGCCAACCGAGAACGCGACCGCGATGAACGTGGTTACAGCGAAAAGTGAAAATATCGAGTAGGTGTTCATCGGCGGAAAGTGCCGGAGCGGGAATACCCATCCGTGTGCCCAGTCGGATAACGACCGGGATCACCGGGTGGGAAGGGAAAAGGTAACCATCAGGAAACGGTCGCAAGTCCCACTCCGGTGCATCCCATGGTTATCCGTCGTCTTGGGTTTGAGCACCCAGGCGGTGCGAGAAGCAGTATATCACGAAGCAAACCGTGAACGGCGGGACGAACAGGATCATACCAAGATAGGTAGCGGTTTGCCAAGCGTTGGCTAAGCCAAGGCGTTGGAGCCCAAGGGTTGAGGACGCAATCAAAGCCGTAGTGGATGCAATAGTGAGCCCCGAGGCGATGACTCTAGCATGGATCCCTGTGTTGGCACCTGAGATGCGAGCAAGAGTCGGGCACCCAACGAATCCACAAACGAAGCCGTAGGGGATCGCCAGGATTGCGATTACACAAATGATGATTGGCGTACCTTCCGAAGGGCCTTCAGCCGAGCCTGAAGTTGCGTAGAAAACGAGAAACGTAAACCACACTGGAAGCAGGACAGCAGCGGTAAACGACTTAGCACTGTGTGTTGCGTCATCCATTGTGATCTCGAGTCATTCAGTCGGATAACGTCCGCGTTCTGCGGGCGGCGGGTGAAGACGTGCAAGCAAACACTTAAGCCGACCACCGCCGCTCCGTCAGCAACGCTTGGTTATCCGTGGGTTTGGGTTACGAAGTGACCGAAAGCTGAAGGCAGCCAACGGGCATCCGCCACGGGAGTATGAAATAACGACGGGACGTCGCCCGCATGAACCCCGCGAGGGGGAAACAACGGCGGGACTCCGCCACGCCAACTAGCGTCCTAGCAGCGTTGCCTAATGATGTCAAAATACGGTCTCGTGGTCAACGTAGGAGACATTGAGAGTGGAGTCAAAGTGAACGACAAACCAGCCAGGGTTAAATGCGCGAACGTAGGCCCATGATTCGTCGGTCATTCCGTCGTTTGGCGACCCAAGGATGGCCCGAACTTCAGGTTGAGACATGCCGGGGCGCACTTTGGAAGCAGTTGAGGCCGGAACGACGGGGCCAAGGCAATGGCGTGCCGCGAAAATCATGAGTGCAGCGGCCGCCGTACAGATCAGCAGTGTTCGTAGTGAGAATCGCATTGAAGCAATGGGCGGAGCACGGATTTCAGTCGGATAACGTCCGCGTTCTGCGGGCGGCGGGTGAGAACGTGCAAGCAAAAAATAAAGTCGACCACCGCCGCTCCGTCAGCAACGCTTGGTTATCCGTGGGTTTTGGTTACGAAGTGACCGAAAGCTGGCGGCAGGCATCGACCATCCGCCACGCGAGTGGAAAACAACGACGGGACGTCGCCAGTATCCGCCGCGTGAGCGAAAGAGAACGGCGGGATGCCGCCAGCCAGCGATTGACCATTGCGGAGGTCATTGTGTGAAACCACACAAATTATAGCGTTCGGTTCCCAGTCCAGTCTAACGGCAAGCAACGTTGGAAGACGTTCGACGATTGAATTCGGAACGACCAAGGTGTCGCAAAGTTTGTGTTTGTTTGCATTTGACGTGACGCAGAATTGAAAAACCAGGATTACAGCAAGCCCGAGTTCTGGATGTGCCCCGCAGGGCAGCGTTGAATCAAGTCAGACAAAATTGCAAGAATCGGAGCCAAGTATCAACGACAGCGCACCCGCTCGGATAACGTCCGCGTTCTGCGGGCGGCGGGTGAAGACGTGCAAGCAGAAAAATAAGCCGACCACCGCCGCTCCGTCAGCAACGCTTGGTTATCCGTTGGACATGGAGAGTCGGGATGGATTATTTGGGGTTTCGATATAGTTCGTTTACGCGATCCCAGTCGATCACACGATCGACAATTGGCCAACCGCGAACATTTGCTACGCATTCGGAAATGAAGTAGAAGGATAGGCCAGTTGCGAGACCAAGTGAAAAAGCACCTGCAAGCCAAGGAATGGACGGATGATCGATCGTGTAAACAGGAAAAGCGTAAATGAAAGCCACGAATGCAATACAAGTAAAAGCGAATCCACAGCGGAAGCGAAGGTACCCTAACAATGCAGGTCGAGAATGGCGGACAACTAGAGATCGAAGAACAGAAGTCTCAAATCGCGTTAGTTCAGAGTCGGCAATCGTCACGGGTGCCGCGTATGGATCATGGTTCATGGCTATTGGATTCACCAAGGATTGGCGTTACGCGTCTAAGTCGAGGATATCGTTGCAGAGTGCTGGTCGGATAACGGTATGCATCACCGAGGTGGCGGGATTTGACATGCAAGCAGAGAGAAAAGCGTGCGGCCGCCACTCCGGTGCATGCAATGGTTATCCGCAATACACCGTTGCGATGTGGTCCGTCGGCGCGGACTTCGTCCCCGTGGGTGACAGCCACCGTGGGTAGATCGTAACAAAGAGCGGTCGGTCAAGCAAGTTTCGGTGGGCAGCGTTAAATCGAGTAACCGAAGACAGGCTTTGGTTGTGCCACGCAGTGCATCCGGCAAGTCGGCATTAAGTGAGCATTGGAATTCAGGCGTTGGTTGATGCCCCGCAGGGCAGTCGGCACTTCGATGTTGGTCGAGCGTTGGAGTAAAGCGGTGTTGGTCGTGCATTGGTTATGCCCCGCAGGGCGCGAGGCGGGGAGCAAGTGTCCGTGGGCCAGTCGGATAACGGTGCGGTTCACCGGGCGGGGAGAGTAAAGTCAACCATCAGAAAAGACGCGCAAGCCTCGCTCCGGTGCAACCGATGGTTATCCGCGATTATACGTTGCGAGGCGGACCGCGAACCAGCAGAGCTGCGCGAGCAGAAAACAACGGCGGGACGCCAACCAGAGTATAGCTTACCGCGTAAGAATCGAGCAAGCATCAAAGAGAGCAGTGGGCTCACGTCGGCTAAGCCGATCAATGCGACATAGACACCCAGACGGCGTCAACGTGTCGGTATTGGTCAGGTAGTTGAGAAATGGCCTCGTCGATAGAGTCGTAGAGCCCATCTTGAATACAGTCCCAGTTTCGGTCGCACGAGAACCTGTAGAACTGCGCGTCGTTATAAGTCGCGATCGCCAATCCGAAGATGTCCGGTGAGTCGGCCCCCGGAACTTGCCCGAAAGGCTCGTTGCCGGACCATGCCCAGCGTAGGACGCGAGCACCGTCTATTTCATCAGGAGGAGCGAATGGTTGGTTCATTTCAGTCGGATAACGGTAAGCATCACCGAGGTGGCGGGATTTGACGTGCAAGCAGAGAGAAAAGTGTGCGGCCGCCACTCCGGTGCATGCAATGGTTATCCGCAATACACCATTGCGATGCCGTCCGACAGCGAGGACTTCGTCCACGTGGGTGACAGCCACCTTGTTGAAAGCGTAACAAAGAATCGTCGGCAAAGCAAGTTTTGGCGGTCAAGAGTAAAGGGAGACTAGAAGACAGGCGTTGGTTGGTGCCACGCAGTGCATGCGGCACTTCGGCGTTGTTCGAGTATTGCAATTCAGGCGTCGGTTGGTGCCCCGCAGGGCAGTCGGCATTTCGATGTTGGTCGAGCGTTCTTGGTCGAGCATTAGAGATGCCCCGCAGGGCGCGAGGCG
>NZ_LWSK01000124.1 GCF_001642955.1 Rubripirellula obstinata | reverse complement strand
CAAGCCCTGAGCCCTATTTCAATCGCGAAGACGACTCTTTCGTCTTTAGCTGATATCGCCCTCTGGCGATTTTCTCGAAACGCCCGACCGAAAACAAAACGTATTTGCTGTTATTGCAGCAGTCTCCTATGGCCGAGATACTTGGCTGGTCACTTGCCAAGCTGGACCGACGGACCAAAGAGAAGGCTATCCCGTCGATGCTTGATGGTGACCGCCGGTTGTATGAAATCGACGCGGTGATTGATGCCATCAAGGCCGGGACCGCTGAGGCCGAAGCTGTTGCCGCTGAACGGCAAGCTGCCAAGCAAGCTGCAAAGAATGCCAACAAAGAGGGGGCCGCCGATGCGTGACCGACGACCCCAGAAACTACACCAACATTCTAGCCCGTTGCCATCCATCGACGAACTGTTGACCGACGCCGCTGGGCGTTGGTTGGCGATTCTTTCCGACGCTGGTTTGCCCGCTGAATTGCTCGATGGCCGTGGTCATCCTTGCATCAACTGCCGGGGGCGTGACCGTTTCGCCGCTTGGCCCGATGTTGCCGCCCGTGGTGCGGTGCATTGCCGAGGCTGCTTTACCAAAGGTTGCGACCCCAAACCCGGTGACGGATTGGCAACGCTCCGCTGGCTGCTTGACTCCGACACCGCGACCGCTTGCCGATGGTTGGCGGATTGGTTGGGCGTGACCGGGCGAACCGCTAAGCGACCCAAGACGCGGCCCGTGGTGAGTTCGATTCGATTGAACCGCGACGAAGTGAAACCGGCCCGCGACTTGGCATCACTGGCGAACCGTTGCCACGATGCGATGAAGCCGGATTGGTGGGAACGCTTGGCCGTTCGTCTGAACCTGCCCGCCGCCGTACTGATTCGGTTGCGTGTTGGATGGATGACCGAGCGGAACGCGACGACGTGGCCGATGGTAGACGAAGCCGACAACATCATCGGGATTCGATTGCGTTGCATCCAAACGGGTCGCAAGTGGTCCGTTCGTGGTGGAAGTGCTGGTTTGTTCATTCCATCGGAACTACCCCAAGCACCCGAGCGGTTATTCATCGCGGAAGGACCGACCGACACCGCCGCCGTTCTTTCGCTTGGCTTGCCGGTGATTGGCCGGGCATCGGCAACCGGGGCGGTGCTGACCGAGTGCAAGACCGTTCGGAGATTCAAGCCGACCGAGTGCATCATCATCGCCGACGGTGACAACGCGGGCCGACGTGGTGCCCAAACTTTGATGGTGCCGCTGCTGACGTGTTGCCGAGCGGTGCGAATCATCGCGCCGCCCGATGGCATCGGCGATGTTCGCGACTGGGTAGCCCGTGGTGCATCCGCCGCCGACATCATTGCCGCCGTTGATGCTGCAAAGCCGCGTAGCCTTTCGGTTGCAAAGGCGGTGAAGCCATGAACGATAGAACCCAAGTCATTGAAAACAGCGACATCGGCAAAGACGATGCCGACAACGCACCCGATGAATTGGTCATCGAAGCGACACTAGCGGGCCGTAACGGTATCGCCAACGTGGTTTGCAAGTTGGGTGACCAAACGATTCACCGCGACCGTATGCCCCCAGCAAAGGCCGCTGAACGCCGACGGTTTGCCAAAGACGTGGTTGCCGCCATCGGTGATGGATGCCCCATCGATGCCAAGGACATCGAAGCGGAGTTGTTGAAAGCTGCGGATAGACTGGATGCCGAAGCCGCAAGACTGAACGACGACAACGCTGATTCATCGACGATGATGATGGACGGCGACGAAGTGGACGCTACCCAAGTGGTACGCCCTGAGTTGGTTTTACGTCCTGACGTGTCGGCAATCGCAATCCCGCGAATCATCCGAACCGATTCCATGACGGTCGGCCAATGGTTGCACTTCGTTCGCGTTGGTGATGAACGCCGGGTCGATAGGCTGGGTGCTGAACTGCGGTTGTCTGGTGACTCGCAATTGTGGCTTTCCCCATCGCCATCGGAGCCGACCGCAAGCGACGTGAAAGACCTGAACCGTTGGCGTCGTGAAAGTCGCGAAGCCTGGTTGCGTGGCGAGTCATCGCCGACGACGGGCGAAGTGTTGCGGATGGTAGCTGAGCGTATCAACCGTTACAGCGTGCTACCGTCCGACGACGCAAGCGGACACGGGCTGACGTTGGCCGCGTGGGTGATGATGACCTACGTTTACCCGATGCTACCGGCGGTGCCGTATCTGTATTTGGCCGGTCCACCTAATTCTGGTAAGACGCGGACGATGGAAGTGCTATCGCGGATGGCGTTTCGTCCGATGATGAACGGCAACGTCAGTGCATCATCGGTTTTTCGTACTCGCCATGCGTTCGGTGGTGTGTTACTACTCGATGAAGCTGAGCGGTTGCGGGATACCCGTTCGCCGGATGTTGCCGACCTGTTGTCGATTCTACTATCGGGATACCGACGCGGTGGGAGTGTTCGCAAGTCGGAACCCGCCGGGGATAGTTACCGTTCGGTTTCGTTCGATTGCTATGGCCCGATGGTGATTGGTTGCATCAAGGGTTTGCCGCCTGCGTTGTCGTCGCGTTGCATCACCGTCCGCATGATGCGAGCCGGTGGCGATGACCCGCAAGTGAACCGTTCGCTTGACGATTCACCGGAGCAAGCCGCCGCCGTGCTGGATGCGTTGCACTGCTGGGCGCTTGAGCATGCTCACAACGCGATGACGGCTGATTGTCCATCGTCGTCACTGGCGAATCGTGACGCGGAGTTGTGGGGGCCGCTACTGCGGATTGTCGCTCACACTGGCGACGACGACGCGGTGGGATTGCTGGTTGACCATGCCGAGAAGATGACACGGGCCGCTGCTGAGGATTCATCCCCCGAGTTCGATGGCCTGATTCTGACCGCTTACTATCGGCTGCGGACAATCAACGAGGTACCGACCGCCGGTGAAGTGTTGGAACGGGCAAGAATCATCGACCCTGAATCACTTGATGATTCGTGGCGTCCGCGAATGGTGGGCGGGATCCTTCGCCGCTACTTCGCGTCCCACAAGTCGAATGGCCGGAAGGTCTTTCGTGACCCCGCCGAAGCCATCGCCAGCATTGCGAGCCGCTACGGCTACGACGTGATTGGGGGTGACTCTTGAAAGGTGACGACCACTCCCAGGAATCGACCCTTTGGACCCTACGGACCCTGAACGATTCACGTACCCTATCCGACGATGACGAAAACACCGTAAAAGACGGGGTGAAATCACTTGGCAGGGTACAAAGGGTCGATAGGGCACGGCCAGGGGCATGTACCCTGCTTGCTGGTTTGTTCGGAAACGATGGGACCCCAAGGGCATCGCCGACGGCCGATAACGTGCCCGAAAATCCCCCGCCGGATGAACCGCCGCCTACCAATGAACCATCGACCGGCAAAGGACCGACGTGCCATCACTGCGGGGCCGCGAATCTGTTCGACACCGAAGCACCGCCGGGTATCCGCTGCGAAGACTGCGGGAAGCTGGTTTGGTTCGATGATGGGCAAAGCCTTTCCCGAGTCCGATGGCATGACCACGACTTGGGCGGGATGGCTCCCCAGGAATTGCCACCGTGCCCGGCCTGCGGTGCCCCCTGCGATACCCAAACGTCCGACGACGTTTGGCGATGTTCCCGGTGCTTGACCGCCGCAAACCTACAAGACGACTGACCAAAACAATTGACGCCGCAACGCAACGCGGGTCGATGCTATGATGGTGACCGCAACGGCTAGGCTTAGCGGCTGAAAGCTGGGCATCATCACCCGGCCCGCCGTTGCATTTTTCTTCCTTTGATGATTTTCGTGGAGATGAACACGATGGCAAGTATCCGCCAAACTAAAAACGGCACATTTGAAATCCGTTTCTTCGTCGGTGACGTTCGCCGGTCTTACTACCCAGGACCGAAAGTTCGTACCGAAACGCAAGCCGAGAACATCGGTAAGACGCTAGAACGATTAGCCGGTTGCGTCGCCAACGATGAGCTACGTCCCAAGTTCGTCGAAAGTTGGCTGCAATCGTTGCCGGATGCCAAGCACAATAAGCTGGCTGGTTGGGGATTGGTCCAGCGGCGGAAGCTGCGGGGCAATGCAACCGAGGCAAAGCTAGACCGATGGTGCATTGACTACATCAAACGCGGCAAGCGTGCCGAGTCAACCAACGACCAATTGGAAGACGTGCAACGGAACCTGACGACGTTCTTTGGGAAAGACCGCTGCATCACTTCCATCACCGCCGGTGATGCTGAGGACTTTCGAATCTGGCTAGAAACCGAGGCCCGCGAAGTGCCCAAAGATAAACCCAAGGCCGGTTTGGCGAAGAACACGGTACGCCGCCGGATTGGACGCGCCCGAGAGTTCTTTAACCTTGCGGTGCGGCGCAAAATCATTGCCGCTAACCCGTTCGCCGATGAGAAGGTCACAGTGGGTGGGAATCCAGACCGGCAATTCTTCGTGCCTGCTGACTGGATTGAGAAGTGCATCGTCGCCGCCAGTTGCGAGGACTGGCGAATCATGTTGGCCTTTGCCCGATACGCTGGGATGCGTTCGCACGAAACACGACTGCAACGATGGGAAGACATCGACATTCCCAACCGCCGCATGATTGTCCGGTCCAACAAGAACCCACCGACGCGGGTTTGCCCGATCTTCCCCGAGCTGTTACCGCACCTGATGCGTGCCCGCGAACTGGGCAGCCAAGGTGATTTGGTGGTGACGCGCTACGACCCGTCCGCCGGTATCAACGAGACATTCAAGAAGATTGTCAAACGTGCCGGGCTGACCGAGTGGCCGAAGCTGATGCAGAACCTACGGGCGACCCGTGAAACCGAACTGATTGCGTTGTACCCCATCAAGGACGTGGCAAGTTGGCTGGGCAACAGTGCCCCCATCGCAATGAAGCACTACGCAATGACCATGCAATCGTCGTTTGAAAGAGCCATCGCTATCGGTGCCGGTGGGGTACTAGAAAAACCACCCCAAAATCCACCCCACTCGACAGATGAAACGGGCAATCGGGGGCAATCACGCCATTTGGTCGAAAACGAAAAAAGCCCGCAAAACACGGGGTTCTGCGAGCCTTTGAGCGCTGGCGATGATGCCAACTTATACCGAAGGAGGGACTCGAACCCTCACTCCCTTGCGGGAACTGGATTTTGAATCCAGCGCGTCTGCCAATTCCGCCACTTCGGCTGATGGAGTGATCGTTGGAAGATCTCTCGATTTGCAGAGTATCCCGGACGTGAAGCGTTGACGCAAGGTCAGGAACGGTTGCAAATTTTGTTGCGATTCAACCGATGAGGTGAATCAATCTTCCCTAGCTCCATAGCCCTTGGACGTCGTCGGCCAGCAGGCCAAGGATGTCTTCGTCGTCATCCGTGGCTGACTCATCGCTGGTTTGTAAACCGGGAACCATGGCCGCTGAATCTGCGGTTGATTCGGTTGAAAGAAGCTTTGAGTCTTGGGTCAGGTCGGCGAACACTGAATCACTAACGACGCTATCAGTTAAGACAGTCGCATCTTCGCTTTCGTCGGCTGTGGTTTGAGGAAGGAGTGTGGCAACGGGTGCAGCCACCAATTCGCCTTCACCTTGATTGGCGTTTCGGGCGAGGTAGTTGATGACTTGCAGGGCGTCGATTGCTGTCGTTTCGTTGTCGCCGTTGACGTCGGTGTAATAGACGTTGGTGTTGCGGCTAAATGCCTCGCCTTCACCCAGGCTCGATGAACGGCCCATGCGGTTGATAATCAACAATGCATCGATCGGTGAGACTGCTCCGTCGTTGTTAACGTCTTGCGGGAAGACAGGGTTCTGGATCGATTCACCTTCACCGTTGCCGACGACCGTGGTCGTTAAAACGTCGTAACGAATCTCACCAACTTCAACCGGTTGGTCTCGATCGAACAGAAGTGTGTCTTGGAACGGCGACGAATCTGCTGGTGAACCAGCGATTCGGATCGGCCCACGGTTAACAGCCTCGAAGAACAACGTTGCCAGCGTCGCTGGATCGCTGCCTTGGCCAATGGCGGTCGCAAATGACAGTGACCCAAATTCGTCAATGATTCCTAAACGTGCAGCAGTTCCCACGCCTGCGTCTTCGCGATAATTGGCTCCAAATTCGACGTCGAAATCGAACTCAGTTCCTGAAACACCTGCCACTGGGCGAATCGTATCGCTGCTGTATAAGAGATCTAAGAACCCGGCGAAGACAAACGTTTCGTCAAAGGTCCGAAGGTCATCAAGAGTGACTTGAACGCCGAAGGTCTGTCCGACTGAAACCGAACTGCCGGTTGGTAATGCCGCACCTGCTTCAAACTGACCGGTCGCCGAATTGAACGTCGCGCTGACCAGCGATAGATCCATCGCGACTAATGCGTTGTTGTTGGTGTTGCCAAGCGGAATCGTGACCTCGGCTGTGCTTCTGACTCCATCATCGGTGATGATGAAATACGTGAAGCGTTCCAGGCCGTTTGCATTAGCGTTTGCCCGATAGCTAAAGAAGTCATCGCTTGGGTTGTTCGGAGTTCCGTTGTCATCAATCGAGACGGTGCCAAAGGTTGGGTTGGTGACCAGCCCAAATCCCAAGTCTCGAACAGCACCAGTGGGTCCGAGGTTATCGTTATCCAGAACGTCCAGGCGGCTAGGTAACGCGGCGTTGTTGGTGATCAGTGCCCCAAGCGAATCTCGTCCATCTGAAAACGCATCGTCAATCGCTGACGTGAAGTTGTCAGACGAAGGCACAATAATCAATTCAGTGCGACCGAGCCCCAACTGGCTTGGCGTCAGAGCGGTGTCTGAAGCGATGATGACAGTCTCGCTGGGCGTTTCGTCAGCAGGATCGGCGGTGAATTGAGCGACGCCAGGTGACACTGCGACCATTCGGATGGTGAACAGTTCCACGGGACCGTCGTGGTTTTGCTGGTTGGTCAGCGGTTGAACGCCGCCAACTTCATCGAACAAGCCAGGTGTGTTTGCGTTGGCACGCTGCAAGAAATCTTCGCTGCCGGAAAACAACGGGCCAAATGAAATATCAAACGGGAACGATGGGTTCGCACCCGTGTTTCGCAGTGCCACTAATTCGTCGGTGTAAAGCAAGTCCAAGAAGGCCGATGCCACGCCCTCTTCGCTTGCGAACCGGAAATTGTTCGGATCAAGGTCTTCGACTGAAACACGCAACAAGAACTCGTCTCCGACGCGAACGTTGGTTACGGGTGTGTTGATGTTGACAGGATCAAAGATGCCAACGGTGAAATCGACGACATCGTCATTGGTCGAACCGGGCGTCATGTTGACGGTGACCTGCGCGGTGCTGACGTTGGGCGGAGTCGCGGTGTCTTGAATGCTGTACGTAAACTGCTCGGTGCCGGAGAAGTTTGGAAGCGGTGTGTAACGCAGTGATTGACCGCCACCGATGATTTGAATGTTTCCGCCGTTGGACCCGGCAGTCACGCTGGTGATGGTCAGTCCACCAAAGACACTTGGTACATCATTGTCCAACACGTTGAGCGGACGGTTGACGCTGCCTTCTGGAACTTGGAACGAATCATCGACCGCGATCGGCACGTTTGACTGGAAAGTCACGTTGACCGTCACCGTTGCAAATTGACGATTGCCGAGTGAATCCAGCACGGGGCTGCCGAATGAATCGACGACCGAGTAACGGAATTGGTCCACGCCAGAGAAACCATTGGGCGGCGTGTAATCGACGGTCAGTCCGCCTGCCCCGACGACAACCACACCTTCGGTGCCAGTTCGGTCGAGCGTATCAACGCGAAGCGGATTGCCCGCAATCTCAAAATCATTGGCCAGCACGTCCAACGGGTTGGAGAGTGTGTTTCGCGAAACCGTGAACATCGCTTCGCTGACCGGATCACCGACAGTGGGGTCGGCGTTCAGAATGTCCGCGCGATTCTGAATGTTGAATGCATAATCTTCGACTTCACCGGATGCCACAAACCCAGTCGCGCCGACGTCTTGGCTGAGGCTCAATCGGAATCTAGCAAAAGTGTTGCCCGGCGTCGCACCAGCGGGAACGGCTGCGGAAACGTTTACTGTTTGAACGGCCGCGCTTGATGGGATCAATTGATTGGTCGTGAACTGTTCGCCCGCGTCGGTGAAATCACCGTCGCCATTGAAGTCCATAAAACCTTGCAGGTAGGCCGGTGACCCGGTCGTGTTGGTGACGGTGACCGCAAAGTTGCCGGTCGATCCTGGTCCCAGCGGCGTGACCTGAGTAACGCCGTCTTCGTCATCGATGCCGGCGGCATCATCGCCCAAGGCGTTGGCCGACGGTTGACCATCGGCTTCGCGATCAACCGCCGTGCCGATGGTTAATCCGGCCACGATGCCGTGACTTGCACCGTTGGCTGAATCAGTGGTGCCGTAGCTATCGGGTGCATCACCTAGATCGCGTGATGGCAGGAACCCAAAGTCAAAATTGTCGGTCAGGCTGGTGCCATCAAAGACCACCGTGTGTTCGCCAGACGCCGGGAAGGTTTGCTCGAAACCGGGCGGCAAGACTTGGCGTATGGTGTAGGTGCCTGGACCGGGAAAGTTCAGCGAATAGGTTCCGTCTTCTCTGGAACGAGTGTTGATCTCGAACAAGTCGGGACGGTTGTCGCCGTCTTCGTCGATGTAGATGTAGATGTCACCGATTCCGCCTTCACCGGGCTCGCGAAGTCCGTTGCCGTTGGTGTCAACAAAGGTTGTGCCGGTGATGTTGGAAACGACTTGAACGAATCCAAACGATGCGGCACCCGTGCTGCTAGAAACAGACGCAGGAGTCGTCAGCAGAAAATCGCTTGGCGTCGTGGCGCGGATGTTGAACGTTCCCGGTGGCAGCGTCAACGAATAGGAACCCGACGAATCCGTGATCGCGTTGGGTTCGCTTGGGTCTTGGATGCCGTCGTTATTGATGTCTGCAAAGACGGTCACACCGGCGATGCCCACTTCGGTTGAGTTTCGAGTTCCGCTGCGATTGACGTCGTTGAAGACCGAACCGGTCGTTGCAACACCACCGATGGTACCGCTGGAAAGCGCAGTGGTCAGAGTGTCTCGAGTGCGACTAAATCCAGCGCGGATGGTTGGATCGTCGAAGAAGTCGTTTGCAAAGATAGGCTGGACGTCATCGAGCGTTCCAAAGATCCCGTCATTGCCAAGGCCTTGAGCGAAAAGGTCCGTTTGTCCTCCGCGATTATCACCGAGGCTTAAGATCGTATTCACGTTGTTGGTAGGGATCATTCCAAACATCTGCGCGGCTTCATGGGCCGCGATCGATGCTAGAAACTGGCTCGTCAATTGCAAGCGACTCGAGTTTGGTGAAATTGGCGTATCGGCAGTCAGTTCGACAAAGCCGTCCAACGGAAACAGTGCGATTTGACTGAGGTCGAAATTACCAATGTCGGTGAAATCAGCTTGGCCGGGGTCTGCCTCGTCGCCATCCAAACCTGTATCTGCCGCCGTCCCGCCGATTAGCAGCCTGGTCAAACGCGGATCGTTGGCGTTCGCTTCATACCACTGGCGGTGGAAGGGATCACGGCTGTTCAAAATTCGAATTGCGTAATCACCCGCGACGCCGGTCGCCTCGAAATCGCCGTTGACGGAATCAACTGTCAGCTCTTCAAAAATCTCGATCACTTCTGCGTAGACACCATTGGCGATTGCATCGGCGGTGGTCGCCGCGTTTTCGAGATCACCAAACTCCAACCCTAAATCTGGTAGAGACTGTTCCAGTGAAGGAATGAACGTGAATCCAAACGGAGGGACTGCATCATCACCATCACCCGAAGGAAGGAAAACGTTGTTGTCAACGATTCCGCCTTCCCAATCCAAATACAAAATCTGGGCATCGCCATACACCAAGAACTCGCTCGTCGGTCGATAGGCTCGCAGCCCGAGTGTGTAGGTTGTCGTTTGTGTAGCGGGAGCGATCGTTAAGAAATACCGACCATCTCTTGGAACCACATAGGTTCCCGATGCAACAGCATTGGTTTGCAAAGGGGTTGATAGAGCGCCCGAGGGTGCATTGGACGCAAAGGTCACCGCAACCGCTGGCTGACCCGGAAGCGGAAGTCCGTTTGGACCAAACGGTCCCTGCAACGCGAACTCGCCCGCAGCGCCTAACGTTGCGATGTCAATAATATCGCCGGATCTTAAATCAAAACTGTATACATCAATGTCGGCCGCGAAGCCGCTGGTGTTGGTCACGTTGGTATTGACCGGCAGCGTGCCCGTCACATCAATCGTATCCTGCTTGCCTGAACCGGTACCAAACGGAAGAAACTGCGCCGCGTTTCGAGTGTTGTTCGGGTTGTCTAAGTTCGTCGACTCGGTTTCGGCGATGTTAAACGCCGCGACGGTGCCGACATTCCGAGGAGCGTCGAACTGTGGCAGGTTCGCCGGTGCCGGTTGAATCGGGACTTCCGTCAACACCGCCATCAGTTGGCGACTTTCCAGATCCTCCAACGAAAGACGACGACTCTTGACGCTGTTACTCGAACGCCGTTTTGCGGGCTTGCCAGGTTTCCCGAGTTTCCCAGAGGAATGCTTGCGAGCAGGAGAGTTGGAGGTCGATTCGTTTCGTTTTTTCATCGAGAGTCTCTACCAGACTGAAATCCAAGCTCGCTGCACAGTTTGCAAGAACTCAAATTGTTCGGTGATGGCTTGTATGGGATGAGGTTCAGCGTTGTCGAACGCCTGTCAGGTCGTCAGTTTCGTTACACACTAGTCCGTCAATGATGGCAAAATACGGCAAATAGACACCTTCGGCACTCGGGGCTATCTCATTGCATCGGTCGTATTGACGCCTGTCGTTCGCCAATTCATCACCACAATGGCAAACCCAGTGCGGAATCTGGGTAGTTTGTGGCGAATAGAAAAGGAGCGACTGCGATTCTAGTTGCGTCAATAGAGGTGTCAATCAACACCAAAGATTCGGACGCTGGCATGTTTGGCAAAGTTCCCCGGTTCGCGATTGAATCCCGTCATCCGCTAAAACCAGCAAAAAACCCCGTCTCGGTCACCAATCAAATTGGCGGACCGAGCGGGGTTTTGGTGGCTTTTTGAACAGGTCAGCTCATGCGTTCTGACGGAGTTCTTTGTAGCGGAGGTTGTCCCAACCTCCGAAGACTGACATCTTTTGCGAAACTAGGATTAACGAGTTTGAGACAAATTCTGCGACTCTTTCTACCAGGTGTATTCGGCACCAAAGGAGAAGCCTTGCACGACCAGCGAGCTGAACTGCGTGCCGGTGCTGTCGATCCCGGCCGGGGTATCAGAGTTGGCCAAGCTGCGAAGGCTGCCAACGTCTAGTCCTGCCTGGGCGAAGTCATCCATCGCGATCAGGTAATAGGCCGATCGAAAGGTCCAATCGCGATTGAGACGGTACATCGACTTAAGCTCAAATTCGCCCACAACCGTGGTGTCACGATCGCTGTTTTCAAACGCGAATTCACCGGGCGTTGCACCTGGGCCAGCGGAGTTGGATCGAACCAGTGTGCGGCTGGAGTAATCGTTTTGTCCCCAAGCTCCCTTGATTCCCGTACCGATGCTGACGCCTGGAATCAGGTTCCACCACAAGTCGCCACCGATCTGGGCACCGAAGAAGTTGTTCTCGGTTCCTGCGTCGGCTGTAAAGAATCGTGTACCGTTGTTGGCCGCTGTGTTGTTGTCTTGACCGCGGATCGTCAACAGTTGTCCGTTGTCGAATCGCAAGTAACGAAGTCCAGCGAGCCATGATCCTTGGAAGCGACAGTACGGCCCGACCGTGCGACGACGGTAGTTCAATTCGCCGCTATGGAATCTGCTGGATCCGGCGATCGATTGTGACAGTGATCGGTCGGTATCATCGAATCCTTCTTCGCCGGCCAGCGTCGTGCCGGGTTCGATTCCAAAGTCACTGATGAACGAGAACAGTTCTGCGTTCGGGTCGGAAACGCTTTGTGATCCGCTCCATTCTTGACCGCCCATGTACGTTAATTCCAGGTTGCCGCCTGGCCCCATGATGATGGCCCCGGAAAGCCGAATGCCTGCTTCTAGGTCGTTTGCACCCGCGTCGTTCGCATTGAGCACGATGGGTCCGCTGATTCCTTGTGACGTCAGTGCGCCGTTGCCGCCCGCGTTGTGTCCAAGGAAGACTGCTTCGGCTGAAAGGTCGTACCAACGTTGGGCACACAATCCAGCTTCGGAATAGGGTCGTAGTGCAGCTAATGCACCCAGTAAAGCACTGGGGTGAAAGCTCTGGCAAGCGGAACAACCGCCGCCGCGACAGAACATGCAAAGGTGCCGGAGCCCTGACATTTCGCCGTCGGCCCCGCCTTCGCCACGCATCTTGCCGACGATGCCGCCGGTCAGGATGGGATCACATTGTTGATAGGCTCCACCGCCACCGCATCCTGAACCGCATCCGCCGGAATTACAGATACCGGGCATCATTCCCATGCCCAGTGGTCCGCCGTAGCCGCCACCCATTTGCCCGTGACCCATTTGCCCATAGCCCATCGAATCACAGCCGCCACCGCCACCGCCGCAGCATCCGGAATCACAGCCTCCGGAATCACAGCCTCCTGAATTACCGGCTGATCCGCCGGAGAAGAATCCGACTTGGGCGACGCCGGCCGGTCCGGTTGGTGCCGCGTTGCTGGGCATCGGTTGAGCGTAGCCAGCGGGTGCGTATTGAGTAGGCCCGCCTGCCATTTGCCCGACCATGCCAGCCTGACGAACTGCGTTGGCTGGATTGGCACCGGGCGGCATCAGGTATCCGCTGGCTGCGAAATCCAAATCGGCATTTTGCGTCCTAGGCGGCTGTGCTTGCACAGATGCACTCGGAATGGCAATGCCACCGATGGAGGCCAACATGGCGCTGAATAGTAGAACGGCTTTTATCTGATTCATTGAATGCATCACGCTGGTCTCCGCGGCTCTGACCGCCTGGCTGATGGGCCCACACTCGGGATTTGGCTCCGTTGGCGCGGTTGGTCATGAAAACCATGACGCTGGCAATTCGCCCGAGGCGACGGAAAATTCCGCGCCGAACGAGTCCAGAACAACCGCTCCGATCGGACTTATCGGCACGATCGGCACTGAATGTTTGGTTATTCCACTGGTTCCGCATAGGAAAACTTTGACGACCAGCCCGCCTGTATCGCATCCCTGCGCCGCAAAACCGCTAAAATCCCGATCGATAGCCGTTGGCTGTCTGCGACGAAACGTTCATTCCTACTTCGTGGTGCATCACCCGTGATCGATCGCCAATCCATAGAAGAAACGGTGCAACAAGTTGCCGATGGCGAGATATCGCTCCAGCAAGCGACCGGACGCCTGTTGGATCGATTACCAGAAAGCCAGCGTGAAACTGAATTCGAATCATTGGCATCTCTCACGCAACGACTCGGGGAACCGCCGGTCGAGGTGATCGATCATTGGTGTTTTCAACTTCGCCAATCATTGCAAACGTCGTCGCGACACGAAGTACAACCAGCAATCGAAAAGTTCAAACTGGACGACTTCGAAGTAACAAGCGACGGACAGATTCGCTTTGTTGACGATCGGGAAGGTGAAATCAACGCGGTTGACCAAGCAAAGTTTTCCCCTGAACAGATCGAGCAATTCGTTGTTGAGTTTCGGGATCGTCTGGTCGGCCGCGAAGTTGATTTGAACGATCAGGTGCCGCGTGATCAGGTGCCGAACGATCAGATAACCGAAGAGCAGAACAAGAATCTTGCCTGGCCAAAGATCGCGGTGATTGCGGGCACGTTGTTGTGTGGCGGAGCGTTGCTTTGGATCTTAAGTTCCAATTCAACGACGACGATAGCGGAATCCAACAACGACGAAAATGATCCGTCGCCGGCGACTCCCAAAGGAGTCTTTGCAGACTTTCCATCCACTCGTGCTACAACCGGATTCGCCGGCAACGATCTGTTTGCAGCGATCGATAGCAAGCTTGCGAATCCGCAACGATCGGTTGACTCAGTGGACTCGCTCGAATCACTCGAGTCGATCAGCGACGAAGAAATATCGTTGCTGGAAGCCGACCAAGCACCAAGCTTTTCACTCGAAAGCATGATGCCCGGGATGCCCAGCCCTGTCGCTGCCGATCTGGACAGCAATGATCTGCAAGAACCCAAGTCTGGCACCGCCGTCAAAGCAGAATTACCTGACGTTTCGAAAAACCCGGATGATGAACCGGAGTCCAGCCAGGACAACGCAGGCGACGCAGACAACGCAGGCAACGAATCAGCGATGCAGTTAGCCGATGAAACCGAATCAGATGAAAGAGTGCTGTCGGATAATTCACTTGACGCCAATGAACCGGACGAGCTTCAGCAAGCGACTCGAAGCGTCACCTCCACTGCGATCCAATTGCCGCCCATGGATCAAGTCGCTCCGATGATTCTTGATGACCAATTCCCTGGTGCCGAGGCATCCAAGACACTGACGCTGACGTTCCCCGACGACACCGAACTTTCGATCAAGCCGACGGATGACAGTGGCGTCTGGAACATCGTCAACGACAAAGGAACAAGGGCTATCGGCATCATCGATGCAACGACCAACAACTTGACGTTCGCTTGGGCTGCGGATGCGGCAAAGATCGCGGGTGCTCGATCATTGCATCACGGTCGTCTTTCCAGCGGTGATGGTTCCGCATTTTTTCTTAGGCCGAAAGTCCAAGCCGAACCTTGGTCCATTCGGTTGGACCAACCCGACATGCGGCCGACCTGGAATTTGACCGCGCCGATTCCGCCAAGCGTTTCGCGAATGTCAGTCGAAATTGATCTTCCGGAAGAACTGGAAATGACTTGGGTTGAACCCATTCCGATCGATTCACCCAGACGTGCCAGAGGTCTCGCGATCATCAAACCACTGGACAGCGAAAGCGTTGACTTAGCCATTAAGTTTGATGTCCGATGCAGTCGCAAGCTCTCGTGTCGCCTGCGTTACGCGGCGCGTTTGGATTCGTCCATGCCCTGGCAATTGGTTTCCAGAGATTCGCTGGAACTGTTCGCTAATCAACTGGCTGGTCGAGCCGAATTGGTCAGTCGTGAAGCCGATCGCTTGCAGAATGTTTACGACATGGCGGGAAGCCGCGGTAAGCGAATCATTCGCATCAAACAAAAGTACAACGATGGACTAGCCGACAGCCTGCGGCAATACGCCGATCGCATCGCTGAACTGCAGTCGTTGGTCGCAAGTGTCGAGAGCGGCGCTGCGATACGGTTTCGAGTCTGGGTGATGTGGCCATCGGGCCAAGAGCAGACGTTGTTTACGAATACCGAAGCAGAAGATTTGTTTCCAGCAAAATAGGGCACTCAACCGTTAAACCGCGTGGGCATCACCTGGGCCGCTAAATCTTTGGGGTTAAAGTCATTCTTGCTTGCGCTACTTTCTTTCTCTACGCCAACGGCGTTAAACAACATAGCCCAGGGTTAAAGTCGTCAATCGCCTTGGCGATT
>NZ_LWSK01000123.1 GCF_001642955.1 Rubripirellula obstinata | reverse complement strand
CCTAACCGAAGATTGAGCTGACATGGACTACTAGTATTCCGCGTCACCTCAATTTTCGGGTAGCGGAACTCGCCAAGAGTTTCGGCTACGAGGGGGACGCCGAAAGTCTACGCGACTTCCGCTACCTCCTAACCGAAGATTGAGCTGACATGGACTACTGGTCCTGTTTGCGAAAGACTCGTACGTAATCGATTAGCACACGCGACATTTCTCGCATCTCGGGTGTGTCCTTCACAAACGGGCCTTCGGTTCGACCGTCGCCCTGATTGGGATCCCATGAATTGGGTTTGAATTCCAGGGTTAGCAAAATCATCATATCGACGGGGTCGGTGGGGATGTTTTCGGTGAACGTGTAGTACAGTTTTCCGTCTACAAAACACTTCATCGAATCCTTTGACCATTCGACTCCGTAGGTATGGTATTGATCATCATTAACATCGACATACTGTTGCGGTCGTGGACGCGACGCGGAGTTGAACTGTTTTGATTCTGATCCGCCTGATTCTTTCCAGTGGTTGGCAACGTTGAACACGTGCGACATGTATTCGGGTTTGCCTTTGACGATTTCCACCACATCGATTTCGGTTCCGTCGGTAGGATTGCCGTTGTACGCACGGGTCTGGGTGAACAACCAGAAAGCGAACCAAGTCGAATAGCCGAGCACTTTGTCGGAACGAACGCTTGCCGAAAGATACAGCGGTCCTTCGGCGGGACTAAAGAACTTGCCGGCCCACTTGGCGTTGTTGGGTTCGGTGCTATCCCAGCGGTCGGGATATCCTGTTAGCAAGTAAGCGGCGTTGACCTTGGGACCGTGTTGGTTGGTTTGTGTTTTATCGCACACGATCCGCATCGCCAATTGGCCGGAACCGGTCAGCATGTGATTGCCGGTTTTTGTGCTGTACATCCACGCGGAATCCTCGGTCGGGCCGGTCCACCTTAGACCTTTGGCTTCGTTTTTCTTGAACGCATCCGGGTTGTAGCCGATCATGGGAAACCATTTCTCGGGAAGTCCTTTCCCAGAGAACTCATCCGCCCAATCGAGTTTCCAGTTGCCGGGCGGCACCCATTGTTTTTCGTCCAGGGTCGAATCGACGATCTGACCCGACGGGGAGACTTTAACGGGATCTGTTGTTACGGGCTTCTTAGTGGACGGTTTCTGTGCAGACTTGCTAGCAGCAGGCTTACTAGCAGCAGACGGGCTATCAGACGACGGCCCCACAACGGCATCGCCAACTGTTTCTTCTGCCTGCTTTTTCCACTCCGCGTTGTAAAGCAGAGCCTGCCAAAGATAATCGGCGGCCGGTGGCGTCGCAGCGGGAAGTTCGACGGATAGCTTGATCGTGCCGCTGCCAGCATCGATCTTTTCAATCGCCTCGGCGACCTTCTTCCAACCCGCATCGACCAACTGCACTTGCACAATACCTGGCACGTCGCTTTCGTAGGTGACCGTGATTTCGGCAGAGGCACCGGCCGCATGCGGTTGCTGATTGCCCGACATCGACACCGATTGAGCGAGTGCGAAATCGGACATTCCCAAAGCCAACAGCAGGCAAATGCCGATGCGTATCGCGGCCGTTTTTTGTAGCGAACGGCGAAAGGCACCGAGTTTCAATGAACCAAATTTTGCGTCATTCATCGATCACTTGCCTTCAAAGAGTTTGAATTGTCTGGCTTGAGACGTTTCACCTCTCCCGCCCCGCGGGAAAGGTCGAGCCAAAGCTCATGTAGGCCGGAACAAGCCGCTTCGGCGCAGTTCCGGCAATTGCATGGTACCACGCAGGATTGCCGGAACTTCGCAAAGCTTGTTCCGGCCTACATCACCTCTTCCGCCCCGCGGGAAAGGTCGAGCCAAAGCTCATGTAGGCCGGAACAAGCCGCTTCGGCGCAGTTCCGGCAATTGCATGGTACTACGTTGGATTGCCGGAACTGCGCAAAGCTTGTTCCGGCCTACATCACCTCTCCCAAAGGGAGAAGTGCGTTGCGATCACTGTGTTTTGCGGGCTCCAAAAACTGCAAAACCGCTGCGCGGTAGAGGTAGATGGTGGCGTTAACCGGGGACTTTCAAATCCGTCCCGCTACTCTTGCTGAGCTTCCTTGCCAAGCATGAACATCATCATCGATTGACCCGATGAAGCGTTGTAGGTGTAGCCTGCTTCCAGAGCTCGGTCGATCCGCTCTTGCGATTCGGTTAGGTGAGCGATGGTGTAGGCGTCCATCTTGTCGCCACACTTTTCGATCGACTCGCCCAACCGTTTGCTGAGAGTTCGCAATTCCATTCGGGCAAGATTGCTGATCGGCTTGCCTGCTGCATTGGGCTGAGACGGTTTGACGACCAAGTCGATCAAACGCTGCATGTGTTCCCGTTGCAGATTTCTGCGAAGCGACGTAATCATCGGTTTACGATTGTTTCGATCAGCCGGACATTCGCTTTCGATTTCCGTCCACACGGCTTTGTTGATGGTGGACAACAATTCGGGCAGTGTCAGCGCGTCCTGGTCGGCTGGCAAACGGAATTCGTTGTCATAAACCCGGCGAAGCGTGGTTGGATTCATCAACCAAGTCAGTGCGGTTGCCTGAACGCCCAGGATTCGATCGTGAATCGGCCAAGCAGCCTCGCGTGACATCGATGTATGTCCGCCGAAATCGAGCCATTTGTCAGCGCTCATTCGTTCCAGCATTTCTTGGGTCAATCCGTAGGAATCATCGTTGAACGTGCTGTCAATCACGAACTGCAGGGCCGCCCGTTGTTGATCAGCGGGAACCACTTCGACTGGTGGGCGATTGCCAGGATCGCCCTTTTTGTCGCGATTGACGAATGCGCCGCCAACCCAGTTCGCCATCATTCCCGCAGATCTGATTTGCAGGCCAAGTGTTAATTCATAGCCACGGCGAGCCTTGGCCCAGCTTTCGCCATCTTTGACGAATCGGTCCAACAACTTTTCGCGGTACAGCTTGATCAGCTTGGTTTGTTCCTCCGCGTAATCCAGTGGATCTTTGGTAAAGTCATAACGGCGAGCCAACGGATCAGGACCGCTGGTGTCTTCGTCGGTCGCGTATTGCAATTCCGGTTCAGTGCAACGCTTTAGGATCTTCTCGAGATTTTTCTCTTTGCCATCGGAAGTGTAGCCATACTCGATCGCCCAAAAGTCGTAAGGTCCGATGTCGATCATTCCAAAGTCGCCTTGGACGTCACCGGCTTGGAATCGGTAATTGATTGGCGTGTAATCCATCACCGACGCGGTCATGGTTTTCTTTCCCTTGACATCCTTGCTGTTGATCTCATCAAGCGTGAGCAGAGCCGACGCTTTGAAATTGTGGCGAAGTCCTAGCGTGTGGCCAACTTCGTGTGCGACAAGGTCGGCCAGCAACGGTCCCACGAACCACTCCGGCATGCCATCGACAAGTTGGTCCTTGTCTTCATCGGAATCCGATTTCTTGTCATCGTCTTTCTTTTCATCGTCGGATTCGTCTTCATCCGAGTCATCATCGTCGTCATCTGAATCTTTCTTTGCATCGTCGTCATTCGAAGCATCTTTGTTGTCTTTGCCTTGATCGTCCGATGACTCTTTTTTCTTCTTGTCGTCCTTTGCTGAATCCTTGTCCGACATCAGCGTGAGAGCCCAGTCCATTCTTGCGAACGCCAGGTCCATGCTGCGACCGCTGGCGGCCATGCACAATCCGTTCTTTTGGCTGATCGAACCAAACAGGCCGTCGTACTCATCGTCGCCCATCAGTGACGAATCGGCTTGGGCCATTTTGTAGCCAGCCATTGGCGACTGAGCTTCTTTGGAAAACTTGTGACGCAGCGCGTTCGTTTTTTCCGATGGAGCCATGCGGATTCGCGGATCCCAGTTCGGGTTGCTGGCGAGCCATGACAATGTTTCCGGCGGGAAGCTTTCCATCGCCAGTTGTGGCAACAAGGTGTCGTAATTGAAATTGAAGTGGCGAATCCAACCGTCGGTCAACACGATGTCGGCGTCCAAAATCTGACCCGTTTCGGGATGCACTCGGCTTGGGCCAATCGCAGTCCCAATGTCATTGTTTAACCAACGAATGAAGTTGTACCGAACGTCCTCGGGATCCTTTTCCATGTGAACGCCACTTTCAGCGTCCTGGTATTCGATCACGATCGCGTCAACCAAACCCACTTTCTCGAACGCTTTGTTCCAGTAATCCACGCCGGCCTTGATCCAACGTCGGTAGCGGACCGGCGTGGTGTGTTCGACATAAAAACGAATCGGTTCTTTGGGCGGACTTAGCTTGAGCTTCGCGTCGCGTTTTTCTAGTTTCCATCGATTGATGTATCGGACGCGAGTTTCGTCGTCTTTGTATTTGCTGAGGTCCGAGTAGGCGGTGGTGAAGTATCCAACTCGCTCGTCTGCTTTGCGTGGTTTGAAACCTGACGACTTCGCCGGTACTTCGCTGAACGAATAATGCAGCGTTTGAAAGCGACCGGCATTGCCCACGATTTCGAAAGCGACTTCGACGTTGTCGGGGAACACCTTGGCTGATTCCAGGTCTCGAATCCTACTGTTGGTGACGCGAACCGAACGGCCAAAAAAGGTGCTGGCGTTATTGATCAACAACGAATCGAAATCGACCACCGGTCCGCCCCTGGGGCCCATCGCAACGATCGGAACGT
Organism: Rubripirellula obstinata; assembly: GCF_001642955.1. GTDB lineage: Bacteria > Planctomycetota > Planctomycetia > Pirellulales > Pirellulaceae > Rubripirellula > Rubripirellula obstinata. The sequence goes on along the minus strand of NZ_LWSK01000123.1, from coordinate 10,773 downwards.
CCAGCAAGACGCGGTCAGTAAATAGTCGCTTGACCGATGCTTTGCTTTCCTTGTCGCCGGTCGCCTTGATCGACAAATTGGGCGAAATCAACGCCATGCGGTCGTCGTATCGTCGCCACTGCACCACCCAATCGCCCGATTGCAAACCGGCATACTTGTCGCCACTGCCAACGGTCAGTGCGATGAAGTAACTCTTGCCAGCGAAGTTCTTGGGCAGTTCTGCCAACAACTGCGAGTCCTTGTCTCGCTTCCAAAGATCAAACAACGGTTTTGAATCGGTTTGAGACGAAAGCGTGACCTTGGTGTAACCCTCGGACGCTTTGTCAAACGAAGGCAGGTCCGCGTTTGCGGCCCCGGCAATGGTCAGCACGCTAAGGAAAGCGCCAAAGATAGCGGTTGATTTCATTCTGGTTTTCAAAATGCGAAGGGTCTAAGGTGGGAAGCGTCAGTCATTTCAGCCAGCACGGTTAGTCGTTTGAGCCAGCACAGTCAGGCGTTTCAGCCAGCACAAACGGCTTAATCGTGACATGTTCTCAGTTTAGTCTGATGGGAACATTTTCGCACATAGAATGGTCGGGTGAATCGCGAATCAGACCAGGAAAGTGACGGATTGCACGGAAGTAACGGATTCACCGGAATCGTTGACGCCTATCCGCCATGCGAATTCTTGGCCTGTTAGGGGTAACGCTAGGTAGCCGGTTATTGAAGGAAATGCTCCAGATTCTAGACCAAGTAAGACATTGACGTTTTGCGTCTGATGTTTAGCGATTGACGTTTCACGTCTGGGCATCGACAATCTGCGTCCGCCGTTCGCCTGTGAACGCGAACATTTCGCCCGCGGACGCGAACCTTACCGACCTAAAACGCCGGAAAAAACGAATGAACCCGTTGCAAGAGCAAGATCCGAAAATCTGGGAAGCCATCCAAGCCGAAGCTGTTCGTCAGCAAGATGGATTGGAATTGATCGCCAGCGAGAATTACACCAGCCTGCCGATCATGCAGGCCGCTGGCAGCGTGTTGACCAACAAGTATGCCGAAGGCTATCCGGGCAAACGTTACTACGGCGGTTGCGAACACGTTGACGTTGTCGAGCGAATCGCGATCGATCGTGCCAAGGAATTGTTCGGTGCGGAAGCCGCCAATGTCCAGCCGCATGCCGGATCGCAGGCCAACACCGCCGTCTACCTGGCCGCTTTGGAAGTCGGCGACACGGTGCTGGGATTGGACCTGGCGCAGGGCGGACACCTGACGCACGGGATGAAGCTGAACATCAGCGGTCGTCTCTACAACTTTCACAATTACGGCGTCAGGAAAGAAGATCACCGCCTGGACTTCGATCAGATCGCCAAGATGGCCAAAGAACTCAAACCCAAGATGATCGTCGCCGGTGCCAGTGCTTATCCTCGCGAGATTCCTCACGAAAAGTTTGCTGAGATTGCCAACGACGTCGGTGCAAAGCTGATGGTCGATATGGCCCACTACGCGGGATTGGTCGCCGCGGGCGTTCACAACAGTCCTGTTCCTTACGCCGATTACGTCACAACGACGACGCACAAGACGCTTCGCGGACCTCGCAGCGGGTTGGTTCTGTGTAAAGACGAGCATTTGAAGCTGGTCAATCGAAACGTCTTCCCCGGCACCCAAGGCGGTCCGTTGATGCACGTGGTGGCGGCGAAGGCGATCTGCTTTGGCGAAGCCCTGTCCGACGATTTCAAACGGTACGGCCAAGCGGTCATCGATAACGCCAAGGTCTTGGCCGAGACTTTGATGTCCGGCGGCCTGCGTTTGGTATCCGGCGGAACCGACAATCACCTGATGTTGGTCGATGTCACGGCCGTCGGCCTGGGTGGCAAGAAATCCGAAGCGGTGCTGGAAGATTGCGGCATCACGGTCAACATGAACATGATCCCGTTCGACGAACGTCGCCCAGCCGACCCATCCGGAATCCGAATCGGAACGCCAGCCCTGACGACGCGTGGCATGGGTGCGGATGAGATGAAACGGGTCGGAGGCTGGATCGTCGCTGCACTTTCCGCACCGGATGATTCCGATCTGCACGCATCGATTCGCGAAGAAATTCGCCTGATGTGCATCGATTTCCCTGTACCGGCCGGTCGCAGCGTGACCGCCGAAGTGATGAGCTAATCGCGATGAATCGAATCCTGATCGCAGACGACAACGAAGCGAACCGCGAATTGTTGGAGGCGTATCTTGCCGGGATGGACTGCGAAACCGAGATCGCGGTCGACGGCCAAGACACGCTGGACAAGGTAGAATCGTTCAAGCCCGATTTGGTGCTGTTGGACGTGATGATGCCCAAGCTGAGCGGTTTTGAAGTCTGCGAAAAACTCAAAGGCGACGCAGCGACCAGCCGCGTGATGGTGCTGATGGTCACGGCCCTCAGCGAATTAGGCGACATCGAGCGAGCCGTCGCCGCCGGCACCGACGATTTCCTCAGCAAGCCCGTCAACAAGGTCGAGCTGCTAAAGCGAGTCGAAAACATGCTGAATCTAAAAGACACCAAAGACGAACTAGATCGCCTACGCCGCTACATCGAGGAAATGGAAGATCCGAAGAGGTAGTTGGCAGTGTCAGGCAGGTCACCCGATTTGTCTTAGGTTGGCTTGTTTTTCAAATCATCAAAACCACTGAAATTGAAAATGCACGACCCCTTTCACTGGGGGGAGCGGTTTCTGGGGGCTACTGATGACCAATGGTTAAAATCCGGAAGATTTTCGTAAAACGTGAAAACAAGCTTCCACCGATTTGCAAGGCAGCTTAGACTGTCTGGGCTGGCTGGGGATCCGCAGGCTGCAATTTGAAGACTCGAACCTACCATTTACGACAAGTTAGAGTGACGAACATGATCCGGTTTTTTCTAGCATTCACCCTGGGCGTACTTGTTTTTGCCTCATCTTCAGAGGCTGGCATCATTCTTGGTAATACTTTTGACGGTAGTACCACTGGTGATGAATTCTATTCTACCGGGCAAGTAATTGACCCCAACGTCACGAGTCCGGGTGTTGTGCGTCCAGGTTACATCCGCAACGGTGGATTCGATGCGTTGGTTGCGGCCGAGATTCGTACCTTTACGACGGCTCCAGACGTGTTGGATTTCACACGCTTTTTCGGATTCACCATCACGCCAATTGGTGGTAGTACCATTAATTTCTCAGACTTCACCTACACAGGTTTTGAAACTCTCGCCGCTGGGGCGACTGAGGGCGCGTCGAAGTTCGCGTTGCGTTCGGATATCATTGGATTTGGGGGCGGAGGCGATATTGGTGTGGCTGACCTAGACGGTGAAACGATTGATTTGTCTGGGGCGGCATACCAAAACATAACTTCGCCAGTCGAGTTCCGGCTTTACATTCAGGCCGAGGATGGCGCAGATACTAGCCCTAACTCGACCTACAGCCTCGACAGTTTCGCGTTCAACGGTACTGTGGTCGCTATCCCTGAGCCATCATCCTTTGCATTGTTTGCGTTCGGTGGTGTCGCGGTTGTGGCCCGTCGGCGTCGCAGGTCGATTGCCTGATTCACTTCGCGAACTGGTTCGACTTGACTGTTAACGATGACCCGTGCTTTTAAAAGAGCGCGGGTTTTTTTTTGCTACCTAGTTTGAAAGCGATACTTTCGTCATCCGCCTCGCGATCGTGCGCGTCGAGCTTAGATCCTGAGTATGCCGACGGCCAGGTTCGGCTAGTCCCGGAGGGACGGAAGCTCGGTGCCGGTTGCGAAGCACCCGGAAACAACCCAATAAATACCCTTCTGAGCCTGGATCGATCGGCGGCTTTGCCGCCGATCGATCCAGGCTCAGACTTACGACGGCGACATGATCCGGGTGCTGCGCACCCGGCAGAGGGCTGTCACCGCTCCGCGGCTAGATTGGCTGGTTTCGGCATCACCCATGACGCTACGGCCTACTTTCGAGGATCGCTAGAAGATCCTTATGCAAATGCAGGTGATCTTCGAGGCGTGCCGTATCAACGGTGCTCCTTTTCACCATCCTACTGCACCTGCAAACCAATCGCTTCTTCCGCAATCGCCAGCACCTCGGCGGCTGAATCGCAGTTCAGTGCGTTGCTTGCCAAACGTTTTAATTGTGAGATGTCTTGCTGGGCCAGCATTGCTTTTAGCGGCAGGATGGCGGGGGAGGAGGCGGAGAATTCTCGCAGGCCCATGCCGACTAAGAGTGCGAAGGTGGCGGGGTCGCTGACCATTTCGCCGCAGATGCTAAGGCCGATGTCGTGACGCTGGGTGACGTCCACCAGTGACGCGATCGCGTGCAGAACCGCCGGATGCAGTGATTGATAGTAGTGGCCGACGCGTGGATTGCCGCGGTCGGTTGCCAGGATGTACTGGACCAAGTCATTGGTGCCAAGCGAAAAGAAGTCAACTTCCTTCGCCAGTCGGTCTGCCATCGTCGCAGATGCCGGTGTTTCGATCATCATTCCTACGGGGATTTCCGGGACCTTGAAACCTTCGGCTGCCAAGTTCGCCTTCGCTTCGGCCAGGACTTCTTTGCAGGCGACAATCTCGTCCAGGTTAGTGATCATCGGAAACATGATGCGGGCGTTGCCGTGAACAGCCGCCATCAAAATTGCTTCGATTTGAGTGCGGAACATGTCGCGATGTTCCAGCGAAACGCGAACGCTTCTCCATCCAAGAAACGGGTTTTCTTCCGCCGGTGTCTTGAAGTACGAAAGCGATTTGTCGCCGCCGATATCCAGCGTCCGAATCGTAACACTCTCGCCCGCGAAACCTTCGACCACGTGCCGATAGATCTCGTACTGCGTTTGTCGATCGGGAAAACTGGACCGGGCCATGTACGGCAATTCTGTTCGATAGAGCCCGACGCCAGTCGCACCTGATCGGATCGCCACATCGACGTCGCTGCGCAGTCCAATGTTCGATCGCAGCGTCACCTTTGTACCATCCTTGGTCACCGTGGGCGCGGTGACAAACTTTTGCAGTTCAAAGGTCTTCGCATCGCTTTCGGCTTCCAATCGTTCGTAGGCTTGCCGGAGTTCGGGCGATGGATCGATGTGCAGCGTTTGGGTTTGCGCGTCCAGCACCAACAGCGTCGAATTCTTGACTCGCGTTAGAACATCCGGCACGCCGACCAAGGTGGGAATGCCAAGTGATTTCGCGACGATCACGGCGTGGCCGTTCTTGTCGCCTCGCCCAAGCACGATCCCGCGTACATGATCCAAGTCCATGATTGCGATGTCCGACGCCATCAATTCGTCGGCGACCACGATACCCGGATGCGGAAAGTGAAACGAACGCTCGCTAAGGTCACCGCAAAGCTGCGACAACAAACGACGCCCGACGTCTTCAACATCCGCAGCCCGCCCGCGAAGGTAGGGATCGCGAAGCTGTGAAAAAGTTCGGACGTATTCGGTGATGATTTGCTTGGCGGCCGAGATCGCACTGGCCCCGTTTTCGATCAACGCTTTGATTTTTCCGATCAACACATTGTCTTGCAGGATCATCAAGTGACTGTGGAAAATTGCAGCGTCGGCTTCGTCCAATCGTTGGGCAATTTTCTTTTCAAGGCACAATGTTTCGACTCGCGCGGCCGCGAAGGCAGATTCTAGCTTTTGCAGTTCCGCCGCAGGATTATTTGCAACATCGTCGCGGACATCGGAAACTCCGAAGGCGTTATCGATCAAGATCGCTGGCCCAATCGCCACGGTTCCAAAACCGAATTTGGATTTGACCAATGGGATCGGTGTTTGCGTTTCCTGCTCGCTGACTTCCTCGATATCGTCAGCCAGCCCGGCCTCGAAATCGAGTTGCTCCAACAATCGCGTGCTGGCAACGACACTGGAAAGCTGAAACGCGATCGTGCTGAGGGTGCTGGTTTCGACTTCGCTAAAAACACGCGGCTGAATCGTTTGGATCGCCATGACGCCGATCAAATTTTGGCGATCAAAAAGCGGGATTCCTAAAAACGAGTGATACTGTTCTTCCGCCGATCCAAGGACGTGTTGGTATCGCTCGTCCAATTGCGGCTCATCCAAATTGACGACCGAACATGTTTTGGCGGTGTATCCGACTAAGCCTTCACCGATTTTTAGGCGGGTCGATCCGACTGCTTCCGCTGCAAGTCCGACGCTGGCGGAAAGAGCGAGATGATTTTCTTCACAAAGGTAGATCGAACAGACTTCGCTTTGCATTCGGTTGGCGACCAGCGAAACGATGTTTTGAAGGGTTTCCGTAAGTCCGTGCGACTGCAAAATCAGGTGGCTGATGTCTTCCAGCGTCGACAACCCCATCCGTTCCGGGCTGGGACCACGGTGAGTCGGCGCTTGATTTGTGGCTATTGCGTTGGCGGCTGCTGCTGAGTCCACCCTTGGCCGATCGGTGCTGGCCGAAGTGGTGCTGGCCGAAGTGGTGATCGACGGGGCAGTGACCGACGAAGCGGTGATCGGCGGGGCGTCAGTTTTCAGTCCATCAGATTGCGAAACGCCGGATTCCAAGCCGCTGGCATTTGATTTTTTCAAGCGAGTATTTTTGGGTTGCATCAGCGATGGGTGAGATGTCTGTGAGATCGTCAGGCTCCTTGGTCGAATTTACTTTTTTAGTAAATAACGTGCGACAGCGATCCAGTAACGCCGACCAATGCCCTTCTATGCACGCAGTGTACCGAATGCTGCCTGAAAGTCAGTCAAGATGGCTCGGCATTTGCAAAACAAGCGGCGTGAGCGTCCGTTTATAGGCTTTTCACTTTAAAAATTGAGGTCTTTTTGCATTCTTTTCTACGCTCATTGCCTAGGACTCGCTCAAAAGCCACAATCTGTGCCTGATATGTGGGCACGAACGATCAGTCCCCATGAGACCGTACTTCGTCTCTTTCGAAACCTTGGAATTCTCATAAAAGTTGATAAGCCGTCTATGGAGCCGCGTCCCAAAAGTGTGCGTTCAATCGAATATCGTCACACAAAGATCATTGCCACTCTTGGTCCCGCCACCCAATCCGAGGAAAAGCTTCGTGAGCTGATTGAAAGTGGTGTCGATGTCATTCGCCTGAACATGGCACACGGAAGCACCGACTGGGTTGCCGAAGTGGTTGCCCGGATCCGCAAAGTATCCAGCGATATCGATCGTCAGGTTTCAGTGATGATGGATGTCAAAGGCCCCGAAATCCGAACGGGGCTTCTTGATGCGCCGATTGTTTTGGAGACGGGGGATCGACTTCGTCTGAAGACGAAATCGGCAATGAAATCGGAAACGATTTCGGACACCGATATGCCGACCGTCGCCGTCAATTATGCCGGCTTTCCCGCTGCCGTTGATGTGGGGACGACGGTGTTGGTTGATAGTGGGTTGATGCGGTGGAAGGTCATCGCCAAGACTGATGTGTCGGTTGATTGCGAAGTCATTACCAAGGGAACCCTGACGTCACGTCGGCATATCAATTTGCCTGGCGTTGAAATCACATTGCCTGCACTGACGGAAAAAGATCACGAAGACTTAAGAGCTGGAATTAAAGCTGGCATCGACTTTGTCGCGCTTTCGTTTGTTCGCAAAGGGAATGACATTGACGAACTACGCAAATTCTTGACAACCAATGGCTCGCAAGCTCGGATCATTGCCAAGATCGAAGAACAGGCAGGCGTCCGGAACATGAACGAGATCATTCATGCCTCCGATGCAGTGATGGTCGCACGCGGCGACCTGGGAATTGAAATCGATTTGCATCGCTTGCCGCTTGTGCAAACCGATTTGGTTCGCGCCTGCCAAGCCGAGGGCAAGCCCGTCATCATCGCGACGCATTTACTCGAGTCGATGATCATTTCACCCATTCCGACACGCGCTGAAATTTCGGACGTTAGCAATGCCGTTCGCGAACAGGCCGATGCCGTCATGCTGTCCGGCGAAACAACGACTGGCGAATACCCAATCGAATCGGTCGAAGTCCTGAAGCGAATCATCGGTTCGATTGAACCGAGTGTTAGCAGCGAACTGAATCATGTGATTAAGTTGGGTGAACCGAAAGCAAAAATGTTGCGATCGGCTGCAATGTTGGCTCAGGAACTCGGTGACGAGGAAGGACATCAATCCGGGATTGTTGTTTTCACTCGTAGTGGTTTTTTGGCTTATGTGCTCGGTGCCCTGCGTCCGCGCGGTGTTCCGATCTTTGCATTTACCGACGTTGAATCCACGTTCCGGCAATTGATGTTGCCCTGGGGCGTGGAACCCTTCTTGATGGACTTTAGTGACGATCCAGAAAAGACAATTAGCGACGCGTTGACTCGGTTGTCTGAACAAGAATGGTGCAACGACGGCAGTTGGATGGTCGTGATTACCAATGCGTTAGCCTATGACCAAGTGATTGATACGATGCAATTGCGGCAAGTCAATTCGCGACAAAGCTAAACATGCGAAATCGTTTCTTGGCGGACGCCTAATTTCATGCCCGCTGTCGAATCCCCCAGAGCTCTATCGCCATCGACTCCGCTGCGAAAAATCGTCACCGGTTTAGCGCTGTTCTTGTTGATCTGTGTCGTCGCGGTGGCTGGGTACATGTTGGCGGGGTGGCGGCTTGATGATGCGATCTACATGGTCATCATCACGATCTTTGGAGTCGGATATGGCGAAGTTCATCCGGTCGAATCACCGTCACTTCGCGCGTTGACGATTACTGTGATCATCGCGGGCTACGGTTCGGTGATCTACACCATCGGTGGCTGCATGCAGATGCTTATCGACGGAGAAATTAACAAAGCTTTGGGAGCTAGACGAATGACCAAGGGAATTGAACGCCTAAGCGGACACACGATCATCTGCGGCGTCGGTCGGTTGGGGACCATCTTGGCACGCGAATTGGATGCTGCCGACAAACCGTTCGTGCTGATCGATTCCGATATGGAAAAGCTGCGAGATGCCGAAGCACGCGGCTTCCTGTTTATCCACGGCGACGCCAGCGAAGAAGAAATTCTGGAACAGGCTGGTATCGGACGTGCTGCCACGGTCGCAAGTGTTCTGTCGCATGACGCCACCAATGTCTTCGTCACCATTACCGCACGTTCGATGAATCCAGACGTGGTGATTATCGCTCGCGGCGAAAATCCAAAGACAGAAAAAAAATTGCTGGGCAGCGGCGCGAACCAGGTGGTGCTGCCAACGGCGATTGGGGCGGTGAAGGTCGCGCAGCTTATCATTCGCCCGACAGCCGAAAACATGCTGGAACAGATTCAGCAACAAAGCAGCATGATTGACGATTTGGGCCAGATGGGACTGCGGTTCGACGAATTAGTCGTCCAGGCCGATTCATGGTTGGTGGAAAAAAGAATCAGTGACATTGAACTTCACAGCAACCACGGTTTCTTGATCGTTGGGATGCGAGGAAGCGACGGAACGCATCAACTGAACCCGCCACCCACAACGAAACTGCATGCGGGCGATGTCGTCATCATTCTAGGGCATCAAGACGATATCCCTGAATTGGCCGATCGGTTTACGGCAAAGCCAGCAAAGATGACTTATCGCGGTGTCTCGACCTGATAAACTAAGCATTCGGCTTAAAACTACCTTGGAAATCGCCTAAAATCTGCACGCCGCTGCTTCCGTCGCTGCTTCCGTCGCTGCTCAGTCCAGCGCCGGCCGGTCTGGGGGCTGAATCCTGGCGGGATAGGCTACGTTTTAAAACCGTCACTAGTGGCTTGTCTCAGCTAAGAATTAGGGTGTGCCGTAGTGGATCTTGTTAAAGATCCTCTCGCGATAGGATCTTTAACAAGATCCACTACCCTAAAATTAAGCTGTGACAGACCACTAGCGGCATTCACTCGCGATGACCTTAATTCGTTGTCGCTTCGCTTTTCCTTTTCATTGCTATCGGAAATCATTTTGAACATCGCAGATTTTTCCGAGTTTGTTCTGGCTCGACTTCGGCAAGAGTTTCCAGCGAAGCGATTCGAGCCTGGCGAAGACTTGGCGACGATTCGTTGTGGTGAAGTCGTGTTCGGACTAACGAACTTGCATGCCCAGTATTCGCAAAGTGGATTAAGCGACGACGAATTTGCCAAGGGGTTGTTAAATTCGTTTGAGCAAATGATCGAACTGGTCGAAGCTTCCGCCAGTGCCATTCCCGAAACGTGGGACGAAGCAAAGGATCGCTTGAGGCTTCAATTGGTCAGTAGCCGCATCGATGAACTAAAAAGCGCGATCACGTTTCCTTTTTCCGATGATGTGACGTCCAGCGTGGTCGTCGATGGCGAAAATGGCTACGCCTACGTTCGTCCCGAAGACGCTGAGCGATGGGGCCAAACATCTGTCGATTTGATTGAGATTGCGAAAGCGAATCTGGTCACTGCATCGGAGAACTTGGAAATCAAAGTCGCACCGGGACCGCCAACCCTGGCGATCATTCAGACTGGCGATAGCTACGACGCCGCCAGGATTCTGTTGCCCGCGATCCGAGAAAAGTTGATGGAGGTACTCTGCGAGGATGGCAGCAGCGAAATCTTCGTCGGTGTTCCCAATCGAGATTTCTTGATCGCTTGGTCAACCGAAACGCCCAAAGATATTCATGATCAGTTGGCGGCGACGATCGCGATGGATGCCCAGCGGCAATCACACCCGCTTTCGCGGCACTTGTTCCGGGTCACAAAGGCAACCATTGTTCCGGTTTAGAATCACGCTGTTTTAAAGAAACATCAGGGCGGTTACTGCGCGTTAGGCCCGGAGGGCCGGCAGCTCCCTGCCGGGTGCGCGAGCACCCGGATGGCTGCCCCACATCAATTCTCTGGCTCGGTTTCGCGG
>NZ_LWSK01000122.1 GCF_001642955.1 Rubripirellula obstinata | reverse complement strand
CATCGCCCCGCGCGTTTCGCCCCGCATGGACGCGCGGGGCGATGCCCACGCGGTTAAACAGTTTAGAAACCCTTCACGGCGTCGGGTACAACTCCTGATGGACTGAACCCTGGCGGGCCCAGCTACGAGAAAACCGGGAAGTTGTTTCGGGACAGTTCCTTAGCCGCATGGGCAATTCAACGCAGTACAATGCTGTTGCCGGAACTGCGCGAAGCTTGTTCCGGCCTACATTCGCTCGCTCTCACAATCTTGCCAGGACTGCAGAATGACTCGAAACTATCCCTCTTTTGTATCGACTTGGGTTGCAACGCTGTTCATTGCAACGCTGTTCATTGCAACGCCTAGCGTGTTGCTGGTTGGCTTTGCCGCTGGCAATTGCTGGGCTGACCAACCCGACGCCGATCATCCCGCGACTGAACAGTCAGCCGAGAATTGGATTGAGTTGTTCAACGGGAAAGATTTGAAAGACTGGACACCCAAGTTTACGACTCGGCCACTCGGTGAGAATTATCGCGATACGTTTCGAGTCGAGGATGGCGTCTTGAAGATCGATTATCAGAACTGGGATCGCTTTGAAGGTGAATTTGGGCACCTGTTCTACAAAACGCCCTATTCCAATTATCGGCTTCGCGTTGAGTATCGTTTCACGGGTGACCAGATCGATGGTGGTCCCGAGTGGGCGATCCGAAACAATGGATTGATGATTCACGGTCAGACCGCTGAATCCATGAAGCTGGACCAACGGTTTCCGGACTGCATCGAGGTACAGTTGCTTGGTGGCACTGGAACCGAGCAGCGCGGCACATTGAACGTTGTCACGCCGGGAAGTGATGTGATCATCGACGGCAAGCGAAACAAGCAGCACGTGATCCAATCAAACGGACCAACCTATCACGGCGACGATTGGGTTACCGTTGAGGTCGAGGTCCACAACAACCGAATGTTGAAACACATCGCCGATGGCAAGATTGTCGCTCAGTACAGCGAACCGCAACTTGACGATGGCACGCCCATGACAGGCGGCACCATCTCGATCCAAGCTGAAACCCATCCAACTGAGTTTCGCAAAATTGAACTGCTACCGCTCGGCAATTAGCGGATGGCAACGCAGATGTTTATCGCTGCGACTTGTTACGATCGGAAGACTCGTTCCGCTCGCGAGTTTCGTGATCGGTGCTTTCCTCTTTCTTCGAAGAAGGTGGGCCGACGATGAAGTTGCTGAGGCTGACGGTTTCTTTGAGACCGTGAACCGTTTCGATGGTCATGGAAGGATTGATCATTGGGAGTTTCCTTTGGGTACCAGTGTGCTGCTGAATGAGTGCGGCTCACTGGGAAGTACGTTTCGCTCGCCGCTTGTTTTCCCAAACGCGCAAGGGAGCAAAACAATGCTAAGTTACTGGAATACTTATTGGGATTCGTCGGCGATAATCGGGTGATAATCGGGTGATTAAGTTGCGACCTTCTTCGAAGAGTACGAAGGAAGCATCGGTCGTCTTCGCAAAGGGCGCAGAGACTAAACGGGTCTGGACTCACGAACAGCCAATGTCGCGTCGGCTGGTATCGGTTATCCGGAATTTCAGGCGGGTATGTCGATAGAAAAACAACCAGCCAAGGTCACGATACGCTCCCTTGAATGCCCGATAACGGCGGACAACCTTCGATTGATCAACATCCGAGTAAAATGATTCCGTGCATATTGATTTTATCATCACTGAAATGTTCGCTGGCGGTGCTGAAAGATGCTTGACCGAAGTCGCCTGCGGTTTGGCCGATCGCGGTGATCATGTGCGAGTGTTTTCGCTCGGTTCGCTACCGGTCGGACAACAATCGTTGCTGGTTGACCGTTTGCGGGAAACAGGCATCGAAGTGGTAAGCGGCAACGCAGACTCGGTGCGCGAGGTTATCGGAGCTCGCAAACGGCTTGATTGTTTTTTCAGCGAGTCGCCGCCGGACGTCTGCCAAACGTTTATGTTTCACGCCAATACGCTGGGTGCGTTTACAGCAAGACTAAGAAAACGGGACACCGTCGTCATTGGTGGTCTGCGAGTCGCCGAAGATCGCTGGATACGAAATCGAATCGAAGCGGCCGCATTGAAACGAATGGACGGATTGATCTGCGTCAGCGAATCGGTGCGACAATTCTCAATCAACAAACTCGGTGCCGATCCGAATCGCACGATCACCATTCCAAACTCGGTTGATGTCGGACGTTTTGAAAGCGGCGAAGACTTCGATGTCAGCTCGCTTGGATGGCCGGTCGATTCGAAGGTGATTCTGTTTGTCGGTCGAATGCACCAACAAAAAGGTCTCGACCTGATTCAAAAGCAAATCGATCGCCTCGTTCCCAAAGGAAGCAATCGCAAACTGATCTTGATTGGCGAAGGTCCGCTTGCCGGATCGATTGACCAATGGTGCGAAACCGTTGGTACTGATCGCGTTCAACGAATGCCGTGGCAAAGCGATGTGGCACCACTGGTGCGGCGGTGCGATTTGTTGCTGCTGCCAAGTCGCTACGAAGGAATGCCCAACGTGGTGATGGAAGCCATGGCGGCGGCCCGCCCGATCGTTTGCTCGCGGGTCGAAGGCATCGCCGAACTGCTTGGCGATGATCCAGTTCAGTCGTTTGAAATCGGCGACGATCTGGCAATGGCGAAGCAAGTCGATGGATTGCTAAGCCAACCGGAGCAGTCGGTTCAGGTCGGGCAGTTGAACCAACAACGCGTGCGTCGCGATTTTTCAATCGCTGGAATGATTGACGCCTACCGAAGCTACTATCGCAAGCTTGCCGATCGGCGACTGGATGTTCGGTAGTTACCAGACAACGGGCGTTGCCGTGATTGACGCGAAACACGTTGGCGTTTTGATACGCGAGGTGCGGCCGATTCGGTTTGATAAGCACTCGGCTTTACCGGTTGAAAACGACGAACATGAACTTCGTCATCGCCAAAGGGATCCGAGAATGCGTCGGGAACTGAATCGGGAACCGGCGATTGCGTCTCGGGCTGACTGCGTTGAATCGAATTCGCATTGGGATCGGAAAGCGGTGCTGCTGAACCCGTTGATGGCGATGGCACCAAACGCGGAGAACTCATTCGTGGTTGAGGATGAACGCGTGGTGCAACCGTGCTGGGCGGCATCGGTGCGTTGTGATGCCCAGGTGCATTGTGATGCCCGTGACTTGAATGCGATTGGTGGATGGGAGGCGATGGAATTGGCGTAGGAATCATCATGGGTTCGGTCATGACATGTCCGCCGGAGCATCCACAATCCATTGGCGATGACTCGCAGCCACATTGCCCAGAACTACGTTTGCGGCGTTTGTCCAGCCCGAACAGTTTTTCGATTCCCCCGGCGACTGCGTCAAGCGATTGATAGATGGGATTGAACCGCTTTGGCTTGCAGCCGGAATCGCAGCCCCCATCGCAACCGCCCATTTCACATTCACAAGGCTGATCAAATCCGCAGGCGGGCTCTGATCCGCAGGCGGGTTCAAAGCCACAAGCTGGTTCTGATCCACAGGCTGGCTCGCAACCGCAATCAGCATCCTCGAATCCGCACGCGGGCTCGAAGACAGGTTCGCAGCCGCACTCCGCTTCGGCTCCGCAAGTTGCTTCGGCTCCGCAGGCTGCTTCGAGACCGCAGGTTGCTTCGAGACCGCAAGCCGGTTCACAGCCGCAATCGCCCGCAGTGACCGAACCTGCGACAAAAAGGCTCATGCCGCTGGTGACGATGCACGCCCCGATTAGGGAAAGATAAGATTGGTGTTTCACGCGAGAGATTTTCCACATCGAGATTGCTCGTAGGTGCGACTACAAAAAACTATGCAAATCGGGGCACCCTGCGTGCTTCCGCCTTTGCCGACATGGACAAGACATCGACCCCTTGCAACCGGTTTGACCAAAAGAATCCTGACGACCGTCAAAGTTTGACTAAGTTGACACAGAGGAATCGGCAGACAGATGCGGGTGCAATTGGTACACTCTGGGCGTCGCTTCCTGGTCTTTTTCCCGCTAATCCCCATAGAGAATGACATCGTGACTTTCGACCCCTTTGGCGTACGTGACACGCTTGATACTGGCAATGGCAACGCAACGATGTACCGGCTTAGCAAGCTGGAAGACGCAGGACTCGGCGAAATCAGCCGCCTTCCATTCTCGATTCGGGTTTTGCTCGAATCGGTGCTGCGTAACTGCGACGATTTTTCGGTCAGACAGGAAGACGTCAAAAACTTGGCAGCCTGGAATGCCTCCGAGCCAGCCAAACAAGAAGTTCCGTTCAAGCCCTACCGCGTCGTCCTGCAAGACTTCACCGGCGTCCCCGCCGTGGTCGATTTGGCGGCCATGCGAAGTGCGATGCAGCGAATTGGTGGCGATCCCGAAAAAATCAATCCGTTGATCCCAGTGGATCTGGTCATCGATCACAGCGTCCAAGTGGATTACTTCGGCACCGATGTTTCGCTGTCGAAAAACGTTGACATGGAATTCAAACGCAACCGCGAGCGTTATGAATTCCTGCGTTGGGGCCAACAAGCGTTCGACAATTTTTCGGTCGTGCCGCCCAACGTTGGCATCGTCCACCAAGTCAACTTGGAATACCTGGCTCGCGTCGTTGCGATCAAGGAAACCGCCGATGGTCCCATCGCCGTGCCCGATACTCTGGTCGGCACCGATTCGCACACGACCATGATCAACGGATTGGGTGTCCTTGGTTGGGGTGTCGGTGGCATCGAAGCCGAAGCCAACATGCTGGGACAACCCTTGTACATGTTGATGCCCGAAGTTGTCGGGTTTGAATTGACCGGATCGATTCCGGCCGGCGCGACTGCGACCGATATGGTTTTGCGAGTGGTTGAAATTCTTCGCGAAGAAGGTGTCGTCGGCAAGTTTGTCGAATTCTTTGGCACGGGCATGAACAAAATGAGCGTCGCTGACCGAGCAACGATCGCCAACATGGCTCCTGAATACGGTGCGACGATGGGTTTCTTTCCCGTTGACGGCGTGACGCTAGATTATCTGCGTCAAACCGGACGCAACGAAGCCAATGTTCAGTTGGTTGAACGCTACAGCAAAGAACAAGGTCTGTTCCGAACCGACGATGGGCCGAAACTGAATTACACCAAGACCCTTTCGCTGGACTTGTCTACGGTTGAACCTTCGCTTGCCGGTCCCAAACGCCCACAGGACCGCATTCCACTTCAACAGATGAAAAAGTCTTTCAACGATTCGTTGACCGCGCCGATCGGCAAGACCGGTTTCGGGCTGGACGCGAGCGAACTAGGCAAGACAGCGGAGATAAAGTCGGACGATAAAACCAGTCAAATCACTCACGGTGCTGTTGTTATCGCCGCGATCACCTCATGCACAAACACATCGAACCCTTCGGTGATGATTGGTGCAGGCTTGCTGGCCAAGAAGGCGATGGAAAAGGGGCTGACCGTTCCCTCCCACGTAAAGACTTCGTTGGCACCCGGTTCACGAGTAGTAACCGAGTACTTGGACAAAGCTGGTTTGACCGAAAGCCTAAACAAGCTCGGGTTCAACACCGTTGGTTATGGTTGCACCACCTGCATCGGCAACTCGGGACCGCTTCCGCCAGTGATTGCTAACGCGATTAAATCAAGCGACTTGGTGGCTTCCGCGGTGCTTAGTGGAAACCGCAACTTCGAGGGCCGTGTGAATCCGCTAACCAAGGCAAACTACTTGGCTAGCCCACCGTTGGTTGTCGCATACGCGCTCGCCGGTTCAACCGACATTGACCTGCACACCGAACCGCTTGGACAAGACCAAGACGGTGCAGACGTTTTCTTGAAAGACATCTGGCCGTCGCCGGATGAAGTTCGTCAAACGATGGCCAGTTCCATCACTCCCGAAATGTTCACCGAGCAATACGGCACGGCGATCGAAGGCAACGAGCTTTGGAACGCAATCGAAGTGGCGACCGGTGCGATCTATCCGTGGAGCGATGACAGCACCTACATCCAGCACCCGCCATTCCTCGATAGCGTGACCGGTCAAGATGTCCCGGACATCAAACCAATCAAGGGCGCAAGAGTCCTTGCATTGCTCAACGATTCGGTGACGACTGACCACATTTCACCCGCCGGTGCAATCGCGTCCGACGGACCAGCGGGCAAGTACTTGCAAGAGAAGGGCGTGGACATTCGTGACTTCAACAGTTTCGGATCTCGTCGCGGCAATGACCGAGTGATGGTGCGGGGAACGTTTGGCAACATCCGAATTCGCAACCAGTTGGCACCGGGTACCGAAGGCGGCGTGACGCGGTACCTGCCGACCGACGAAGTGATGAGCATCTATGATGCGTCGATGAAGTACCAAGCCGACGGGGTGCCATTGGTCGTGCTAGCCGGGACCGAATATGGAACCGGATCCAGCCGCGATTGGGCAGCCAAAGGAACGTTGTTGCTGGGCGTCAAAGCCGTCATCACGGCCAGCTACGAACGTATCCACCGCAGCAATTTGGTCGGCATGGGAATCCTGCCGCTTGAATTCGCCGGCGGTGCGACATGGCAAAGCCTCGGATTGACGGGCGAGGAAACCATCGACATTCCCGATCTCTGCAACGACCTTGAACCGCGCAGCACCATCACCGTGACCGCAACGTCACCGGACGGCACCGCCAAGGCGATCCCTTGCGTGGTGCGGATCGATACGCCAGTCGAAATGCAGTACTACCAGAACGGCGGGATTCTGCACACCGTTTTGCGGAATCTGTCGAAACCGGAATAGAGTTATTCACCTCGTCCGATTCGACATTCAAGAATGTCGATCGGGCTAGGGTTGAAAGACAACGTTGAAACAAGCGTTTCATGTCAGTTGAATTCCCGGGTGAAACGCAAAAGTTGCGTAGCGACGATGGTATCAGCCAGGGGTGTCCGAACCGAGCGACAGCGAGTCTTCGGTAAGCGCCAGGCGTAGGCCGGTAACAAGCCGCTTCGGCGCTGTTCCGGCAGATAGCGTTGGCAAGCAGTGTTGGCGCGGATTGCCGGAACTGCGTCGAAGACTCCTTGTTCCGGCCTACCTAGCTCCGCCTGCCCAACTAGATTTCCATTGGATCTGCAATTTGGCTGTCGTCGAGCTGCATCGCATCAAGCTCCGGTTCAACCGCTGGTCTTCCAGCGTCACTTTCCACCGGTTGCGAATACTGCATTGGTACCGGTTCGACTTGCACTGGTGATTCGGTCGGATACGACTCGACGGGTGCCAAGCCATACCCTCCCATCAAATTCTGATCGACTGGCGTCACTTCATCCAACTGGTACAGCGGTGATTCGACTGCTTGCTGAACTTGTGGTTGGACAGGACTGGCGCAGACGTGGTGGCAAGTTGAAGGAACTGAACGGGAATGGCATTGCCGGTTCCCTTGGCATGCCGAGCGACAACCGGCCATCACCACGATCCCGGCAGCGATACAAAGCAGTACTGTTTGGTAGCGGGCGTGGCTTGCACCGCCGGGGATACTCGATTGAGCGTCGCGTTTGGATTCCAGAAAATTCATGTGCATGCCTCCTGCATGATTGTCAGCCTTATCTATTTAAGGCTGACAAATGAACCAATTGCTGGAACCTTCATTCAGGTGAATGAGAAGAATTCCGCAATGATATTAGTTGGAGACATCCGTGTCGGTACGTTGAACCAGATCCGTCTGGTTCTCCGCGCAATACCTTGCTGCGGTATCGGACAGGATCGGCTTCGCGACGCCAAAGTGAGTACACTTTTTGAATTGTCTGGCTCAATCGTCAATAGCGTCATTTTCCGACCGAGATGCGTCAATGCGGATTGCCGGAGCTGCGTTTCGCTTGTTCCGGCCTGCATTCGATCTAATGCGCTTGGTCTTGTTTGAGCACGACAAAGACCGTGCGGAACATGATCTTGATGTCCGACCAAAGCGACCAACTGCGGATGTACCGATGGTCCCAATTGATACGCGCTTGCATTTTATCAAGCGTCTCGGTCTCACCACGACAACCGTTGACCTGCGCCAACCCAGTGATCCCCGGCTTCACTTTATGACGCAGCATGTAACCGCGAATCAGGCTGCGATACTGTTCGTTGTGAGCGGATGCATGTGGACGTGGCCCGACCAGCGACATCGATCCCTGAAGCACGTTAAAGATTTGTGGGATTTCATCCAAACTGGTTCGACGCAGGATCGCGCCGACGTGAGTGATTCGCGGATCATCCGTGGTTGCCTGTTTGACAACCGGACCGTTATCGCAAGTTCGCATGCTGCGGAACTTCCAAACCAAAATTTCGCGTCCATCGAGACCATAGCGACGCTGGCGAAAAAAGACTGGACCGGGTGACGATGCCTTTACGGCGATGGCGATCAACAACATCGGAATCGCGGACGCCACCAAAGCAATGGATGCCAAAACGACATCGGAAACTCGTTTGACCATTCCATCAACGCCGAAAAGAGGATTTTCAAAGACGCTGACCGCAGGCAAGCCGCCCATGCTGGTCCACTGAGAATGCAAGAGTTCAAAGACGAAGAAATCAGGGACGATGTAAACTGAAACGGTCGAATCGCTAAGCTGGTCCAACAAGTATCGGATTCGATCCTCGGCACGCATTGGCAATGTGATCAGCACCGTATCGATTTCACCATTGCGGGCCTGTTCGACGAGTTCGACTAGATTCCCGTGCAACGCGATCGCTGTGCTGTTTGATGAATCTTTTGCTGATGAATCGCTTGCACCAGAATCACGCAGGATCGATCGATCGTCATAGAATCCGACCAGTTGTAAACCGATCGACGGATCTTGTTCAATGTTTGCGGCGGTCTGTCGCCCTAGATCATTTAAACCAGCAATGGCAAGTTTGCGAACGCCGATGCCACGCTTCATCAGTCCGCCTTGAACGATCCGCATGCTCATCCGCCCAAGCCCGATCAGGCAAGGTGCCAACGCGATCCAGCCCATCATCACGCTGCGAGCAAAGTGTTGACCGTAACGTGTTGCGAAAGCCAATAACGCCAGCACCAAAATGGTCATCGACCAGGTCGCGGCCAGGGTTGTCATTTCGCGATCTGCGGAACCCACATCGGGACGACGATGAAAGCCGGTCAATTGCGACATTAACAGGAAGACGATGACCGCGATCAAGCCCATCGCAAGAGCCATCTCTTCGACGACGCCACGAGAAATCCATTTGACAATTGCAAGTGATGCCAGCACCCCGGCTGCATCGAGTGCGGGTTGCAGCACGTCCAACCATCGTCGTTGGGTAATGATCGGAGCTTGTGAAATCATAGAATTCGATCGAGTCGTCAGCGTAATGGTGGTAGTTGGTCTGTCGGACTCATCTCGCTGCACTCGCTTTCCCTGCAAAGAGAGAAACGCGTAGGGAGACCTTCCGCCTCCGGCGATCTGAGATTCGACACCAAACCCTAGTTCACGTCTGCGTCGAACCAATCAAAACCGAGGTCTAAAGAGGTCGCTTGGTGAGTCAAAGCGCCACTACTGATTCGGTTCACCCCCGTCGCAGCGATCGAAGCGATGGTATCGATTGTGACGTTTCCCGATGCCTCCAACTCCACCGGGCTGCCCGCGGCATCGCGAATCGCGACCGCTTCGGCCAACGATTCCAATGCAAAATTGTCCAGCAAGATAATATCCGGGCCGCTGGGCAAGACGTCCCGAAACTGATCCAACGAATCAACCTCGATTTCGACAATCTCCGGTGCATTCATGCGTTCCACTGTTCCGCCACGCCAAGCAATCGCTTTGGCCGCTGCCACGCTGGCGTCGATTGGCCCGTTTGCGTCACCGGCCAAAGCCAAGTGATTGTCTTTGATCAGAAAGCCATCATGCAAGCCGCTGCGATGACTGGTAGCACCGCCACACCTGACCGCGTACTTTTCGATCAGACGCCAACCGGGCGTCGTTTTTCGCGTGTCGTACAACCGCGACTTTGTGCCCTCGATCGCATCGACATACTGTTTGGTCAGTGTCGCAATGCCACACAAACGACTCAACAGATTCAAAACCGTTCGCTCGGCTGTTAATAAATCCCGAACATTTCCAACAATGCTAGCAATTGCTTTTTGTGGAACGAGTTCGGTGCCGTCTTGCTGATGAATTTCAACTTGCAGATCAGCATCAAACTCTTCGATGATCCATGGCATTAAATCAGCTCCGGCACAAACACCTGGTTTTCGCGGGACAATCCTGCATCCACCGCGACGTGAATCATCAATCAGACATACGGTGGTCCAATCAATTTGGTCTCGCAAGTCCTCGGCAATGGCCAGTCGCACGAGTGCTTGCAAATCGTCTTTCATTTGCAAGTTCGGGACGACGGACGTGTAATCTTTGGGCATAGGTCAGTCTCGACTATTGATTGGCGTGGGCGCGTGCTTTATCACTGTTGTTCGTGTGGAGGCCCACCAGGATAATGGAACACGGCAAGCATGACGCAACACAACGACCGAGTCGAGATATCGTCTGGTGCAGCAATCCATCCGGCATCACCGTTGCAACAACGATCGGTACAGTCTTTCATTTTGGCTGCGTCGATTTCGGCTTGCCTTTTCATCGCCTGGAATTTCCCAACACACTCCAGCGAACCGCGGCCGGTTATTACTGCAGTCGAGTTTGATCTCAATTCAGCCAGCGTCCAGGAACTGTCATTGGTGCCAGGCATTGGACCAAAGCTTGCCCGGCGAATCATTGAGAACCGACAACGGCTAGGCGATTTCCCGACTTTGGAATCCTTGCAGCGAGTTCACGGGATCGGCCCGCGAACGACCACGCGTGTCGCGACGATCTGCGTGGTGGAGTTAGAAACGCCTCGAGTTGCGTCAAAGTAGAGGACGAATTCGCGTCCGGTTGTTGACGGGTAGACAGGGCATCTAACATGCTGACAAAGGCGTGCGAGATTGCTCAGCGTCTTCTTGCTCCCGTCACTTATTAACGTAGCGCTGAAAATCTAGTGCCTGACATCGAACTCGCCAACTTTGACCTCCATCAACCATTCCCACCGGCTGGCGATCAGCCGCAAGCGATCGAGGCGCTGACGCGTGGATTCAACGCCGGACGCGATTGCCAAGTTTTGTTGGGGGCAACGGGTACGGGCAAGACCTACACGATGGCCAACGTGATCGCCAATGTTGGGCGACCGGCATTAATCTTGAGTCATAACAAAACGCTGGCGGCTCAGCTTTACGGCGAGTTCAAAGAGTTCTTTCCAACCAGCGCGGTCCATTACTTCGTTAGCTACTACGATTACTATCAACCCGAAGCCTACATCCCGCAGCGCGACGTCTACATCGAAAAAGACTCGTCGATCAACGAGGAAATTGATCGGCTTCGGCTCGCCACCACAAGCTCATTAGTCAGTCGCCGTGACGTCGTCATCGTTGCCTCGGTCAGCAGCATCTACGGATTGGGTTCACCGAAGGAATACAAGGATCAAACCGTTGCACTGCATCGTGGTGAACAAACGCGTCGAGATCATTTGTTGCTGAAGTTGGTGGACATTCTTTACGAACGCAACGATGTCGAATTCACTCGTGGTAAGTTTCGCGTCCGCGGCGACTCGATTGAATTGTGGCCCAGTTACGAAGAGTTCGCGTACCGCATTGAAATGTGGGGCGATGAAATTGAACAGATCTCGATCATCAAACCTGTCTCGGGCGAGACGATCAAAACGGTCGATCACGCTTACGTTTATCCGGCACGTCACTTTGTGATGTCAGAAAACAAGATCCAATCAGCGATCCGCGTGATCAAAGAAGAGTTGAATCAACAGCTCGAAACGTTTCAGTCGCAGGGCAAACTGTTGGAGGCGCAGCGGTTATCGGCTCGCACTCGATTTGATCTGGAAATGATGGCCGAAGTCGGACATTGTCCCGGCATCGAAAATTACAGTCGTCCGCTGTCGGGCAAACCGCCCGGCGCGACGCCTGACACGCTTTACGATTTCTTCCCTGACGACTTCATCACCTTCGTCGATGAATCGCACGTCACGGTTTCTCAGGTCCGTGCGATGTACGCGGGCGACCGAAGCCGAAAAGAAACGCTGGTGTCGCACGGATTCCGCCTGCCCAGTGCGATGGACAACCGGCCGCTAAAGTTTGACGAATGGGAAGCCCGCACGGGACCGATTTGCTTTGTCTCGGCAACACCCGCGGACTACGAACTGGAACGAACCGGTGGCGAAGTGGTCGAACAGATCATCCGCCCAACCGGCTTGCTGGATCCGGTGATCGATGTGGTGTCGGCGCGAGGCCAGGTGAATCATTTGCTGGAAGAAATTCGCGTACGGGCTCAAAAAGATGAACGTGTTCTGGTGACCGCGCTGACCAAGCGGTTGGCGGAAGACTTGGCGACGTTCTTTCAGGAACAGAACGTTCGTTGTCGTTGGCTGCACAGCGAACTGGATGCGTTTGAACGCGTTGATTTGCTGCAGGAGCTTCGCGCCGGCAGCTTCGATTGCTTGGTGGGCGTCAACTTGCTTCGCGAAGGCTTGGATTTGCCCGAAGTCTCACTGGTGGCAATTTTGGATGCTGATAAAGAAGGTTTCCTGCGCAGTGAAACTAGCCTGAATCAAACGATCGGTCGAGCTGCCCGTAACGCCAACTCGAAGGTGATCTTGTACGCTGACAAAGTCACCAATTCGATGAAGATGGCGATCGACGAAACCGAGCGCCGCCGTGCGATTCAACAAAAGTACAACGAAGAACATGGCATCACGCCAGAGACGATTCGCAAATCGATTCGATCGGGAATCGAAGCGGATGCGTCGAAGCATCGCAAAGCATCCGCCGCAGCCAAGGGCGAATCGGATGGAACTTACATTACGATCGAGTTCGTTGATGCGTTGGAACAAGAAATGATTGCCGCGGCGGAGGCGTTGGAATTTGAAAGAGCCGCCTCGCTTCGTGATCGTGTGCTACAGCTAAAAGATAACATTGGCAAACCGCTGGCCGAAGTCGAGTACGACGCACCAGCAAAATCAGGGAAGGGCGGTCGCCAGTCCAAACGCCGCAAAGGCGTCAAAGGCGGCCGCAGCAAAGTGCCCAGGCCGAAAGCGAATTGAAGTCGATCCAAATCGATCGCTGGATAATTGGCTGAAAAGCGACAATTATCCCCTCCGCTGCTAGGGATCAGATGAAAAGCACTTCAAGATGGGGGAAATGTCAGCTTTGTTCTTTACTGGTGACCCGGTGGGGCACGGCGTATTGACGCCTTCTCGCGTGAACTTCCTTCCATCCCCCATACGTGCCAGCAATTCACTCCCCCGGACGCAAAAAACGGCCAACGGTTTAACCAGCCCCCGTAATTGAGACTGAAGACGAACTTATTCACAGTCCGATAGATATCAAAGGTGATTTTCAGCGTTACCTGCCAAACCAAACCACCGCATATATTTAATTTACGGTTTCAGCTATTTGTTTTATCTATCAAGCCTGTGAAGCCGATTGTCTTCAACATGGAAGTAAAACTGCAACTCAAAAACACCCCCTGTTGATGGACGGCTCTTCCTCTCGGAAAGGGTTGGCTCTCGGAAAGGGTTGGGCTTTTTTTGCCAAGAATACTTAATGTCATCAGTGAACCATTGCCACCGAATAGCGACTCCTTCGCACTCGCACGCCCGAGGCGGTGTTGAAGTTGGCGTGAATCGACACGCTTGGGAAAGCGGCGATTCATTGATGCAATTTGTCGATAACGGGTTGCCGTTAAAGAGAGATCGGCCTGTCGAAAATTCGACAGGCCGATCCGTGCGGCACAATTTCTATCAGACGGATAAACTGCTAGAAATCGTTAAACTTCTAGAGACCTTTAAACTACTAGAAGCTGTATCCAATGGTGACTTTGTAGAAGTCACCGCCCAGTCCAACATTGTCATCCATGTTGGTACCGGCGGAGTATCGCATGGACAAACCGTTGGGCAATGCGACCTGCATGTAAGGACCAAACCACTGGTACAGGTTCAGTGCGTCGCCGCCACCCGCCAGTTCGGTTTGACGAAGCATTTCGTAATGAAGCCCCATCGACAACACGCTACGCCAATCGTTGCACTCGCTCCAAGGTCGGATTCCAGCGTTGTACCACCAGTGCAGGTAGTCATTGTTGGTTTCGCCTTCGGTGCCGACGTAGTAACCCATGTAAAGCTGCGATTCAAGAGCACTGTCGCCGTAGTTGACGGTCAGGTTTGGAACGATCCCGTCCCAGACTTCGGGTGTGTTAGTTCCGCCACCGATACCGCGAGACAGCAATGCACCGTTGAGAACCCCAAGTTGTGGGTTCACGTTCAGGGCTCCGTCCATCATCTTGAAGTTCAGACCACCACCGAACTCGGTCCACAGACCGGTTCCGTCGATGCCTGCACCGCCAAGACCACCAGCCCCTTGCGAGAAGAAGTCGGTGTGCCAAAGAATGCTGTAGAACGTGACGTCAACTTTCTCGTTGACCGCGTAACCAGCAGCGGCGGTTGTGTAGTTTCCGAAGAACACGTCTTGGTTGAAACCAATCGACGCGGCGACACGGGAATCACCACCATAGGCACCCGTACCTGGGCACATTTCTTGGCTGAACCACGAATCGCATCCAGTATCGCAACTGGTTTCTTGGCAGCACGAAACTTGTTGAATGTTCGAATCGCTTGGTGCCGTGCCTTGTTGATGGCCAGCGGTCGCAACAGCGTTTTGGCTTTCCATGGCAACAAACTTGATGTCTGCCGTGGCAGGCTTCTTCAGTTTGCTACGAAACGCATTCGCGAAAATCCCTTCGGCATGAGCGCCAGCACCTTGTGCCAGAATCAATGCTGAGAAAAGGGTACATATCGTCAACTTCATCTTAATCTTCCTTGGTGAAGGGTGCATATAACCTTGCCAGACTAAAAGCGTCTGATGGTCTGTTCTTCATGAACATTTAATGCAGGAAACATTGTCCTCACCGCGGAGCCTCCGCTACTCCGAATAAGCTTCGAGTAAAGGTGACTTCGCAATTTGAACAACATTTAAAAGTAGAGAACTATCCACCGATTACCGGTAGGGCAACGTTTAATAGCCCTGCTCTCTCTACCCTCCGCCTAAGATCTGTTTCGGTGTCGCGAAACACTTTTCGAGAGGCGAAGGTGGCAATAGTTGCTCGTTTTCAGAAGCGCCGAGCACGAATCGCTTCATACTGTAACGGTCTGGTAAAGGAACCAGATTTTCAGCGTGCCAATGGATGAGCGGATGGCACAGCGTGGTCCGATAGAAGGGGTGCCAATTAGAGGCCAATTTTTGTCGCGTCGAGCCCTAAGCTTTTTGCTTAAGCCTGGCAAGAATGGTCACCAACCGAGTGGTAGGATCAACAGGCTCGGTCTGGCCTGATGAAAATGTGTCGCTGTCAACTTGTCACGACCCTTGAAAGTAGGCCGTAGCGAGCCATAGCGAGTTACGGCGGTGCGCGAATTGCCGTAACTCGCTATGGCTCGCTACGGCC
>NZ_LWSK01000121.1 GCF_001642955.1 Rubripirellula obstinata | reverse complement strand
TTCGTTGTTCGTTGTAACAACCGGTGGCTTCGCCATCGGCAAAGGGCTGCCGCCACTCCGTGGCTTGGAGCGCCGACCAGGCCCAGAGGGCCGACAGCACGGTGCCGGTGGCGCAGCCACCGGTGTCTTGCTACTGGTTGCCAGTAGTCCCAGAGGGCCGACAGCCCTTTGCCGGTGGCGCAGCCACCGGTGTCCCGCTATTCTTTGCCCATAGTCCCGGGAGGGACGACAGCTTGGTGCGCATACTCAGTACAGCCGGTGTTGAGTACGACGCGCGATATTTGTGGGATGGATGCTCGGATGCTGTCGGCCCTCCGGGCCTATTCGTTGTTCGTTGTAACAACCGGTGGCTTCGCCATCGGCAAAGGGCTGCCGCCACTCTGTGGCTTGGAGCGCCGACCAGTCCCGGAGGGCCGAAAGCACGGTGCCGGTGGCGCAGCCACCGGTGTCCCGCTACTCTTTGCCCATAGTCCCGGGAGGGACGACAGCTCGGTGCGCATGCTCAGTACAGCCGGTGTTGAGTACGACGCGCGATATTTGTGGGATGGATGCTCGGAGGCTGTCGGCCCTCCGGGCCTGTTCGTTTTTTGTTGTACCAACCGGTGGCTTCGCCACCGGCAAAGGGCTGCCGCCACTCTGTGGCTTGGCGGTGAGCGATTTTTAGGTGACTCGGCACAACGCCTCATCGAGCGCCTCCAACGGAAATGGCTTGTCTAAGTAGGCATCCGGGTTGATGTTGCCTGACATCATCTGATCAGCCTCACTCGAATAACCACTGCAAACGACGACCTTTTGATTCGGGTGTGTTTCCCGGATGGCCTGCAACACTTGCCAACCGGACATGTCGGGCATCGACAGGTCCAACAGCACTACGTCGTAAGCTCGATCATCCAGCATGCGAAGCGCTTCTCGACCATTCTCTGCCGTTTCCGCTTGATGACCGAGCGTCAAAAGAAGAGCCTCGACGGCACAACGAATCGCTGCGTTGTCATCGACCAACAGCACATCGAGAGGCCTACGTTTTGGACTCAAGTCCGATGATTCCTTCAGACCGGTTTCGCTGATGGGACGCGTCGAGCATGGAAGATGGATTCGAAACACAGTGCCTTCATCCGGGATCGACGAGCACTCAATGTGCCCGCCCATTTGCTCGATTGCTCCTCGCGAGGTTGCCAGCCCCAAACCAGAACCTTCATCCAGATCTTTTGTGGTGAAAAACGGCTCAAACACTTTCTCCGCGATGTCCGCGGGCATCCCGCATCCATCATCGCGAATCTCAATCACGACCATGGACTTCGCCTGAGGTTGTGCGTCATGCCGAGTCAAAATTTGAATGCTTCCGTTTTGACGACCGATGGCATCGCGCGAGTTCAGGCACATATTGATGACCGTTTGCTCCAACTGTCCGGCGTCAATTTCGGCCGGTGGAATTGTGGGAGACAACGCAAGACTGAGCCGAATGTGTTCGCCAAGTGTTCGATTCAGAATTGCACCGGTGCGTTCAAGTAGATCATTGATGTTCGTCGGCTTGCACTTCACATTGGAAGTACGAGCGAATGTGAGTAATTGCTTTGTCAACTCTGCTCCGCGATTCACGGCGGCAGAAACTTCCTCTAAAGGTTGAAACTGACTTGACGTTTTCTGCGAAGTGGAATCGCGTTGAATCAGTGATAAATTTGTTCCGATGACCTGAAGCAAGTTGTTAAAGTCGTGAGCGACTCCACCGGCCAAGCGACCAACCGCACTCAGCTTACGAGACTGAAGGGTTTCGGCTTCGAGCTTTTTCCGTTGGGTGATGTCTTCGAATGTCCAAATCCTACCGTCGAAGCGTTGTTGACGATCGAAGATGGGCGCGGAGTAAATAGCGACATTCCCCCGGGACTTGAGGGCGAACTCCCGCTCGACGATGGCGTCCGGATCCGCGAACGATTCCATCCACATCATTGTGAATTCTTGTCCATCTCGAAGAACGTTTTGAATGATGGCGCAGGCTTTTGCTTGACTGGTTCCCTGAGTAATCTCAACCCCCAAGGCTTCACCGATCTTATCGCTGGCCAGCCGCACGCAAGCGTCCGCGTCGAAGATAAGCATCCCGTCACGAACTGCCTCAGACGCCGCGGCAATGCGACTAGTGCTGCTGTTTAATTCTCGTGTCTTTTTCTGTACCTGTCGTTTGAGCACCCAATACCAGCTCAGCAACATCAAAATGGCGGCCGCGACGCCCACCGCTGTCCAGCGAACTTGATTTGGCTGCAATTGCAATGGGAATTCCGCAACCACGACATCATCAATGTCAGAAACGTTCAGTTCGACTGGGTTTATCGCAGCGGGCTTGATCGCGTAAACCAGACCCGTCACCCGCGCGACAGACTGCCGCGAGAGTTGATCAATCTGCTGGCGTTTCTCTGGCACCGGCATGCGAACCAAAACACTCTTGCCATCGGACTTTAACGATAGCTCCAGCGTAGACTCGGTGACAAAACAATGCTCGACCGTGCCTTTGATACTGACGCGTTGGTTAATAAACTTCTCGTCAATGATCTGCTGTACGGTTTTGGTTGGCGGTACGACCGGGCGAATGCTACCGATTCGAGAAATCCAAATTGAATCAAGCTGTCCATCAACAAGCGAACGCTCGGCTCTTAAATCGATGATGCTGCCAGCGGAGATATGCGCGGCCATCGCGGTCGAAACTCTTTGGCCATCAACGGCGATGAATGTGGGCGCCACATGCTCAACCACAACGTTCTTGAACTCAACGACCGGATTCGGTTTCGGGAGTGGTTTGATCGGGGGCGCTGGGTCCTCGATATAAAGCCATGTGATCTGAGTCGATTGATCGATGACCCCAATGTGTACGACTGAATTTGTCGTTCGCGATAGCAGGTCTGGACGCACGGCAGCTCCTTCAACCCTCAGAATTTCGCCGAGCCATTTCTCGAGCGTCTCTGTCGGCGTTTTTTCGTGACACATGACGATGACATCATCGTCCCCAAGTGACAGACGAAAACCATCTTCAAGTTCTAAGACTTCACGGCAGTAGGCCAGGTGTTCAACATATCTCCACACAGAAGGCTTTGAGTTTCTGTATGCCGGGAGCTTCCGTAGCTTGGACAGGCTGCCTTGCTTAATCAACTCCAATGAATCCACTCGCATGTGCGGCCTGGGAATGTCGTGGCCGCGGACCTTGACCAAGTCGCCGGCAGAACACTGAGCCAACGCTGACCAAAGCGGACCAGGATCGGGCGCTAGGTGAAACGACCTTGAAAAGGATCCGAAATCGAGCCGTAGGTATCCGCCGGGATTCCGCCAGATCAACCTGCCTGTCAGTTCGTAGTGAACTGGTGTCGCAGACTCATTCTCTAGCTTTTTGAGCTCGCGAATCGTCCTAACCACGGCTCCCTGACTCTCCTCTGCCTGGGAGAAAGAGTTGGTCAGCGCCGTCGCAGCCATAGCCGCCGCCAGCATCACGAACATAGTAAAGCGGCTGGTCATGCTTCCTCCGTGACCACGCTGTTTCCAATACACTCACCGCTCGGGTCAAGGAGACGTTGTGTTGACATCGAGCAAGCGGTCTTGGTGTTTTGAGTCGTCAAGAAGAAAAGCGGATCGGCAATAAGGAGAACGCGCTGGCGAAGCGTAACGCAGCGGTTGAGGCCATGCCCGGTGAGTGCAAAGTGCTAATAGACAACCGCAGCCGTTATGTACCGAAGAATTAACGACATAGTAACAGAACTGAGGTCCGTCGGGTTTTCTGTCCCATTCTGCCATTAGAGACATTCATGCGAATAGCCGGTGCTTCTGGACGATCGATGAGGTGTCGGCATCGCCCCACGCCGTGAAGAGTTTTGGTTTAGTAAAAACCCAATGTTTTGTTTAGCCGCGTGGGCATCGCCCCGCGAGTATCACCCCGCATGGACGCGCGGGGCGATGCCCACGCGGTTAAACAGTCCAGGACCCATTTATGGCGTTGGGTTGAGCCCGTTACCAAAAGTCGCCGGGAATGTGGTACCCATGTCCCTGAGCAAACATGTCGATAGGCGCAGAGGGCCGACAGCCCGGTGCCGGTGGCGCAGCCACCGGTGTCTTGATACTGGTTGTTTGATAGGCCCGGAGGGCCGAAAGCCCTTTGCCGGTGGCGCAGCCACCGGTTTACCGCTATTGGTTGCCGATAGTCCTGGAGGGACGACAGCTTGGTGCGCATGCTCAGTACAGCCGGTGTTGAGTACGACGCGCGGCATTTGTGGGATGGATGCGCGGAGGCTGTCGGCCCTCCGGGCCTGTTTGCTTTTCGTTGTGCCAACCGGTGGCTTCGCCACCGGCAAAGGGCTGCCGCCACTCCGTGGCTTGGAGCGCCGACCAGGCCCAGAGGGCCGAAAGCTCGGTGCCGGTGGCGCAGCCACCGGTGTCCTGATACTGGTTGCTGATAGGCCCAGAGGGCCGACAACTCGGTGCCGGTGGCGCAGCCACCGGTATCCGGCTACTCTTTGCCGATAGTCCTGGAGGGACGACAGCTTGGTGCGCATGCTCAGTACAGCCGGTGTTGAGTACGACGCGCGACATTTGTGGGATGGATGCTCGGAGGCTGTCGGCCCTCCGGGCCTGTTCGGTTTTCGTTGTGCCAACCGGTGGCTTCGCCACCGGCAAAGGGCTGCCGCCACTCCGTGGCTTGGAGCGCCGGTTGGGCCTGGAACCGGTTTGGCGCTGTTCTGGCAGACGGTGTCGGCGCGGGGTGCTGGAACTGTGCCGGAACTGCGTCGAAGACTCCTTGTTCCGGCCTACTTGAGTGCGGCCTACTTGAACGCGGCGCTACTTCGGATTTTCTAGCGAACCATTTCGACCACGCGGGCGTCGCGTCGGTTGGCTAGTGAGCCGAGTACCTTCGTGTCAGTATCGGAACTCATAAAGCGAACGCTTCCGTCGACGAACGCGAAATGCACTCCGCCGGGATGCCAACTGCCAAAGGAAAGCGTGCCCGCCATCAGATCTTCTGGACCTGTTGCCAATCGTAAACCGGGGCCGGCTAGGCGGCACGAAGCGGGCAGGTGGTCGCCATCGAATGCGGGCGAATCGTAGGGGAACTGTGTCAGCTCGCTGGGTGGTACAAATTTTTCGCCAAACAGCATCGTGTTGGACAATCCGTCGCTGACCGACGCCATCCGAACGCGATCCTCGGCCCGCATCGCAACCCCGTCTTTGCACTGAGCGCGAACGCTGATGATGACGCCTGAACCGTTGCCGCCGTAATAAAAATCAGTCGAATCGCCTGTCGCACCGGGTGTCAAATCACCGTGGTTGCCCGCGTAGTCACACAACGCGCCGGTCACTTGGCGAGACAGCGTTTCTTCACCTTCAACGAGCATGGGAATGATTCGTCCTGGGACACGACATCCACAGGGCAATGTCCGGCCCGGTCCGCGAGTGAAGACAATTTCTTCGGTGGTTTGCACGTATGGCAACCCAACTTCGCCGATGGGTTTGGTGCCCGAGCGACGCGAGGGGCATAGAAAAACGTCCGGCACCGTGTTGCGAGTTTCCTCGGCGTGTTCATGCCATTGTTTGCTGAAGTCCCACTGGTCACCCAGATCTGCTTGTTCAATAAACGGCATCACCAGCGTCAGCCATGTGGGCGAATTCTCGCCACATTGCAGTTCCTCGGGATCGCCCGGGCGTGGTTGATACCGAGCGGGGGGGAAATGCCCGACAGCGTCATGGTGCAGTTGAGTCGCCAGAGCCAGTTGTCGAATCCGGTTTCCGCAGTCCGTTCGCCGTGCCGCTTCTCGAGCTGACTGCACCGCAGGCAACGTGATCGCCACTAGAATGCCGATAATCCCGACAACCACTAGCAGTTCAACGAGCGTAAAACCGCTCCGAATGTGCGAATTTTTCATTGGTTTCTTCGTTTTCGATATTGTTTAGCGGGCTCTGCGATGCCTTGTTCACCCAACATACTCGGAATCGGCGTAGAACGGAATTGATTCTGTTTGGGAACAGCCCCGAAAGTAGGCCGTAGCGAGCGGAGCGAGTTACGGCAGGTCTGCAAAATGCCGTCACTCGCTCCCACTCGCGACGGCCTAAAAGATGTTTGCCGACTAGCGTGCCTGCCCGCGTTCTACATTGGCCCACGCTCTACGTTGAGCTGATTCAGGGCTTGATCTTTCGCTGCGGCAGGGCGATTTGGTACCACCGCCGGTGCTATGAATATCTTGCCCATGACGAGCGATTCGTCCCGCGAAGTCCATCCGCAGGCCGGTCCACCTACAAACTTTGTCGGAATCGATGCGATTCGGGCGTTTGCGGCGATTGCGGTGGTGGTGCTGCACGCTCTAGTCCCTTATTTGAAGCACCCGATGCCCGGTCTTGTTTGGTCGGTTTCGGATTCGCCCAGTTCGTTTGCCGACGGAGTGTTTTGGTCGATCGAACTGTTCGTGATGCCATTATTCTTGATCATTGCAGGAGTGCTAACCTTTCAAAGTTGGCAGCGCCGAAACGATGCCAATCAACTCGTCCGAAGTCGCGCCAAGCGTTTACTGCGTCCTTTGTTTTTCGCGGTGCTGGTGATCTTGCCAATCGACCTCTACATCTGGGTGTTGGGGTGGGTTTCGGAAGGACTTGTTCCTCTGGTCAAAATGAAGAGCCTGAAGTTCGACGATTCACTCAGCAAAGATCTTTGGGGGCTGAGCCATCTTTGGTTTCTGCATTACCTGTTTTCCTACGTCGTCATCTTTGCCGGATTCATGGTGGTTCGTCAAAAGATTGCGAGGCTTAAAAACTTGACGCTCAGCATGCCGGCGATCGTGGCATGCTGCTGGATAATCGCGTCGCTCGTTATCCTGTTTCGGCCCGAAGTGATTTGGGGTTTCCAGCATGCGTTTGCACCGGTCGCCAGTAAGTGGATCTACAACGGTTGCTTCTTTGTCATCGGCGTGGCGATCGCTAACTTCGATCCATCGATGATTCGACTCCGATCAATTTCGCCGCGATGGGCGGCGGTTGCCGCATGCACGCTTTTGCTGACCGTTCCACTTGGAATCTGGTCGCTTGATTCTGGCAGTGAAATTTCGCGAGCGTCCAGCGTCACGTTGGCCGTGATGACGGCGACATCATCGTTGTTGGTCAGTGTGATGTTGGTCAGCATGGCACTTCGGCGAATCGCCCCATTGCCGCGATCGATTCAGTACGTCGCCGCGGGTTCGTTTTGGATTTATTTGATCCATCACCCGGTGCTATCGCTGGTTCATATTGACTTAAAATACTTGCTGCCCACCGCGTCACCGATGCTGAAGGCGACCATCGCGACCTTGATTGCGACTGGTGTGTCGTTGGCGACTTATGAAGTCTTTATCCGCAAATCGCGGCTGGGTGGTTGGTTGGGCATGAATTGGGTTCCGGTTCAGGAAGACGACCGCGAATCGATCCTGAGCTTCGATCGCCAACCGGATCAACCACCGATCCGACGGGCAGCGTAGTTGCTGGCTGGTCGCAACCAATGCGTCGCAGCCAATGCACCGATCCGACTCCCCTCGTGATCCGATTGTGGGTCGGTTAAGGTGGTCGCTGGAAAAGAAGCTCCTTTTATTGACTTTTGTAGAGAAAATTTCATGGCGAAAGGTCTGTTCACGCAGGGAATGTGTGTCCTGTTACGGCAGCCTGTGACGGTGGACGAGGTCTTGAGTCGGCTGAGCGGGTTTACGCTTTCGGCTCGGCATGACGCGATCGACGATGTGGATTCAAAAGAAACGTTAGTGTTTGAATTCCAGGAAGAGGTCGGCGGTCACCTGCTGGTCACTCCATCGTCAGCAAAATGGCCCGACGATCTAGGCGACCCCGACGAGACTCCTGAACGATTTGTTGCCTGGTCACTCGGTCAATTTGGTCCGCTGGCGTTCCCCGGCTGTCTGGAACGGTCGATGGACCAATCGTGGGGCTGGGAAGAGGGCAGCGAGATGGCTCCGCTTCACACCGCTCATATTCGATTGCTGATCAGCTACGTGCTGGGTAGCGAAGAATCCGAGGACGATGATGACGACGACGAGTTGCCGTTGGTGCCAGACGACTATGACCCGATCGAAGAACTGGACTTTATCACCAAGGCGGTCGCCGCCCTGTTGGAATTGCCTGGTGCGATTTGTTATTTCAATCCCGGTGGCGAAGTGCTTCGCGATGGTGATGGGTTGCGACGTGGTCTGAACCACGCATGGAACCAAGAAATGCCGCCGCTGGATATGTGGACCAACGTCCGCCTGTTCCGAACCAGTGATGAATGGTCGCTGATGGACACCGTTGGCAATGGCCAGTTTGACCTGCCCGATTTGGAAGCCGTGTTTTCATCCAAGAAGTACGAACCCAGCGAAGTCGAAAGCTTTCTTCGCAGCGCGTCGTTGTACATGGTGACGTCCAACGAAGAAGTCGAAGAGGGCGACACGGCCGACGGACCTGGCGATTGCAGTTGGATGGCGATGGAATGCCATGACGCGCTTTCCGATCCGCCTCGCGAAACCGTTCGCTGGATTCCGCAAGACGGAACCACGCCGCCAGACGAATTACTCGATCGCGGCGAAGACGCCATGGCCGAAGAGGATTTCATTGGCGACGACGATGACGAATTCATCGACGACGATTTGGACAGCGAGATTGATTGAGCAACGCGATTTTGCGGAACTACTTTCCAATACAAAATCGACCGAAGACTCTGTCCAAAATATCTTCGTTGTAAATTTCGCCGGTGACTTCGCCGATGGCCTGGGCAGCGGTTCGCAGTTCCGCTGAAACGAATTCGTGACCCGATTGGTTTTGTGTCAAACGGATTGCCGCTTCGATCGCTTGACGTGATTGCTGGATCGTTTGACCGCAGCGTGCAGCAGTTCCAATCGCAGAACCCGTTTCGACGGCATCGACTTCCGTAATTTTGTCGGCAATTTCTTGAGACAACGTTTCGATGCCTGCGCCCGTTTCAGCGCTGCACTGGATCCAATCGCTGATTTGCGGAATCGTTGACGCGTCTTGAATCAGATCGCACTTTGTCGCGACCATCAAGTTCGCTGAGACGCGACGGGATCTGGAACTCTGGTTCATCGTGGCGACTTGCTGGTCGATCCACGCAATCGCGGCGGGCAAGTCCTGACGAGACGCATCGACGCACCACAAACGAATCGCGGCTGCCTGGCTGACTTGTTCGCCGGCCGTTTGTGCGTCTGCGGAAATTTCGCCGACGGCCGCTTCGATTCCTGCGGTGTCTTGCAAAGTGATCCGGTGACCGTTGATCGACGCGAGACTAGAAACAACATCGCGAGTTGTCCCGGCGACGTCGGCAACAATCGCTGCTTCGTTTCCAGCAAGCACATTCATCAACCTGCTCTTCCCAGCATTGGGTTCGCCGCGAAGCACCACCGTTGTCGTCGTTGCACCGCCGCCTCGCTGAACGATTTGTTTGGCGGCAATGTCGATGACGTCAAGCATCGGTGTCAAACGACCGACCAGGTCATCGTCGGAAATAAATTCAATGTCTTCATCGACGAAATCCAAACCGGCTTCGACGTCCGCCAGCAGATTGAGAAGATCATTGCGAATCGTCGCCAGCGGCTTGGACAGGTTCCCGGCCAATTGCCCGAGTGCGGAATCCAACGCACCGGGACTTTCTGCTTCGATGACGCCAAGAACCGCTTCGGCCTGAGTCAGGTCCATGCGTCCGGCCAAAAATGCCCGCATCGTAAATTCGCCTGGCCTTGCCGCCCGTGCTCCAGCATTCAAACAAGCATCGACCATGGCGGTCAAAATCGGCAACGAACCATAGGTGTGAATTTCGGCCGACGGTTGCCCGGTGTAGCTGCGTCGATTCGGCCAAAGCAAAACCGAGGCATCGACCGGACCGATTGGCTCGCCCAAGTCGATGGACAGATCCAACCGAGTCGGCTTGGAAATTTGTGAAGTATCGACCTGCGTATCACCGGAAATCAGGTTGACGACATTGCCGAGCACCGCAGCAGTGGAATCGCCCGACAAACGCACGACACCGCGAACGGCGGGGCTGGTGGGCGAGGCGATTGCGACAATCGTTTCGTCAAGATGCATCAGGAATCGGCGATAAAGGTGATGGAAAGAACCGAGTTTACAGGGAACTTGGATTTGCTTTCACAAGTCTTAATGTTCTCCAAACAGGGCCACCAGTGACCATTGACCATCAGACTCGATAATGGCTGCCTGGTTTGCCCAGCTTCACGGGCCGCGACACTTCGTTATGTTGGTGAATTGCCTAAAAAAGCAATTGCGTCCCCAATCCTCTTTTGCCGCCATCCTTTAAGCAGATCCCGCCATGGCTGACCCCAACGACAGAGCCCGCCGGCAACGGCGACAACGACAAGCGGCCAATGGTAATTATGGCGGCGGATACGGCGGAGCGTTTGGGCATCCGACGTTGACGCCCAAGGGTTACGAGTTGATGAATTCGAGCCCGTTGAAGGATCAGTCCTATGGGATGCCGCCGCCGGTGCAGGGGTATTCAATTCGTCAGGTGCCGGCAGATCAAGACGACGGCCAGCCCGTTGATGTCGAAAATCCGCCAGCGACAGTTCAGCCCTACGATGGTTACGGCGGTCCAGCTTTCCCAGGACCGTACTTCCGGTCTCGCACTGTCGCCGGGGTGCCACAGAATTTCCTGCCATCGCAAAAATTCCCTGACCCCAACTCACTGATCCATCAACCACTGCATCGTTACTATCAGACTCGACAAGTCGATCAGTTGACCGACGAGTTTCCAACCAAAGCGATCGGTCGGTTAGTGATTCACATTGATCCATACAGTTGGGATCAACCGGCGTTTGGATCCGCTTGGATCGTTGGCCCCAATTTGATTGCGACCTGTGCGCACAACTTGTTCGATTCCAACAAGCGACGTTGGTCACGGTCGATCGAGTTCTATCCGGGTTTCGATTACTACGCCGATGGATCACCGATCCAATGCAAGGTGACATCGTGTTACGTCCCCAGTGCTTACTTGCGTAACCCTGCGACGAACGATGACATCGGGTTTTGCTATGTCGATCAAAACATTGGTGACATCGTTGGACAAACCATTCCCATCAAGCCGCCCGAAACCAATTCGTTCTACGAGAATACTCGGGTGACAATCGCTGGTTATCCAGCGGCCAGCGAATTTGATTTCGGGAAACAGTTGTGGGCTTCGCGAGGCGAGTATCTGTTTGGCCATCGCATGGGGCCCAACGACGATTACTCACCGGTCCTGGCAACCAACTTTGGCGGCGGTGCCAGCGGCGGTCCTTGGTTGGCTCAGGATTCGATCACCAAAAAATGGTCAGCGGTCGGATTAACGTCGGGGCACGCCAGATTGCATTACCATCGTGGTGAGCTGAACTTGATGTCGTTGACCTCGCCCATGATCACGCAAACGAGAATAGATCGACTGCAAAGTGATCAAGTGACGCATTCGTTTGAGGTTTAACGAACGATTTCAATAGTCGCCTTTCGCTCCGCGAAAGTGTGCTTGAACGTACTTTCGCGGAGCGAAAGGCGACTATCAGTAACGAACACCTTGTCGTGTTTCGCTAATCTCGCGGTCGGCCCGCAAAGACTTCCAACGCTGCTTCGGCATCGTCTTCGCCGCAGATGTTGCGGTTACGAGTTTTGGGATCGATGCAAGTTTCCACCAGCGCTGATTCGTTCATGCTGGCTAAACCGCGGTACCGCTGAGTGCTGTACTTGATGTCTTTTGCATCGAGTGCTTCGCAGAGCTTGCGATAGTGATCATCGTTGAACGCGTGAATGCGATCGGTTCCGCAGGCCGATTTGATCTCGTAAACCGGTGGTCGGATCAGTCCAATGCGGCCGGATTTTAGCAGCGGTTTCATCCAGCGATAAAAGAACATCAGCGCCAGCGCGCCGCAGTGAATCCCGTCGGCGTCGGGATCAAACAGCAGCGTAATTTTGTCGTATCGCAGATCCGATTCACGATACGAATCATCCCATCCGGCACCCAGCGCATCGACCAAGGCTGAAAACAATTCATTCGACGCGACGGTGCGGCGACTGGCTTTCCAGGCATTCAGAGGCTTGCCCTGCATCGGCAAAACGGCTTGGTCACGAACCGAACGGGCTCGCGCGGTCGCCTTCGATGCCGATTCACCTTCGACAATAAACAATTCCGCACCGCTTCCGATCCCGTGGACTTGGCAATCATGCAGCTTGACGGGAATGCGTCTGAAATTCATACAGTGTGACCAGCGGTTTTTTGGTGCAGAGTTGTTTTTGGGATGGTCACGAAATAACTTCAAGAGATTTGCTTCGACGAAATCTCAGCCCGAACGCGTAAGCGAGAGATTTCCGCGTCAAAAAAAATCCCTCGCTTACGCGATCGGGTTGGGAAAACGGGAAGCTTAGATGTTGAGCATGCCAACGGCCAGGCTCAGTAAATCCCGGGAGGGACGGAAGCTCGGTGCCGGGTGCTGACGCACCCGGCAAAGGGCTGTCGCCGCTCCGCGGCTGTGCTGGTGGATTTGCACTGTTTTCATGACACCATCTATGCTGAACGCGCGTTATCGCTTGGCGGCTGATTATCCCGAAAGCCTTTTCAAACCGGCATAGTATCTGAAAATCGTCGCTTCCACTGTTAGCTGATCTCCAAAGTATTCTCCTTCCATGATTATCGTACTCTCGCCCGCCAAGACGCTGGACTTTGAAACTGCTTCACCGACCGACAAGACCACTCGTCCGGCGTTGTTGAAAGACGCGAGTGTGTTGGCTGAAGTGTGCAAACAGAAGAGTCCTGAAGACCTGCGACAGTTGATGGGGATTAGCCAGAAACTAGCGGAGTTAAATCATCAGCGGTTTTCGGACTGGGAAGCGCCGCATCCAAAACTGGGCAGCAAGGCGGCTTTGTTTGCTTTTCAAGGCGATGTGTATCGTGGACTGAAAGCGGCTGAATGGACGACTAAGCAAATTGAGTATTCCCAAGATCATTTGCGAGTGCTGTCTGGTTTGTATGGTTTGCTGCGGCCGTTGGATCGGATGCTGCCTTACCGATTGGAAATGGGAACGTCGTTGGCAAGCGATCGTGGCAAAGACCTTTACGCGTTTTGGGGCGACAAGATTGCGAAACAGTTGCGTAAGCAAATGGACGCAACGAAGTCGAAGCACTTGCTGAATTTGGCGTCGCAGGAATACTTCAAGAGTATCGATCAATCTGTTTTGGACTGCCCGATCGTTTCGCCAGCGTTCAAGGAATGGAAGAATGGCAAATTCAAGATCATTGCCATCTTTGCGAAGTTGGCGAGAGGATCAATGGCGTCTTGGGTGGTCAAAAATAAGGTCAAAACGGTCAACAAGCTGATCCAGTTCGATGAAGACGGGTATCGATACGACGCTGAATCATCAACGCCGACCGTGCCTGTCTTTGTACGTGGTGATTGATTTTTTCGGTAATCACCGTTTTTATCGGGACTAATTCGCGTTTGCCGACCCTGATCACAAAAAATTTCATTGACGATTCGGGGGTCAGTCGCAGATAATGGGAATCGTTCCGACGTCACTTTTCTATCCCAGCACCCTCGGGCCGCCAACGATGACTTTCTCTCGCGAATTCTTTCGGACCAACGGCTCCGCAGCAATCGCCTCTGAACGGTTCGACGCTGAAAAAACAGCGGCTGCCAAACCATCGGCCAGCAAGCTGCCCAGCGAAGCTGCGAAAGTGATCGATGAAAAAGAGGTCAATGCAAAGAAGCGGAAAATTGCGGTCGTGTTTGCGGTTGCTTGTTTCGCGGTCGCCGCGTTCATCGCCAGCACTGCGATGGGGCAAGAGCGTGGCCAGAAATATGACTCGATCGAAATCAATCCGCGAATCGATACCGCTGGTGCCGTCCGAACCATGAAAGCAGAGACGCGTTCGTTTGCGTCGATTGGCAAGGGAAACGGAGGCGCGGTCAAAGCTTATTTTGAACAGTACGTTCCGGGGAAAATGACTGCGCCCGATGGAGTGGAACACCTGTCGGAGATTGTCGATGACGTCACCGGATACTTGGAACGAGCCAACAAGGGTGGTCGTCCAGAGATCGCGAGAGGCCTTAGCGGATTGACGTTTCGAAGTCTCGGTAGAGTCGCCACCGGCAACTACCATCCGACCGCTCGTATCGCTGCCACGGTGATCATTGGTGGGCTGGATTCGAAGCCGGTTGATATCGGTAACAAGAAACCACCGGTTCCTCTTGATACTGTGTTACCCGTTTTGATTTCGCTTTACGAAAACGAAAAGAACGTTGATGGATTGCGAGCCGCCGCGTTACAGGGAATCCATCGTCATGCGATGTATTCGTTCAACACGATGCCGGCCGATCTGAAAACAAAATTGACGGGCCTGATGAACGATCTGCTTGATGCCGACGCGCCCGCTGATCGTGACATCGAAGCGCATGCGTTTCTGCAGCGTTACGCGGTCGATATTCTGGACTACACCAGCGACGGACAAGACCCGGCGTTGGGTCTGAAGCTCGTCAGCATTTCCACGGAGCCAAAATCGCTGGAAATGATTGCTCTTCATTCCGCGTCGAGGTTGGCGTCGATGTCGGGCGTTTTGGAAAACAAAATTGAAAAACCGAAAGACGTTTTGTGGAGTTGGACCGTTCGCACATTGACGGCTTTTGAGAACGAGATTGAGAGAATCGAAGGAATGAAGCGTCGGCAAACCAATGTCCGACAGCCACAAGACCCCAGTACGCATTTGCGAAAACCCGAAGAGAACAAACCCGGTCGACGTGCGGGTGCAGGAGGAATGCGGGGTGGTGGATCGATGATGGGTGATGACATGATGATGGATGACATGATGATGGATGACATGATGGACGACGGGGGTGGATATCGTGGAATGATGGGCAGCGACATGATGGATGACGACATGATGATGGGTGAGATGGGCGGTAACTTTAGCCGAGATTTACCCAAGGTCATTCAGGATCCCGAAATCGTTGCCACGCGACGAAAGCTAAATCACGTTCTGCAGCAGGTGCATTTAGGGGTCACGGGGTCGCCAACCGCAGGGATGCCCGAAGGAAAGCCCGGCGGATTGCTGGGCAGCGTTGACGATGCGACCAAAAAGGAAATTGAAACTTGGGCGGAGGCAATGGAAGACATCATTGACGAGATCAATGATTCTCAAATCGAACTCACCCAAGAATTCTTGCTCGTGCTGAAAGAGCAAATCGAACCTCTCGAAGAATTGGTCGACAGCATTGATGACCATCTGGTCGAAGTTGACGCACCCAAGCGCGATGGTGGCGTCGCAGACGAATTACAGTCTGAATTGATGGGCGACGATGCGTTGGAAGAAGCACTCGAAGAAGACCTGATGGCCGAACCAGCGATGCTTCCATAAAGGAACTGTCCTGAAACAAGTTCCGTATTTGGCGAACTCTCTCGTAGCTGGGCCCGCCAGGGTTCAGTCGGGTAGAGCCCAACGCCGTGAAGGGTTTCTAAATTGTTTAACCGCGTGGGCATCGCCCCGCGCGTTCGGGCCAGCACGAC
>NZ_LWSK01000120.1 GCF_001642955.1 Rubripirellula obstinata | reverse complement strand
CCATGCGGGGCGAAACGCGCGGGGCGATGCCCACGCGGTTAAACGAACTAACCCGTATTTTTAGGGACCAAAACTCTTCACGGCGTTGAGTTGTACCCGACTGAACCCTGGCGGGCCCAGCTACGAAAGATCTCGACAAATACGGAACTTGTTTCGGGACAGTTCCTTGGTTCAGCCTTCCTCGACTGGATCCTCGAACAGGCTAGCTTTGGCTGTTTCCGAGATGGTCACCACGGCCGGATGCTTCAAACGTCTTTCAACTGAGATGGCGTAGAAACGTTCGGTGACCTCTGGGATGCGGCCAACCGTCTTCAAGGAGTATTGCTTTTCAATTTCCTCGGCTAGAGGTGTGGGAACGGCCAGCATTCCCGCACCTGCTTGGCCGAACACTTTCATCAACGCACTGTCTTCAAACTCGTGCATCGTTTCCGGCCGGATGTCGGTGTCGTCAAACCATTGTTCAAGTGCACGCCGCATGGTTGTATTTTGAGTGGGCAAAAGCATCGGTGCACCATTGAGCGAACCGGGGAACTTCGTGCGGTACTTTTTCGCCATTTCCGCAGTCCCCAATACCGTCACATCACACTGCCCTAGCAAGTGATTGAAGGCTCGTACGTTCAGGTCCGGTGTCAATCGTGAATTGGCCAGCACCACATCAAGCCGATGCATCGCCAGGTCACTCAGTAAGTCATTCAGCTTCCCCTCGTAGCAAACAAGCTTGATGTTTTCTTCCATTTCAAGCACCGGCTTCAGCAACCGATAAACCATCGTCTTGGGAAGCACGTCCGGTATACCAACCATCAGCCGAAGCGATTCGTCGCTAGCCCGACCACGAACGGCGTCGGTTAATTCGCGACCCAAGTTAAAGATTTCGTCGGCGTACCGAAAAACCGTCTGCCCCGTATCGGTCAACAACATCGTTCGCCCCTTCCGCTCGAAGAGTTTCACTCCCAACGATTTTTCCAGCTTCTGAATCTGAGTGCTAAGCGTTGGCTGAGAGAGGTGCAAAAGCTCCGCAGCACGGGTAATTCCACCCTCTTTGGCAACCATCCAGAAGTAGAGCAAATGGTGGTAATTCAGCCAGTCAGTCATCAAATCCCTCGGTTTTGTTTTATCTATGCCATGCGGATGTGCTTTCTATTTGCCTAAGTGTACGCCGCTGCCGTATTGTTATACAGGGACTTGGGGAAAGTATTACCGCGATCGAACTCATAACTCAGAAGTTTTGAATGTCACTCTCTATCAACGATTCCAGCGGCTTACTCGACAGCGACATGCGGCTGTTCACCGAGCGACGATTCCAGTTCGCCCTTTCGCGTTTTGATTCTCGCATTGACGGTGTGGAAGTCACAGTAACGCGTACTGGTAAGGGACAGCGTGCTGGTAAAGGACAGGGAATAGACCAACACGAATGTTCGGTCGCGATCGATATCCGGCGCTCCGAAAAGGTGTCGCTTATCGAAATCGATACTGATCTAAAGAAATGCGTTGTACGAGCTGCCGAACGAAGCGGACGTGCTGTTGGACGCTCGGTTGAGCGGTGGCACTCGCAAGAACGACACCGACCAGCTTGCGCGAGCACGAACAACGTATGACCCGACTTTGATGCCATCACCTTTTCAAAGGTACGAAGCCATGATTTTAGATCGACGTGTTTCAAAAAAAGCTGACAGTGATAGTGATGCCTCTGGTACGACGGCACCGGAAATGACACCGCTAAAGTACTTTCACATTGATGAGTTTGAGGATGAGAGCGCCGGCGAAATTTTCTTGGCCGTGATGCCTCCTGCACCAAACGCAACGTCGCAACGTCGCCCCCGCGATGTCCCCGCCTATCTGGCTCACCTGTGGCAGATACCGGTTCTGACACCGGATCAGGAATACCACTGTTTTCGGAAGTTAAACTATCTGAAGTATCTAGCATCAAAATCGATCTGTTCCGTTGTCCATGATCGCCGATATCACGAGATGTTTGATGACAGCGAAGCGCTTCAAGACAGTATCCATCGCGTCCGCAACTTTCTGGTCGAATCCAATTTACGATTAGTGGTTTCAATTGCGAAGCGACACGCAGTTCCCAACACTGACCAGTTTGAAGAACTCGTTTGCGTGGGCAATGCCGCTGTTATGCGAGCGGTTGAGCTGTTCGATTTTCGTCGTGGTACCAGGTTCAGCACCTACGCGTATCAAGCGATCGAACGGTCAATTTATGGGCTCTACCGAACGGAAAAAAGACGCCGTGCAAAGTTCACGTCGGAAGGCAGCGACAACCTGGAACAATGTGCCGACGATGATCTACCAAGCAATCAAGCGATCCTGGAAGCGGTCGAAGCAAAGGCATCGGTTGTATCGCTGCTGGACGACTTAGAAGCACGAGACCGCGAGATCGTGCTGGCTCGATTTGGTATCAATCGGCCCGAGGACGGTGTTGCGTTTCATATCATCGCGAAGCGAATCAACCTTAGCACAACGCGAACGGTGCAGTTGTTCAACCGCACCATGAAACGCATGCGAGATTACTTGGCGGAGTGATCCCCGTCGATTGCCGAGTCTTGCGGCAGCCAATTTCCGCATTCTTGTTTAGCCGCGTGGGCATCGCCCCGCGCGTTCGGGCCCGCGTGGACGCGCGGGGCGATGCCTGGCCTGATGAAAATGTGTCGCTGTCAACTTGTCACGCCCTTGAAAGTAGGCCGTAGCGAGCCATAGCGAGTTACGGCGTTGCGCAAATTGCCGTAACTCGCTTTGGCTCGCTACGGCCTACATACTGGCAATCAGGGAAATGTTCCGTTGCCACAATGCTTCACAGCGCTGCAGCTTGCCCACTTTGCTGCGTTGCAATGATTTTCATCAGGCCAGGCCCCGTCTGGGAACCAGAAAGTAGGCCGTAGCGAGCCATAGCGAGTTACGGCGTTGCGCGAATTGCCGTAACTCGCTATGGCTCGTTACGGCCTACATGCTGGCGATCAGGGAAATCTGCCGTTGCCACAATGCTTCACAGCGCTGCGGTTTGTGTTGTCTGCCATGGTGCGGCTTGCCCACTTTGCTGCGGCGCAATGA
The DNA here is from genome assembly GCF_001642955.1 of Rubripirellula obstinata. Lineage (GTDB taxonomy): Bacteria > Planctomycetota > Planctomycetia > Pirellulales > Pirellulaceae > Rubripirellula > Rubripirellula obstinata. The sequence continues at coordinate 12,764 of NZ_LWSK01000120.1, read as the reverse complement.
TTTTCATCAGGCTAGGCTCCGTCTGGGAACCAGAAAGTAGGCCGTAGCGAGCCATAGCGAGTTACGGCGTTGCGCGAATTGCCGTAACTCGCTTTGGCTCGCTACGGCCTACGTACTGGCGATCAGGGAAATGTGCCGTTGCCACAATGCTTCACAGCGTTGCAGTTTGTGTTGTCTGCCATGGTGCAGTTTGCCCGCTTTGCTGCGTTGCAATGATTTTCATCAGGCCAGGCGATGCCCACGCGGTGAAACAATTAAGAAACCCTTTACGGCGTTACCTACCGGGGCTTCGGTTTTTGCTGCGTTTGATTCCGTGGGTCAAGACCCACGACACCGTGCTGACGCCCCATCCGGGGCTAAGGTAAGTGCTGAGTACCATCTTTTGCTGGAAACAAAACCGGGACGCTGTTTCGGGACAGTTCGTTGTTCCGTTAATCCTTAGCCACGCCGCGATGCAACGGAATAAATTCCGTTCTACGTCAACCGAGGCGTTCGCTACCGATTTGGTAGCGATACAAGCCAAGCTCTCAACATCACTGCGACAAGCGCACGTAATCGTCCACCGTGGCACCGGCCAGGCAGGCCTCGATGATCTCGCGTCCCTTGGGATCAAGATCTGGATCCAGGAAAGTTTGAATCTGCTGGTGGAAGAACTCAGTTAAAATTTCAGCGCCTCGGTCGTAACCTTCGGTGCCAACCTCTGGTTGAGTTTCGACGTGCAAGAACCAGTGACCGATGGTCTGACCTTCGACTTGAATGGTCTTGGGTGATTGGCCAAGCAACGAACAGCGTGAATCGGTCAACTTACCCTCGGCAAATGGCGCTGAACCACGTCGCGACAGATACTCGCGAGCGATCCATTGAGGTGCAAAACCGGTTTCCCAACAGCCAATGTGTTGATTGGGAACCAACACATAAAGCGTGTCGGGTGTTCCCAAAACCTGGTGCAACAAAATGTTGGCCTGATCAACACGTCGGCCAGTGGCGAATGGCCAATACGATCCGACACCTTCGGAACTCATGCCCTCGGTATCGACAATCGATGGATTCCCGTGCCCTCGCGGTGCAACCAAGCGCCACAGCCACGCAAGCGAAGGCGGCAAGACATGGAAAATGCCCATGATGCCGTAGGTCGGAAGCTGTTTTGTGCAAGGCGGACAACGCACACCGAAGCTGCGAATGTCAACCGTCACCGGATCATTCACAATGCCGGGATACTTGCTACGTGGAAAGACCAGCCTTGGGTTGGGACAGGGAGACCCCGGTTCATCTTCGATATGATCCCAGATCAGTGCGGTCGATCCTGGTGTGGCATCAATGTTCAAGAATAGCAGTGGTTCATCAGGATGGATGGTCAAGCCTTCCAGGTGCGGATCAGTGCCGTACTTGGTGATGTGATTGACTCGCAGAAACCATGCATGCTCGGCATCGACAACCGTCAGTTTTCGTTCGCGTGATGCCGCGTCTTGCAGGTCAGGGTGACACAACGCCATGTCATCGGTCACCGGTCGAAGTTCGCAGCCCAGCGGCAAAGCTAAGTGCCGTTTTTCGCCATTGGTCGTGTTGGTGCCGAGCAATAAGCGACCATCGGATTGACGGTGCATCTGTTCCAGCATTTCGCTTTTGCCGCCACCGGACGCACCTTCGTGCATGATCGTGATCGTGTTGTCGTACGGAGTGACCACCTGCACGGTCGAGCAGTGAGCGGTCGTCCAGTCTTGCTTTTCGCCCAACGTCAAAAGCATTCCATAGACACCCTTCTTTGCCGACGGTCCCGGGTAAAGGTTGTAGCTGTAAAGTTCATGCAATTCTTCGCGGCGATTGTGGACAACGACTTGCTTTCCGCCAAAGTGAGTGTGACGAAACGGAGGCGCGATGTAGATGATCGCAGAGTGATGATACTTTTCGCCCTTGGCCTCAATTTCCTCCATCGGGATGATCCCTTGCAACATCGCCAGCCCGAGTGCAAAGAAGCCTGCGTTTGCTGGACAGATCACCAGAGCGGGCAAACCCTTTCCTTCGCGCCCGGCATCGAAGAAGAAACAAGCCAAGTCTTGCTGCTTGAGCCAAGCAAACGTTTCTTGACGCAGGTCTTCAAAGTCTTCGTTGAATCGACTCTTGTAAGTCGTCTTGTCCGTCGCGCGATCGTCCGCGATCACCATGCATTCCGAATCTCGCCGTCGCATATAGGGTTCAATGTAATTTGCGCTGATTCCATTTTTGACACGGCAGACTTTGACCTCAGGAACCATCTTTCCATCGACCTCATAGCCGACGGTGAAATAGCCCTGTTCGTCAACGAGATCCTCGGGAACCGATGCTTCCACCAATTCCGCGGCAGAGTTAAAGAACCGCACAGATTTCGCTTCGCTAAGCACTAACTCAGCAGATCGAGAGAGCGACAGATTTGGTAATTCAGACGTAAACATGTTCACTGATTCCTTCGTCGTTTTCGTTGTGCCGATTCAAATTGTCGCTTTGACTACGACGTCTCGCGAAACTTCCACTGAATAGGCAGGGCTGAACTTAGAAACATTTTCTAAATCGTTTGCGAGATTACAAGTCAGCAGGAAGGCGAGACAAATAGGATTGGCCTCAGGTAATCATTGAAAATACCTATCGAAGATTGGGCCAGATGCCACAAGTTGCCGACGCCCCGCGATTAACGAGAATCACGTCTGCCTTCAAAAACGCACACTTTCTGAAAGTGCGACAAAACTGACAAAGGAAAGCGAAAAATTCATCACCGCCGCGAACGCAACGCAACCGGGGAACCGAGAACCGGAGAACCGGAACCTGGGATATTCTCGCCTGGACTTTGGGCCTTCGTGCTTGCTAGAAGAGGACGATACGAGTTGCCGCGCGGCAGCTTTTGCGTGCAGGGCGGAATTGCCAGTTTCTTTATCACTCAAGAAAACGAAATACACGATGAACGTCAACTTTTTTGAATGGTTACGCGACGGAGTCCGTCAATCAGTACTTCTGGGCGTCGGTGATGCGATCGAACAGATCGGCACCCCCGCCGATAACGATGAACTGCATCCCAACGTTGCCGCGTTGTTTCATTCGGATAACAAAACTACCAAGTCAACTCGGTCGGGTGCCGGCGGACGCAAACGGCTTGGAAAGTCGTTGAAGGACATGGATACCATGCCCGCAAAAAAGTGAACTTGCGAAGCTAGCGATCCGCCGCAACTTGGTTTTCGGCTCGCCGTAGCGGAACTCGCCAAGAGTTTCGGCTGTGTGGGTGACGCCGAAAGTCTGCGCGACTTCCGCTACGGCATTCCCGAACAATTAGCCGTCCCAGTCCACTAGTATTCCGCGTCACCTCAAATTTCGGGTAGCGGAACTCGCCAAGAGTTTCGGCTACGAGGGAGACGCCGAAAGTCTACGCGACTTCCGCTACCTCCTAACCAAAGATTGAGCTGACATGGACCACTAGCGGCAGGCAAAACTTGCGACGTTGATCAAGAGATCGCAAAAACGATGCGAGTCCCGGATCCTGGCTTGGACTCGATCAGCAGTTCACCGCCGGCATGCGTCGCGCGTTGCTTCATCGCCTTCAAGCCAAAATGCCCCTCAGGAATTTGTTCGGGATCAAAGCCGATCCCATTGTCCTGAATCGACACGGTAAACTTGCCATTTTTAGCGGCGGCTTGGACGTCAACCTGAGTTGCCTGGCCGTGACAGATTGCGTTTCGACACGCTTCGACGGTGATTCGCATCGCCGCAAAAGCAGTTTCGGATTCAATCAGACTGGCCGTTTCATCGACCGACCAAGTGATGACTTCTGCCTTAGGCACGTTGAGTTCAATCAACCTTGCTTTTGAAAACTGGTGCCACGACTGCGTTTGGAAATCGGGTGGAAAGACGCCTCCGATCATCTGGCGTCCCGACTCCATCGCCTGATCAAGCCACTGGGCGACATCTCGTAATCGCCCCAGATGTTCTTCGCCGGTTTCTGGATCCAATTCGCGAAGCAGGCGATGCACGTTTGCTGAAGAGGCGAACAACAGCGGCATGAGTTCGTCGTGTATCTCGCTGCCTAAAAGAGCGGCTTCCGCATCGATCAACCGAACCAACCTTTTTTGTCAAAGCTGGCAATCGCTTTTTCTTCCGTTCCCTGGATGTCGAACAGCTTGTTTAGCTTGGTGATCTTGAAGACCTCCATGACGTTGGGACTGACTTCGCAAAACTTCAGCTCAATGCCTTGTGCCTTGCAGGTTTTGTTCAGCATGACCAACTTGGTGATCATCGCAGATGACATGAAAGAGACACCACGAAAGTTGAGCAACAGTTTCTTTTGCGTGGCACTGGGAACCGACGCTTGAAGCTCTTTGCCGACCTGTTCAATTCTTTGGCTGTCCAGAATCTTGCTGTCGGTAAATCCAACAACCAGGATCTCACCTTGATGTTGCGTTGTGATGGCGGCCATGAAATTCGATTCCAGTATCTTTCAGGATAGGTGGGGCAACGCAACCTGCCCCATCGGTGAGCAAGGTTGACCCCTTCAACTCCCCTAGATTATCAGCCAGACCACCCCAAGGCAATCGACCAAAGTTGCTAGTGGTCAAAGTCGTCTAGTTGGTCAATCAAATCGTCAAGTCCCGCGTCTCCGAGGCTGGATTGAGGTCGGTTTTCCGTTGGCTGGCGACCGCCGTTGTCCTGGGACACCGACCGTGATTCCCCCACAAGTTTGTCCACTACTTTTGGCTGCGGCGGTGTCGAAAGCGGTGATTTTCTTGGCTGACTCGATGGCGATGAGGGCAAGCCAAGGGAAAATGTCTTTACCGACTGAACCTTTCGCAGCCGATCAAGTTGGTCGATCAATTCATCCACGGTCGCGACATTACGAAGGTCGAAGGCGTAGATCTTTCGACCCGTCACCTGCGTCGCATTCGTCGAACCTTGCGACGGATCGTTGGCGTGGGGACTGCGAACACCATCGAATCCAATGCGCCGCAAATCTGACATTGTCTGCTCAGGCGAGTCCCAAGTCAGAACCGCGACCGCGGCACCGATCGACAACAGAGTTAACTGATCAGTGGAATCGTGATCGATTTCGGCCAGCGGTGAAACCAGCACCAAGTCGACGCCGGGGCGACCCGCCAGGTTGCCGACAATCGCTTCGATCATGTCTTCTGATTTCCCACCAAGTCCAGATCTGGAAACCAAAACAACGTTCAATCGATCAACCACATTGCTGCTCGCGATAAGAGTCACACGGTTGCAAATGAGGTTGAACTAAGTCGTAAAGATCAAACCAATAGTCTCGCAAGTTATCAATCATATCCAAATCACGACTCGCCAAATCAGCTTCGACAATGTTGCGTACGACGGAACTAGCTCGTTGAACCTGTCGGCGAGTCAGTTTGCGAATCACCGGTGGACTCATTTTCGTCTGAAACAAAACAGGCATTCGCCGCATCTTGCGATGGCTGGTCGCCAAGACACAAACCGGGGTACGAGCAATGGCGTGAAGCAATTGGTGATAAGCCAATGCCGAGAGTTGTTCGGCTCCATCGATCACCAGCAGTGTGTTGTGCGAACAGGTCGCCAAGGTTTGCCGGAGTTGACGCGAAGCGGTTCGACGATGGCGAAAAGTCGATCGGACAGATCCAAGTCGATCAGCAAATTCAGGTCGAACAAAACGCAGATGATGCGTCGATTGGAACCGAGTCTGCAACCGCTGCACAAGCGATGAAACCAAGGTTGATTTTCCGCTTCCATGTTCGCCGAGAATCTGTCCTGATCCGTGTTCCAAAAACGATTCCGCCAACTGATCGATCAGTGATTCATCATCGCAGTAAAACGAGATCTTTCCTGGGCGAACCGCTGCGGTCCGAAAAGGATTGGGTTCGACCGACCAATGCCGGTGAGATCGCAACGCCCGGCTACTTCGATTCACGAGAACTCTGAATCGATTTCGAAGATGAGGTTGAATTCGGTGCCCGATTGAGGCCACCCTTGGAATGGCTTGCACCGCGAATGGTCGGCAATCGGCGCGTCACCAATTTTCCGCCTGCTGTAGAATCTTTGATCGGATAGGAACCTGGCGAAACCAGATGGAACGGTTGCTCGGCCAAGATCTCACGACCATCAACCAAAAATAAACGCAAGCGAAGACACCAACGCAGGTGAATCAGATGACCATGGTAACTGAGCGGAGAGGCAGGCAACTTGCATTGGAGCGAGTGATGATCGGCAACGCCATGTTGGTCAGGAATTCCCAAGCGGCGAATCTGGCTCTCACTGATTCGGTGAAAGTGATGGACATGCAGGTCCTCATCGCCTTTGCCTTCGGTGTGCCACATCACGGACACTTCGACCGACTGAATCTCGTTTGCGGAAATTCGCCGAATCTGCCATTTGGCCGTCAGCTCGCCGCCGGCTTCGTAAACACCGTCTTCACGACATAGCGTGACATTTACCGCGGGCTGCGTTTCGGCGGCAAACCCTGTGGATAAACGACGACGGGAAAACTTCGGCAAAACGATGGCCACGGACGAGACGCTCCTGTAACAACAATCTTCCAACGGATGGCATTGTGGGTTCCGACGAACGAATGCATGACGTCCGCAGGTAACTCCAGTGACAATTGTTGCTCCCACGCATGCTTTAGGTCAACGGTTACATCGCGATCCTTGCTCAAAACCTGGACAAAAGACTCGTGCTTTTCAACGCGAACGTCGGTACCTTGCCTATAAAACGTTTCTTCCTCACAGCTTAACTGGACACTGAGGCGTTTTAGCTTCATCCGCCCCATCTGCTGAACCACCAATTCATAGGATCCGCCGGGGTAGAGCGGATGCTGGCTGATTTCGACAATCGTTGGCCCCACGCCGGCGGTCTGACGCAATTGGGTCAGGAAATACTTGAACGCCCAGTACCCAATCATGGCGAAAGGAACCAGCAAGATCGTCAAGATCCAACGCGGGTTGCCGTGCCAGAATCCCGATACAGCGACGGCCAGCAGAACAAACCAAACGGAGTTCCAAAGCAACGACAACGTCGCCGGCCCTGCGATCGAACCCGGTGGGTTTTGCGCCGCCAATCGGTACGCCAAGCGTTCACCCGGACTGTCGTTGAGCGTTCGCCCCTGCGGCACACTGGGCAAACGGCCGATGTCATCCTCCGCGGATACTCGCTCGGACTGCGACGGTCCGATCAATTCAATCGCGCCCTGTTCGATCTTACTGGCTCGATTGGCCAGCACGCTTCGGTATTCGTTGCTGGTGCCGAAACGCATCAGTCGATAGATCAGCGACGCAACACCCGTCGCAATCGCCACCAAGCAAAGCACCCCCAAAACCCAAGTGCCCAGCGGCGTTGACATCGCGTCGGTGCGAGGCAAATTGGCGGGCAGGTTGGCCGGTGAAAAACGGTTGATCAGAACCAGCGACAAACCAAAGACGCCAACCATGAACAGCATGGCGAAAAAAGCGATCTCGCCGACCGTGCTGGAAACACCGCCGCCCAGATTTCGGCTGCCGCGTTTCTTGCTCCAAGGTTGAGTCAGGAAACGCATCAACCTGGCCCGTCGCAAACGCGACCGCGATGGCCACGTCGGCTTGGGCTGTTGATCGGCTGTCACCGTTTCTTGCTACCTAATGCTTCGCGAATTTTTTAAACGTTGGCCGTTTGACGACTCGGGCGATAGAAGCCCAACTTTTCAAGCGCCGCGTAAACTTCGTCAAGAGTCTTCTCGCCAAAGTTGCTGATCGACAACAAGCGTCGCGGAGTCGCGTGCAACAAATCGCGGACGGTCAAAATTCCGGTCTCTTCCAAACAGTTCGTCGTGCGAACCGAAAGTCCCATCTCCGCGATGCTAAGGTTCAATCGTTCGCTGCGAAGTCGTGCGTCTTCTTCGGCTTGAATCAGTGGAATGCGTGTCATCACAAAGTCCTTTTTTGTTCGTGCAATTCGGTCGGCAAGGCGATCCACTCGCCACTTCAATCCTGGCATACCGAATACGAAGCGTAGGCGATTGGCTTAAAACGAGGAAGACGCGCAGCCACTTTTGAGTCGAATTTTTCACCGGATTTTCAGGCGAAATGCTAGCAAAGCAGGGTGATAGTTTGCCAAGAAACATCTTGCCCTGAAATGTCAACTTTCGTTAAAGCCAAGTCATCGCCCGGATTTTTCCGACTGCCCAGGACTGGTTTTGATGCACCGACATTCAACGTACCCCCGATCTGCACGCCTCTTTCCACGCCAGAGAATCCTAGCTGCCGCTTTGATCGTCACAGGAATTCTTGCCTCAACGGCACCCAGCGACGCGTTGGGTCAAGCGATGGCGTTTCCCGGTGGGCCCGCAGCCGACACGCCACCCAGCCTGCAAAACTTGCCTGCGAAGCGAACCGGGCAAGCTCCCAATTCACAAGGCAAGCTTGGCAGCGGCGGCAGTCTGCCCCGAACCGCCGGTCAAGAACACCGCGTCTACGACCTGCGTCCCTACACCGGTTATCTGACCAAGCACGATCATCCTGAACAGGCCGTGATCGATTGGGTGCTTCGCGAAACCGGCACCGACGTTTGGTTCACCGCACCGTTTGGGTTCCTGAACGCCGACCGCGAAAAACTTTCGATCTATCACACCTCTGAAATGCATCAAGTCGTTTCAGGGATCGTGGATCGATTTGTCGCGGGCGAAAAAGAACCTCAGGTGATGAACTTGAAAGTGATGACGGTTGGCAATGCAAACTGGCGAAGCCGTGCCCACATGTTGATGCAGCATGTCTCGGTTGATTCGCCCGGCGTGCAAGCGTGGTTGTTGAGCAAGGAGAATGCCGCGTTGGTTATGAACATTCTGCGTCAACGATCGGACACTCGTCAGGTGCAAGATTTAAACCTGACCATGTTCAACGGACAGACTGAAAAACTAGCCAGCACACGTGGCCGCAACTACGTTCGCAACATTCGCCCCGCCGCCGCAGGCTGGCCGCCGTATGAACCGGAAACCGGCGAGGTCCAAGAAGGCTACAAGTTGTCGATCAGTCCGCTTCTTTCCACGGACAACCGAGCGATCGATTGCGTGATCAAAGCAGAGATTGACCAAGTCGATAAGTTCAACCACGTCGATCTGGAATTGCCGCTGCCGAACAACCAGATTCATAAAACTCGAATCGACGTTCCTCAGGTGGTTAGCTGGCGTTTGCACGAACGATTCCGCTGGCCGTCGGATATGGTGTTGCTACTTTCCTGCGGCGTTGTGGCCAGTCCCGAACGAACCAAGTCAGCCATTCCGCTTTTCAACATGGATGCACTGACCGGATCGACATCAGGCCGTGCGGACGCGTTGATGTTTGTCGAATTCCGCGGCCGAGCGTCAGAGAATTTAACCAGCATCCCCATGGCTCCCGCATCGCCCAGCCAACCCCGAATCGGGCAAGCTGGCGGTGCGAACCGTGGACGCTATTAGGACGCGTTCGGCAAAGGTTTTAGGTGGAGGATTGTGGATGCAACGAGGATAAAGATTGCAAATTGCAAATTGAACAGTGCAAATTGCAAGTTTTTCCCCCGTAAAATGGCATCCTTCATTTTGCAATTTGCAATGTTCACCTTGCAATTTGTAATCATCTCTCCGGCTCGATCACATCAGCCGCCAGACGATTTCGATCAGCGATTTCCATCACCCCAGGCAAGTCCCATCTCTTGCCTAATCCCCGGTACCCGGTGTTTTCTTCGCTGCTAGAATGCGGTGCGCCTTGACCGGGCGATTCACTGCAATTCTTCGCCTGTAATTGGCTCTTGGCCGCTGATCTTTATGGAAAATCCTTCGCCAAAACGTGTTGTCATTACGGGAATCGGCGTCGTTTGTCCGCTTGGAAACGCTCCCGATTCGCTGGTCCAAAAACTGCGATCCGGTGACAGCGGAATCCGCGGGCTGACCCAAGTGCCGCAGGGTGTTCTGTCAATCGACCATGGTGCCGAAGCAGTCGAGTTCACCGGCGATATCGCAGACTATGGCCCGATGGACAAAAAGCTGCAGCGAACGATCCGCAAAGGCAGCAAGGTGATGTGCCGCGAAATCGAAATGGGCGTCGCCGTCGCCCAATTGGCTCTGCACCACAGCGGCATGGATCTGGAAAAACATGACCGGGAACGCATCGGCGTCCTCTATGGCTGTGATTACATCATGTCGCTGCCCGAAGAATTTGCTCGCGGAATCGAAAAGTGTCTCGAAGACGGCGAGTTCAAATTTGAAAAGTGGGGCCAGACGGGCAGACCAGAAGTCAATCCGCTTTGGCTACTGAAGTACTTGCCCAACATGCCGGCCAGCCACATTGCGATCTACAACGATCTGCGCGGCCCCAATAATTCAATCACGGTTCGCGAGGCGTCCGCCGGCGCGGCGTTGTCCGAAGCCTATTCAACACTGGTTCGCGGTCACGCCGATGCGTTGATCGTTGGATCGACCGGCTCGCGAATCCACCCGCTACGTTCGCTGCACGCTGACATGCAAGAAACGCTGGCGTCAAAACAGGATGACCACACCACAATGTCGCGTCCCTTCAATTCAGACCGCAACGGCAGCGTCCTGGGCGAAGGTGCCGGTGCGTTGGTTTGCGAAACTCTGGAACATGCCAAAGAACGCGGTGCAAACATCCTGGGCGAAATCGTCGGTTATTCAAGCAGCGCCGTTGGTCCACGCACCGATGACGACAACACGCATTTGCAAGTCGCGCTGACCAACGTTTACCGCGGAGCCGTCGGCAAACGCGACCCAAGTTCCATCGGTCACATTCATGCTCATGGCTTGAGCACGATGACGTGCGACCAACAAGAAGCCGCCGCGATCGTTGAAGTGTTTGGTGACGTCAGCGTTCAACCACCCGTGACCACCGCGAAAGGCCACTTCGGAAATCTGGGTGCCGGCGGTGGCATGGTCGAAATCATCGCCAGTTTAAGCAGCTTGGGCGGCGACCTATTTCCAATTCGCAACCTGACCAAACTGGATCAGGCGTGTCCAATCAACGCTTGCACCGCTCCAGGAATCCCAGCAGGCGACTCGTTCGTTTCAGCCAACATCACGCCGCAAGGCCAAGCTTCGGCCACCATGATCCAGCGTTTTGTGGATTAAAAAAGTGGATAGGCTTTCAGCCTGTGACTGCACAACCACAAGCTGGAAGTGGCCTGATGAAAATCATTGCAACGCAGCAACATTGCAACGCAGCAACATTGCAAGCTGCACATTTCCCTGATCGCCAGCATGCAGGCCGTAGCGAGCTTCTAGCGAGTTACGGCAGTTTGCGCACCGCCGTAACTCGCTGGAAGCTCGCTACGGCCTACGAGGTGGTGTTCACCTAGAAGCTTCGGTACCACCGCCTACCGATGAAATTGTCGGTTGAACAGATCTGGATCAAATGGGTCTTCGACTTCGGGCATTCGGCTTGGTGTCGAGGATCGATCATCCCGATCCTGCGGCAAGGGTTCGGCAATCTCTGACTCGGACGCAGCCCAACGGGGCCCAGCGGTATCTTCCGAAACAAATTCAGTGGGTGCTGGTAATTCGATCGCAGCTTGCGTCTGATCCGATTGCCCGACCAACAACAACCATCGCCTCAGCGAATAGACAGCCTTGGCATGCCGTGGCCCAAGCGACGCCGCCGCACCACCGTGGGCCGTTAATGCTTTCGTCAACAAGACGCTGTTTAGCGGCTGTGCCGAATCAATGAACGGCAACGTCGCCAACATGTTTTGGGACGTCATTTCAGCGGACGCTCGCGTTTTCCCTGGCGGCGATGCAATGGTCCAAGCTCTGTCGGTATCGGTTGCGTGACAGTTGCCACAACGATTCAGCAAAGTCACCTGAACACTGCGAGCGAATTCGCTGATCGCTTGCGGATGGACGACGTTTGTCGCCACCGGTTCCTGTTCGTGAACGACAGGCATCACGTTGTCCACGGTCGGCACGCTAACCCGATTCGGTGAAGTGATTCGTCGGATTCGTTCTTCTAGTCGAGCCACCGCAGGGCTGCTAGGCATCATTTCTTTGGCTTGCTGAAGCTCGCTTTTTGCAAGATCGATTAGGTCGTTCTGCAAACACCATTCAGCTTCTTGAATGTGAATGTCATAGCCAGTCGCTAAGCGATGATCGACTCGATAGCGATACAAATCAGCCGTCGAACCAGCCCAGCACGCGACCGCCGTGCGAGGCAAACGCAATTCACTTTGATCGCCCCGACGGATCACCACGTACTCGCCGACTTGGTAAGCCGTCCCGAAAATCACATTGTCATTCTTCAGCAAAACACAAGCATTGCTGGTGTTCTGAGCGTCTACAGTTTCAGCGGCGAAGGCCCACTGCGGTGATAACGCCAGCGTGAAACACCCGCCCAGCAAACCACCCAGCAACCAGGCTGAAAACGCCTGATGCCGAAGCCGTCGAAACAGATGCGTAAAGGAGTAGTTCGTCATAATGATTGATCCATAGCAGTCTCGGCCTAAACGGGTCAATGGATCCCAACGCCGATTTAGCAGCATTTCGCGCTATGTTCCCAACCGATGGCCTCAGGCGTAGGCCGGTAACGAGCCGCTTCGGCGCTGTTCCGGCAAACAGTGTCGACGCGGATTGCCGGAACTGCGTCGAAGACTCCTTGTTCCGGCCTACTTAGCTGTTCCGGCAAACCGTGCCAGCAGGCGATCATAACGCTGGTGAATAGTCCCGGGAGGGACGGAAGCTCTCTGCCGGGGATGTAAATCCCCGGATGGCAGCGTTCTATCTCACCAATTCTCTGGCTCGGTTTCGCGGCGTAGCCGAG
>NZ_LWSK01000012.1 GCF_001642955.1 Rubripirellula obstinata | reverse complement strand
ATTTTGCAATTTGCAATCAACACCGAGGCCGGTCAGCCACAAACCCCCAAAGTCGTCCAGTTTCCCTCCACGCAAACATTTTCATCAGCCCAGCCTGAACCTCGCCTGAACCTCGCCTGAACCTCGACTGAACCTCGACCGAACCTCGCCTGAACCCTGGCGGGACCAGCTACGGGCAGGTCGTAGTCGACTTGGCGATTTTCTCCCATCGCTGGTCAAAAACAGTCGCTGGTCAAAACAGCCCGCGGCAATCATAATCACACCCGCGCAGTCTTTCTCTCAACTCTTTGCCCGACTCCATGTCCCCGAAAAACACTGTTATTACCGGACTTGGAGTCGTTTCGTCGATCGGAATGGGGCGTCAGGACTTCTTCGACGCCCTCTGTGCAGAAACCTCTGGAATCACTTCGCTTGCCAACCGCACCGACGAAGGTGCCAAGCCCGGTGCGGTCTCAAAACCCGACGGTTTGTGGATTGGTGGCCCGATCATCGACTTTGATCCCAAGCAATACGTTCGGCCGCGGAAAGCGTTGAAGGTGATGTGCCGCGAAATTCAAACAGCATTCGCAGCATCGACGCTCGCGATCGACGATGCTGGTTTGACCGATGCATTTCCGCTGACAACAGAAACCGATTTCCAGCCCGCCGATGTCGGCACTGTTTTTGGCGGCGAGATGTACTATGGACCGCCGTCGGAAATGGAGGACGCGTACCTGGCGTGCTGTGACGAAGACGGTGTGTTCAGCGCAGCAGAATTCGGTTCCGCGGCGATGAAGAAAGTCACTCCGCTGTGGATGCTGAAGTACCTGCCCAACATGCCGGCCTGTCACGTGGGCATTTCGATCGGTGCGCATGGCCCCAACAATTCGCTGGTCTTGGGTGACGTATCCGGCCCCGCCGCGATGATGGAAGCACGATCGTGTTTAGAACGTTCGATTGCCAAGTTGATGGTGACGGGGTCATCGGGAACTCGCATCAACACCACGCGGTTGAACTACCGCGGCGACTTGCCGATTCCCGAAGTCAGTGACCCTGTTTCGTTTTCGTCACGCCCGCACGATCACGGCTCGGTGGGCGTCGTTGGCGGTGAAGCGGCAGTTTCGTTTGTCATCGAATCAATCGATCAAGCGGTCGCTCGCAAGGTAAAACCAATCGCAAGCATCGCCTCGATGGTTTCCCGTTTCGTTCCATCGCCAGGGATGTATCAAGCAAAGCGAGACATCTCGCCAAGTTCATCGGCCGGTCGAGGGTCGGTCAAAGCAATTGAGTTATCGATCCGAGATGCGATCAAGCAAGCGCGCATTGATGCGGACCAAATCGGTGCCGTGATCAGCCAAGCTTGTGGTGACCCGTCGATTGATTTGGCCGAAGAACAGGCGATCAACAAGGCTCTGCCCGGTGTTCCGGTGACGGCACCGGTTTCTTCGCTTGGGCATACCGGGGCAGCGGTAGGTTCCATCAACGTTGCCGTCGCGGCGCTGGTGATCCAACACCAGCAGATCCCACCAACGATTGGTCATAACGTTGCCAATCGCAACGTAAACCTGGTGACCGAGACGATGTCGATGGACAAGCCAGCGGTGATTGCGTTATCGCATACATCGGAAGGTTCGGCGATCGCGACGGTGCTTGTGTCTGGTTGATTCGGTTGTGTAGCTTACCGGCCGATGTTTTCTTGACTCAACTCTTCGCAGCGTTTTTTCCGGCAGTCCATGTCTCCCATCATCCAAGCAATTCTCGTCCTGACCTCCGTCGCTGTCAGCGGCTTGCTGCTTGGCAGTGTGCGTTTTCGCGGAATCGGGCTGGGGTCAGCCGGAGTTTTGTTTGCGGGGATCTTGCTGGGGCATTTTGGATTTGAAATCGAGCCCGAGATTTCTGAATTCGCAAAAGAGTTCGGGCTGGTGCTGTTTGTCTTCATGATTGGATTACACCTGGGACCAGGCATCGTCCAGCTATGGCGACAACAAGGCATCGTTCTGAATTCACTTGCCTTTGCCGTCGTGTTGCAAGGCTTCTTGCTGATCTGTGTTTTTCATGGCGTCTTTCAATCTTCGGGTCGGCTTAGCGGTTACGCCGCGGGCGGTCTGTTCAGCGGTGCCACGACCAACACACCGTCGCTCGGTGCTGCCCAACAAGCGGTCGCATCGCTGGAAGATCCAGAGAAAAGCCGACCTGAAAACGTGAAGACATTGGCGTCGGCCTACGCAGTCGCCTACCCCGGCGGGATCGTCGGAATCATTGCGGCGATGCTAATCATGAAGCGTCTCTTTCGGATCAATCTTGATCAAGAAGTCGATTCGTCAGAGACCAACGGCAAGAGTTCGTTGCCGCCGATCAATCGGCAGAGCCTGCTGATCGACAATGCCCGGCTTGCGGGAGTCAAGTTTGGTGATCTGCCAGGATTGGAAGAAACCGGGATACGTATTTCGCGGATACGGCGAGCCGGTGAAGATTCAGTGGCAGCAGCGACGATCAACACGGTCCTTGGCGAAGGCGATGTCATTCAAGTTGTTGGTAGCGAAGAAGGCCTGCAGCGTTTTGTTCCGATGATTGGCCAAGTTACCGACGTCAATCTAATGGAATCCAAAGGTACCGCTCGGCTGCGGCGGATCGTGATCACCGAAGCGTCGGTTTTAAACCAAACCCTTCGACAGCTTTCGTTGGACCAACGGTACAACGCAACCGTCACTCGAATTCGCCGGTCGGGTGTTGAAATGGCAGCACGCGGAACAACAAGGTTGCAGTACGGCGATGTCGTCAATGTGGTCGGCGACGATGAGGCATTAGATCGAGTCACCGAGTTGCTTGGGAATTCCGTCCGCAGTTTGGACGAGACACATTTCGCACCCATCTTTTTCGGAATCGCGCTGGGCGTGCTGTTGGGAATGATTCCCTTTCAGATTCCCGGAATTCCCTTCGCGGTCAAACTTGGTCTCGCCGGTGGTCCATTGATCGCAGCGATTCTGCTGAGCATGATCGGGCGGATCGGTTGGTTCGTTTGGTACATCCCGTATTCAGCCAACCTGGCACTTCGCGAAATGGGCATCATTCTTTTCCTGGCATGTGCGGGACTTGGTGCTGGTCGGACGTTTTTTTCCACGGCAATGAGTGCCGATGGATTGCTTTGGATGTTCGCCGGAATTGTTGTCACGATGGTTCCGCTATTGACCACTGGGATCGCCGCCCGATATGTCTTTAAACTCAATTATCTGACCATTTGTGGTGTCGTCGCGGGCAGCATGACGGATCCACCCGCTTTGGCTTTCGCAAATTCATTGTCGGATAGCGAAGCCACCACAACCGCGTATGCTGCGGTTTATCCGCTGACCATGATGTTAAGAATTTTGGCGGCTCAAACTCTGATCTATCTGCTGGTTTGATCGACGAATCTATCTGAACCGATTAAATTAACGGGGTGTCGGTTTGTCCATCCGTTTCAGGAGAATCTTGGGAATGTCACGTCTATCACCGGAATCCAATCCAATGCTCGGCAAACGCATCAGTCGGCGAAGTGCGTTTGCGGGTGCCAGTGCCAGTATCAGCGCAGGTGTTGTCGCTGCCGTTGCAGCGAATTCGTCTCTGGTGGCAAGCGCCGAAAGTGATGCAGGCAGCAAATCCGCCAAGCCTGATTCGTCTGCTGACAAAGTGGACGCGTCAAAGGGCCGACTTAAACAAGCCGTTGCAAAGTGGTGTTACCCCAAACTGTCGCTCAATGAATTAGCGGGGCATGCCAAGGCGTTGGGAATGTCGGGAATCGATTTGCTAGAACCCAAAGATTTCAAGACGGTCAAGAAGCATGGGCTCGTCGCATCCTTGGTCAGTTCACACAAACTGGCAAACGGTTTGTGCGAACCAAAGTTCCACGATGAATGCAAACGAAAGATTGCTGCAGCAGTCGAAGCGACGGCGGCCGAGGGCTGGCGAAATGTGATCTGCTTCAGCGGAAATTCGCGTGGCATCGATCGCAAGACCGGTATGAAGAACTGCGTGAAGGCGCTCAAAGAGATTGCACCGATCGCTGAAAAGGCGGGCGTGATTCTGAACATGGAACTGCTAAACAGCAAAGTCGATCACCCCGATTACATGTGCGACAACAGCACGTGGGGCATCGAACTGGTCAAACGCGTTGGCAGCGATCACTTCAAATTGCTTTTCGACATCTATCACATGCAGATCATGGAAGGCGACGTTATCCGAACGATCCAAGACAACCATCAATACTTCGGTCACTACCACACCGCCGGCAATCCCGGTCGCCATGAACTCGACGACACGCAGGAACTCAACTACACGCCAATTGCCAAAGCCATCGCAGACACAGGTTTCGACGGCTACCTATCACACGAATTCCGACCCTCGCGTGACCCCGTCGAAGGACTCAAAGAAGCAATCACCAAGTGCATGGTGTAGTTCGGCAGCAAAGTGGCACGGTAGTCTACACCGTGATTCACGGTGGAGACCGCCGTGCTACTTTGCTTTTAACGAACGTACTTCAGCCAAGTATCGATAAACTCCTTGGGAGTCGCTCGGAACACTTTGGCAAATGCCGTTTCAAAGGAACCGCCTTTTTCAAGCTCTTGTAGCAATTGGTCATAATTGCGACGTTGGTTTCGGCTCAGCAACGTCGTGGCGATCGCGGCACCGATACGGTCGGCTTGCTCGGGCGACATTTTGCCATCCAGGAAACTCTTGGCGTCTTTCATCGCCGAAACCGCAGTCGCCGTTTCAGATTCGATCCGCATGCGTTCTTCTCGGTCTAGCTTGGCCTTTCGCATCGACGTCACGACACCGACGCCTTCAGCAAACCATCGCGGAACTTCGCTGCCGCGTGTTGCGATCGCAAGTGCAGTAAGCGGCGTCACCAACCGGCTTTCGATCTCCTTCGCGTCATCCCGTTCGGTCGCAACCATGGCAACGTAGCCGTCAATGCCGTCGAACCGCCAATGCGATTGCCATTCACTTGGGATCCCCCGACGCTCGACCATTTTGGAAAATTCGCTGTAGTCATAACGTTTGGGCAGCACATAGATCGTCGCTTTCCCGCGGTAAAAATCCTCTGCCGGACCATCCGATTCTGGCACCACGCTTTCAACAGTCTTGATCTGCTTTTCGGCTAGCGAACCTACGAGTTCCAACGTCTTTTTCGATGCCGTTCCCGTGACCAGGAAATGGTCAGTGATAACAGATTGAGGTTCGACGCCGGTCGATGCGACCAACTTCAAATTTATCTCCGCTGTCTTGGATCGTTTCCGGCTCAGCTCGCTGGCCGAAGCACTTGCCGCCCAAGCAAGTTGGTTCATCACTCGAAGCGGTTGGCGATCACTGTCCCCGTCCAAAGTTGCTCCTTCATTGATCCACGTCGCGACCAATTGAATGTCACTTTCAGAAAGCGGCGGTCGTCCGCCCCCCGGCATGCGGTCACCTTCGGTCCCTCGCAATTTCTTGATCAGCAAACTTGCTTCGGCATTGCCAGGATTGATCATCGAACCGCTATCGCCACCGCGAAGCAGCGTGGCAAACGAATCCATGTTCAATCCACCTCGCGTTTGCATCGCATCGATGTGACAGCCCTTGCAATTGTCGATCAGCAGTCCGGCGACATCCTTGGCGAAGCTAACCGTTTCTTTTCCGGTCGCCTTCATGGCCTTCATCGGCACATTCGCGTTGTTCATCGGGTCGGCGGTTGTGGGCGCACTGCCGACGGATGCCTTGATCGATCGAATGGGGACGGATGGATCGTTTCCGTCAAACAACGCTCCCTTGGAAATCCATGTTTTAAGAATTTGCAACTCTGCGGGCGTCACTTTGCCTCCACCGCGCGGCATGTCACCCGTTTCAATCGTTTCGATCAAACGGCTGCCAACATTATCGCCGGGAAAGATCACCACGCCTTCGGGCGGTCCTTTCATCAACGCCGCGAAGCTGGTCATGCTAAAACCACCACGGGCACCGTCGATGTGGCAGCGACCGCATCGCTTGTCCAAAATCGGGGCAACGGCGTTTGCGAAACTAAAAGGATCCGCTTTCGGAATAACGGGCGTCTTGGCTTGACGCTTGGCAGACACTGTCTTTGTTTTGCGAGTCTTCTTTTCTTCGAGTGCTAATCTGGGTGGCTGGAAAGGCGGCAGCATCACGCCCTCGAATTCCAGCATCATGTGCGCCTTTTGGATTCTCGAAATCGCTGGTTGGATCTTGCCCACAAGCTCGGGAGAATTGCTGCCCAGTTCGCCCACCATCGCCATCGCAGACTGAATCGATTGACCTGCCTGCTCATGCTCGCCCGCTGCGAAGTGTTTCCCGGCCTGCCCCACTGCTTGGTTGATTTCTGAAATCAGTTTGCGATCGGACAACGAAATCGCATCAGCCGATCGAGCGATCGTGGCCCAGCTAAAGCAAACGAGTAGGACGAGCAAAACACGCATGGTGCGAAACTATTTGGGAACGGAGAGGCAGTTGGGATTCGCTAAAGGAACGCGATCTACCCTTCCATTGTACCCAAACCACCCGGCAATCTAGCTGCCGTTTAGCGACCAGTCATATTCGGCATAGTTTAGCTTCACCCTAGCCGCGTCAATCGAACTGGCCGCTTCAGCCGGAAGCCATGGAGTGATCCGCCGCATTACAGCACTTTGATTGCTGCCAAAGTCTTCGCCAAACCATTTCAGGATCGACGAAAGCGTTACCGTGTTTCCGGTGAGCTGAAAATTGGCGGGCTGAGCAAAAAAGTGCTTGGCATTGGAATCGAGTTGCTCTTCGACCTCGCTGGCAACAAAGGCTCGGCTCAACAAACGAGGACAGCTTTTTGACGCACAGACAATCGCAAAATGAATTCGAGGTTCATTCATCTTCCGCAGAATTTCATGCTCCATCTGATTAAGCGAAAACGCGGTGCCACCCACATACAACTGTAGGTCGTCCCAAATGTTGTATCCAAACAACTTCGCCGTGTGATTGCGGATGCTGGTCGTCGGGTACTCACGCAGGATTCCCTTCACCGTGACAGCGTTGTAGGCATTGATCCAGAACGCCAGCTTTGATTGTTTGCTGGCGGGCAACTTCTGACTCGCAGCAGAAAGCTGATTTAAGTATCGATCCAAGTCTTTGACGTCCTTGGCCGAGCCATGCCATTTCTTGTAATCAACGTTGCCAGATTCACTTACATGCGATTGCAGTAAACGGTCCCAAGTTGAATGATCGACATCATTCATTGAAACGGCATTCCTTGCGGTCGCAGTACCGAGATAAACGTTTCGGCCAGCGAAGCAGGAATCTGAACCAAGCGAGCAGGACAGGCAACAGAAGAGTAAGTAGACCAGTTTAGGAAGCATTGTGATTGCGTGGTTGTTGGAACGTTGAAAGATAGCTTCTCGAGTAGAACCTACGCTTTTACCCACCGCTGCGGAGGTCGTGTGTTGTTACATTTAATCACTTCTCCCGCTCTCGGCTTGTCGATTAAAGTGAGCCGCAGGCGCGTAAGCGGCCGGGCTTACCGCACTGCCGGAGGCCTGACGGGCAGCGGCTCACCATTACCGCTGAGATCCAAATTAATAGTCGCCTTTTGCTCCGCAAAAGCAGCGTTTGTGGACGCATCTTTCGCGGAGCGAAAGGCGACTATGATTTGATCGACAGACCGCTCTGCGGGAAAGGTCGAGCCAAAGCGAGGCAGTTCGCTAACCATTCCTGGTTTTCCAGGCGTACTTCGCGATCGTGAATAAAATCTTGTAGCCTGCTTTGATGGTACCCGAAACGGTGCCGCTGATCTTGCTGACGCCGACTCGGCGACGGTAGCGGACCGGAACTTCAATGGTTCGTAACTTTGCTACCGCTGCTTTGACTTGCATTTCGACGGTCCAGCCAAAATTCAGATCTTGCATGTCTAAATCGATCAACGATTGACGTCGTATCACTCGGAACGGCCCCAGATCGGTAAAGTCCGTTTTCCAAATCCGATTCATCAGAAAACATGCCAAGCGGTTTCCCCAAACGGCCTGCGGCGGCATGGAACCTGATTCGCGTTGGCCCAGCAAACGTGAGCCCAAAACAAAATCTGATTCGTCGTGCAGAATCGGAAGCAAGATCTGTTGAAGCTGTTCGGGATGGTCGCTGTAATCGCCATCAAGGAAACAGACGTAATCGATTGCCAATGATTCGTCTTTGCAAAATCTTTCCAGGTGGTGCATCGCAGCTAAACATGCACGTCCATAACCGGGGATCGGTTCAGAAACGACCTGGCATCCGGCTTGTTTGGCGATCGCGGCGGTTGAATCGGTCGATCCATTGTCGGCAATGATCACCACGCCAACGTTGGGCAAATCATCCAGCACCAATGGCAGCGAATCCTGTTCATTTCTGGCCGGAATGATCACCGCGGTTCGCTGCAATGCCCGTTCAATCGAATTCAAAAGTCTGCCTTCCGAGGCAAGTCCAAAACGAGTCCTGGAACCTGATAAATTTTGCTGGAAGCGGAAAGTGGGCATGGAAACACTCATAGGTGCTTCAATGTCCAGGCAAGCCGCTAGTCCGCCATCCAGACTAGTCTAGTGGTCAGCGGTCAGCGGTCAGCGGTCGGCGGTCAGCGGCCATCGCTGATTGCTCCGTTTTATTTTCAGGGTCAATCGTGGTTCTGCTGAGCCGGTCGCGTTGCTGAACAATCGCATTCAGAAAGACTCGCCGGATCGCATCATAGCCGCGATCATTGGAAACGACGCAATTCTTTTGGCTCCCATGTCCCCCCAAATCCTGGTTCAGTGGAGTTTGACCAGGATTTGGGGGACATGGGAGCCAGGGGACATGGGAGCCAGAGTGGTTCAATGGATGCCAAAGCCTAGTCCGCGATGAGTTACAATGACGGCAGCAACGGCGCGAAAGACAAGTGGCGTGACCTGCCTTTTTGTGCCGACGAATTCGAAGGGTTTTCAAATGGATTCAACAGACTCAAGTAGCACATCGAAAACGATTCGAATCACGGACGTCGATACGCTTGCAATGAATACCTGTGTCGTTCGTAAAGATCGACAAGGGCATGTTCTGTACGTCAATGATTCGTTCTGCAAGTGCTTTGGGCGAGAACCGCAGGAACTGATCGGCAAAACCGATTTTGATCTCTTACCGGAAAACGCCGCCCAATCGATGATTGAACGAGATCAAAATGTGATGGCGAGTGGACAGGGCGAGCACGTTATCCAATGTCACGTGATGGCCGATGGAAGCGAAAGATACATCGAAGCGCTGCGGATTCCCGTTTTCGATGAAGACAACGAAACCGTCGGAATTGAACTTGCCTTTTGGGACGTCAGCAAACAGAAGCAGGCGGAGAAAGAGACCCAGCAAGCTGAGTTCTTGCTGGAAACGTTGATGAAAAACATTCCTGATTCGGTTTACTTCAAAGATAAGCAAAGCAAGTTTATTCGGGTCAGTCACGCGCAGGCGAAGCACTTGGGCGTTCCGGATCCATCCGAACTGATTGGAAAGTCTGACGCCGACTATTTTGGCCAAGAGCACGCTCGACGAGCGTTTGCGGATGAGCAAACAATCATCGAAACCGGTGAATCAATTGTCGGCAAAGTCGAACGAGAAAACTGGGACGATCAGGAAGACACCTGGTGCTCGACGACGAAGTTACCACTGCGGGATGCGTCGGGGGACACGATGGGGACCTTCGGTATTTCTCGCGATGTGACGCTTCAAATGCGAGCCGAGTTGGAACTTGCCAGGGAAAGGGATCTGCTTAAGACGATCACCACCAATATCCCAGACATCATTTACGTCAAAGATCGATGCGGGCGATTCGTGACGGGCAACGTGGCCACGCTAAAAATGTTTGGCCTGGAATCGGTAGACGAATTGATCGGTAAAACGGACTACGATTTTTTGCCCGCTGAAATGGCCTGCAATTTCGTAGCCGACGACCAGATTGTGATGCGTACCGGCGAAGCGATGCTTGGCCAGGAAGAATCGTTTCAGAAAAGTGATGGAAGTTTGATCTGGCTTTCGACGACTAAAGTTCCCTTGCAAGGCGAAGACGGTGAAGTCATGGGCATGGTCGGTATCGGCCGTGACATCACCCAGCGCAAACATGCCGACCAGGAATTGTTGGCCGCCAAGAATTCTGCCGATTCGGCGAACCGTGCCAAGAGTGAATTTCTGGCCAATATGTCTCACGAAATACGCACGCCAATGAACGGCATCATTGGAATGACGGAACTGTTGTCCGCGACGCGACTGGATGGCGAACAACGAGAGTTTTTGCAATTGGTGCGAGAATCGTCGCAGTCGTTGTTGCGGTTGCTCAATGACATTCTTGATTTCTCGAAAATCGAAGCGGGACGAATGGAGCTGGAGGAAGTCAGCTTCAACGTCCGTGATTGTGTTGGCAAGGCAGTCAAGTTGCTGACTTTTAAGGCGGAAGAAAAGGGATTGGAACTCGCCGGACGAATTGATCCTTCGATCCCCAATCAAGTCGTTGGTGACCCAGGGCGTCTGCGACAGATCATTGTCAATTTTGTCGGCAACGCGATTAAGTTCACCGAAAATGGTGAAGTCGTTGTTGATGTCAATCCAGAAGAGATGTCCGACGGTTCAGCACTTTTGCACTTCACCATTCGCGATACGGGCATTGGAATTGCGGAAGAGAAACAGCAGAAGATCTTTGAAGAGTTTGCCCAAGCCGATTCTTCGACGACTCGCGAATTTGGCGGGACCGGACTTGGTCTAACGATTTCGTCGCGGCTGATTGAGTTGATGGACGGGCGTGTTTGGGTCGAAAGCAAAGCTGGCAGCGGAACGACATTCCACTTCCTGGTCCGTCTTGGTGTCGTTGCAGATCAGACCCCGAAACGTCCAGCCGAGCTTGCACGTTTAGCCGGAATGCTCGTCTTGGTCGTCGACGACAATTCAACAAACCGTCGAATTTTGGAAGAGATTATTCGTCACTGGCAAATGCAGCCCGTCTTGGCTGAAAGCGGCCAACAGGCACTCGATATCGTTACCGATTTTCAAGGTGACGGAAAAGAGTTTGGGATGATCCTGTCAGACTTCCACATGCCGGGAATGGATGGGCTTGAATTTGCCGAAGCATTGATAGAACAAGGCCTCGATAATTGTGGTCCCATTGTGATTCTATCGTCCTCGGTCAGTGGGCTTGATCCACCAAGGCTGCGTCGTGTTGGCGTTGAACGATACATTACCAAACCAGTGATCGCATCGGAGCTGTTGGATGTGGTGCTGGAAGTGAAAGGAGTTGATGTTGTCGCAAAGAATTCGTCTGGGTTGCTGATTCCAGAGGTGCCAACACTGTCGCCCCGGAAAATCTTGTTGGTCGAAGATGGCTTGGTCAATCAACGCGTCGCGATGGGCTTTTTGCAGAAATGGGGGCATGACGTCACGCTGGCCGTCAACGGCCGTGAAGCAGTTGATCACGCAACGCGAGAAGATTTCGATCTGATTTTGATGGACATTCAAATGCCCGAACTCAACGGCTACGAGGCAACCGAAGCGATACGCGAGTTTGAAAAAGATTCCAAGACACATCGCTTCATCGTCGCGATGACGGCCGAAGCGATGAAAGGCGATCGCGAAAAGTGCATCGAATCCGGGATGGATGACTACGTTTCAAAACCGTTCAAACCCGAAGACTTGCAGCGAGTGATCGAATTGAGCGGTAATTGATTGAAGAGAGACGCATTCTGAGTGAATGCCACCTCCAACCGTGCAGGCTCGCTAATCGCCAGACATTCTCGTAGGCCGTAGCGAGTGGAGCGAGTTACGGCATTTTTTTGCAGTCCTGCCGTAACTCGCTTCACTCGCTACGGCCTACGCTTAAGAACCGTCGGAATAATAAGTGGCATAGGCTTCCAGCCTTTTTATACCCCACAACTTTGACCGAACATCATTCTTCACTGGTTCATCGCATTTTCAAACGAGCCTTGCCAGCCGACTGGAAGCTATGGAACGAGCGGGAAATTAGTGTCGCCTTTCGCTCCGCGAAAGTAGCGAATCCGCTGCTTTCGCGGAGCGAAAGGTGACTATAAAAAGTCGCACGTTCCTAAGGTCTGCAAGTGCAAAGCCCGGAGGGCGACACAATTGCGCCGTTTGTGTCGCTCTCTGGACTTCGCATTCAATCCTATCGCACAACGCGGCCTGAAGCTGAACCGCCCATCAAGGCTTCGACTTCGCTGCGGCTGACGTAGTTGAAATCGCCTTTGATGGAATGTTTCAAGCAGGATGCGGCGACCGCGTAACGAACGGCAGTCTGCGGTTCGCTTAACTCGGCAGTGGTCAGTGAAAAAATCAATCCACCCGCAAACGAGTCTCCACCGCCAACGCGGTCAACGATGTTCTTGATTTCGTAAGCTTGGTAGTTTCCATCGTTGCCCAGTGGTGCAAAAAAGGCTTTGTCCAATGCCGCGTCGTACAACATCGCTCCCCAATTGTTGTGCGAAGCTGACAGGCTTTCACGCAGCGTGATTGCCACTTTACTGACGTTGGGGAATTGCTTTACGACCTGTCGGGCCACATCTGGATAGCGGGATGTATCAAGCGTACCGGAATGCACGTCGGTTTCGCCCGCTTGAATTCCCAACACATCGTGACAGTCTTCTTCGTTGGCGATGACAACATCCACAAAAGGCAACATTGTTTGCATCGTTTCTTGGGCCAGCTCGCGAGCTGACTTTCCCGCTGCCCACTTCCAAAGTTTACCTCGGAAATTCAAGTCAATCGAAACGGTTGCGCCGGCTTCTTTTGCTTTCTGGGCGGCAACCAACGTTGCATTGGCCGCCTGCGATGATAAAGCTGGCGTGATACCGCTCAGATGCAACCACTGGGCATCGCTAAAAATTGCTTCCCAGTCGTACTGATCAGCAGCGGTGATCGCGATCGCTGAATCCGCTCGGTCGTAGATCACATTGCTGGGCCGTTGGTTCGCACCTGTTTCTAAAAAATACAGACCAAGTCTTCCTTCGTCGGTGCGAAGGATGCAACTGGTATCAATGCCGACCGCCCGAACCGAGTCAACGGTTGCATCGGCCAGTGCGTGCTTGGGCAGTGCGGTGACGTAGCGAGCAACGCCACCAAAGTTGCAAATCGAAGCCGCCACGCTGGCTTCGGCTCCTGCATAGGTGGCCTCGAATTCGCGAGTCTGACGCAATCGCAAATTTCCGGGTGCCGCCATGCGGCCCATAATTTCACCAAACGTGACGACAACCTTACTCATTCTTCATGCCTGTTTTTGCTGTTCTGATTGCATCGGCAGCACGTGCAGTGATGCCGTCCCAGTCTTTGTTATCCACCAAATCTTGCTTGACAATCCACGAACCGCCGATGGCGACCACGTTGGGTTCGTTCAAGTAGGTGACCATATTGTCGGCGTTCAGTCCGCCAAGCGGGAAGTACTCGATGCCCAAGTGTTTGTAGGGAGCACTCATGCTGCGAAGGT
This sequence comes from Rubripirellula obstinata, assembly GCF_001642955.1. Classification (GTDB taxonomy): domain Bacteria; phylum Planctomycetota; class Planctomycetia; order Pirellulales; family Pirellulaceae; genus Rubripirellula; species Rubripirellula obstinata. Next base: position 74,756 of record NZ_LWSK01000012.1, on the reverse strand, counting down.
AACCCACGCCCCCGGTTACTTCGGCGGGGAAAAATTTGACGAACCGGCACCCCAATTCAATTGCCGATTCTAAATCAGATGGCGTCGCAATGCCCGGCGCAAATGGCAGCCCAACTTCTTCGGCCGCTCGCACGACTCGTGGATTCATTCCCGGTGAAACGCCAAAATGTGCTCCCGCCGCTTGCACTTCTTTGACAGTTTCCGGCGTTAAGATCGTGCCCACACCGACCTGCATTTCGGGGACTTCGTCGCAGATCGCTTTGACTGAATCAATCCCGTCAGCGGTTCGCAGCAACAGTTCGATCGTATCGATGCCACCGGCTAGCAGCGCACGGGTCAAGGGAACAGCGTGCTCCAATTTTTCGACTGAAAAACCAGCGACCACGCCAGACTTTCTCAAACGATTTAGAATCTTCTCAGGAAACATGACGGCAGATGGCTCAGGTGATGGTTGCAATGCGATGATGAATTAAAAGATTGGTGGAACCCCCGTGGATCGTCAATCCGTCCGTGTGATCAGAATTCAATGACCTTGCCCACACGAATTGAAACGGGGCCGGCCATTCCGGCGGGCACCAAGTCTTTGTTTTTATCAGGACCACTGATCGTCCATGTTTTCTTTTTCGCAGCCGGCAAATTGGCGTCGTAAACCAATCGATTATGCCAGGTGTTCGTCACAGTCACCTCAATCAAATTGGTACCTTCGACAACATGCGGAGTGATGTTGGCGCGAAACGGAGGTGCCCACTTCACAGCGACCGGATTCCCGTTGACGGAAATTGCCGCAATCACACTGACTTCGCCCAAATCCAATAACAGTTGCCGTTCCAAGCTCGCAGCATCAAGTTGCACTTCACAACTGTAAGTCGCTGAACCGGAAAACGCACGGGTTGCTGGATCGGGAAGTTCGGACCACGGCATCAAACGATCGATGGTCAATTGCTCCGGGATCCCCCAGCCACTTGGAAAGTTTATCTTCCAAGGCCCTGATAAGTTGATGGGTTCTAATTGCTCTACGTCTACTTTACTAATCGTTCTGTCGTCGTTCTTGATTTTATACTTCCCGCCATCCCAAGCGAGCATTTGATGGTCGCCGATCAGTGTTGGGGCAAGCTTTGGTGCTGTAACGCTTGGTTGTAGTTCGTCATTCTGTTGCAATCCAAACGGGAACTCGTTTTCAGGTTCAGCATTGATGACACTCGCTCGAGCATCCATCACCACTTCGCCGTCTCGCTCGATAGACGTCGCCGTCGCCGTGGCTTCGCCCGAATCGAAGACCACAAAGGCACTTCCTGCGGCGGGTAATTGCATCGGAATGGTGGTAAATCCATTGGCCTGATCGAAGATTCGAATCTTTGTCGATTTGCCGGTCATTGGATCAAAAAGTCTCGGCTGTCCGGTGGCACGAAACTGCAAGTTTGCATTGAGCGGTCGTGCGCGGTTGGCAGCGATGAAGTAGATCTCCGATTTTTCGCTGCTGCGATGGCACCAAGTACCGTCTTGGATTCCGCTGACATCGGGTTTGATGTTTAGCATCATCAGCAAGCTTGCCAGTTGCGTTTCGGGTTTGCGAATGTCCCATAGCAATCGTCCCCGGCCGATCCTGCGGTGACCAAACGGTTCATCTCTATCGCCCCAAATGTCGCTCACCAATTCGTCAAACGATTTGCCTTCGCTTTGTTGCTCGCCAAGTGACGGATTCAATTTAGGTGGCCCGCCGATCACGACTGCGCCTTGCAGAATCAGATCTCGCAATCTCGCCAGCGTCGAAGGAGATAAGCGATCGCAGTGTCCAGGCGGCAACCACAACACTCGCCATCGAATGCCCTCGGGTGTAACCAATTGTCCGTTCTGAACACTGATTCGATTTTTCAAAACATCAGAATTGAGGTAGTCGAAACGATAACCGGTTGGAAACGGCTCGTCTTGTCTTGGTTTGTGATCAACACCGTCGCCAAGATAGTACAGCACATCGGCGACCGGATTTCCCTGCTGCAACATCAGATGGCAACGTGCCAGGTAGTCGGTGAACAACGGCATGTGTTTCCACCAAGTCTGGCCTCGCAGGAACGGTGTTCCAATTCGGCCGCCAAACGAAGTTCCCGGAACCAATTCGGTGCGGGGATTGTGAGTGTAGGTGTGAAAGACCAGATGGTTGATTCCGTAGGTGAAATGCCGATCCGCAATGTGCTTCAATTGGAACGGATGCTCATTCCAATGAATGCCCGCATTGGTAAAGGCTTCGGCAGCGACTCGATTCTTTCCGTAAATATGTGCGGCCGAAGCTGCTGGCAAAATCGGCTTCGTTTCCAAGCCGCCCCAGTGTGGATCGTTGGGTTGCCAGAACTCGCACATCGGGATGTCGGCCGATTTGTAGTATTCAAGAATGTCGCCCGGCGAAACGTCGCCGATGGCTGTCTCGAACGAAAGTTTCATCCCCCGCTGCCGTGCCAATTCAGCCAATCGTCCAAAGTAGTTTTGCACGATCATATCGCTGACGGTTTTACGCCAATCACGCAAAAACATTTCGCTGGTTTGATGGTCATCGATGACGTAACCGGCCAGTGCGGGCAGCCAAGAACGCAAGTCATAGTTTCGCCGATTCTTAAACTCATCTTCCATCGCCGGCGTCCAGGTTTGCGTGTAGCATTCCCAGCTATCGATCAGCATTCCTTTCAAACGTCCCTGATCGGCTGGCCCACCGTCGGCACTGACCCGCCCGATGTAACCGGCGAAGTGTTGTTCTGCCCCGGCCGGTGAAAGCTTGTCGCATTCAAATCCGGTCGCTTCCGGCGGCGCGGGCTTATTCTTGACACCTGTGTTGACGTGACCGAATCGTAGTACGGTCCAATCACCATCGGGTGCGTTCCAAGTTAACCGCCAATCGCTATCAACCTGCTTCGAAAGGTCAACGATGGATTCACGGTCAACCCAAGAATCTGGATTTTGAACTGGATTGGAATCCCGCTGCAAACTGCGAAGGGCGTATCCCGCTTGGCTTTTCCAGTCATTGGTTCGTGCCGCCGATAACAACCGGAATCGTGACAATTCCAATGGGTGTTTTGTGTCAAAAGTGATCCGGTACCGAGTGGACAATGCGTCTGGAAACGCGAGCACCAATTGATGTTCGGGTTGTCGGTCTTGCCACGTGCCACGCGGAACGATTCGCGTGCCAGTTTCCTGCCATGCTCCATCGATGAACGCTTCCAAGCGAACCTTTGTGTCGGGATCAAAGTTGCGTCGCTTCAATAGAATTTCAACCGGTGGAAGCTCGATGCAGCGCACGTGAGTCGGTTGGTCAAAGGTTAGTTCCAACCAAGTTGGACCATCGTTGCCGTTGATATCGAACTTGGTTTCTGAGTCGCCACCAATCAGCTTCTTCCACGGTTGCGATGGACGATTACTGGCCACTGAAACCGGCGTCAAGTATTCACCGGTGTCATCGATTGGTGTTGGGAAAGCTAGGACTGCGATGTCCTGGTAATCTCGCCATGGTTCATCGCTTGGTTGTGGTTTCGGTAGCGTCAACGAAAGCTCAGTTCCGCCCTTTACATCGGTGCGGCTATGCACGAGATGCCGCATCGCTTTATCGGGCGTGATCCATGGACCGCCCGACATCGCCCAACCTGGGCAATTTTGCATCGTGAAAACCAAACCCAGTCGCTCGGTTTCATCGGCGACATGCGAAATCATGTCATCCCAAGTCGGGCTAAGCGTTTGAATTTGCGGCTTTACGCCTGGCCATGGTCTTCCTCTTCCGTGGAAAAGTTGAATGCCTTGAAAGCCCGCACCGGCGACCGCTTCCAAGTCGGTCGTCAACGCCGATTTGTTGACATTGCCACCGATCAAGTGAAACCAAGTCTCGGGATGCATCGAATGCGGAGGCGACTGAAACTGAGTCTCAATCGATTCCGTCTCAGGTGCCGGCACATCGGCTACCTGCGCCGAAAGATTCCCGAGCAGTCCAACGAACAGAAACCAGCCGGCAGCGAATAGTTTTTTTACAAACATCTTAAAAAGTACTGACATGTTGGTCGAAAGGATGGGATCATTTCAAGAATGATGCTGCCACCGACATCTTCCATCTTTGAACTTTTGTTCCGCCAATCAAAGAGGTTGGCGGAGATGGATGACGGTGGCAGATCAGAAAGCCGAACTTGCTTAACCTATTGATCGCTTGCTGGCTTGCAGAACAGGATCATGTTCCAGGCCGATTTCCTGCCCTTGCCCTGGTCCGCGTTTCCAGGAATGCGAAGGCTTTCGTCTTTTGCTAAACGTTTCTTGTAAAGCGCTAGCGAACCACGATTCAGCGCGACCTTTTTGCCGGTCTTCTCGTACTCTTTCAGCCAATCAGGCGTCGGAACCTTGGGGTCATGGGCGACAAAGAAATCCAGGTCTTTAGCCGCAGTGGCAACGATGTAATCATTGGCCCAGTAAGCACTGTCCCCGTTGGCGGTCCGAATGACTCGAGTCCCATCGAGTATTTCTGGAACGGACTTCACGTAGATTCTTGCATCGTCCGAATACGCGAGCATTTCGTTTGAAAGCGGATCTTCCATTCCTCCCACGCCGTCACCGGTGTAGGCAAAGGTGGAAAACATCCGATCGGTTTCAGCGACTTCCGCCACGACAATCGGTGGTGCTTCGCGAAGTTCAGCGAGCTTCTTCAAATCATCGTCATTGATCGGAGGCCTCGATGATGGCCTCGCCGATGGCAAGGTTGACGGCAACATCGCGGGCATCGATTTCGTCACGCCGTTGTTCAAGTCGATCGGCTTGGATTGCAAACGCAACTTCGCCGCTGGTAAGCCTTCACGCATTGCGGTCAGCACGACTTCGCCGGATTGCAGCGTTGAACGAATGCTGATTCGGTTGATGCCGCATTCAGTGTTCAAGTACAGGTGATTGGTGCTGTTCTCGATACCGCTGTTGTAACCGCCTCGCCAAATGCCCGGCCCTGAAATTTCAAAGTCCACTCTTTGTTCATCGGTCGGACATCGACGTCCCTCTGCATCAACGGCTTCAAAATCAACCAACGCAATGTCCGATCCATCGGCGCGCCACCCACCAGGAGCGGTCATTGGCGTCAATCTGATTGCCACGGCAGGCCCCGCAGTTTCTTTGACTTGAGTGGCGACGGTTTCGCCATCGCGGTAGGCAACGACTTTGATCTGACCGGGTTCATACGCCACATCGGGCCAAGTGAACAACGTGTTCAAGCTACGTTCGCCACGCCCCAGACTCTTGCCGTTGACAAACAATTCAGCGGCGTCTGCTTTTGCGACTGCGTACATCGTTTTGACAGTGTCGGCCGGGTAATTCCAATGGCCGATTAAATGCACGCGATCTTCGTCGTCCCAAGTCGCTTGCAATGCCCAGTAAGCTTCCTTGGGTAGTCGAACTGCATCGACTTCGCCCGTCGCCCGCGCGACGTCTGTGCGCTGACGTGTTCCGTGAGTCCCGTCAGAGAAAATCCAATTGGCACCACCGCTGTGGTCAGGCTTGCTGCCGAACAGCGTCCACCATTGATCGATCGCGTTGGTCGCGAATCCTTCAGAGGTCAGGTCGTAGGTGTTGAGTTCAGCCAGTTTGCCAAGGTTACCGAAATCTGGTGGCGAAAAGTGGTCCCAAACTCGGCGAGGTGTTTCCGTTCGGTCATATTCGGTTTCCACAACGGGCAGCGTCGGTAACGCTCGTGTCCGCCCGACGGTTCCCAATTCCAAATCAATGCTGCCCATCATCGCGGGCGTTGACATGCGGAATCCAAAATAGCGTTTCCCGTTGGGATCCCATTTCTGAGTGATCGCCTTCATTTCCGCGGCATGTTCAGGACTGACGTTGTAGTTGCCGCCTTCCCAAACGCAGATCGATGGATGGTTGCGATAGAAAATGATCAAGTCACGGAAGGCATTGGTGCGAGTTTCCCAAGCTTTGCCAAAGCAATCTCGCTCGCCATCAACACCTGGCATCAAGGTGACGAATCCATATTTGTCGCTGCAATGCACACCTGCGGGTGGACCGGCGCAATGGCCCCAGCGGATCATGTTTCCGCCCGCGTCTTCCATCATCTTCAGCGTGTAGTCGTGCATCCAGTTTGGAATGCCCGCACCCAGACCAGCCCAACCAGCGATCGGTTTTTGACCCCAACCATGTAATTTCAACGGATGGCCATTGATCCAAAATCCGGTTGCGGTGTCAAAGCGATAATTACGAAATCCAAACGGAGTGGTGCTGGTGTCGCGTACCTTTCCGTCGATACTAATTTCGACTTGAACCTGATAGACGTACGGGTAGTCCGGTTCCCATAGATGTGGTTCGTTGACTTCTAATGCTGAAGATGATTTGATCTTTTGACCAGCAGGAAGTTCGGCAGTTTTCGTCTTCTGAGCGACCACATTGCCGTCTGGATCGACCAGCTTGAATGCGACTTCGATGTTGGATGCTTTGTCGAGCGAGTTTTCAATCTCAGCACTGATGCCAACGATTGCCTTCTCTTTGGCAAGTGATTCTGTCCATGCGTAAATGCCCTCGGTGCCCAAATGAGCATACAACGGCAGCGTCACATGGACTGGATCCATGACATGCAAGTAAACGTTGCGATAGATGCCGCCATGCGGCGGATGCCAGTTTTGATGATGCCAAGGTGTGTCGCCGTCATACAATTTTTTAGCGACGGTGTTGTCGACCTTTACCGCCAGAACATTCTTGCCATCCGCATTCAGGAATGGTGTCAGGTCGAAGGCGAACGGAATGAATCCTGTTTCGTCATGTCCAAGAAATTGTCCATTCAGGTAGAAATCAGCGACTTGCCGCACGCCTTCAAATTCAATGCAAACTTTCTTGTCGCGAAATTCCTCGGGCAACGAAAACTCTTTGCGATACCAAGCAGTCCCCATCCACAAATTCGATTCACCTTGGTGACCACCGGTCCCAAAGTCGTTGAATGTATCGACGTCATTCCAGGTGTGTGGGCAACTGACCGTGGACCAATCGCTCGCATCAAATTCGATAGCCTCGGCACCGCTTGAATCCGCACGATTGAAACGCCAGTCGGCATTGAAATTTAGCTTGCGGTTATCAATCGACTGGTCAGGCGAATCGGCAAAGCTAACACGGCTGCCAAGAGTGACCGCAGCAGCGACCAGCAAGCAAAGTAGAGCAACGTGGGATTGGCAATCAATACGTTCAATCAGTCTGTTCATCTCAGTAAAGCTTCCATCATATGGAACATGCGTTTAGTAGTCCGTTGTGATCAGTTGCCAGTTTGCTTCGGAAGCAGGTTGCTTCGGAAGACCGCAAAGTCGGGCAAGCCAATCCTTTAGCCACTCACAGAGTCTAATCCATTAAGGTGCGAATTCTCACCCGCTATCGAGCCGAAGTTGCTGTGAAAAGCCGCAAAATCTAACGCTGCCCGTAGATTGGTGCTTTCCAGCTCTTGGGAAGTCTACCCTGTGGCCGAACGCCGTAGGCATCCGCGGGAATCTGAACTTCGTCAGGTTCTAATAGATCCAGGTCATCCGGAAGGTGTTTGATCTTGAAGTCCTTGTATTGAATCTTCATCGCCGGGCCGACATGAACTTGAACAGCCAGGACACCTTCAAGCGAGCGACCTTTTTCATCCAGATCGATGAGGTCCGCAGTCGGACGACCATCGATCCAGTGTCGGTGATGGTTGCCTTCGACCAGGACTCGGTAATCGTGCCACTGGTTTGTATCAAAAGCTGCCGATGCGAAATTGTCGTCGTTAAGTTTACCTACGACCCAGGAATTGCCGTCCGCGTCAACGACGACTTTCTCGTTGGCGTGCGCTAGAATCCGGCGGCCCTTTTCTTCGTACAGCATTCCGTTGTATTTCGGAACTTTGGCAACCACGTCACACTGATACCCGGACACAATGTCAAGCCCCAGGTCGGGACGTGAAGTTCCGCGGTACTGCAATCCGCTATTGCCGCCCGCGGTTACTTTCACTTTGACGCGGAGTTCAAAGTTTCGAATCGTCGAATGTTTCCAGGTGATGAAGCGATTTGATTTTAGCGACCCATCGGTGACACCGGTTAAGGCACCATCTTGGACCGACCAATACGCTTTATCGCCATCCCAACCCTTCAGAGTCTTTCCATCAAAGACTCTAACAAATCCTTCTCGGTCCAACTTCGCAGAAACGTTTGCAGACGCTTTTGGATGGGGTGCAGTCGATTCTGAAAAAGCCTTCAGTGGATTCAAAGGACCACCCAACGCTGCGACTTTTTTTGTCGTTCGATCGCGAAATTCGGACAGTGTCGCAGCATGCTTGGGATCATCGACAAGGTTGACCAGTTCGTTTGGATCGTTCTTTAAATCGTGTAGGAATTCATGGTTGCCATGATCAAAGTACCGTACGTACTTGTAACGATCACTACGAAGCCCCTCGAACGCTGGGATCCGTTTTCGTTCGGCGAAATGCTCGTGAAATGTTTCGCTTCGCCAGTCGCTGGGAACGTTACCGGTTGTGATTGGGACCAGGCTGCGTCCCTGGTATCTTTGTGGAATCTCGACGTCTGCCCAATCCAAAAACGTTGCGGGGAAATCAAGGTTTGTTGCCAGAGCCGCCGTCGTTTTTCCTTTCGCTTCGGCGGGTAGCCTTGGGTCCATGACGATCAATGGGACACGGATCGCTTCGTCGTAGTGCGACCACTTGCCGGCCAAGCCTCGGTTGGCCATGTAATAACCATTGTCGGCGGAATAGACGATGATTGTATTGTCGGCGAGTCCAGCGGATTCTAACGCGGCCATAAAACGACCGATCGCTCCGTCGATGCCACTGACCATTCGATAGTAGGAACGCATGTTGGTTTGGTACTTCTGATCCGTATTCCATCGCCAAAAGTATCGCTCGCGTCCGATCGTTGTTTGCAAGAAACCCGGCAGCGAATCGAAGATTGCCGGATCGTTTAGTCGGGGCGGGGCGATGGTAACGTCGTCGTACATTCCATCGACGGTTCGAGGCCACGGAAAATGGCCGATCCCTGGTCGGCGATCATTGTCTTCTGCATGGCAGGCGTTGAACCAAAGATTCAACGCAAAAGGTTTTCCAGCGGGTTGGTTTTGAATGAATTCAACACCTCGGTCGACGATCACTTCAGTCTCGTGCCGAAGACTACCGTCAGCTTGTTTCTTGTAATAAGGGTTCCGACCAATGGCCTCAAATTCATCGAAGTGATCCTGCCTGACAAAATCCTTGGGCATCTTTGCATGCCATTTGCCAAAGTACCCTGTCCGATAACCGCTACGACGAAGCAAGTCGCTGTACAAGGTCTCAACCGCATCGGGCCTGGCGAATTCGGGCCTGTCTTTCTCGCCATAGCTACGACCGGTCAGCCCCGTCAAAATTGAGGTGCGACTAACCCAACAAATCGGTTGCGAAACGAACGCGTTTTCAAAACGGGTTCCACGAGCAGCAAGTTGGTCAATGTTTGGTGTCTTGATGACCGCATTGCCGTAACAACCAAGGGTGTCAGTGGTTTGGTCATCGGCAAAAAAGAAAACAATGTTCGGGGGTGTTTCTTTCGGTGGTGCGTCGGCGGAGGCAAGCGAAAGACTCAGGAAAGTAGATAGAAGTAAACCAAAGCTTGTTTTTATCATCGAGCTCTTCATTTAACGACAATTTGTTGTAATGCGATCGGGAGATTATTTCGTACCAAGTGTAATGGATGAGGCTACGAGTCCCAGCAGTTCGAGGACTCGTAGCCTCGTCCACTACGGTACGTTGTCAACTGCCGCTCGCCTGAGAAACTGTTTTAAAACGTAGCTGATCCCGCCAGGGTTCAGTCCACGATCGGATCAAGCTCGACTGAACCCTGGCGGGATCAGCTACGGGCAGTTCGCCGGCAACCTGGCGATGTCCAATCAATTGCCAAAGTTGGCACGGAAGGCAGCAAAATCGGTCAGGCCGATCTCGCCATCGCCATCAGCGTCTAAACCTGACAGTGCATGCGGGTCGTCTGATAAGGTTCCAAACACACTGCGGAAGGTTGCAAAGTCGGTAAGCCCGACTGAGTCGGTGCCGTCAGCATCGCCATACTTGCGGTACAGTCCATCGGATGCCGTCATCACGTAGGCGTCGCCCGCGATCCCGTCGCCGTTACCATCGAGTTGGACATCCGACGCCGTCACCAATGATGGGTCAATCGTCAATCGATAGTGGCCATCCTTTAAACTGCCGAAATCGGTGACATAGGAAGTGGACGGATCGAAAGTCAATTCGACGGTTGTCTTTTCGCCAGTCTGACCAATCAACGGTGCTTGGATCGCGACTGTTTCACCATTTTCGTCGTCGTAGATCAATTGGAACGGATTGCCATTTTCAGTATCAATGTCCACGACTTGGTCAAACGTTACCTTGATTGAATTGACTAAGGATCGCTGCGAACTGCCTGCGTTGATTTCGATGCTTTCAACCTTGGGAGGCTCGGCGATGGTGACAACATAGTCTTCGACTTCACCATCAGCGGCAAAACCGGTTGGCCCTAGCTCGCCCGCGGTACTGATGCGGACTCGAGCGTAGGCGTCACCCACGGTGATGCCGCCGGGCAGATCGCGTGGGATGTCGTAATTGATCGTCTGCATGGCTTGATTGACCGTGATGTCGTCAAGGATCTTTTCTTCAAGCTCGAAGGCTCCATTGCGATTGAAATCAATCCAGGCGTCGACTTTCGCTGTGCCAACTTCGTTCACATTGCCGAATTCCACGTTGACCGCGGCGATCAGGTTGTTGACCCCGATTCCGCCAAACATCACTCCATCTTCGTCGTTGCCGTCGCCGTTGGCACCTGCCGAAACCGTGCCGTCACTCTCCGAGTCGCGCGTTGCCCCAAGCTGTGGCCCAATGGCCGCATGCCGGGCTCCGTCATCGGCAACAAGGGTACCGTAGGACAAGGGTGCGTCGCCGAAATCCAAATCGGCATCGACGATTTCAAAATTGACCGTCGTTGTTGTGTAAGCGGTACCGCCGAGTCCGCCAGCCGAATACGGGGTGACGACTAGGGTGTATTGCCCGACCGGCAATGCGCCGGCATTGAAGTCACCCGCTGCGTCACCAAACAGAGCGTAGGGTGAAATGGTTTCGGCCTGACTACGCGTCACCACCCCAGTCAATTCGAACCCAACACTTCCCACTGGCTTGGTGGTGGTCGCACGAACATTCAAATTGGTCGTGCCCAGCGTTGCCGAACTGATGGTCGATCCGTCAGTCAGCGAAACGATGTCGTTGTCGCTGTCGGCATTGAGTAAGAACAATCCGTTGATCGATGGATCGCTGTTATCGGCGACCACCGGCCCAACGCCCGTGAACAGTTCAAGCGAGCGCCAACGGCCCCGTGCCCAAGCGGTTCCATCGCCTTCAGGAATTTCACCGTTGGTGTCAGCATTGGACTCGATCGAAATCGTATCACCGTTGCTCAAGGCCACATTGTTCCAGACATGCTGGTTGGGCTGCAAGTCGAGTGCTGAACCTGGCCCGATGTACGGATTCTGGTAGGTTCCCACCACGGTGCCATTGACCAACAGGCGATACGTCGATTCGCCGTCTTCCTCAGTCAGCGTTGTGATCCGCACGGGGTAGACACCCGAATCACCGGTGAAGGTGTGTGAGGCGCGAGCGAATCCGGCGCGGTTGGCGATGATCGCGGCGTTGATCCCCAGAGCATCGTTACCGAAATCGGCGTAGTAATCCACCTGGCCCGCATCCAGGACGGGAAAGTCGGTGCGAGCGGCAAACGAATAGGTCGCAGGTTGAGCGACCGCACTGCTGACCTGTTCCAACTTGCCACTGCCGTCGGTGTAGCCAGCCACGACGCTGATCAGCGATCCCACATCGGCCGCGCCGAGCGAGTAAGTGCTGCTGGTTGCACCGGAGATATTCACGCCATCGCGTTGCCACTGGTAACTGATTGCTCCAAGTCCATCGGCATCGACCAAGGTGTTCGATGCCGTCAGTGTTTGGTTTTCGGTCAGCGTGCCGGCGATCGTCACCGATCCGGTTGGCGGGCTGTTGGTGTTGCCATCGCTAACCACGAAATGGATCGTGACCGAATCGCCCGCCGTGCCACCAAGGTTTGCTTCGGAATACGGAGTCACGACCAAGGTGTGCTGGCCGACTGAAAGCGAACCGGCGTTGTAGTCACCGCTTTCGTCGCCAAACAAAGCGTAGGGGGCGACGGTTTCCGATTGACTGTGGGTCGTTGCGCCGGTCAGTTCAAACCCAACGCTTCCCGCAGGCCCATCGGTGGTGGCTCGAATATTCAAGCTAGCTGAATCAAGTGTGGCGAAGTTGATTACCATGCCATCGGTCATCGTAACGATATCGGAATCGTTGTCGGCGTTGACCAAGTAGACTCCGTCAATGTCCACGCTAGGCACAAAGAACTCAGAAGTCACCAAAATCGCCCAATCTTGACCTGGCGTGTTGGGCGGTAGGCCCAGCGACACTGGCGATCCGCCGCTAACAACCTGCGTCACTGATCCGTCTTGCAAGACGCCGCCGTTACGCGGGTCAAACCATTTGACGTTGAACGTTTCACCCGCCGGCGCGGCGCTAAGGTCCAAGCTCGTTGTGCCGCCGTCTTTCAAATAGACCGTGTAGACTTCGCCCTCTTGGTAGAAACCGTAGTCATCGCTGGCGGTGCTGATCGAGTTGTCGTTGACCATGTCCCAAAACGGGATGTCAAAGTCTTCAAAGAACGACTTGGCGTACCGCGTGTAGTCCCACCAGTTATCGCGGCTACGGAAGTCTTCCGCCGTCAAATCCGAGTGGGCATAATCGTAACCGAAATACCATTCATTGCCGGCACCGCCGGCCATCAACGTTCCCCACAAAGCGTTCTTTCGGCCATCGACATGGCTATTGCCCGGGTCCGCGTCTGGACGCAACGAAGCTCGGGCGTCGCCGGGTTCATCGACCGCGACCACCCATTTTTTCCCCGTGGCTGCCGATCGGTTGACCCATTCCACCGTGTCGTCATGGACTTCGCGGAAGTCGGGTTTGCTTGTCTGCAACGACAAGCCGGTCAATTCGGATTGATTGCCCAACAGGTCCCCGTACCTTTGTTCTTTTTGCGCAGGATAACTGTGCAGGACCACGTTGTGGCGATAGGGATCGTTGTCGTAAAAATACTCAGCAAAATCCCTGGCTTGCTGTACCGTGTTGGTGGTTTCTTCGCCCAAGTTCCAATTCATCGCTAAGTTGTGGCTGTACCGAGCGATCAACTCACGGTAATACAACTTACGCTCTGGCCCCAAGTCGCCTCCATCAAGCAACTGATCGTTCTCAGTTTCCTGAGTCTTGAAGTGCAGGTGCAGTCCCTTTTCAGTTCCGTGCTCAAAGACGATCCCCCACTGGTCCAACCGCGAAACGTCCATTCGGAAACGCTCGTCGTAGTCCAAGTACGGGAAGACATTTTTGTCGTCGCCGATGATGTTCATCGTCAAAAACGAAACCGAATTGAGATCCTCGGAAGCCAGATAGTTCAGCGCCCCGATCAGTTCGGTTCCCTTGCCGCCATCCCAACTGGGATCACCCGCGTTCCAGTCTTGCTGGTGTGGTTGCCAAGACTTGATAGACGCAGCTTCGTTGGGGAACGCGCCTCGGTTGTATTCGCCATCGGTCTTAAACGGTCCGTCAAAGTCTTCGTAGGACAACAGGTTTTCGGGCGCATCGGGGCCTTGCTTAATGAAGTACTCGCCCGTGCCCGCAAATTGCAGATAGTGTTCCCCGACGTATTCAAGACGCCCCTTGCCGCGGAAGTCGTCGCCGGTCTTGTCGGTCGCCCCAATCGTAAAGCTGCCCGTGATGCCATCGTAGGGAGCAAGGGCAAAACCACCAGTCGGACTGTCATTGACCGACACGTTGTTTCCGGTGCGGAACGAGATTGAATAGTTCCATAGCCCCACTTCGTCAGCGGATAAGTGCGCTCGCCACTTGTTGCCGCTGGTTGCGCCGGTGTTGGCCGCGTCGCCATCGGCTGCAAAGTATCCCGGCACGGTGTACGTCAATCCGCTGGCGGGATGCGTGAACGTCACATTCATGCGGTACTGGGTGAACGGATTGACCGCACCGGTTTCACTAGCGCCGGGGCCGTCCAGAGTCAGTGTGGTGTTGTGCCATTGCTTCAGCTCGCCCGAGATTTGAACGTCGCCATTGCCGTCGATGAGATCTTCGCCAGCGGCTCGTTGCGACTCGGGTGTGTTCAGATTCTGGGCCAAATTGACAGGGGTATCTTCGTGCCGAAAAACGATTCGGTCGATGCTGTAGAACTTCGATCGGCCGGAAACCACTAAGGTGTATTCTTCGCCGGCTTTAAAGTTGTACAGAGCAACCCGTTTGTTGGCATGTCCACCCGGATCGAGCTGTGCACCTGAATCCCATCTAAAAGTGTTTAACCCGCCACCAAAGAACTTGGTGTCACTCTGCAACAAACTTAGCGAGGCATTATCCAAGTGGCTGTCGTGCGGGCCAGATCCGGCGGTGTAATCGCCCTCGACGCGAACGTAAATGTCGTTGCTGATGTCGTTGCGAGTGGGATCAGCACTGTTCTCTTTTGCCGATCGCAGATGCAAATAATACAACCCCGGTGTCTCCACCCGAAACTTGTACTCGATCGGCGAATTCGGCGGACCGTTCTGATAAGTGTTGCCAAAAAATTGAAGGTAACCATCGCCGGTGTAGTTGGAAATTTGAGTCTCTTCCTGCCACAATCCGATATTAACGGTGTCTGTGTTTTCGGTCTCCATGACCACCAAGCCGCCGGCTTCCAAATATGCACCGGGGGTCGGTGGAGATGCATCTTCGCCAATGAATCGAATTTCCGACGCCATGACAATGTTGTCCGCACCAGCCGCCGAAAAATTGTCCACCACCATCCGCACATGCGTGACTCCTTCGACCGTGCTGGGAAGCGACTGAACTTCGGGGGCATACGTTTTCGGCGAAGTTGGATTGTTACCCTGGTTCGTCGATGTGTCGTCCGGATGATTTCTCTCAGACCAAGTCAGCGTATCGCTGCCGGTAAACGTGGCTCCGCCATCGGTTGAGTAGGAAAGAACTGTGTTCTCGAAACCTCGGTCGGTCTGCAATCCCGCAGGCCCAATCTCGGTGCTGTTCCAAAGCACCATCCCGCTAAGGTCGAAGGTGCCACCGAGGTCGAAGGTTAATTCATTAAATTCAGGGGCGCTGCGAATTCGAGAGACACGTTGGGCGCTATTGCCCGAAACATGTTCCGGCCATTGCGCGGGTACCGGATCACCGGTTTCGACGATGGTCGGATCTTCTAATCCAGACCCATCAATCCACTGGCTACCGGCTGGAGTACCGTATTCAAGCTTCCAATCGGGATCGCCAGCACTATCCAAGCCGGCGGAGACCGGTGCGATTACCTCGGCAGCCAACAACTGTCGCTTTTCAAGCGTCTCCAGCCGCAAGCGTGCTTGAGTTCGGTTTCTGTGCGACAACTGATTTTTTTTCGTAAACCGGTCACCCATGCGTCTCATCGCTCTCCACCAATATGAGTGCTAGGCAGCTCGTTGATCGCCCAAGAAAGACGTTTACGCAGCCACTTCTAAAAGAACGCGGACGACGCCGTCGAGTACCCGGCTAAAACCTACAGAAAAGCGCGGTCGATTACGTGCAATGCACGGATAGAAAGATCGCCACTTCCATCCCGCTCGTGGTTGAAATTTTTGCGCGAATTCTGGCAAAAAATGACACTTCTCGCTAATCGCCACCGAGTAGGCCGTGTGGAGCTTTGCGACACACGGCTTTTCATGCACATGCCGTGTGTCGCAAGACTCCACACGGCCTACGTTTGCCAAACCAACGCAAAAAACCTAGCAATGCCTTCTCGTTGGTGGCGGTTAGCGAGAAGTGTCTAGAAAAACGATGTTTTTCGGTGATCGCCGTCAGCTAATTCGAAGAAACTAAAACCGTTTGCCGGTGGTGCAACAGAGTGGATTCAGGCGTTTGTCGTATCTTTACTTCCCAAAGTTGGCTCGGAAGGCTGCAAAATCCGTCAGGCCGATGGTGTCGTCAGCATCGCTGTTCAAACCGGACAGTGCATTAGCGTCGCTTGATGACGTTCCAAACACGCTGCGGAAGGCGGCGAAGTCGGTCAGACCGACCGACTTGCTGCCATCGGCGTCGCCATACATTCGGAACAGTCCGTCGGTGGCCGACATTACGTAATCATCGCCGGCCGATCCATCGCGGTTGCCATCAAGCTGGACCCAGCGATCGGTCACCAGCGTCGCGTCAATTCGTAACTGGTAGTCTCCGTCAACCAGACTTCCGAAATCGGTCACAAAAGTTTCGCTATCAGCAAACGTTAGATCCACCACCGTCTTGCCCGACGTGTCGTCGATCGACACCATCGGCATCAAGGTTCCCCCCGATCCGGCGCGAGTGATTTCAAACGGATTGCCATCGACCTGATTGATGTCGACCACCGTATCGAAGGTGATGCGCACCGAGTCGAGTGACGAACGCTGTGAGTGTCCCTCGTTGACTACAATGCTTTCGACTTGCGGCGGCTCAATGATGCTGACCACATAGTCCTCGACTTCGCCATCAGCGGCGAAACCGGTCGGCTCTAGACCGCCGTCACTGCTGATGCGAACCCGTGCATACGTGTCACCGACGGTGATGCCGCCGGGGATATCAGTCGGGATCATGTAGTTGATCGTTTGTTCCAATTCATTGACGCTTAAGTCGTTAATAATTTTCTCGCCAGCGTCAAAGGATCCGTTGCGATTAAAATCGATCCACGCATCGATCTGGCCTTCGGTGTCCGTGGGCAACTTGATGTTGACCCCGGCCATGGTGCCGCCCACATTGATCGCGCCAAACATGACGCCGTCATCGTCGCTGCCGTCACCGTCGGCGTCTGGCGTTGCAATGCCATCGTTTTCGGTGTCACGATTGGCACCCAACTGCGGGCCAACCGCGGCATGTCTGGCACCATCGTCAGTTAGCAGCGTTCCGTAGGACTGCGGGGCATCGCCAAAGTCCATGTCCTGTGCGTTGGTAAATTGAAGCGAATCAAAATTGAGAGCCAAGTTAGCCCCCGCTGCCGCCGTTCCTTTACCGATGAAACGCAATTCCGAAGCCATCACGATGTTGTCAGAACCTGATGGGGAAAAGTTATCAACCACCATCCGCACGTGGGTGACTCCTTCGCGAACTCCATCTAGCATGTTGATTTCGGGCGGGAAGTAACCGCCGGTACTGGCAAGTTGTGTCCAGGTCAGCGAGTCACTTCCGCTGAAGTTGGTTCCACCATCGGTCGAGTAAGACAAGACGGTGTTCTCAAAACCTCGGTCGGTCTGTCCACCCTCGGTGCTGTTCCAAAGCACCATCCCGCTGAGGTCATACGTTCCATCCAGATCGATGGTCAGCGTATTTTCCTCAACAGCATTGCGAATTCGGGACACGCGATTTCGGTCGTTTCCGGTTTGATGCTGCGGCCAAGTCAGGGGTACCGGATCACCGGTTTCAACATCCGAGGCGTCCGTCGATCCGGCTGGGTCCGTCAAGCCGGAGCCATTGAACCAGTTTTCCCCGTTTGCACCATAGGGACTGTCCATATACGACCCGTTCTCAACCTGCAACGTTGCGCTCGCCGGAGCGATCACGATGTCTGGGGCAGGAGCGTAGAACTCGGTGCGGAACACTCGCCCCGGGCCGGCCCACGATGTCAGGTCGACGCCCTCGATCACGTAATTCGTTCCGGTAACATCCGGGTCAGGGATCTCGACGGACCCAAGCTCCGTGAACGAGGTTGAGAACGCATTTTCAGCGATCAACACGCGAATGCCTTTGGGCGGGTTTTGAACCGAGAATTGATTCACGTTGACATCGATGTCGTACACACCCGGAACCACATCGCGAGTGAACTCGAGCCATTCTCCGTCAATGATCTGGCTGACCAGGATCGACGAACTATTGAGATCAACGTCTTCGTCTGGCCGCGCGTTATTGCCGGAGCCGGAATTGCCAGCGGTGGTATCGAAGTAAGCTATCTGTTGTCCGCCGTAATCAAACTCTTCCGCCTTGATGATAGTACCGTCTTGAACGGTTTGGTCGAGAAACGGCAACTGCACCGGTTGGGTGATTTCAAAGTTCACCGTGACCGGTGTTCCTGGTGTACCGTTCAAACCTGGACTCGGGTACGGAGTGACGATCAGTGTGTACTGCCCGACGGGTAAGACTTCCGCGTTGAAGTCGCCTTGTTGATCTCCGAACAACGCGTACGGCGCGATGCTTTCAGTCTGGTTGTGCGACAACGGTCCGCTCAACGCGAACCCGATGCTGCCCGCGGCGATATTGGTGGTCGCTCGAACATTGACCCCTTCGATTCCCAGCGCCGTGAGGTTGATGACCATGTTGTCGGTCAAAGGTGCAACGTCAATATCGAAGTCTTCATTGCTATCGGCGTCGACAAGCCACAGTTCATCGATCTCTAAGTTAGTGGGCAACGGATCGTCGGTGGGTCGGATCTGGATCCGGCGACCCGATTCGAACACCTTCATCCACAAGTCACCTGCGCCATCGCGGAAATAGGCATTCGATGTCGCGTCACGCATGGCTTGAAGCGAGACGCTGTCAATGCCTGAGGTCGGTTTGTAGTCCTCACCGATGCCTTTGAAACGATAGACCGTATAGTCCCCGGGCTTTTGGCCGCGACGAACATCCATCCTGAGGCTAAATCCGTCTGAAGGAACAGGATCAATGAAGGTGATGGTGTAGTCGCCGGCATTCAGTTTGGTGTACAGACGCTGCGACGAGATGTTTCGACGATTGACTCTTAACCGATTGCCATCGCCGTTTTCGATGTCAAAGTACGGAAAGTTTCCCGACCCGGTGACGGTATCGAGTTCCAGATAGCCGAAGCGGTCATCGCTGATGTACGCGTTCCAACCTGGCGGAGCGATGTCGGTGGAATCGCGGTAGAAGTCAATCCTGGGCGTCAGCACATGATCCACGCCACCGCCGGCGTGGCCTGTCAAAGAACCATCGACATCCAGAACAATTCCAGAAATCGCATCAGGTCGTCCTGCGGCATTGGCGGGCGAGCTGTTGGCGATCCCCGAGTTATCCAGGAAGTAGACCTGCAAGTTGTCAGCCGTCCCGTCATCTTCGTACGTGATGCCTTCGGCGCGAGTCATCGCATATTTATCGGTTCCCCCGTTGTTCAAGAACGTATAGGCGTTGTCGGCGGCGAAACCTGCAAAGTGGGCGCCGATGATGCGACCGGGGCCATCGTACAATCGATAACCGCCAACTGCGTGTGAAAGATCGGCATTCCCCTGGCTGTGGCCCACAAAGAGAATGTTGTGCTCTTCTTGCGAGAACGTATTGAAGGATCCATTGGCAACGTCGGCAAACTTGCTGCCGTCAAAAATCGCGTTGCCTCCGCGATGGTAGACCGCGGTGCCATCGTGTTTGTAGCCGGTGAAGTCGTTGAAAACCGCGACTTGCGGCGGGTTGTAACCCACGCTGCCGCCGCCGCGGATGTCTGCACCGCGATCAAAGGTCAACCCAATCGGTGACGAGTGCGACGTGTTATTATCAAAGACGCCAAGATTGGTTTCACCAGCATCAATCCCGTTATACAGCCCGGTGTCTCTGGAAAGTCCAATCACGCGGTCGGGCAAAATAAACCAGAAGCCCGTTCCTTCGGAGCCCGCCGAAATGTTGCCGACCCAAGTGTTGTTCGGATTGGTGATCCAGTAGGCGGCCGAACTCAAAAAGCGTTTGTCGATCTGTTGACCGGTATCGTGAGAACCTTCGCCGGTACCGTTCCTCGGTGCTTCGCCATTGACCTGACCGTTGGAACCACGTGTGATCCCAGGAACGATGAAGGGATCGTTTCGTCTGGCCCCACCGACCTTATGAATTCCTAAGACGATGTTGCTGAGGAATTGGTTGTTGAATTCCGCAGCGTCTTCCATGAACATGCCGTGCCCGTGGATATCATGCAGCACGTTGCCTTCGATCACCAAACCCTGCGTTCCGTGAATGGTCACGCCGCGGTTGTTGGAATTCGTGACGCTGGAATTCACCATGACATCACCGGTACGATTGCCACCAAGGTGCCAGTGAACCGGGTAGCGACCAAGGATTCCGGTCTGTCCCATTTTGTCGAACTGGACTGAATCGATCGTAATCGTTCCCGACCCAGGCATGAACATCGCATGCGCGCCGACGCCCAGGTTCCTTCCAGACGTGGTTCCATATCTGGCGCGATTGCCAAAGTTGCTGTCGGTATCCTGTGTGCCTTGAACAATGATCGATCGATTCAGCAGCGCAACTTCCGCACGCAAATCGATGCTCAGCTCGCCATCCTTGTAATACTCGATATTGCCGTAATGCCGATGTGACGTCGGTGAATTCAGCGTCAGCACCGTTTCGCTGCCCTGCACGCTGACGCCCGTGATGGTTCGAACATCCTGTTCGGTATAATCGTAGGACGAACTGGCAATCACAATTTGGTCACCGACTTCCCAAGCTTGCGAACCAACGAGCGATCCGTCCGACGCAGCCGATGTCGTCCCATCGAAGTTGCGTTCGATCACGTTCTCCACTCGGATACTGGTTGAATTCTTCCAGGCAGTTCTTGCCAACTTGGTGAAGCTCAGTTTTTCGTCACCATAGAACTGCAAACTGCCTCCACCACCAGTCATCAAGAAGCCATCATTGTCCATCACCTGCATCGTCCCCATCGCCGTTTCGACGGTGAAGTCGGCATTGGGGTTGGTGCCGGTCAGCGTCAACACAAAGTCATGGTTGTCATACCGATTGGTTGGCGTTCCGATCTGGAACACACCGCCGCTGTTGACGTGCATCCAACGAGTCGTCAATGACTTGTCCGCTGACCCGACCGGGCCTTCTTCGGCGATCAATTGCCCATGAACCACGACTTCACGCGCTATATGATTGGTGCTGTCCAGCGTGACAGCTTTGCCCTGGCCAATGATCGCCCGAGTCGAATTGTTGGGGACCCCGTTGCTCCACGTGCTAGCATCACTCCAATCGCCCGATGAAACCGCAAGCGTTGCTGTCAGCAGTCGTCGGCTTTCCAGCGACTCCAGTTTCAAGCGACGCTTCTGGCGATCTTTCGATTTGAGCCTTCCTGAACGAGAGGCCACGCCACCGATGACGTCGTTGTGGAGGTTCTTAAAGAAACGCGATCGAAATCGACCCATGGATTGAAACCTGAATGACAAGATTTAGAAGAAAAGGCGGGCTGGCTCGAAAACCAAGCAAGTCTGTATTTTAGCACCGTCTTGACGAACGAATCGTCATGTCCACCATAGATTAACGCGTTCAAAGTTCGATTGTCCCCATTCGTTTGTCAAAAAACTACGGCATCTTTTCGCGATTCCATCAAACTTCAGGTTCCAAAATTGGCACGAAAAGCCGCAAAATCGGTTAGACCGATATCGCCGTCACCATCGCTGTCCAAACCGGACATCGCATTGGCGTCGCTTGATGACGTTCCAAACACGCTGCGGAAGGCGGCGAAGTCGGTAAGCCCCACCGACTTGCTGCCATTGGCGTCGCCATACATTCGGAACAGACCATCAGTGGCCGACATCACGTAATCATCACCGGCCGATCCATCGCGGTTGCCATCAAGCCGGACCCAACGATCAGTCACCAACGTCGCATCAATTCGTAACTGGTAGTCTCCGTCCAGCAAGCTTCCAAAACCGGTCACGAACGAATCGCCCACCGCAAACGACAAATCCACCACCGTCTTGCCCGATGTGTCGTCAATCGACACAAGCGGTATCAAGGTTCCCGCCGATCCGGCGCGAGTGATTTCAAACGGATTGCCATCGATCTGATTGATATCGACCACCGTATCGAAGGTGATCCGCACCGAATCGAGTGACGAACGCTGTGAGTGTCCCTCGTTAACCACAATGCTCTCGACTTGCGGCGGCTCAACAATGCTGACCACATAGTCCTCGACTTCACCATCAGCGGCGAAACCGGTCGGCCCCAGACCACCGGCGCTGCTGATGCGAACGCGTGCATACGTGACACCGACGGTGATGCCGCCGGGGATATCAGTCGGGATCATGTAGTTGATCGTTTGTTCCAATTCATTGACGCTTAAGTCGTGAATGATTTTCTCGCCAGCGTCAAAGGATCCATTGCGATTAAAATCGATCCACGCATCGATCTGGCCTTCGATGTCCGCGGGCAACTTGATGTTGACCCCGGCCATGGTGCCGTCCACATTGATCGCGCCAAACATGACGCCGTCATCGTCGCTGCCGTCACCGTCGGCGTCTGGCGTTGCAATGCCATCGGTTTCGGTGTCACGATTGGCACCCAACTGCGGGCCAACCGCGGCATGTCTGGCACCATCGTCAGTTAGCAACGTTCCGTAGGACTGCGGTGCATCGCCAAAGTCCATCTCTTGGTTGAATTCAATCCAATTGAGATTAAAGCCGCCACCCACCATTTCCAAACGCAACACTTGGTCGATGCCAGCATGTGGGCCTAAGTCGACGTCGTTCAGCGTGACCGTTATCCAGTTTCCCCAACCGCCAGTTGATTCGACCGGAAAGGTGCCCAATTCTGTGAAGCTGGTTCCGTCGCCAATCAACAATTTTAGGTCACCGGCGCTAGCGTTGTTCGAAGCGACTCGTGCGGCAACATTGTAAGTCCCCGGCTGGACGTCGGTGGTGTAATGTAGCCACTCTCCGCCAGCGATCCAGCCAACATTAAAACCCGGACTTCCGTCGTCGATGTTGGCACCAATATCGACATCGTCGGTGCGAAACTGGCCGCCCGTATTTCCTGTTGTGGTGTCGTGGTAAGCAACGCCCTGCCCACCTTCGTCATACGATTCAGCTTCGATTCGAGTGCCGTCGGTGATCACGGTTGGCGAATCGACTTGGATGTCGACAACTCCGCCATTGGAATCAACGTCAACGACCGCTTCATAGGTGTGTCCGCCGACGGTGACGGTGACTTGGTGTTGTCCATCGAAGGCCATGGTGCGGTACGTGCCATCGGTTCGCGTGGAACCTTGGGTGTCGGTCTGCCACTCGCGAAAGATCTGGTCAACGAAGACGTCCGCATTGGGCTTGGCTTCCCAGTCTGCTTCGTACCAATGAGCACCGACTTCATCACGCCAATGAGCCGATTCCCAAAAACCATACCCGATAATGAACGAAGTCGCCGGATTGGCAAACACGTTCAAGTAGTAATCTTCGGACCAATCCGCCTGAGTCTGTAAGTCGGTTCCGGTCGAATTAATATCAAACTCGGTCATCGACAGCGGCAAACCCAACTGAGCGAACTCGTTCAAGTAAGCGTTGAACTGAGTTGGCGACGGAGCGGTCGCAAGGTCGAAGTGGTTCATGAACCCAATCGCTTCGACTGGCTTGCCATTGTCCAATAACTCTTCGATCAGGTCGTAGTATTCGGTTCGCCGAGGAATGCCAACCCGTTCGATCGTTTGACCTTCGTTGATCATCTGCAACGTGTCGGGATGCGAGTTGGCTTTGGCCACGTCAAACACTTCTCCCATCGGTCCCGCCAACGATCCACCGTCGCGGAGGATGTTCCAAAGCTCTTTCAGTAGCACGGGATGATTGACCGTGTCCCAGTGCGCGATCTTGGGCCGATCGGTTCCGTCAATCGTGCCACCCAGCTCTGAGGCAATGTCTGCGACATGTTCCAGTTGAGCTGTACGCAAATACTCTCTCGCTGCTGTCTGACTGACATTGTCTCGCAGCCGAAAGTACTCGGCTTCAACGGAATCGGGAATCAAGCGGAACTGTCCCCATGTCAAGTGATGTCCATGCAGTCGATCGAAATTGTCGTTCACCCAATCGACCGATTGGCGGCCGATGTTGTCATTGATTTCCCACAGTCGCCAGCGAATTCCGTCAGCAATCGTCAGGGTGTTGAACAACCGCGACGCAATCGCGCGATGACGGGCGGATTCAGCGGTTCGCGAATTAGAATAGACGTCACTGATATACTCGCTCCTGATGATGTTGCCGAATCCATAGGAGTGCTGAAGCTGATTCACCTCGACCGTTGCACCGGACACTGCAGCCCCCGCCTGGTTCGTCACGTTGACTAGCAGTTCATTGCGTCGGTTTTCCAAAACACTTTGCTGCGCATCCCATCGCCAATCGCTATCGGCGTCGCGTTCAGGGTAGTTTTGGAAACTCTGGGCGGGCACGAGTGGGTCTTCGGTCAACCTGACTTGGAAGTTTGCGATTTCCACGTCGGTGATGTCTTCTGCTAGATCAAACGCAAGCTCCGCTCGAAGCGAACTGCTGGACAATGCTTGACCTGCGGCGATCTGGATTTGGGCATGTTGCCAAAACCCCTTGGCGATCAATTCGGTCGTCCCCCAGTCGTCGAAGGACAAGGTGTCATGGAGCCGGAATTCCATCGGGCTCCAAAGTGTCCCGAGCCGTCGGTAGTAGAATTCGACGTACACGTTCTCCGATGCAGCGACATCCTGAGTGATGTTCCAGCGAGCAGAAACGGTTGATGCACCCGGCGGCGTCGTGATCGTATCAACGACCAACACGGTGCCGTTGACGGTGCCATCGTTTTCACCATCTGCGTTTGCGGTACGATTGGTGAAGTTGGCGAACGAGGTTCCCGTGGCTTCATCGATGTTGGTAACCGTCAACGGATTACTCGGAATCAGCGAGCCGCCCGTCGGGATCAATGGCCCGGAAATCGTTAGCGTCGTTCTTGTCCGAATTGGTGTGGACAATTCGTACTGGCTTGATGATGCAGCGCTTACCTCAACGGTTTCTAGTTCGTCATTGACGCTATCGCTGACCACGTTGATGTTCACCCGCGCCGATCTTTGCCCCGCCGGGATCGTGACCGTCGCGGGCGCTCCGGTGTAATCGCTACCGCGAGTCGCGGTGCCGCCGTAATGGAGCTGAACGACCAAGTCAAGACCAAAGTCGTCAGTTCTTGAAACGTCGAATGACAACGTCGGTGACGAATCGGTTTCACTGACCGCCGACACCACCGCGCGGACACCGATCTGTGCCTGTAGCGGACGCAATTGTTCGTTGGGGATCGCTTCCCACGCCGATCCGGCTTGTCTCCACTGAACTTCCAACCCGTCATAAGATCCGCTATCGACCTGACGCGTTTCCAAGTAGTAATGCACACCAGCAACCAGAGCGACAGGCGGCGAAGTTTGACTGGCGTCGACATTCCATTGCCCAGGCGTCGTCGCAGAATCGGTTGATGCAATGACTCTGGACAATTCAGGTGTACCGTCGTCGGCAAGCAACAAACGACTCGCATCGCCACCGGAAATTCGGAACTGATAATCGCCGGAGGTTTCGGGAACAAAGAAACCACGTGTCCGCTGGGCGGGATGTGTGGTCCCGCTAGCCGATGCGTCGATCGTCGACAGACGCACGCCGCTGGTGACGGCGGAATGGTCAACGTCGCCAGTGCCCAGAAAATCACCCGCGACCGACGACAATTGCTCAAACAAAATGCCCGTCGGTGCGGCATCGTCTAAGGCTTGCATCTGATCGGTCGACAACGGCGTCCATTCAGGGCCGACGACTTCGACAGGCAATTCGGGACTGGTCCACCCCAACCACAAACGCGATGCACCCGAAATATCACGGGTTTCGATTCGGACCGGCGTCGCTTGATCGGCGACCAGCGGAACATCGGCAATGATCTCGTCGCTTCCGGCACCATTCCAGGCGTTGACCACGATTTGGTTATCGACCCAAACTCGCAATCCGTCTTGCGGTTCCATCCTCAGGATCAACTGATGCGTCGCCGTGTGATCGCTTTGCAGATTCGATTCCCAACGGGCCGACGAACCGTCACTGTCGCCGGTGTTATTGAGCGCTGAACGCTGCCCCCAATCAAAATCAATCAACGCATCATGGCGGACCAAGTCGGGTGATGCGTCGGGAGTGCCACTGCCGTAATAGCTGCCCACCCACCCGGTGATTTCAGCGGCCAAAAGCTGGCGAGCCTCCAGCGTTTCAACGCGAGAGATCCGTCGACTGACAGACGAATTTGCTCGCCCGTTAAGACGAGAAAACGAGGAACGCTTTGCCATGGACCAATCTGTCGAAGAAGAAGGAAAAGAAAAGTGTGCTCAGGGGGTCGCCGCGAATTCAGTCGTCAGCCAATCAACAGCTCCCCGAAAGTCGCATGCCACCGATGGAACCATCAGTAAACGCCCCTAAAACGCCTTTGTACCCACATTTGCCGCACAAATTATTGATCAACAGAGGGGGAGCGAAATCGAGTCATATGGACCAATTTCGCCCACTAGCATGTAGGCGGTATTGAGTGGAGCGAAATACGGCACTTGAGCCTGTTGCCGTATTTCGCTCCGCTCAATACGGCCTACGATTGATTCCCGTCACGTTCCAAGTTACTTCGGAAGGCCGCGAAATCGGTAAGACCGATACCGCCATCACCATCCAAATCCAAACCTGCCAATGCATGCGGGTCGCTCGATGACGACCCGAACACACTGACTCGCACGGCACAAACAGACAGAATTGACAAACGAATGGGGACAAGCGAATTGGGATACATCGCGATAAACACTCGCTTGTCACCTATTCGCTTGTCAAAAATTTTTGAGCTGTTCGTAGTGACCGTATCTTTAAGCTCCGAAGTTGGCTCGGAAGGCTGCAAAATCGGTTAGGCCGATGCTGCCGTCACCATTGCTGTCCAAACCTGACATCGCACTGGGGTCGCTTGGTGACGTTCCAAAGACGCTTCGGAACATCGCAAAGTCGCTCAATCCGACCGAGTCGGTGCCATCCGCGTCACCATACTTGCGGAACAGACCATCGGCAGCCGTCATCACGTAAGCGTCGCCAGCGATTCCATCGCCGTCACCATCCAGTTCGACACCGGATGCCGTCACCAACGATGGATCGATCGTCAATTGATAGTGCCCGTCTTTCAGACTGCCGAAATCGGTGACGTAAGCACTGGACGGATCAAAGGTCAATTCGACGGTCGTCTTTCTGTTGCCCGCATTGTCAGTAATCTCGCCAATCAAAGGTGCCCCGATCGCAACCGCTTCGTTGCTGCCGTAGGTCAATTGGAACGGGTTGCCACCTTCGGTATCGATGTCCACGACTTGGTCAAAGGTTACCTTGACTGAATTGACCGAGGAACGCTGAGAACTGCCACCGTTAATTTCGAAGCTCTCAACCACCGGAGGTTCAGCGATGGTGACAACGTAGTCTTCGACTTCACCGTCAGCGGCATAACCGGTTGGCCCTAACTTGCCTGCGGTACTGATGCGGACTCGGGCGTAGGCATCGCCCACGGTGATCCCGCCGGGCAGGTCGCGTGGGATGTCGTAATTGATCGTCTGCATGGCTTGATTGACCGTGATGTCGTCAAGGATCTTTTCTTCAAGCTCAAAGGCTCCATTGCGATTGAAATCAATCCAGGCGTCGACTTTCGCTGTGCCCACTTCGTTGACATTGCCGAATTCCACGTTGACCGCGGCGATCAGGTTGTTGACCCCGATTCCGCCAAACATCACGCCGTCTTCGTCGCTGCCGTCACCGTCGGCTGCCGGTGAAACGGTGCCGTTACTCTCCCAGTCGCGCGTTGCCCCAAGCTGTGGTCCCACGGCCGCGTGCCGGGCACCGTCATCGGCAAGAAGGGTGCCGTAGGACAGCGGTGCGTCGCCGAAGTCAAGCTGCGGACTGTTGAACTCGAACCAGTTGGTTTGGAAATTGAATCCATCGGTTTCCAATCGGATCACTCGGTCGGAACCAGCCCAAGGATTCAGGTCAACGCCGGCGAGCGTCACGGTCTGCCAAGTTGATTGGCTGCCCGTCAACGGAACGCTGACGGTTCCCAATTCAGTGAACTGACTTGATTCACTGTCGTCAGCGATCAGGACGCGTACGATTCGCGTGGGGTCACTACCTTCGGCCGCAAGCCGGAAGTCGATGTCGTAGGTGCCGCCGACCACGTCAGCGGTGTATTCCATCCATTCCGTACCGTTTCCGTTCGGTTTGCCGACGGAGAAGCCCGAACCACCATCGGTGGTCTCAAAAATATCAACATCGACATCGGTTCGGAAAACGTTACCGTCGTTGCCAGCACCTGTGTCGTTGTACGCCACGCCGCTGCCACCAAAATCAAATGCTTCGGCTTCGATACGGGTGCCACTCTGGACGACTCGGTCCACAAACGGTTTCTGACTTCCATCGTCATTATCGGTGATTTCGGCGGTGGCCGAATCAATCACCAACGACGTCGTGGGCAATCGGTACGGCATCAACCCGACTGGCGAGGAGGTGTTTTCCCGCATCTGTAAGTTGTTGACAAAGACCAAGACGTCATGTTCCATCGGTCGGGCGCCACGGTAGGGGCCCCAACGCCAACTGAAGTCACGGCCTGGACGCTCATGGAAGTTTTTCGCGATCAGTTCGCCGTTAAAATACAACTCGAAGTCATGGCCATTGTCCCTGACCATCATCTCGAAACTTTTTCCGATCATGTCTTCGGCCAACGTGAAGCGTCGATTGCCCCCGTCATGGTTTCTCCGGTGCGTATAGTGGATATCGCCCTCGGGGGTCATGCCAACGTGAAGTCCCCATGACGCGTCGCTGTTCTGTTTATTCTGGAACAGCGACATCGACTCCCCTTTCATGATGGTGTAGCGAACTGAAAAGTCATTCCACACCGCGGTGCCAGCATCTGCGAACGTTTCGATTCGAGCGGCATATTCACGATTGTTGCGAACGTTCTGCTCACCCTCGAACACTCGGTAAATCTGAGTCTTGCCGTCTTCTTGGTACCAACGCGTGATGTTGTCAAAGTTGGGACGCGTGACGACCGACGCGTTCAAAGTGTGTGCCCTAATGTTCTGTGGGATTGAAACATGGTTGGGGATGCCCTGTTCCAAAATGGCATTATTCACGTCGATTTCGGATCCACGAACGCCTCCTGCCCAATTGCCCCCAGGCCGCAGGGCTTCGTCGTCCAACAATTCTTGAAACGTGCGATCGGTTCCGTTGACCGTATAAAGATCATCGTGCGTCACGTCGGGATAGTTGGCGTCGACCACCGTGCCGGTGATGGCGTGGGTGATGGTTCCGTTGTGAAGGTCTTCGATCGACTGATCATTGACGGCCCGCACCGTGATGGTTTGTGGCGTCATGTCGGTGAAGCTTAAATTCAGTGCCGGCGCGAATGTGATCCCATCGGTGCTGATTTCCAATTGCGAATCGGCTGTGGCGGTGATCTGAACGGGACCGGTGGGGATGGAATCCAGTGCGATCGTGTAGGTATCGATGTCGCCGGCTTCGCTAACGTTCAAGTCGTCCGCTCCCACCAACGTGACGCCGGCGGCGTCGTTATCCTTGATCGTGCCCGTGGCGGTTGAGGTGTTGATGATGACGGCTGGAAAGCTGGCACCAGAAATCTGAACGTTCAACGTTTCCGTCGCTTCGATCGAAAAGTCGTCGATCACATTGACGACCAGCGAACCGGTATTGGATCCATGAGGCACGATGATCTTTGCGTCGGCTGGGATCGCCGCGTAATCCACACCTGATACAGCGGTGCCCGTTCCCAAATCATCCAAATCAAACGTGATCGGTGATCCGGTGGAGTTCGTTTCGCTCAACGTGACCGTAAACTCGACTTCTCGGCCACCCTCAACTCCTTGCGTCAAGTTGTAGTTCCCCTCCAGCGTTTCGGCGGAAAGGTCGGCAACCAGCGGAATAGAGGTATCGATCTGGCCGATGAACCTCAGTTCCGATGCCATCACGATCGCTTCACCCGAGAAGTTGTCGACGACCATGCGCACGTGCGTCACACCATCGACGGTGCTTGGCAACATCTGAACTTCAGGTTCATAGGGTGCTGTTAACGTGCCTAGCTGCTCCCATGTCAGCAAATCGCTGCCACTAAACGTGTTTCCGCCATCGGTGGAATAGGACAATTCCGTGCCCTCGAATCCTCGGTCGGTTTGATTGGCTTCGGTACTATTCCAAAGCGCCATCCCTTCGAGATGAAACCGGCCGCCAAGATCAAAGGTCAGAGTATTGAATTCGGCAGCGCCTCGAATTCGTGACACACGTTCGCCGTTGTTTCCCGTTTCGTGTTTGGGCCAAACGGCAGGAATCTCGTCTCCCGTTTCGACGACGGTTGCATCGTCAAGCCCCGATCCGTTGATCCAATGGACGCCTGCGGGATCGCCGTATTGAAGGTAGGAACCACCGACACTCTGAAGCTCTGCGCTCAACGGCGCAATCACGACTGGCGGCAGAGGCGTGGGTTCCCCGATGAACCTCAGTTCCGACGCCATGACAAATTTGTCCGCACCACCTGCCGAGAAATTATCGACCACCATGCGTACGTGGGTCACGCCGGTCACGGTGCTGCCAAGCATTTGCACTTCCGGCCCAAACATCGGTGGCGGTGATGTTGGGTTGGAATCTTGATTGGTCGCCGCGT
Source organism: Rubripirellula obstinata (assembly GCF_001642955.1). Classification (GTDB taxonomy): domain Bacteria; phylum Planctomycetota; class Planctomycetia; order Pirellulales; family Pirellulaceae; genus Rubripirellula; species Rubripirellula obstinata. The sequence continues at coordinate 44,242 of NZ_LWSK01000012.1, read as the reverse complement.
CGTCAACAAGTTCGGTCCACGTCAGCAAATCGTCCCCGCTAAACGTGATCCCGCCATCGGTGGAATAGGAAAGCCGGGTGTTCTCAAATCCGCGGTCGGTCTGCAGGAGGTTGTTGTTCCCCCTCTCGGTGCTGTTCCAAAGCGCCATCCCGCTGACGTCAAAGGTTCCGCCAAGGTCAAACGTTAAAGTGTTTTCCTCGGCCGCGTTGCGAATTCGAGACACACGTTGGTCGCTGTTGCCCCCGAGATGCAGCGGCCAAACTGAGGGCACAGGATCACCCGTTTCAACGATGGACGCATCGGACAACCCCGACCCATCAATCCAATGGCTGCCGCTGGTGCCGTATTCAAGATACGACGCGGGATCGCCGACGCTTTCCAGGCTTGCCGTGACCGGCGCGATCACCTCCGCGGCAAGCAGTTGTCGCTTTTCCAGCGTTTCCATCCGGAGGTGTTTTTTGCGATCAGACTCAGATCTTGCGCAACAGCGTGAATTGTGCCCACGACCCGACAACCGATTCGATAGTTTTGCCAACAAGGAGTCTCGTCTCATGATTTCCCTTTAGGTTTCGCTTCACTCTTGAATTGTTAAATTGTCTTTTGATTGCTAACGGCCAAAGTTGGCTCGGAAGGCTGCAAAGTCGCTCAGTCCGATGTCTCCGTCACCATCGCTATCCAAACCGGACATTGCACTGGGGTCACTAGGCGACGTTCCAAACACACTTCGGAACATTGCAAAATCGCTCAGGCCCACCGACTTGCTGCCATCGGCGTCGCCGTACATTCGGAACAATCCATCGGCAGCCGACATTGTGTAATCATCGCCAGCCAATCCGTCGCGGTTGCCATCAAGTCGAACCCCACGATCGGTCACCAGCGTCGCATCGATTCGCAACTGATAATCTCCGTCCAACAGACTTCCAAAATCAGTCACGAACGAGTCGCCGGCAGCAAACGTTAGGTCGACCACCGTCTTACCCGACGAGTCATCGATTGCAACCAGCGGCACCAAGGTTCCGGCCGATCCATCACGAGTGATCTGAAATGGGTCGCCATCGGTCTGATTGATGTCGACCACGGCATCGAAGGTGATGCGAACCGAATCGAGTGACGAACGCTGAGTGCTTCCTTCGTTGACCACAACGCTTTCGACCTGCGGCGGTTCCACAATGCTGACCACGTAGTCTTCGACTTCGCCATCAGCAGCAAAACCAGTCGGCCCTAGACCCCCGTCGCTGCTGATGCGTACGCGAGCATAGGTATCGCCCACGGTGACGCCGCCGGGAAGATTCGTGGGGATCATGTAGTTGATCGTCTGTTCCAGTTCATTGACGCTTAAGTCGTGAATAATTTTCTCGCCAGCGTCAAAGGATCCGTTGCGATTGAAATCGATCCACGCATCGATCTGGCCTTCGGTGTCCGCGGGCAACTTGATATTGACCCCGGCCATCGTGCCGCCAACATTGATTGCGCCAAACATGACGCCGTCATCGTCGTTGCCGTCCCCGTCGGCATCGGCCGAAGCCAGCCCGTCGGGTTCGCTATCGCGACTGTCACCAAGCTGCGGACCAATCGCCGCGTGCCGCGCCCCGTCGTCGGCTAGCAACGTCTCGAACGGCGCGTCGCCAAAGTCCAGTTGCGGGCTGTTGAATTCAAACCAGTTGAATTGAAAGTTGAAGCCATCGGTTTCCAATCGAATCACTCGGTCGGAACCTGCCCAAGGACTCAGGTCAACGCCAGCGAGCGTCACCGTTTGCCAGTTCGATTGGCTGCCCGTCAACGGAACGCTGACGATTCCCAATTCAGTGAACGCACTGGATTCATTGGCGTCGTCTGCGATCAAAACACGGACGGTTCGGGTCGTATCATTTCCGCTTGCGGCCAGTCGGAAATCGATGTCATAGGTTCCAGCGACCACGTCGGCGGTGTACTCCATCCATTCGCCAGCTCCATTGGGCCGGCCGACGGAAAAGCCCTCTGTCTCTGTACCATCGATCGCTTCATAAATATCGACATCAACATCGGTTCGGAACACATCGCCCTGGTTGCCGGGCGAAGTATCGCTGTACGCCACGCCGCTGCCACCCAGATCGAACGCTTCGGCTTCAATGCGAGTGCCGTTGGTCACCGTGGTTTCTTGATAGGCAACCTGGGTCGGCACATCGAGGACAAAATTGACGACGCCGCCGGATGGATCGACCTCGGCCATCATTTCGTAAGCTTGCCCATCGATCGTGACGGTGACTTGATGCTGGCCGTCAAACGCCATCGTTCGATACGATCCGTCATCGCGAGTGGAACCAAGCGTATTGGTTTGCCATTCGCGGAAAATCTGATCGACAAAAACATCGGCATTCGGTTTGGCTTCCCAATCGGCTTCGTACCAAGCCGCCCCTTCATCATCGCGCCAGTGAGCCAGATCCCAGAACCCGTACGAAATCACGCCGATGGTGGCTGGGTTGGCAAAGACATTTAGAAAGTAATCTTCCGACCAATCCGCTTGAGTTTGATAATCCGTGCCGTTCGAGTCGACATCGAATTCCGTCATCAAGAGCGGCAAACCGAGCTCTGCAAAGTAATCCAGGTATTCGTTGAATAGCGTCGGGCTAGGTGAAGAGTCAAAGTTGAAGTGGTTCATGAACCCAATACCCTCAACCTGCTTGCCAGCAGCCAGTAGATCTTCCACCAATTCGTAGTATTCAAATCGCAGGGGATTATCAATCCTTGAAATCGTTTGCCCCTCGTTGACGATCAACAACGTGTCTGGGTGAGCGTTAGCCGCGGCCACATCGAAAACTTCACCGACGGGGCCTGCAAGCGGCCCGCCTTCGCGAAGAATGTTCCAAAGTTGTTTGATCAGCACAGGGTGGTTTGCCACGTCCCAGTGCGCGACGATGGGGCGGTCGGTGCCTTCGATCAATCCACCGATTCCAAATTCTGCTGAAGCAATCTCGGCAACGTGGTCCAATTGTGCTTGACGCAGGTATGCGGTTGCCACCGACTGAGATTCTTCGGCAATCAACCGAAAGTATTCCGCTTCGACTGAATTTGGAACAAAGTCGAGATGGCCCCACGTCAAATGGTGCCCATGCAGATCGCGAACATTTTCGTTGACCCAGTCCACCGATGCTCGCCCGTTGGCCTCATTGGAATCCCACGGTACCCAACGAATTCCGTTGGCTATCGTGATGCTATTGAACAATCGCGACGCAATCGCTTGATGCCGCAACGATTCCGGCGTCGACGAACGCGGATCCGTTGAACTGATGTATTCGGTCCGCAGGATGTTGCCGAACTTGTAAGCATGTTCGACCTGATTGACCTCGATGGTTGCACCGACAATCGGATTGCCCGCCGTGTTGGTCACGTTGACTACCAACTCATTGCGACGATTTTGCAAGACGCTTTGTTGAGCCTCCCAACGCCAATCGCTATCAGCATCACGCTCGGTATAGTTGTCGTAAGTCTGCGGCAGGAATTGCCTCAAATCTGGTGCAATGCCGCGGTTGAGCAACTGCACGCCACCGATTTCAATTGTTCCAAGACTGCGGCCAATCGCCAATTCAAGTTGGACCTCGCCAGGCACCGAAGCGATAGCAGCCTCAAAATCGAACTCGTACAGCCGCCATTGTCCGTCGACTTGAAAATCTTCGCGAAGCGGGGCGCGAACGGCCGCAGCCTGAGTCACTTGCAGACGCACATCGAACGGCGCATCATCGGTCCGCAACCACATCTGCGCGGTCAACATCGAACCAGGCTCGATGGGCACTTGGCTGTTCCACCGCGGTCCAATTTGCCCCAGGAAATTTCTCGGCGTCTGAATGTCAACGGCAAGCACGTCGTCGAACGGAACCTGTTCGGCCGCCGTCGCCGTGCGGTTGGTATAAATTGCTGGGTTGCTACCCGTGCTACCTGCGGTAACGTCGACGTTGCCAAGCAGAACGGCATCAGCGGACAAAATCGCTTCGGCTTCCGCATCGCCACTGAAGAATCGTTTGAATTGGAAGTTGGCAATCTCGACCGCGGCGTTACGCGAATCCATCGACAACTCGACTCGAAGCGAGTCCCCCGACAACGCCTCGCCCGGCGTGATCGGAATCTGGGCGCGTTGCCAGAATCCCGTGGCGGTCAGTTCCGTTCGGCCCCAACGGTCGGAGGAAGTTTTGTCCTGCAATTCAAATACCATCGGAACCCAGGGCGTGCCCGTTCTGCGATAGTAAAAATCCGCGTAAATCGTTTCGTCGGGAATCAGGTTCTGGTCAACATCCCACCTGACCAAGACGTCCGGTGCGTTGGCCGGAGACGACGAAGTGTCGACCACCAACACCGTCCCGTTGATCGCGCCGCCTTCTTCGTCAACGGCCGTTCGGTTGCTCAAGTTAGCAGAACTGTTTCCGCTTACTTGGTCGATGTTGCCTACCAATAACGGGTCATCGCCCACCAGCGAACTGCCAGCGGGTGCGAGGTTGCCAAAAATTGAAAGGGTCGTTCGCGTACGAATCGGGGACGTTAATTGATAGTCCCCGGAGGCCGCCACACCGACCTCGATGGCTTCTCGTACTTCATCCATTCCGTCGGACGTGACCACGACCTGCACGCGAGCCGATCGATCACCCGCGGGAATGGTGACCGTCGGATTGGCACCGGTGTAATCGACCCCGCGATCCGCCGTACCGCCGTAATCAAGATCAACGACTAGGTCACGCCCAAAGTCATCGGTGCGGAACACGTCGAATGACAAGACCGTCGAAGCGTCGGTTTCATTGACCGCCGAAACAATCGCACGCACACCGACTTCGGCCTGAACAGGACGCAACTCTTCATTGGGGATCGCCGTCCAAGCGGCCGATCCATCGCGACGCCACTGAACCTGCAACCCATCGTACGATCCGCTGTCGGTCTGCCTTGCTTCGATGTAATACTGCACCCCGGCGAGCAACCGAACGCCGGCGGAGGTTTGGCTAGCCGTAACATTCCATTGCCCCGGAGCGGTCGCGGTGTTTGCCGATGCGATCACGCGAGCAAGTTCGGGGGTGGCGTCGTCCGCCAACAACAACCGGCTGGCATCGCCACCGGAAATTCGGAACTGATAGTTGCCGTCGGTTTCAGGAACAACAAAGCCACGCATTCGCTGTGCCGGATGACTCGTCGAGCTAGCCGAAGCCGAAACCGTGCTGGCACGCACGCCGCTGGCGACCGCATCAAAATCGACGTCGCCGGTATCGAGGAAATCGCCAGCCACTGACGAAAGCTGTTCAAACAGAACTCCACGCGGCTCGGCCGCATCCAAAGTCTGCATCTGATCGGTCGACAACGGCGTCCATTCAGGGCCGACGACTTCGACCGGCAATTCGGGACTGGTCCATCCCAACCACAATCGCGATGCACCGGAAATATCAAGCGTCTCGATTCGGACCGGCGTCGCTTGATCGGCGACCAGCGGAACATCGGCAATGAACTCGTCACTGCCCACGCCGCCCCAAGCGTCTACGACAATCTGATTGTCGACCCACAACCGCAACCCATCTTGGGGTTCCATACGGAAGATCAACTGGTGCGTCGCCGTGTGATCACTTTGCAGATTCGATTCCCAGCGAGCCGACGAACCGTCACTGTCGCCGGTGTTATTGAGCGCTGAACGCTGCCCCCAATCAAAATCAATCAACGCATCATGGCGGATCAAGTCGGGTGATGCGTCGGGCGTAACACTGCCGTAATAGCTGCCCACCCACCCGCTGATTTCAGCGGCCAAAAGCTGGCGAGCCTCCAGCGTTTCAATGCGAGAGATCCGTCGGCTGACAGACGAATTTGCTCGCCCTTTAAGTCGAGAAGACGAGAAATGCTTTGCCATGGACAAATCTGTCGAAGAAGAAGGAAAAGAAAAGTGTGCTCAGGGGTGCGCCGCGAATTCAGTCGCCAGCCAATCAGCAGCTTGCCGAAAGCCGCATGCCACCGAGCGAACAATTAGTAAACGCCCCAAAAACGCTTTTGTACCCACATCTGCCGCACAAATTATTGATCAACAGAGGGGGAGCGAAATCGAGTCATGTGGCCCCATTTCGCCCACTAGCATCGCCGGCAATTCCCTGGATCTTGCTTGAATTTTTCGAAAAAACCGAAACTACTCGGTGAACGCCACCGCTGTTTCCCAGGCTTTACCTGAATCGCAGGCTCCCGCCTGCCAAGCTACCCCCAGACGAGGTGGGAGCCTCGGGGCATTGTGTTCCCAGGCACCAGCCTGGGAATGAGTTTTTGATGGCGTCTACCGAGAAGTGTCCCATTTTTTGACAACATTTTTTTGTCGAACGGTCGTTGAAAAGGTGATTGGTGGCGCTCGTATTGCAGGGAGGAATTCGACAAAAAAATTGTTGTCAAAAAAATTGGGTGCTCAGTCTTTGGGGCGTTTGTAATAGGGCAGAGGGCTTGAAGACTGCCGAGCAATCTAGCTGCAGCAACGGTAGGCCGGAACAAGCTTAGCGCGGTTCCGGCAATTGCATCCACTTACTTACAACCCGGGCAAATCCCGAGCACGACACAGTGGTCCTTGGCCCACGGAACCAGCCACAGCTCACTTGGAAGTCGGAAGTTGGAATTGGCAAAAAATGGCAACGTGTTCTTGGAAATTGTTTTGAAAAGACCTCGGCGGTTTCCGGCGACCTGCTTGTAGCTGATCCCGCCAGGGTTCAGTCGAGCTGAATCCGATCGTGGACTGAACCCTGGCGGGATCAGCTACGTTTTACACAAGCTCTTCGCGTGTACGCTCTCCCACTCCATCTTTGCCATCCTACAAACTGCACGGGACCAAGCGAATGTTGGTCAACATCGTAAGTTTCGATCCGACCGCTTGTTGACGTTCACCGAGAAGTGTCCCATTTTTTTGACAACAATTTTTTTGTCGAACTGTCGTTGAAATGGTGATTGGTGGCGCTCGTATTGCAGGGAGGAATGAGACAAAAAGATTGTCACCTTCCAAAATTTGCTCGGAAGGCCGCGAAGTCGGTTAGACCGATATCGCCGTCTCCGTCGGAATCCAAGCCCGATAAATCAGCCGCGTTGTTTGATGACGTGCCAAACACGCTGCGGAAGGTCGCGAAATCGCTCAGGCCGACCGAGTCGTCGCCATCAGCGTCGCCGTATTTTCGGAACAGTCCGTCGGTTGCCGACATCTCGTAGTCGTCACCCGCCGATCCATCGCGATTGCCATCCAGTTCGACGCCCTGGTAAGTGACGAGCGATGCATCGATTTTCAATTGATAGTCACCGTCCAGCAGGCTTCCGAAATTGTTGACGTACGAATCACCGGCGGCAAACGTCAAATCAACTACCGTCTTGTCATTGACTTGACGGATGAATGCGAGTGGCGTCAGCGAACCGGTTGATCCTGCTTGAGTAATTTGGAAAGGATCGCCGTCGGTTTGATTGATGACAACACTTCCATCAAAGGTGACTCGAATCGAATCGAGTGATGACCGTTGGCTGCTGCCTTCGTTGACCACAATGCTTTCGACCTGTGGCGGATCAACGATGCTGACCCGGTAATCTTCGACCTCGCCATCGGCAGCCAAACCTGTGGGACCAAGTCCGCCAGCACTGCTTAGACGCACGCGAGCGTACGTGTCGCCAGTCGTCATAACGATGGGCAGGTCATAATTGAGCGTCTGCATCGACTGATCAACAAAAACCCTATCGAGAATTTTCTCGGACGCTTCCCAGACTCTATTGCCATTGAAATCGATCCAGGCATCGATAAAGCCTTCGTTGTTTTCGGGCAGTTCGATGTTGACCGCCGCCATGCTGCCGTTGACGTTGATTCCGCCAAACATGACGCCGTCTTCGTCGTCGCCATCGCCATCGGCGTTTGGCGAAGGCGAACCATCGCTTTCCACATCACGCGAGCTGCCCAATTGAGGACCGCCGGCAAAGTGCCGCGCACCATCATCGGATAGTAGCGTTAAAAAAGGCGCGTCGCCAAAGTCCAACTGAGTGTCATCATCGTTGTCGGTGATTTCGGCCGACGCATCGGCAATCGAAAGTGCGGTTGTCGCGGGCCGATAGGGAACCAAACCGATCGGGTCGGCTGCGTCTGCTCGCATCGTCACGCCTGTGACAAACAACATGGTGTCGCGAGTGACCGGCTTTTCACCGACATACGGCCCCCAACGAAAAGAAAATCTCGACGTTGGATCTCTTTGCCAGAAACCCGTCCCCATCAATTCGCCGTTGAAGTAAACCTGGTAGTTGAAACCATCGTCGCGAATCAAGACATCGAATCGTTTGCCGATCATGTCCACGCCCAAGGGAACCTTGACGTGGATGTCATCTCCCACCCGGCGATGAGTCATGTTGACGCTGCCATCGGCGTCCATCCCGATGTGAACCGACCACTGGAACCCGCCTTGAAAGGATTGAAAGATCGACATCGTTTCCGGCTTCATGATCATGTAGCTGGCCGAAAATTCGTTCCAGACTCCATGGGAAAAGTCTCCGGTCGTGTGCGTTTCCGTTCGAGCAGCCAGCAAGCGGTCGCTGTGCGTATTTTCCTCGCCCTCAAACAACCGATAGATTTGCGTGTTGCCGTCTTCCTGGTACCAACGCGTCCAATTGTCAAAGTCCGGTCGCAACAACTGCGAATGCCCCAACGTGTGCAGTCGAATGTTTTGCGGAATGGGAATGCCAGCGTTGACGCCCTGTTCAAAGGCCGCGTTGTTGACATCAATCGCCGACCCCAGCACTCCGCCGTTTGAATTGAAACCTCGCGGTAACGCGCCGCTGTCAAGCAAATCCTGGAACGTCAACGGATCGTCGCCGGTCTGCGTGTACAGGTCTTCGACCTTGACGTCCGGATAGTTGGGATCGACGACGGTCCCAGTAATGGCATGAGTGATCGTGGCTTGGTGCGTATCTTCGATCACCAGATCGTCAACCGCCCGAACCGTGATGGTTTGCGGCGCGGTGTCGGTCAAGGTCAAGATTTGTGTAGCGGCAAAGTTGACGCCGTCGGTGCTGATTTCAGTTTCGGAATCAGCAGTCGCTGTGATCTCGACCGCGCCGGTGGGGATGGTGTCTAGTTGGACGGTATATGAATCGGTCTGACCACTTTCGGAAACCTGCAAGTTGTCCGCACCGATCAACGTGATTCCGGCAACGTCGTTGTCCCGGATGGTCGCCGTCGTCGTGGCTTGACCGATCACGGAACTTGAATTGGATGAGTTAGAGATCCGAGCGTTCAACGTTTCGGTGGGCTCGATCAAAGCGTCGTCAAACACGTCGACACGAAAGCTGCCGGAGATCGCACCGACGGGAACAGTAATTTTGGCTCCGGCTGGAATCGGCTGGTAATCCAACCCGACGGTTGCCGTTCCCGTACCCAAGTCTTCCAAATCAAACGAGATCGGAGCACCGGAAAAGTTCCGCGACGACAACGTGACCGTTAAGTCCAGCGCTCGAGAGCCTTCGATGCCTTGACGACGATCAAATTGATCGTTGACGGTACGACCAGCGAGATTGGCGACCGTTGGCACGCTGCGTCCTTGACCCAGGAATCGGATTTCGTCGGCTGCAACGATCCGATCGCTTCCGTTGTCGGAAAAGTTATCGACGACCATGCGAACGTGGGTGACGTCCCGTATCGGCGCGTCCAACATTTGGACTTCGGGAAGATGACCGTTTGGGTTGACCGTTGCTTCGCTGCGATTCATCCAAGTCAATGTGTCGCTGCCGCTAAACGTCAGCCCACCATCGGTCGAATAAGACAAGACTGTATTTTCGATTCCACGGGTGGGACGATTGGGCTCGGATCCATTCCACAACACCATACCGATCAAATCTAATCGTTCGCCCAAATCGAAGGTCAGCGTGTTGAATTCATTCGCATTGCGGATTCGGGTCACGCGTTCCACATCATGACCTGCGGCATGCGTTGGCCAAACTTCCGGAATTGAATCTCCGGTTTCGACAATCGAGGCATCTGACAAGCCCGATCCGTTATACCAATTGGCGTTTGCAGATCCGTCCTGCAGAAACGAATCATTGACGCTGGTCAGTTCAACTCTGACCGGTGCGACCACAATTACGGGAGACGGCGTTTCGTCGCCAATGAAGCGAAGCTCAGACGCCATCACGATCTTGTCCGAACCGCCGGGTGAGAAATTATCGACGACCATCCGGACATGCGTCACACCGGCAACGACCGCTGGCAGCATTTCGACCTCGGGGCCAAACGTCGTTGACGGATTCGCGTTGGCGGGTTCGTCATCGATGCGCTGAGTCCACGTCAATGCGTCACTGCCGGTGAAGGTCAAACCACCATCGGTGGAATACGATAAGACCGTGTTTTCAAACCCGCGATCGGATTGCCCATCTTCGGTGCTATTCCAAAGCACCATGCCGCTGACATCAAAGGTGCCCCCCAGATCAAACGTCAGCGTATTGAATTCTGCTGCGTCGCGAATTCTAGAAACGCGATTTCTATGGTTGCCCGAAACATGTTCGGGCCATGCGGCGGGAATCGGATCACCCGTTTCGACAATCGACGCATCGGTAAGCCCCGATCCGTTGTACCAGTGACTGCCACCATTTCCGTCATTTTGATTCGTGCCGTATTGCAAGTAGGAATCTTCGACACTTTGCAATTCAACATCGACAGGCGCAATCACGCTGGCCGCCAACAATTGACGCTTTTCCAGCGACTCCAATCGCAAGCCTCTTCGACCGCTGGCGCTGGTTCGAATGCCAGCTCGAATGCCAGCTCGATTGCGGCGATTAGCTTTGCGGTAAACCAGTCCGGCCAGTCTTTCGATCGTCGAGTATTTCTTTGCCATCCTGTTGTTCGCGTCATCCAGTATTAAAGGTTGTATCGGCTGATTATCTCAGAAAAAAACGATCATCGACTCCCGAAATGGTGTCTTCCAGCTAAGAGACTATTTGAAAACGTAGCTGATCCCGCCAGGCTTCACTGCAACGCCGTAAAGAGTTTCTAAATTGTTTAACCGCGTGGGCGTCGCCCCGCGCGTCTACCCGGAACGAAACGCGCGGGGCGATGCGCACGCGGTTGAACGAACTAATTCGTGTTTTCCGGGACAAACGGATTGAGCTCGACTGAACCCTGGCGGGATCAGCTACGGGCACGTCGTCGGCAACCTCCTGAGTCGTTTTAAAACAATTGCTAAGTACCAAAGTTGGCCCGGAAGGCAGCGAAGTCCGTCAGGCCGATTTCCTCGTCGCCGTCCGAGTCGAGTCCATGAACGTACCCCGGTTCACCCGCGGATTTTCCAAACGTGCTGCGAAACGCGGCGAAGTCCGTTAGGCCGACATTGTTGTCACCATCAGCATCGCCGTACTTGCGGAACAATCCATCGACCGCCGACATGACGTGATCGCCTTCGAGTTGGACGTCTGAATCTGGATAGGTCACCAAAGACGGATTGATCGTCAATTGATAATCGCCGTCCTGCAGACTGCCAAACGCAGTCACATGCGGACCGGTTCGCTGAAAGGTCAGGTCCACGATCGTCTTGCCACCTGATTGATGAATTACCGGTGTAAGTATGGGGACCACCGCGCCGCTATCGGGCTCGATCAACTCAAACGGAGCACCGCCAGTGGTATCAATGTCAACTTCTTGATCAAACGTCACTCGCACCGAATCGACCGACGAACGTTGGGCGTCGCCGGCGTTGATCTCGATGCTTTCGACCGTTGGTGGCTGGACAATGCTGACCACGTAATCTTCGACCTCGCCATCGGCGGCAAAGCCTTGTGGACCAAGACCACCATCGGTGCTGATGCGAACACGCGCGTGAACATCGCCGGTCGTCAGATTATCAGGAAGTGCGAAACTGTGCGTTTGAAGATTCTGGTTGACCATGGCCCCGCTAAGAATTTGCTCGAAGGGATCGTCCCAATCGCCGTCTCGGTTGAAGTCGATCCAGGCGTCGATGAGCCCTTGCTGATTGTCTTCCAAGTAAAAGTTGACACCGGCCATCGAACGGTTGACTGCGATGGCACCAAACATGACGCCATCTTCGTCATTACCATCGCCATTGGCACCGACCGATGGCGAGCCATCGTTTTCGCTGTCACGCGTCGATCCAAGTTGCGGGCCGATCGCAGCGTGTCTGGCACCGTCATCGGAAAGCAATGTCGAGTAGGATACAGGTGCGTCACCGAAGTCGAGGTCATGGGCGTTGTTAAATTGCAGCGCATCAAAGTTCAGGCTCAAATTGGAACCTGCAGCAGCCTGGCCTTTGCCGATGAATCGAAACTCCGACGCCATCACGATTGCGTCGGACCCTGCATTGGAGAAATTATCGACCACCATGCGAACATGAGTCACACCTTCTCGAACGCCCGCAAGGGACTGGACTTCGGGGCCGAAATCTGGGCCACCGCCTTCAAGCTGTGTCCATGTCAGTGAGTCATTTCCGCTGAACGTCGTTCCGCCGTCAGTCAAGTAAGACAAAACCGTGTTCTCGAAACCTCGAGCGGTTTGTCCACTTTCGGTGCTATTCCAAAGCACCATTCCACTGATGTCAAAGGTTCCGCCAAGATCAATGGTTAGCGTGTTGGACTCGACGGCGCTTCGGATTCGGGAGACCCGATCGCGATGGTTGCCCGACTGATGTCCCGGCCAAACTTCTGGTACCGGATCCCCGGTTTCGACATCAGACGCATTATCCAGGCCAGATCCATTGAACCAATTCTCTCCGTTTGCGCCATAGGGCGCATCAAGATACGAACTGTTTTCACTTGTCAGCACCGCGTTGGCCGGCGCGATGACGATGTCTGGTCTGCCAGCGAAAAACTCGACCCGGAACACTCGGTCCTCGCCGCCCCACTGCGTCAGGTCAACATCCGGAATGACGAAGCTTGTTCCGGTAACATTGGGGTCAGGAATTCGGACCGAACCAAGTTCGGTGAACGAATCGGAAAACGCATTCTCGGCAACCAACAGGCGGATGCCCTTTTCAGGGAATTGGATTGAAAAGTTATTGACGTTGATGCCAATGTCATAGACACCGGCAACCACATCACGCGTGAATTCCAGCCACTCACCATCGATCACGTTCCCAAGCAAAATACTGCTGCCAGTCAGATCAACATCTTCGTCCGGTCGAGCGTTGTTGCCTGAACCAGCATTGCCGGGACTGGTGTCAAAGTAAGCAACGCCCTGACCGCCTTCGTCAAATTCCTCAGCCCTAACCAGCGTCCCGTCTTTGACGACCGGATCTTCGGTCAGCGAAGCGAACTGCGATTGAACCGGTTCGGTAACGGTAAAGTTGATCGTTACGGCTTCACCTGCGGTGCCCGACAAATTATTTCCATCGTAGGGCGTCACCACCAACGTGTACTGGCCCACCAGCAAGGGTTCCGATTGGAAGTCTCCGTTGGCGTCACCAAAAAGCGAATACGGCTCGATACTTTCGGTCTGACTGTGTGCCGACGGTCCAGTTAAATTGAATCCGACGCTTTGAGTGGTTTCGTTGGTGGCCGCGCGTACATTGAAATTCTCTGTCGGCAACGTCGTTAGATTGATCACCAAGCCATCGACCAATTCGATAATGTCTTCTTCGTTATCAGCATTGACCAAGACCAGTGCTTCCACCTCGGCATCGTTGGATGGCAGCGGTTCGTTGGTGGGCCTGATGCGGATCGTGGCACCCGATTCGAACACTTTCATCCAAAGATCACCGCCCGCGTCGCGGAAATACGCATTCGATGACGAATTGCGCAGCGCTTGCAGCGTCGTTCTTTCTGCGCCAGAGGTTGGTTCGTAATCCGTGCCGACCCCTTTGAAACGATAGACGCTGGAATCACCCGGTTCTGCGCCACGTAACACATCCATTCGGACCGTGAACCCGTCCGACGGCACAGGTTGGGTAAACGTGAAGGTGTAGTCACCCGCGTTCAGCTTGGTGTAAAGCCGCTGCCGCGTGATATTCCGGCGGTTGACCCTCAATCGATTGTCATCACCATTGTGAACATCAAAGTAGGGGAAATTGCCCGCACCACTGATGGTGTTCAACTGCAGATAGCCAAACCGGTCGTCACTGATGTAGGCATTCCAGCCAGCCGGAGCGATATCGGTCGAATCGCGGTAATAATCAATTCGCGGCGTCAGAACATGCCCCGCGCCGCCCCCGGCATGCCCCGTCAGCGACCCGTCCACGTCCAGAACAATTCCCGAAATCGCATCGGGCCGTCCAGCAGCATTGGCGGGCGAGTCGTTGGTGAAGCCGCCCGCATCCTGCCAGTAAATCGACAGGTTATCGGCGGTTCCGTCATCTTCAAACGTGATTCCCTCGGCCCGCGTCATCGCGTGCTTGTGCGCCCCACCGGTATTCAGGAACGTGTGCGCGTTATCGCCAGCGAATCCTGCAAAGTGAGCTCCAATAATCTGCCCCGGACCATCGTAAAGTTTGTAGCCACCCACAAGCGTAGACAGCGAAGCGTTGCCGCGACTGTGTCCGACAAACAAAACATCGCGTTCGATTTGCGAGAACGTATTGAAGGAGCCGCTTTTGACATCGGCAAACTGGCTGCCGGCAAAGGTGACATTGTTACCGCGATGGTAGACCGCCGTCCCATTGTGTTTGTAGCCGGTGAACTCATTGAACGTCGCCCTTTGCGGCGGCGTGTAACCGACGCTGCCGCCGCCACGAATGTCTGACCCGCGATCAAACGTCAAACCAACCGGCGACGAGTGCGACGTGTTGTGGTCAAAGATGCCCAGGTTCTGCTTTGAGGGATTGTACCCGTTGTACAAACCGGTATCGCGCGAGTGCCCGATCACGCGGTCAGGCAAAATGAACCAGAACCCAGTTCCTTCGGATCCCGCCGAAATGTTGCCGATCCAGGTGTTGTTCGGGTTCGTGATCCAGTAAGCCGCTGAACTTAGGAAACGCTCAAAGACTTGCTGCCCGGTATCATGCGAACTCTCGCCGTTTCCGTTTCGCGGTGCATCGTCGTTGACCCGACCGTTGCTCCCTCGCGTGACGCCGGGAATGATGAACGGATCGTTACGGCTATTGCCGCCAACCTTGTGAATTCCCAACACGATGTTGCTAAGAAATTGATTGTCGAATTCCGCACCGTCTTCCATGAACAGGCCGTGCCCATGAATGTCGTGCAGCACGTTGCCTTCGATCAACAGGCCCTGTGTCCCGTGAACGATCACGCCACGGTTGTTGGAATTGGTGACGCTTGAATTACGCAAGACATCGCCGGATCGGTCAGCGCCCAAGTGCCAGTGAATCGGATAGCGTCCGACCTGACCGGTTTGCCCCATTTTGTCAAATTGGACTGAGTCGATCGTGATGTTGCCCGAGCCCGTCATGAACATCGCATGGGCACCGATGCCAAGGTTCCTGCCCGCGGTGGTGCCGTATCGGGCGCGGTTACCAAACCGGCTGTCAGTATCCTGAGTGCCCTGCACCACAATGCTTCGGTTCAGCAGTGCCACTTCGACGCGAAGGTCAATGCTTTCCTGGCCGTTCTTGTAAGTTTCGATCTGGCCGTAGTGTCGATAGCTTAGCGGTTGGTTCAACGTCAGCACCGTTTCGCTGCCTTGAACATTCACCGCTGTGATCGTTCGCGCGTCCTCTTCGCTGTAGTCGTACGAAGAACTAGCGATCACAATTTCATCACCGACTTCCCAAGCATTCGATCCAGTCAGAGAACCATCGGATGCAGCGGAGGTGGTGCCATCAAAGTTGCGTTCAATCACATTTTCAACGGTGATCGTCGTTGAATTCCTAAAGGCCGTTCTTGCCAATTTGGTGAAGCTGAGTTTTTCGTCACCGAAGAACTGCAGGCTGCCGCCACCGCCGGTCATTAAGAAACCATCATTGTCGTTGATCTGCATCGTCCCCATCGCCGTTTCGACGACGTGGTCGGCATTGGGGTTCGTTCCCGTCAACGTCAGGACAAAGTCATGGTTGTCGTATCGATTGTTCTCGGTACCAATTTGAAAGACGCCGCCGCTGTTGACGTGAATCCAGCGAGTCGTCAGCGACTTGTCCGGCGAACCGGCGGCACCTTCTTCGGCCACCAATTGACCGTGAACGACAATTTCTTCGGCGACATGATTGGTGCTGTTCAGCGTGACCGTACGGCCCTGCGAAATGATGGCCCGCGTGGACTCGGTCGGCACACCGTTACTCCACGTACTCGCATCGGTCCAATCCCCCGAATTGACCGCCAGCGTAGCCGCCAAAAGTTGCCGGCTTTCCAGCCTTTCCAAACGCGGTTTACGCCCACGTCGCTTGGCCTGCTTTGACTTCACTTTTGAGCCAAGACGTGAATTACGAATTAACTTCGGAAGAACTGAACGATCCTGATCCATAGATCCACGTGAAATCTGAGAAGAGCGAGAGAAAATGGCTGCGGTAACTATGGCGTTTTGTTAACAAAAACTGGTTTTGATCCGGAAATCCTTCCTCAATTTTAGTCGTTAACCACGACCCTAGAATGCGATTAAAGAGGAATTGAACTCACAAATAAGCGAGCTTTGTGATTAATCCGAACCCTGGAACTGCCTCGATCAGTCGTTACCCACGGGCCCGATCATAGGGAGGTCCGGTTCCCACCGGACGATCCGGCACAACCTAGGCCGGCACAACTTCGGCCGGTAGGAACCGGCCCGACTTTCGTTGGCCAAGGCTCACCGCAAATGGTCCCTAGCCGCCTATAAAAACAGACCAGCGGCGCTTGCAAACATTTCGCTTGCAACACCGCTGATCGTTTGATTAATCGAAGCTGACGCAAGGGCCAGCTTGATTCTGTTCAGACTTGAAGGCTACAGACGCTCTAAGCGGTTCGCTTTCTACGACGTGCAGCCACACCGAGACTGGCAACGGCGAGTACAGCCAAGGAACCTGGCTCTGGGATCGCGGTGAATTCAGTTCCAAACACGACCCTATCTAATGTGAACTCAATGCCCGCATTGTCCGCTACATTGGCTGGGTTGTTGAAGGGATCCCAACGGAAACGATTCCAATTACCCGTTTCGCCTGAGCCGGAAATATCCACGACAAAGCTTTGGGGACCTGGTCCGGTAGGAATTAGCCCGGCCGTCGCTGGGGTGGGATTTTGGCCTCCTGAAAAAAAGAACCTATTGTCATCCACATCAGTAGGGTCGGGTGTAAATGCAGCGTCGGTCGAATAGAAGACTTGTGCAAACTGATAGGTTGCCTTGTCAAGGCTCGCTGAAGCAAGAGTATTCGTACCGCCGCTATGGTTGAGGTACCAGTCGGCATTTCCGGCGTCTGTGCCGCCAGTGGTTCCTACCCAGTCGGTTCCAACGACTCCACCACCCGTCCAGCGTCCAGGACTGCTCCCTAGTGGTATAAATTCACTTCCTTCTAGTGTGAACACGGGGTTGGCGGCCGTTCCACCAACGGTTCCGATGCCAATGACGACATCAGCACTGGCTGTACCAAAACCAGTCACTGCAACAGCAGCAACCATCAACATTCTCATACAACTCTTCATTAGACTTCTCCTGTTTCTAGATCTAGTAAAAATTCAACTCGAAACTAAGTAGGCCAAAACGCGGAGGACGAACCTCCTATCTGTTCTGATCACCCATCATTCCCCTGCTCCATCAGACGAAAAACGCCCCAAAACGAGCGTCGCAATCCTTGCGGTAAGTCAAAACACCTGCAGGTTTCTATTCCAACCAGCTTAGTTCGGTCGATCGTCACCTGCGAATCTTGCAGGCGAATGAGGGTTGGAAACGATCAGGGGGCCTGACCACCACACAACCTCTCACACGGTACATCCCGCCCAGTTTCACATTATTCGCGCTGATTTTCAAGAAAAATCACCAATTCTTTTCAAATCTAGCTGTTTCAGCCGTTTTCCGGGCGAATGGCGACTATCTGCCTGCCTCAGCTTCAAATACGACACTTCTCTGTGATCACCTGCATTTCCATGAGGCATAAGGATCTTAAGGAACTGTCGCGAAATAACATCCCGGTTTCCCCGTAGCTGGGCCCGCCAGGGTTCAGTCCATCAAGGAGCCGTACCCGACTGAACCCTGGTGGGCCCAGCTACATAAGATTTCGCCAAATACGGAACTTGTTTCAGGACAGTTCCTAAACCCACGAATATCACGTTCTCGGTCACGAACGGAACTGGGAGCGATATTGTCTTGGGTAGCTTCCACATGGATGCTCAGAGATGGCGTCTGATCGCAGCGAACCGGTACGTGCTGAGTGTTATCGGTGGTGCTGGTCTCTCCAATGGCACTGTGCTCCATCCAGACGCTCGATTCAGACGCTCGATTCGGGTTGGGAACTCGGGAAGTAGTTTCGATAGAGTAGTAGTCCATGTCAGCTCAATCTTCGGTTAGGAGGTAGCGGAAGTCGCGTAGACTTTCGGCGTCCCCCTCGTAGCCGAAACTCTTGGCGAGTTCCGCTACCCGAAGATTGAGGTGACGCGGAATACTAGTGGTCTAGCAGAGTGATATTCTCCACAAGTCAGAAGACTTCAGGCGTTCCTTCGGACGCTCGCAGAAGGACTTGGAAAGTATCCTGTCGATCTCTTGGCTTGCAGGTCGATCCAGTTCAGGACAACCCGTAATCTACCCCCTTCCCCTTCGTTAGCTCGCTGACTCGCTTTGGCAAAGAAAAATTTGAGTGTAATGGAGTTTGCCTGACTCTATTGGAGATCAAAAGCCCATCAGTGGCCTTGCCTTGGGGCTGGCCTGATTGGCCTGATGAAAGTGTGTCGTTGTTAGCTTGTCACGCCCCTTGAAAGTAGGCCGTAGCGAGCCATAGCGAGTTACGGCGGTGCGCAAATAGCCGTAACTCGCTACGGCCTACATGCTGGCGATCAGGGAAATGTGCCGTTGCCACAATGCTTCGCAGCGCTGCAGTTTGTGTTGTCTGCCATGGTGCAGCTTGCCCAATTTGCTGCGTTGCAATGATTTTCATCAGGCCAGCCTGGGGCCGTATAACTTCAAGGTAACGTTAAACAACGGTGGGCTTTGAGCTGGGCAGTTTGCTTTGGGTGAAGCGCAGCCTCGCAAAGATCCTTCTGGCAAACTTGGCGGTCCACAGCTCAGCAAAGTTCCATCAAACCAACTAAGGTTACGTCAATGCAGTCGTCAATCTTTCTTTCTCTCACAAAAGCAACGATGAACGATTGCAACTGATTGTTTCTTGCAAGCCGCCCCAAGCAGAGTCAAAATCTAAAAGATGTTTTTATCCCAACTTCATCGAAGTTTCGTCAAAACGCTTTCGCTTGCGTTTGCTTTCCTGTTCGTGACAAGCTTCGTGTACGGCGATGATCTGATTGTGCCGCCTTCGGGCGGTCAAGATGTTTTGTCGTTCAGCGAAGACGGCAAGGTTGAGTTCCGCAACGAGAATATCGAGGCGACTTCGGGCTGGGTGCCAGCGAAAAACATGCCTTTCCAAAAGGCGTATCAAGTGAGCTCGGAGGTGCGGTTTAGCAAACCGACCAACATGCGGGTCATCGTCCCGATCAGCGAAGCATTCAAGAAAGGCGACGTCGTGCTGATGTCCTTTTGGATGCGGCGTCCCGGTGCGGGCGGTCAACCCAACAACGCCGTTTTCTACTTTCAACCAGGGAAGGATCTGAAAGGGTTTGAGTACAAGCTGTCGGCCTACAAAGAATGGAAACAGCATGTCCGATCGTTCGTGGCAACTGCCGACTATGATCCTGAAATCAGTGCCGTTGACATCCATCTTGGCGAAGCAGGCAGGACTGCCGAGATTGCTGATTTTCGATTGATCAATTACGGCGCGGACTATGACATTGATTCACTTCCCAGATCAACGGTCAACTACCCGGGCCGTGAACCAGAAGCACAGTGGCGGAAAGATGCTCTGGCAAGAATCGAGAAGATCCGCAAAGCCGATCTGACGATCGAAGTCGTTGGCTCGGATGGCCAGCCAATCCCAAACGCGACCGTGAAAGCTCAGATGCAACGCCATGCTTTTGGGTTTGGGAACGCGGTCAATGCGGAACTGCTTGGCGGCGAGCAGCAATCGTTTCCCTATACGCGCAAGAGAAGTGGGACCGATGTGACGTCGTCTTGGCAAGATGCACAAAGGTATCGCCAAGTCGTCAAGGATTACTTCAACTGCGTGACATTCGAGAGCGAGTTAAGGCCACATGTTTGGAAAAAGCAAATCTCTGGCTCGCCCGAGGGCAAACGCTTAAACAGAGTACTCTTGGACCAAGCCGTTCCCTGGCTGCAAGCCAACGGGATTGGCATTCGTGGGCATTACGTCGCTTGGGCACCGATGGATTTCAATGCGATCGAGAAAGATTTCGTCGGCGATCCGACTGCGCACCGCCAGTGGTTGTGGGATCACATGTCCGATGTGCTGCCCAAGACGGCCGAATTTGTGACCGAGTGGGATACGATCAATCACATTGTCGGCTGGGGCAAACACACCTACGAAAAAGAGTATGGTGGCCTGCAGATTTATGCCGACATTATGGCCGAATCGCGGCGATTGGCTCCCGATGCGACGCACGCGATCAACGAGGGCAAGGTGCTGCCAGACGGGTACAAACGCAAAGACTACAAACGCATCATTCGGTTTTTGAACGACCAAGGCCAAGCACCCGACGTCGTCGGTTTTATGGGCCACTTTGGTCTAACCACGCTGACGCCGCCGGAGGAATTGTTGGAGGTCTACGACAATTTTGCCGAGATCGCACCACGTTTGCAGTTGAGCGAATTTGATGTGGACGCCGGTGATGACGACCAGTTGCAAGCCGACTATTTCCGCGATGTGATGATTGCATCGTTTAGTCACCCGAACTTTCAAGCGATCATTCAATGGGGTTTCTGGGAAAAGGCGCACTGGAAACGTGCGGCCGCACTGTGGCGAGAAGATTGGACCTTAAAACCGTCCGGTCAAGTGTTCACTGACCTAGTCAAAAATCAGTGGTGGACAAACGAGACCGTCACCACCGACGAAGCTGGTCAATCGAAACTCCGCGGTTTCCTAGGACAGTACAACGTGACCGCCGAGCACGAAGGCCAGACGATCACCAAACCGATCGTATTGAATCGTGAAGGTGCAACGATCCAGATTCAGTTGCAGTGAGGTAAGAAGACTGGCTTGCAGAGTTGGTGTAGGCCGGAACAAGCGCAGCGCAGTTCCGGCAATTGTATGGAACTGCGTTGGATTGCCGGAACTGCGCTGCGCTTGTTCCGGCCTACATTTAGAGCGAACGTTCTTAAGTTAAGTGCCAATGGGGCGATGCCTACGCGGTTTAAGGAGTTAGGAATGCTTTACAGCTTTTTTCCGGCGAAAAGTTCAGAAAAACCGCTAAACGAACGACTTTCGACGGGATGCTTATCTGCGGTGTTCCTAGAACGCTTGTGAAAGTTCTCTCACCGTTCATCCCAGCTTCGTTGTCTCGTCAAGACGCCATCAGCGCTCAGAATCAAACGTCCAAATGATAAAATACTCGCTTGTTTTATTGCTGTTGATCTCGAATATCGCATTCGGGCAGGACAGTGCCCAAACCCAATACTCGATCAATGACTCCTGGATCTTCTTCAAAGATGCCGCCGAGAAACCGGTCGCGTTGACCGAGCTTGGGGATCGTGAAGTAGAAATTGTTAATCTGCCTCACAGCTTTAACACCGACGACGCCATCTACGGCGCGACCAGTAAGACCGAAGGTTTCTATCGCGGTCCTGTGTGGTACATCCGCAAAGTAACCGTCCCCTCTGACTACAAAAACAAAGAGCTGTTTGTTTACTTTGAAGGTGCAAACCAAGAGACCGATGTATTTGTGAACGGCCAATTCGCCGGCAACCATATCGGTGGTTACACCCGCTTTGTTTTTCCCATTTCACAGTTCGTTGAGTTCGACGAAGCGAAAGAGTCAACCGACTTCGAGATTGCTGTTCGAGTCGATACGACGCACAACCTGGATGTGCCAACGCTTCAAGCGGACTTCACGTTCTATGGAGGGATCTACCGCGATGTGTTGCTATTGGTTGAAGAGAAAGTTCACTTCAATCTTGAAGATCATGCGTCAAACGGAATCTACATTCGCACTCCGTCAGTTTCGGCTCAACAGGCTGAATTGGACGTCGACGTTCAACTGAAAAACAGCGGAACAACCGATCGCAATGTCAGGCTGGAAACGACCATTTACGGCCCTGATTCACAACAGGTTGCGACCTTTTTATCTGACCTGGATTTGTCGGCGGGTGAGGTGCTTACGGCAAAGCCGAAGATCGATCCTATCGAAAACCCGCAGTTATGGAGCACCGATACGCCGAATCAATATCGCCTGGTTTGCAAAGTCTACGATGCGGAAACGGATCAAATGCTCGACGAGGTCATGGACTCGTTCGGCTGTCGATGGTTTTCCTTTGACGCCGACAAAGGCTTTTTCCTTAACGGAGAACACCTGCAGCTAATCGGCACCTGCCGCCATCAGGATTACGTTGGGCTTGGCAACGCGTTGCCTGATTACATCCATCGCGAAGACGTGTTGCGGATGAAGGAAATGGGAAGCAACTTCCTGCGGATTGCTCATTACCCGCAAGACCCAGCGATTCTAGAACTGTGCGATCAACTGGGGATTCTAACCACCATTGAAACCCCGATTGTTGACACCATCACTGAAAGCGAAGCCTTCAAGCAAAACTGTTTGAACATTCATCTGGAAATGATGCGTCAGAATTACAATCACCCCAGTTTGATTATCTGGGCATACATGAATGAGGTGTTGCTGCATCCCAAGTACAAAGGTGACAAAGCAAAACAGAAGGTCTACTTCGAGAAGGTTTACGACATAGCAGCCGCATTGGAAGCGATGACCCGAAAAGAAGATCCGTACCGTTACACGATGATCCCAAATCATGCCAACCTGAACATCTATAAGGACAATGGCCTGACCGACCTGCCGATGATCGTTGGGTGGAACATCTATTACGGCTGGTACAAAGGTGAGTTTTCAGACGTCAAGAAAATGATGACTGAATTTCACGAAGCGGTTCCAGACAAGCCAATGATCATTGCCGAGTACGGTGCCGGTGCTGATCCTCGATTGCATTCTCTCGACCCGGTGCGATTCGATTTTACGGTTGAGTATGCGACACGTTTTCACGAACAGTACTTGAAGGCTTTGACCGAACTGCCGTTTGTAGCTGGCATCAATGTTTGGAACATGGCGGACTTTGGATCGGTTGGCCGTGCTGATACGGTTCCTAACATCAACAACAAAGGTTTGATCGGAATCGATCGGAAGCCGAAGGATGTGTTTTTGTTCTATCAAGCCGCCCTGCTGGACGAGCCGTTTGTTGGAATCACAGCGAAAGGATGGGGCCGCCGCGCCTGCGTCGAAGACAGTGTGGGTCAGGGCATTTGCAGTATGCCGGTGGAAGTTTTCTCGAACCAGAAAGAGCTGGAACTGTTCCACAACGGTGTTAGTCTTGGCAAGAAAAACGCTGGCGAGTTTAACAAGTTCATCTGGGATGTTCCGTTTTCTGGCGGTGTTAACACTCTGCGGGCTGTCTGTTCGACCAACAGCACTGTGGAAGATCTTGCGGTCGTGAAAATTGATGTGCTGCCCATCAAGCTAGACGAGTTTCCGTTATCCGGATTAGCCTTGAACTGCGGCGACTATCGTTTTTTCCATGACGACAAGATTGATCAGGCTTGGCTGCCAGAGAAGGCGTATGCCGATGGAAGTTGGGGTTACGTTGGCGGGGAAGTCTACAAAATGCCCCGAACGCCTCGGCAGCAACACGGAACCAGCCAACCGATCAAGGGAACCCATTGTGATCCCGTGTATCAAACCCAACGAATCGGTATCCAGCAATATCGCTTCGACGTTCCGCCGGGGATGTACGAAATCACATTGCACTTTGCAGAACTGACTGGTCAGATGTCGAAGGCATTGCCCTATGAATTGACCGACGCAGATGACAAGAAACCGTCCAAAGCCAAGAACCGAGTGTTTACGGTCAACGTCAACGGCAAGCCGGTTGTTCAACAGATCAGCTTGGCTCGCGATTACGGTTCATTCCGCGCAGTAAAAATCAAAACGCTTGCAACGACCCAGTCGGGCGAATCACTCGTCATTGATTTTGTGCCGACAAAGGAAGAAGCCGTCCTCAATGGCATTGAGCTAAACAAGAAGCTGTGATGCAGCGTTTGCCACGGAAGAGGCATGGATCCCACCATTACTGAATATGATTCGGATTTAAAATGTATCCGCAACGCTTACCGTTCTATCTTTCCGCCGTTGTACTTCTAGCAGGAACAGCATCGATTGCTATTAGCGCCGAGATGCCCACGGATTTGAGATGTGAGTATCGCGTCAACCCGATTGGAATCGACAACGTTCAGCCGCGTTTAAGTTGGAAGATGGTGGACGAAGCCGAGACGCGAGGACAGAAGCAAACCGCCTTTCAGATCCTGGTTTCAAGCAGCTTGCAAAAGTTGAACGCGGACCAGGGCGATTTGTGGGATACCAAGAAGCAAGTTCGATCCAAATCGGTCAACAATGTTTACAAAGGTAAGCCCTTAACTTCAGGTCAAAATTGTTTCTGGAAAGTTCGCATTTGGGATATTGCTGGAAAGGATTCTCAGTGGAGCAAAGCTGCACGATTTACGATCGGCTTGTTGCATCCGGATGATTGGAAAGGCGCCTGGATTCAGAAGGAAGACCAAACCAAGATGGATCATATTTGGTACCGAAAAAATTTCACGCTTTCTGACTCACCTACATCAGGATTGGTTTACGTCGCATCCTTGGGGTATCACGAACTGTACGTCAATGGAGAGAAGATCACCGACAGTGTAATGAACCCAGCGTCTTCTTATCTGAAAACCAGGGTGCCATACCTGACGTACGATGTCAGCGACAAATTGAGGCGAGGTGACAACGTCATTGGCGTCTGGCACGCGGCGGGCTGGACACGGTGGACCCGAATTCGTGAGCACCGAAATCCGCCGTTTACGTTCAAGGCACAGGCTCAGATTGAAACCAATGAAGATTCTTTGACGCTATCAAGTGACGAGAGTTGGAAATGCAAAAACAGTTCCAGCAAATACGTCGGCAAATGGGACATCCAAGATTTCGGTGGCGAGATCATCGATGCTCGGAAGCTAGAGCCGAATTGGTGTGCCGCAAGTTATGACGACAGCGCATGGAGTAATGCCATCGTTGCCAGCGGGAACACTCCGCCGCTATTGAGTGCTCAAATGGTCGAACCCCAGGTGAAGTACGATTCGGTGCTGCCTGTTGCGGTGACCGAAGGCAAGGAAGAGGGAACTTACCTGATTGACATGGGGACTAACTATTCCGGTTGGTTTGAAATCAAACTGCGAAACGGAACAGCCGGCGAGACAGTAACGTTTCAGATCAGCGACATCAAAGGCGTGGTCTGCAACAAGAATCAAATCAGTAAGTATGTATTTAACGAAAGCGGCGAGGGAGTCTTCTGCAATCGCTTTAATCTTGCGGGCGGCCGTTGGTACACGGTTTCAGGATTATCCTACAAGCCGGAATTGGAAGACATCAAAGGCTATGTGATTACGAGCGACCGAAAACAGATTAGTCGTTTTGAATGCTCCAGTGATCTCCTAAATCAGATCTACGCGATGAACATCAAGACCTACCTTGCCAATACGTTAGACGGCATCTTGATGGACTGCCCTCACCGCGAAAGACGAGGCTGGGGTGAAGTGACAGTGGCAGCGATGTACGGCGATGCTTTCCCCAACTTCGAAAGCGGTGCCTACATGGATCAGTACATGCAGTACATGAAAGATGCGCAGTTCCCCGATGGTCGCACTCGCGCGATTATCAACGAAGAAGATCGCTGTTTCCTAATGTGGCAAGCCAACAATCCTTTGACCATTTGGGAAACCTACCGGTTCTTTGGTGACAAGAAAATTCTAGCTGACAACTATGAATCGATGGAAAAGTGGATGACTTGGATTTTGGATCATTCCGATTACGCCAACGGTGGATCTCTGATTGCTGGTGAAGAGGGAAAACGCGAGTTTCCCGGCCTGGGTGATTGGGCTACACCGCATGGCAATGACTTTAGCAGTTGCAACGCACCCGACGCGGTTCATTTCAACAATTGCTTGTACGCCCACATGCTGGAGATTGCTGAGCGAATTGCCACGGAACTTGGTGAAGCGGAAGATGCGGCAAAGTATGCCGACCGACTGAAGGTGCAGCGCCAGGCAACGCATGCCAACACCTATGATTCGGAAACAGGGAATTATCGAACCGGTCGTCAAGTTGACCAAGCTTATGCACTGTTTTCCGGCGTCACCCCAGAACCTGAAAAACAGAAGGTTTATGAGAATCTAGTCGACAAAATCCTTTATGGATTTCCGTACTACGATGTTGGCAGTTCAGGGCAAGCTCTGTTCACTCGCTACTTTATCGAAGTCGGCGAACGCATGGATCTCATTTATGAGCTACTGACCGACACACGGCATCCAAGCTACAGCTATTTCATAGAACAAGGCGAAACAACATGGCCAGAGTTGTGGTCAAGCTCGGGCCCCAGTCGGATCCACACCTGCTACACCGGGATTGGTGGTTATTTCATCATGGGATTTGGTGGCATCCGTGTTGATCCCGAGCACTACGGATTTCAACATTTTCTGATCAAGCCGGCGGTTGTGGATGGCTTGACGTATGCCAACACATCTTATGAAAGCTTGTACGGAAAGATTGTAAACAATTGGAAGACAGACGGGAAAACCGCGACCTTCCACCTTGAGATTCCTGCGAACACGACCGCGAAAGTATTCATTCCAGCAACGAATCCAGACGTTGTCAAAGAAGGCTCGGCACTCGCTTCCGAAGCACCGGGCGTTGAGTATGTCGGAGTGGAAGAGAGTGACGTGGTTGGTCAATACGTCATCTATCAAGTAGGTGCAGGTGTCTTTGATTTCACCTCGACTGATTTGCCCCAAGTGAACTATCCACCGCCCAAATACCAAGGACCAAACATTGCGTTGATCGGTCGAGCGACCGCCTCGTCCATGACCATGAAGGACGCACAAAACCCAAGTCAAGAAGCTTTCAGGGCGAATGATGATGACATGCAAACGCTATGGATGGCACGAAATTCAAACGATCAGTGGCTAGAAGTGGAATGGATGCAACCG
Organism: Rubripirellula obstinata; assembly: GCF_001642955.1. Classification (GTDB taxonomy): domain Bacteria; phylum Planctomycetota; class Planctomycetia; order Pirellulales; family Pirellulaceae; genus Rubripirellula; species Rubripirellula obstinata. The sequence goes on along the minus strand of NZ_LWSK01000012.1, from coordinate 17,096 downwards.
CAGACTGTCAACAAAGTCTTCATCCACGAAGTCGGCAACCATATCACAAGCCACGCGATCGAGTACCTCAACGGAAGCGACTGGACCCAGGTTGCCGATGGCGATGATTGTGGATCTAACAAGGTGCATGAATTTGAAGCGGTAACGTCAAAACGAATTCGACTGTTGATCGAGACCGCATCCAAGGTGCCGTCGATCGCCGAGTTCCAAATCTATAAACCATGACCTCGCCCTGGCTGGACGGATCATTCAGCCAGGGATTCGTTGGGGTACGGTTTTTGCCACTGAAGCTGATGGTTGCCTGACTCGATCTCAAAGCTTTGTGCGTTTGCGGGTGGCTGCTGACCTTCCATGCGCAGATCCTTGGTTCCTTTGGGTAGCCGCACTTCCGCGGTGCTGCCCGGTGGAATTTGGATCTGCCATGTGACCTGTCCGTCTTGCTGAGACCACTCGCTCTTCACCAATCCGTAAGAAGTCCGAAGCGTTCCGCTGGCGTGATCGAGATCTTTGGGGATGTGGGGAGTCAGCAGTAAACGCTGCATGCCGGGATGGCTGGGATGCGAGCGGATGCCGGCGATGTCGTTGAGCAGCCAAGCGGTGGGATGATTCATTGCATGATGATCAAGCGATTGATTCAATTGACTTCGGCGTGAATCGTTGCGGAATCGCTCAAAGATCGTCGTCGCATCGTAATCGCAGATGCTCTGCGCAATTCCCGGATAATCTGGGTTTCGCAGCATGTCGAGCGCCAAATCGAGATGACCGTGCTTGGTCAATTCTGGATAGATGTTGTACGACATGAATCCGCCGTCAAACTTCTTTCCGTTGTCCTGGTAGATCTTCGCAAGCGAAGCGGCGACGGCCGATTGATCGGCCGGATCTGGGATTCCGAACGTTAAAGCCAGACTGTCGTGAGTGCCGTTGCCAAACGTCTTTTCTTCGTCGTCAAAATAAGTCTTGATGATCGACTTGCGAATTCGCTCGGCAAGATCTCGGCTCCAAACCGCGTCCTTTTCTTTGCCTAGCACTTCGGCAAACTCGGCGAACCGATTCGCGGCGGCAAAGAAGTTCATCGATGCGATCAACTTGGGATCGGCTGGGGTGCGTTCGATACCGATCGGCGGTGCATGGTCGCCGTAGCGGCAAATGGTCGGCAAAAGATCAGGTGATTCGCCCTCGAAGTATCGCAGGAAGTCGATCATTTCTTGGTAGTGATCTTTGGCCGTCGCTAGGTCACCACTCATTTGATAGTGATGCCAAGCGGTGAATAGCGGCGAGACGGACCAAGTGAAATCGAGCGTTTTGTTGGTCGATCGTTTGCCGACAGCGATCCGACCGGGAATGCCCAGCGGATCCATCGGTGGTGTGTAAAAAAGCCGAGCTTGTTGGCGGTAGAACGAACCCGAATCGAGCGTGTACATGCCGGTCGCCCAAGACGAGTGAGCGTCCCCGCCCCACAAACATTTCTCGCGGTGAGGACAGTCTTCCAAAATCGAGTGCATGTTGTTTAAGTGCGTCTGAATCCCCATCGCAAAAATACGATCTAGTAGCGGATCAGACGATTCGAACGTAGCAATCACGGGCGTGTCGGTGTGTACGACCAATCCCTTGATCTGTCCGGCGGTCGGTGCTTTGCTTAGTCCACTGATTTCGGCAAACCGAAAACCGTGGTAACTAAAGTAGGGACGCCAATCATGCGGCTTGCCGTCCGCGATGATGCGATGATGCTGCGGTGCGGCGTGGCAGTTCCAAAACGATCTTGGCACATTATCTAAATGCGTTTCATCTTGGTCCAGCAATTCACTCACGCGCAGACGAATCACGTTGCCCGATGGTTCATCGAATTGCAGTCCAATCCAGCCGCTGATATTTTCCCCCAGGTCGACGCCCCAGGTCGTCTCACCAATCTGCCAAATTTTGACTGGTTCGATTTCTCGCACGATGCGAATCGGGGGAAAGTCTTGAGCGACCAATTTTGGCGATAGTGGTTTCACTTTTCGGACTGGCTTCCATCCGTTGGGCGTGCCCGGCTTTTCCCATTCGTCATGCCATTTTCGATAATCGATGTAGTCGCCACGAAAGACGCTCGACTCGGTCAACCCGGATTCTTTCCAATGCCAGTTGTTGCCGGAAACGATGTGATCGTGAGTGCCATCGGCATAGCGGACATCCGCGTAAGCTCGCAGGCCCGGGTTGCCGTAGCGAAACCGCGCGTGCGAGAACATCCGGTTGTTGTTGTACCAACCATCGCCTAACAGAACCGCAAGCGTGTTTGCACCCTTCTTCAACTGATCCTTGATGTCGAAGACTTGATAGTGCGCGAAATGCTCGTAATCGGTTTGGCCAGGATCGAGCACATGATCGCCCACTTTCGTCCCGTTCAAATACGGTTCGTGATAGCCCAATCCGCAAACGTAAAGCTTCGCCGCAGCGACCTCTTTGCTAACCTGAAAATCTTTCTTGTACCAAGTTGCGGCCAGCGGTGCGCGTGGAGAAATCTTTGCTTCGCCAAGCGGCGACTTGCCATACTCGCAAATCACTTTCGCAGGCATCGCGGAATCCCCAACCTGAACTTGCCAATTCGCACTGGTGCCAATCGTCTGCTCCGTCCCATCTGCAAACACGACCTGCATCCCAAAACAAATTGGCGTTGATGGTTCGGCGTCCGACACAGCAATCGAGATTTCGTTTTTTGTTTTCAGTTGGAAACTAAAGTCTTTGAAGTGGACCGTTGGCGGGCCTTCGGGACCACTGAGTCCTTTCGTTCCGTTAATGACAAGCTCGGTCGTCCCTTGATCGACGTGGTTCCACCACGCGCCAGCGTAAACAACATGTTTGTCTGGCAGCGTGAAGGAAAATGTGTAGGTGATCTCATCATTCTTTTGCGATTTGTTTGCAGCGGCGATCCAATCGCCCATTACCTCGGCGGGGCCGTATTCGGTTTGTTGCTTGCGAGTGCAAGAAATCCAACTCGCCTTTTGCCAATCGCGATCAGAAAGCAATCCGGCGTCAAACCAAGACGGCTCGGACCACGACAGAACATCACCAGCGTCATTCTTGATCCGAACTCGCCAGTAAACCCGTTGTTTAGCAGCCGGGTTCTTGCCCTCGTACGCGATCGCATGCGACTTGCTTTCGTTGACCCATCCAGAATCCCAAAGGTCGGCTTCGGCAAGTTTTTCAGTCGTCGTGGCAGCCTGAATTTGATAGGCAGTTTGCGAAAGACCTTTCCGACTACCTTCCAGTTTCCACGACAACAGTGGATCGCTCGCATCGATTGCCAGCGGAGTGATTCGGCCATCGGATCGCAGGTCAACGATCTGTTCAGCCAGACAAGAATGTGAGTCGCTGATCAAAGCAGAGAAAAAGGCGGAGAACAAAAAAACGGTAAGCAAGCGTGTTCGGTTCATTGTCTCTCTCGTAGGTTATTTTCGATCGTCCGGATCGTAAAACTAGATTCAGCGGTTGTAGGTCTTTAGGGACTGTGGCTTTTTATAGTCGCCTTTCGCTCCGCGAAAGTGTGCTGTGACGCTACTTTCGCGGAGCGAAAGGCGACTATAAAAAGCCGATCGTTCCTTAGCCTAATGCAAACGGGTGTGACTTGGGGGGCATCTCGCGGTTTGCAGAAGATGGCGTTATTTGCTGGAGTCCAGGCTTTAGCCGCTCTTTTATGAGGGGACCCTCGCGATTGGATTGAGTGCTCAAACGGCTAAAGCCTGGACTCCAACGGTGCGGGCTGCAAACTGCGGTATGCACCCGAGATCTGGTGTGATTTATCGATTCTGCCCCAGAGCGAAGGAGCGTACCTCAGACAGGCATGAATAACTGAACAGTGATTGCGGGGCAAAAATGGAGCATCACAGGATCAGTTACTGACGTAGCCACAATCTGTTAGACCACCGATATTTCAACGCTTACCGGGGTCGCCGCATCTGCGGACATTTGAACCATGATCGGTACGGCTTCCGCACCGGGAACCATGTTGAAAATACGACCTTTCTCGCTGGCTTTGATTTCCATCGACACATTGCACTCAACCACGACGGTGCCTTCAGGCTTATCGATTTCAATTCGGTTGGGTGAAACTTGGCGCACTTCTTCGCCCGACGGTGAAACGATTGGAACGACCAGTGTTGTCGGCGAGGGTTTGCTTTCCGCACTCGGACCCATCGCCGAAATCGTGACTTTATCGTCCTGAAATTTGTAGCTCAGGCTGCAAGCCGCCGCGTCTGCGGGAACCAGGTTGCGATCTTCGTCTTGCATCTTCGCGGCGACGTCAAACGTGATTTGTTGATCCTCTTCCTTGACGTTGACCTCTGCCGTTAGGTCGTAGATGTTCGTGTACCAAGTATCATCTTGACGCGTTTCGACACGAGTGGTCAGCGGGAAATCGTCGCCCGGATTGGGTTGCTGATTCAGGGGTTCGACCTGAATGTAGCGAGCCATGCTGCTGGCCAACAACAATCCAACTTTGTCGTGATACAGAACCGCAAGCGATCCGCCGGTCGGTTGTTGGATGTGATCTTGATTCTTGGTTTTGTAAATGGAATCGTAAGCCGAAACGGTTCCACGCCACGGTCCCTTGGCTGCCAACCAAACTGCGATCTCGGGGAAGTGCTTGACCCCTTTGGCGGTCACGCGAGGCAGCGGTGTCGTGGTGTCGACTTTTGGCATCGAGTGCATCTTGTCTTGCACCAGCGCCATGACTTTTGCGTGCGCAAACGTGTGGTGCATGCATGGCTTGACGCCGTGTGATACGTAATGTGGTCCACCGTGCAGGAGTCCGTCGGCCGTGCAACGCCGAAGCAATTCAGCATTCTTGATTGCGGCTGTTCCAAACGCCGGGTTGTGACCGGCCAACAGGCTAAACGCTGGCTGACAACCGTCGGACGTTCGGCTGCCCCAATAACTCCATTTGGCCGATCGGGTTCCCCAGCTATTGTCCCAAGCGCCATCGGGAAGCATGAATTCCAGATGTCCGCCGAGCGATTCTACCATCAAGTCCAACAATTCGGTGTCGTTGACTTCCAAGGCGTACAGCACGACGCCGTTCAAAGATTCCTCGACGTTGTATCCCAGGTCCACCGGCAATAGCCCACGACCACTTCGATTGTCGTTGGGCTTGCCTTCACCCCACAACAACTTGTTTGGCTCGGTAAAGAACTCTTTGACCCGCTTAGCAAATTGCTCGCTTCGGTCAATGTATTTCGGTTCTTCGAGCAGGCGGCCAAACAGGTTGAAACCATAAACGGCCGTCATGCCATAGTTTAAGTTCGTAAAGTCAATTGTTTTGAAGTCGCGATACAAATAGCTTTCGACTGCTTCATGCAAACGCTTCGTCCAAGCCTGCCTGCGTTCTTCATCCAGGAGTTCACCGTGGTAGTGCAAGGCTTCTGCCAATCCGATCGCGCCAAAGATTGTCGTCCCGCGCCACGATTTTGGATTGATATCGTTGGTCCAACTGCGGTCGGGTTGGCTGACGTTGTTTTCAGCCCAATCGTAAACCTTGATCGCCGCGTCAAGGTACTTTTTGTCGCCAGTCACCTTGGCCAAATGCAAGAACGGGTAAACCGCATCGCTACATCGACCATGGATGTGGGTGCAGGAAGGACATTCCAGTGCGCCGTGAAGTCCGGGGTTATCCGGTGCGTTGATCTGGTGTTTGATCATGCCATCGCACCAATCCACCAGCAATTGTTTGGTCAGCAGATCGAAGTGGCTGCCGACGCTGACCCCGCGATCGGCCCCACCATCAATCGTGGAATCGGCGAGAAGATAATTCGTGGAAAGGGCCAAGCCAGCGTAACCGGCGGACAGACGATTGATGAAATTTCGGCGGTCGATGATGAAGCTCCTAAAGGTGGCGGATATCGTGCAGGCTTGTTTAGGAACGAGCGAGGAACAACTGTCGTCTTTCGCGGAGCGAAAGGCGACTATGAAAAGTCGCGAGTTCCTTGCATCCTTATTTACGTCGTGGAACCCAGGTGTCTGGGGCATCGAGCATCAGCGGTTCATGGAAGACGGTAAGCTGATCGCCCTGTTCTGTTATCCAGGCTTTGAGTTCGCTGTCTAATTGTAGCCGAACGCTAGCCAGCTCTGGGCTGTCCGCAAGATTGTTCAGTTCGTTTGGGTCTTCTTTTAAATCGAACAGTTCGTACTCGGGACGGCCGTAATAGCGGGCGAGAACTTTTGCGGCTTCGGGATCGGTCTTGGCGGCTTCGGTCCACTGTTTAAAGTAATCACCCGACGTTTCACGTAACAGCAAGTCGATGTAGGACGTGAAGGCGAATTCGGGGTGCGGATTCCAAATCAATTTGTAGCGATCGGTGCGAACGCTGCGACTGAGGTAGACATTCATCTTCACGTCGCCGCTGTGCGTGGTGAAAATTCGATCTCGCAGCGAGTCAGCGTCGCCGTAGATGACCGACGCAAACGATTGTCCATCCAAATTCTCAGGAACCTCGCCGCCACCGATATCGATCAGTGTCGGCAGGATATCGACCCAGCTAACCATCGCATCGGTTCGGCTGCCCGCTTCAATGCTGCCTTGCTGCGCGACGATCAGCGGCACGCGAATGCCTTCGTCATACAACGTCCACTTTCCAAACGGAAACTGAGCCCCATGATCGCTTGAAAAAACAAAGAGCTGGTCTTTGGATAAATGCTTGTCGGTCAATTCACGAAGTTCGCCCAAGTAGGCATCTAGGTCTTTGACTTCTTGCAGGTAACGAGAACGCTGAACCCGCGTCCGCGGTGTGTCCAGCAACTGTGGTGGCATCGACATCGATTCTGGATCCACGGACGATTCGCTCGGCCACGGGACATGCGGATCAGAGACACCGACGAACAGGGCAAGTGGGCGAGTGTCGGTGCGGTTTTCCAAAAAGTCAGTGACGGTCTGACGCAGTTCGGGAATGTTCTGTTTTAGATCGAACGTGTCGAACTTGTAGTCCGGGGCGCTCCGAAGATGCGCAACTTTTCCAAACGCGGCGGTTTGGTATCCCATCGCGTTTAGCACCGTCGTCAAACGAAGAACGTCTGCATGAGGATAGCTGTGGTTTTCCTCTGCGCCGTTACGAGCGGGCATCAACCCGGTCAACAAAGCCGCTCGGCTGACCGCGCAAGACGGGCTGGCAACAAACGCCTGATCGAATGTCATTCCATCGGCGGCCAATCGATCGATCGACGGCGTTTGGATGTTCGTTCCGCCGTAAAGCTTTAAGTCCGCCGCCGACAAGTCATCGGCTAAATAGACAACGATGTCCGGTTGGCGTTGGGTTTCATTTGCGAACGATGATGTTGAAAGGGCAATTCCGATCAGCAAGCAAGATAGAATTCGATTCATGTTTTTTGATTTGTTGTGGAGGTCATTTGCAAGGCTTTGTTTAACCGCGTGGGCATCGCCCCACGCCGCGAACGGTTTCTAAACTGTTTAACCGCGTGGGCATCGCCCCGCGCGTCCACGCGGAACGAAACACGCGGGGCGATGCCCACGCGGCTAAACATTCAATGGGTTTTACTGGACCAAAACTCTTCACGGCGTTGGGCATCGCCCCGCGCGTCCAATCAATCGCGGAATCGAAGCATCGCGGAACGCGCGGCCCGATGGGCACGCGGCTAAACGATCCTGTTCGAGTGTCTCGAATCGCGTTGATTGTGGCTTCACTTCACTTCCAGGGATACTTTGCCGCTGACTGGATTGGTGACAACCCAGCGGTCACCCTTTTGGGTTGCGGCGACTTGTTCGCCACCGGCGAATACGCCGCTGGTGCCTTCGCCTGCTGGCAGATCGATGTTCGCCGAGACTCCTTCGGGTAGCTCAACCGCAAGCGTGAAGGTGGCGTCATTGTTCCAATCGATGTTGATCGGTCCCTTCGCTGTTGGCACTTTGCCACGAGCGTATTTCAACCCGCCCGGCATGGGCCGGATGATGGCATGGTCCCATCCGGCCTTGGCCGCTTGCACACCTAGCACAAAACGCGGCAACAAGTTGGCCGGCGCGGCACCCCAAGCGTGGTTCCAATCTTGGTTAGGTTTGTACTTCATTTCCCAAGCTTCCCAGCTAATGGTCGTGCCGCTGTTGACCATGTGTTTCCAGCTACGGTCTCCGTCGGCCAGGATCAGGTCAACCGCTTTCTTGTCGCTGCCGTTTTGGAACAGGCTCTCCATGAAGTACTGGGCGGCATAGACACTGCACTGCATGTCACGCTCTTCCAACCAGGCGACGACGCCGTCGATTTTTTCTTCGGGTACCAACCCAAACGCTAGTGGGAAAAAGTTGGCGTGAATGCTGCTGTGATCGGTGCCGACACCGTCGCGATAAATGCCAGCACTTTCGTCAAACAGAGTTTTTTGGAACGAAGCCTTTGCAAGTTCAATGCGTGATTCAAACGCATTGGCGTCATCAACTTTGCCAACCGCGCGAGCCATTTTGGCCATTTGCTTTAGTGCTTCGATGTGAAAAGCATTGACGACTGTATTGATTTCTGTGAACACAAAACCGTCGCGTTCTTTTTGTGGCCAATCGACGATGTCATGCCGTGATTGATCCAGCTTGTCACTACGCACCAATCCGTCATCGCCGCTTCGATGTATCAGCGTTTTTGCTTTCAGTGATTCATAGCGATGCTTCAGCCACTGCGTATCGCCCGTGTGCATCCACTCGGCGTGTGCCATGAACACCATGTGCGGTGACCACTCGGTCGGCCAAGTGCCGTTTTCCATCAACCAATCAAACGTACGAGCCGCCATCGTAACGTTGTCATCGGTGTAATAGTGACTCAGTTGATTTAGGTAGGCGTCGGCTTCGTAGGGAATGCGTTCGCGATCGCCATCGACATACACGCCCGCGAACGTGGTCGCTTTGATGCTGTACTTACACAGATCCCAAATGCGATTCATCGTTTCATCGGAACATTCAAATGCACTGGCGTCGTCGTTCCAAGTCGCCGAGTAGGCGGCTCGTCTACGGATAAATTCATACGGATAGTCCGCATCAAGTCCTTCGATCTCGATCCAGCGAAATGGGATCACCGATTGCCATGCCGCTGGCATCAGCACGGCAGGCGGGTTCGCGGTTGTCAGCCCGGTTTGTTGAACATTCCGCAAGTCCACCGGGGCTGGCACGATCCAGTTCCCTCGTTCCTGACCAAGACGAATTTCAGTCATTCCGTAGCGAACCGTTCCCGGTGGTTTTCGGTCGATGCGATCGCCATTTAGCTTTTCACCAAAATGGACGCTAGCCTTTCCGCGACCGCTGGGAACCGGCATGACAATGTTGCCGAAAGCAACTTTGCCAAAATCGATTTGGGTGACCTTGTCATTGATTCGCTTGATCGTCACCGGTTCCTGTTCGGTCAGCTCCACATGTTGCTCGGCAGGAATTTCAGGCAATTCCTTGATGAACAAGTTGCGAAACCGATAGGTCTGACCTTTCTCACCGTGATGCTGAATTCCGATGTACCCGCTGGCGTCGGTTGCATCACGAAACAGAGCGGTTTGCACTCCATTGATTTCGATTTTGATCAAATCGTTAATGCAAGTGATCTCGAAGCGGTTCCAGCCGTTGCGATTGAGTGCATTGGCAACCGTCGGATCTGCAAAAGCAGCCTTTGATTCTGCTGAATGCGCAAGAAACTGATCTTTCGAGCGACCTTTGGTGCTGGGCCAAATCCAACCACGTCGGCTTTCGTCATAGAAACCGCCAGACCATTTGCGGTCGGATCCATCGCATTCGGCTTGATAACCGTAGACCTTTTTCTTGGCGTCTTCATCGACGTGACATCGGAACATCACCCCCGAATTGGCTGGTCCTTCGGGCAGATGAATTTCAACGCTAACGCGAAAGTCCGAGTACTTTTTCTCAGTCACCAAGAAGAATTTTTTGTCGCCGAGCAAATGAATCTCGCCATCAACAACTTTCGCTTCTCCATGCGAGTAAGGATTCCGCCATCCGGAAAGATCTTCTCCGTTAAACAACGGCGTGTAGCCGCGACTAACCATCGCATCGAATCCAGCGGAACCGTCTGGCTGTATCGCTGGTTTGGAGATGGAAGCGATAGGTAAGCTTTCAGACCAGCAAACTGTTGGAGCTAAAAACAAGGCAATGAAAACGAAAACCAATCGGGGCATCATGATGTCAATCTCGGCTTAAAAATTTGAAACGGCTTCGTCCCAGAAATGCTGCCTTACGACCAGGAAGCAAAACGGAATGACGCAAACGGCTGTTCGGGAAGGAACCCAGCATAGTGAAGATAAATAACAATTCAGGGCCATGCGTCGAGGAAACTCCGGCACGTTTCCCGCTGACGCCAAGAAGGCTGACAAGAGAAAACGATCGAGATGTAAAAAAAGGCTGACATGGAAACCACATCAGCCTTTGTGTTGCCTCGATGACAAAGCGGTCAGAACAACTTACTCGTTGGCACCAATCTGTCCTGCTTCGGAGGAACGCTTCGCCTCATCCGCGATCATAGCATTGTATTTATCAATTTCACTCTGCTCGAGTCCATCGGCAATCGAACTGGGTTCCGATGAACCGCATCCGCCAACCAAAACCAAAGCAAATACACACAATAAAATACGTGACTTCATCTCTTCTCCTTAGCAAGCCCACGTTTGGTGGGCAAAGTATGAAAGCTTAAAACTTTCGCCCTGCCATCGGTAGTCGATAGCAGAGCGAAAAGCAAATTTATCCGAGCAAACCGAATGGTCTAAAACTCTTCGTCAATGATTTCCTTGTTGGCACGCGTGCCCAAAGACCCCCACAGCCCGTATTGGCTTGCCGAACCCGGCGCAGGCTGGGTTGGTTGACCGTGATAGGAAACCTGTCTAGCGTTGCCATTGCCGGCGTCGATTGAGTCAGTGATAAACTTCACCGCGCCGTCGCCCATCAACACGTGAGCTCCACCTTGGTGGCGACTTGAAACCGTCACATTGGAGTCGTTGCTCGCGAATCCGCCGGTACAAACGCCGGAGTTCGGAGGCAGAATGGTATGCACTTGCGAAAAGACGTGCATGCAATCGTGCCATCGGAAGCCGCGACCGAGCGCGGTGCTAGTGGAAGCACCCGCCGCTGGCGACCAAAACTGAGGACGCAGTGGATCGTGGAACTGATCCATAAAGCGAGGGTTCGTTCGGCATTCGGCACGACCGTGACCCGCTCGGTCGTTGAAAGCACTGTCCTGGGGAAGGGATGTTCGAACATCATTGTCACCCAAGTCGGTTGCAAGTTCTCCACACATAATCGTGTTGGATAGCCCATCGAGAACGTCACGAAACTTCATGGGGCTGTTCATGAGAAACATACCCCTATGAACCATCCGCGATCGCTCAGCTTGCTGATCATTGTTTTCCGTATACGGAACCGTGGCACCGCGAGAAATTAAGGAAACAAACAACCGGCCTTCTCGTGACATGATCGAAGAATCGCCCATGCAAGCGCCGTAGTTGGTACGCCCGAGCGATGGAAGCCCCGTGCCGGGGTCGCTTGGACAACGGAAAGATGGAATGTTGGTGGTCCATGGCCCGTAGTCAATTCTTGCGACTCCTGGTCCCATTGCTTGCCAAGGTGGTGTTCGAGGGGTGCCGTCCGCGTTAATTGAGATGGGATTCGAGATCTGCTCCCACAACGCCTGCTGCTCGATAAACGGCAAAGTGCCGATTAAGAAGGAGCCACGACGATTGATGCTATTCTCATCACTATCACCAGCATAAACCTGCTGCCCTGCCCAACGGTCGGTTCCGCAGCCATGAATCGGCATGTTCTTGAAGGCGGAGTGATAATTGTGAATCCCCAAGCCAATTTGCTTGAAGTTGTTACTGCAGCTCATCCGGCGAGCTGCTTCGCGGGCTGCCTGGACTGCGGGCAGCAAGAGGCCGACCAACACGCCAATGATCGCAATGACCACCAACAGTTCGACCAAAGTAAATCCAGTTCGATTCCGTTTCATCTGAAAACTCCTTCAACTCTGATATGAGGAAAAAAGGGAAGAGCCCCTCGGTTGGCGACCCAGCGTGGACCGCCCATCGGCAGAACTCCTATTATCTCAATCCCGGGAAGTAGTGGGTTTTTCGCGCGAAAAACCAAAAGAATTCCCTTTAAACTGGTCTAGCGTGGTTTTCGCACACTTTCCGGCCAGGAATGGCTGGGCAAACCACTTTTTGAATCTGGGCAAGCTCTTGTGAGCCGCCGGCAGTAACGCCTCCGGAAAAACGAAAAAGGGCTGGTGTGGTCATCCACACCAGCCCCGGCTAGTAACTATTCCATGAACCATTTCCAATGGAAAGCGAAAGTCAAAACAGGAGAAACCTAAGCGGCAATGCAGTTAACGCCGCGGCAGAGATCGCGATGAAGCGAATCCGCCTTAAACCGCTGGATTCCAAACGCTGTTGGGTAGGAAACCTACTGCGCAGCTTTGTCCATCGCTTCGTCCTTGGCTATCTGCTCCTCATAGAATTTCTGATCTTCAGGAGTGTTTTGGACCTGGGCTTCGCCGCCTCCTCCACATCCGGGAATGGAGATGAGGGCCGAAACTCCGACGAAAAAAGCACATGCAAACCGCTTCATTTTCATTTCTCTACCTTGACTCATTGTAAAAACTAAACTTGTTTTGATGGCTCGCGGGGGGAAATCCCAGCGACGCCGTTACGCTGCCCACAAAGCCCGCGACGCCGATGACGACGCAGGCTTCACGTGGCCTGATTGATAACCAAAATACTTGAGCATCTGACGTAATCGTCAGCCTGCTCTAGAATTCCCCATCGATCACTTCTTTGCTAGCACGTGTACCCAGCGAGCCCCACAAACCGTAAGGGCTAGCGGAACCGGCTGTGTTAGGCGGAATGGCCACCACAGCGGTGCTGTTTAATGACACAGGTGCCTGTTGTTGCGATCCAGCTTCGATGGAGTCCGTAATGAACTTCACCGCACCATCACCCATCAACACATGAACGCCACCTTGGTGCCGACTACTTGGCGGAAGGAACCCGTTTCGTACCTCTCGCTGGAAAGTCGCACCATTCCATTCGCCATCCGTGTTTGCCGTCATGCAGGCGGGAGCGTTTGGAGGAAGCATTGTGTTCATGCCGTTGAAGATCGGGAAAGCACTGGCCCAAGCGAAACCACGTCCGTGCCGGGCATCTCTGGTGGGAAGCGTGTTGGTGCCGCCTTGCCAAAATCCCGGACGCAAGTTGTCTCTGGCCGGGTTCAACGAGCAAATATCAGGGCCGACGATCGCGTTTCCGTCGCCATCCTGAAGCGGCAAGTCCTGCAGGCCAGCGGTGCGGACATCGTTGTCACCCAAGTCGGTTGCAATTTCACCGGCCATGATCGTGTTGGAGAGTCCATCCAGGATGTCGCGGAATCGGGTCGATTCACAGGGGACAAAAATGCCGCGTTGGCCAGCACGTGTTTGCTGTGCCAGTCCTGAATCATTGGCAACATCCGTTGACACTGTCATCGGGCCAATTACTCCTCGAGCGAAACTGTCACCCAAGCAGGCTGCATAGTTCGTACGGCCCCAGGAAGGGATGCCAATGCCTGGGTCACTTGGGCAGCGGAGTGTTGGGATATTGGTAATCCACGGGTCGAAGTCACTTCGAGCCGGTGAAGCACCCATCGGCGGGAATATGTTGTTGTCATCAGAGCCACCGACGACCATTTCCCAGATCGCTTGTTGCTCGATAAATGGCATCAGCCCCACCAAAATGCTCAACCTGCCCTGATTGCAGTCGCGGCTCCAACTGAAAACCCGACGCCATTCGGCTGTCGGAGGTCCCCCGGTTCCACCCATGTGCCGCGGCAACTGGTTGAAAGCGCTGTGGTAATTGTGTAACCCAAGCCCAATTTGCTTGAAGTTGTTGCTGCAGCTCATTCGGCGAGCTGCTTCTCGGGCTGCCTGAACGGCGGGCAGCAGAAGGCCGACCAAAACGCCGATGATCGCAATGACCACCAACAATTCGACCAAAGTAAAACCAATACGTTTTCGTCTCATCTCATGTACTCCGTTGTAAATCCAAAAAAATTACGAGGTCTCGTTGGTGCCCATTATAGAGCCCTTTCGAGGTCAATGCACCAACTCCGGCCTGTATTACCGCGAAATGCTGGTTTCTGACCCGCAAAGTTTTTTAGAAAGAACGTTTTTTTTGGGAGAGCAGTTTTTGTAGATCTATTTGGTGAAAGTCTGCAAAAATTCCAGGAGTTTTCGTGATCTTAGATAGAGAGCGTGTGAAACGCTGTTTGAGGCCGTTTTAAAACGTAGCTGATCCCGCCAGGGTTCAGTCCGCGTTCGACTTAAGCTCGACTGAACCCTGGCGGGATCAGCTACGGGCAGGTCGCCAGCAACCTGGATGGTCGTTTTACGACAGTTTCTCTGCAATCCTTTTTTGAGAGCGATCCTTTTTCAAGACTTGTTCCGAAGCAATTTCCTGATTTCCCAACCTCAACCCGAACGCGTAAGCGAGGGATTTACCCGTCAAGCAAGATCCCTCGCTTACGCGTTCGGGTTGGGTTTGGTGGAATCCGATTCTTAGTAAGTTTTCTTGGGACGATTCCTTGTAGCGTTGCTGCCCCCACCCATACCCCCCCCGAAAAGGTGTAATCGATTACAACGAAAGGCTCATCTGAAGACGAGTTCGTCAAATTGCTTGCGATGCATTCGAGCAAGATCATGTCGTTCATTCGAATCTTGGCGATGAATCGCCAGGATGAGTCTGAGGAGATTTTCCAGCTCACATCGATGGTGCTATGGCAAAAGTTTTCCCAATACGACAGCGATGGCAGCTTTCCCGCCTGGGCTTGTCGAATCGCTCATTTTGAAATGTTGAAGTATCGAGAATCCAAGCGCCGGTTCAAATTGTTAAGCGATGAGGCGATTGAGTCTCTGGCTTTCGCGGCGTTTCCAATTTCGTCCCAAGTTAACGAACGAAGGCTCGCTTTGTCCAAGTGCTTAGAAAATCTGCCCGATAGCGATCACGAGCTAATTCGGCAGAGGTATTTCGACCATTTAAGCGTGAGCGAAATTTCGGAACTCGTCGGCCGTTCGACTCACGCAATCTATCGCGAACTGAGCCGAGTTCATGGCGTTTTGTTGCGCTGCGTCGAGCGGTCCATCAGCGAGGGCTTGCAATGACGATCCAAGAGAAGGACCTGCGGGCTTTGCGAACTTTGATTTTGAAGTCGCAATCAGAATCGCTCAGCGAGGCTGAAACGTCGGAGCTTGAGCGGCTGTGTCGAATCGACGGCGGAGCGAAAGAAGTAGCGGCTTTGATTGATCAATTGTGCGCGTTCGGTGACTCGGGGTCGCTCGATTCTTTGCCAATGGCGAAGTTGTTGGCCGAAGCGTTTGGCAATGAAAGTCGGCCGCATTTCAAGTCAGCCCCCGGTCGAGTTCCTTTGTCAAAGCTCGATCGAAATGTGCGTGGTGAAGAAAAGGTTGCGGCTGGTTCAAGCCGATGGACAAATTCGGTTTGGTTGATCGGTTTGGCTGCGAGCCACCTGTTTATCGCTTCCCTGGTTTGGTCTTTCGCAAACTCATCGTCAAGCAATGACTCGACAGCGGTTGCTTTGCTGGAAGCATCGCGACCGCAGTTGGTGTCGATGACGGCCTGTGTTTGGCGTGATTCAGACGGGCCCACACCGTCGCTTGGGCAGTCGATTCGCTTTGGCGAAATGCTGGATCTTGCCGAGGGTGTTGCTGAATTGAAAATCGGTGAAGGGACATCTGGCGAAGCTTTGGTGCGAGTTGAAGGTCCAGCGAGTGTCTACATCCACGGTGATGGACAGCTCGAATTGCGTAATGGATCACTGACCGTTAAGTCGCTGGGAACGGGAAGCGAACAAGTCCTGATCATTACCCCAATCGGTCTGGTTATGATTGATGGTCAAAGTTCGATTGGTTTGATGTCTCAGGCCAGTGTGAACGAAGTTCATTTGTTCGCCGGGCGAGGATTGATTGAACCGATCCGATCTTTCTCCAGAAGCAAGCAGCTTCGGCTGGAAGCGGGAGAAGCAGTCCGGTTTTCAACTAGTTCAGGATCAGAAAGGTTGGGGCCGGTTATGTTTGAGGCTTCGATGTCCAGCTTTGTTTCAGCGCGTTCGTCTGGATTCGATCCATTAAATATCGGCCAAGATTATGTTGACGCCGTCTTGGAATCAAAGCCCAGTGTGTATTGGCGGTTTGAGGAATTACTTGGCGAGTCACCCTATTTCGTCGCCAATCAAGGCAGCGCCCCCGACATGGACGCCGAGATGTTTGGTGAATCCGGTTGGCGTCGGTATGGTGAAAATCGAGTGGCTGAATTGGGCAAAATCGGAACTTCTTCCGGATTCGCCAGTACGGGAACTTGGCCGCCCAAGCCGTTAGCGAATTACACGATTGAAATGTGGGTCAAGCCAGAGCTTTATCATCACGGCGAAATGTTCTGTATGCACGAGCCAGTGAAAGAAGAGGATGGGCGTTACTCGCATTCGATGATGATTGAGACGTTGGTCCAGCATTGGAAAAACCCTCTGGAGGACTTCCGGCCGCATCGGTTTCGGTTTGTCCATCGAACCCCGTCATCAGGAGTCGTGACAGATGGCAGCAACTTAGTGGGCGGGCAGCCTTACCAGGTGCGAACGTGGCAGCACCTTGCCGCTCAGAAACAAGGGGATCGCGTGTCGCTTTGGATCGATGGACGTTTGGCAATTGAACAGTTGGATCCAGATCTACTCAACGAGAATCTGCAAATCGTGATCGGTCAGCTTTACTTGACAAGAACTGAACGCCGATTCGTTGGCCAGATCGACGAGGTCGCCATTTACGATCGTTGTCTTAGCCCTGAAGAATTGCGAGGCCACATCATCGCCGCCGGTCGGTCCGTGGCAGTCGTCGAGTCGAACTGAGGACCGCCGCAACAATTAGTGGCGGGGAAATTGGTAGCGAAAGTCGCCAAGACTTTCGGTTTGCCGAGTTGCCGAAACTCTTGGCGAGTTTCGCTACGCCACTTATTGTTCCGACGGTCCTAACCACAACACCGTGAAGAGATTTGATCCAGCAAAAAAACATCGTTTCGTTTAGCCGCGTGGGCATCGCCCCGCGCGTTCGGTGCGGCAC
>NZ_LWSK01000119.1 GCF_001642955.1 Rubripirellula obstinata | reverse complement strand
TGAAAAATGTAAATTGACCAGCAAATACCGCTTCCCAAGAATTTTCAATTTGCAATGTTCATTTTGCAATTTGCAATGTTCGACTGGTTCGCGAATAACATCACCCACCGCATTTTCATCAGCCCAGTGCTGCGGTCAGGCCTCCTGCGAATCAAGGATTATGTCTGCGAGCCTTGATTGGAGCTGCTTTTGCGGCTGCCTTGCGGTCCCGGTCTACGGCCCCTTCGCCGCCCTTGCTGGACTGGCACAAATCGTCCTTCGACCGGCTGCAGCAGCTTGCTGATGCACAGCTTGTTGATGCTCAGATTCATCGATTCAGCCTCCGTGGTAAGCACCTTATGCAGGCTCTCGGGCAGCCGGATCGTGATCATCTTTTCGGCCTCCACCGCGTCACTCTTGGACGTGTCCTGGCTACGCAGAGCGGCGACCATTTCTTGCAGTTCAGCGAATTGAGGCGTGGTTTGAAATTGCTCTAATTTCTCCTCGGTATCGAACGTCCGATGGACCAGCCCCTTCACCCCCAGCATGTCCCGGTAGAACACCACCCAGTTGCCGTTGCTAGCAAATGCTTCGGCGGCGATCTTCAGAATTGCCAGCCCCTTTTCTTTGTCCGACAGATCCGCCGCGATGGTGATTGTCGCAGGTGATTGGAAGCTGGTCGAACCAGTGTTGCTTGAACCTGTGCTGGTCGCCACGCCGGCCGACGGCGAACTTGACTGCTGCTCGCTGCGATTCGGCTCGGGTGAATTGCTGGCAGGTGTGTGGGCAAGGATTCGGTTGGTTGACGAGGCGGGGCTTGCTGGGTGCTGGCTTGGCTGGTGCACCTCAGCTTGGTTGGCATGGGTTGCCTGCTTGGCGGATTCCATTTGATTCAATTCCTGACATTCGCCTGAGCGAGGGTGGACGGACTGCGATGACGGCTATCCTCACGCCCCGTCAATGCGTCTCGCGCAAGTCGTTTTCCTGAAACGGCTTAGGGTTCATGCCTGAAAACAGGGCAGGCAGGCCACGCGGCCGTGCCCGGTCTGCTGCCCGATTTGCAGGCAGCCTGATTTGCTTGCAAGCGAAGTGTCCACCTCGTGTATTGCTTGCATTTTCTCGAGAAAGATTTTCGCCTGGCAGGCTTCTCGTAGCGCACCGTAGGCCGGAACAAGACGCGACAGCGGCGCAGTTCCGGCAATCCCCAGGCGGCCGACCAAAACACCACCCGCGATTCCAGCGAGCCAGTTCCAGAGCAATCTCAAAGAAGCGAGACGTGGCCGCCGGGTGCGGCAGTGCGATTGCCGGAACTGCGCCGCTGTCGCGTCTTGTTCCGGCCTACTTGTGGCCTGCTTTTGCGAGGCAAAGCCTAGGCTGACGAAAATGTTTGCGTGCAGGGAAACTGGATGGCTTTGGGGATTTGTGGCTGACCGGCCTCGGTGTTGATTGCAAATTGCAAAATGAACACTGAAAAATGTAAATTGACCAGCAAATACCGCTTCCCAAGAATTTTCAGTTTGCAATGTTCATTTTGCAATTTGCAATGTTCAACTGGTTCGCGAAAAACATCACCCACCGCATTTTCATCAGCCCAGGCAAAGCCTGCCCTGCTAACCACCCGACGGGGTGCCGTTGCAGGCTCCGTCGCTGGCTTCGGCTAGCAGCTCGATCGCCCGATCAATCTGCTCGTGGCTGGTGGTCCATCCCATCGACAATCGCAGCGTGCGTCCGATCTGCGAATCGGTCCGGCCGATCGCTTTTAGGGCTCGCGTCATCTCGTCGGGCGGGCTGTTGCTCTGTGCCGTCGCCATCACCAAATGCCTGGCAGCTTTCTGGATCTGGCGAGCACTCGCTGGCATCTCGATCGCCAGCGTATTGGGGAGCCTCGGTGAGTCCTCGCAGAGCAAAATCGCTTGACCGCCAAGGGTAGATTCTAGCCCATTAAAAAAGTAGTCCCTGAGGTCACTCAGGGTGCCCGAAACGTCTGCCGCACAGCGTGCCGAAAGCGAGGCGGCGGCACCGAGTCCGATGCACGCCGGAACGTTTTCCGCGCCTGGTCGCAGTCCCATTTCACGCGGCTCGCCAAACAGGATGGGGCTGAGGTGTCGGCCGCGTCGCACGTAGATCGCGCCGCTGCCCTTGGGGCCGTAGAACTTGTGGCCACTGATCGCGACCGTGCTGGCTCCCATTTGAGTCACACCCACCGGCATCTTGCCAAACGCCTGAGTCGCGTCGCTGTGAACCGGCACCCCCCGTTTGTCACAGATCGCCGCGATTTCGTGGATCGGCTGGATCGTTCCCAGCACCGGATTGGCGAGCTGGACGCAGACCAACGCGGTGTCATCGCGGATCATTTCCGCGACTCGATCGGGGTCGATGACGCCATCAATTTCGCAGGGCACCGATTCGACTTCCCAACCCTGGCTGGCCAATTGCCGAGCGGGTTCGAGGACCGATTGGTGTTCCAGATCGGTGACCAGAATGTGGGCGGGATCTTGGCCGGCGAGTGATCCCAGGATGGCCAAGTTGTTCGCTTCGGTGCCGCCGCTGGTGAAGACAATTTCAAAGGGTTCGCAGCCCGCCATCATCGCCACGCCCTCGCGAGCATTTTCGAGGGCTTCGCCGATGGCCTGAGCGTGGGCATGTCCCTGATCGGGCAGCATGTAATGGGTCATCCAATACGGCTGCATCGCTTCGACGACCGAGGGGGCCAGGGGCGTGGTTCGATTGAAATCAAGATAAATGACGGACATCGACACCAAGGCGGGAAAAGAGAGGAGTGGAGGCCGGAAAGGGAAAAAGGCTGATCAACGGAGGGGGCCCCGTAGCTGATCCCGCCAGGGTTTAGTCGGCGTGATTCAGCGCGACTGAACCGTGGCCGGTCCAGCGACGGTCATGCCCAGCTACAGTGATGAGTGCCATTTCCAAACATGCGAGAGCGCAAGACTAGTCGGCAAATGCTTGAAAACTAGCCCTAGAGGCCCTCGAGTCCACGAATTCGTTTGCACGAAAGAGGGAATTCGGTGATACTACGAACAGTATCCTATGGCGAACGGTAGTGTCGTTATCGAACGCTTACCAAGCTCTTATCCCCCTAACTCCTTGCTGGAGCCCCAGATGAAACGCACCCAATCCGGTTTCACCCTCGTCGAATTGCTGGTCGTCATCGCGATCATCGGCATCCTCATGGGCCTCACCATCCCAGCAGTCAACTCAGCCCGTGAGTCTGCAAGACGGAACCAATGCGCGACCAACATGAAGAACCTCGCACTTGCCGGGGTTCAGTACGCGGGAGCCAAGGATCAATTGCCGGGTTGGATTCAGAGTTATGGCCGATTCACTGGCGCTACGGATCCCAGTGACCCAACCGCGACATCGGTACCAAATCCTCACGAAAAAATTGGAACTTGGGCTGTCGCACTATTGCCTTGGTTAGAAGCTCAGCCGACCTACGAACATTGGACAGAAGATCGATACCCGATCATCGACGGGGCCGGCGGAGAGCTCGAAGAGGCTGATGATGGATTTCACTCACTCGCTGCACCAAACTTGGCCATCATGCAGTGCCCCAGCAATCCCGCCACCATCGAAGAGTTCGGGAAGAACAGCTATATATCGAACAATGGCCTTGTTCCCTTCGACAACTCGGGTGCCACTGGAGGAGGATCAGTGTTTTTCAACGCGTCGATGAAACGTGCGAACGGTGCAATGAATAGCAAGTTTGCAGGACTTGGCACCGGTGCAGACAGCGATCGAGTCGGCCCTAAAGTACGATTAGATGATTTTAAGGATGGCTTGGGTTTTACAGTGCTGTTCACCGAGAATGTCCAAGCCAGAGCATGGAGTCGCGCCGGTTTCGTCACGACTGCTGATTTGCAAGTCGCCAATCTTCCATATGCAGCAGCGTCCGGCACGGCACCAGAACAACGTATCACTGCGTCTCGCTACACCTCTGGTCTTGTGTGGCACTACGAGGATACCGACCCAACTGCCACGATCAGCTGGAGTAACGGCACTCCAAATCCTGTTGCTCAACAACATCGCATTAATGGTGGTGGAACTGACATTTCTGAAGACCGTTTTGTTTTAGAAATGAACAATGCGAATGCTGCTGACCTCGCGCGCCCATCATCAGCTCACGTAGATGGTGTAAACGCCGCGTTCGCAGATGGTGCAACTCGTTTCATTCGAGATTCAATTAACTATCGAGTGTACCAGGCTACGTTGACTCCACGCGGAAAGAGCAGTGATGTGCCTTGGCCTGAATTTGTGCTGACTGACGAACTCGAATAGTTCGCGTCTCTCAAACCCAATCCAACGACTAAGCCTTGCTCTTTTACGAGCGAGGCTTTTTTGTTTTTGGGTGACGGGGTTTGAACCACAGAGGCACAGAGAAACACAGAGGACAGAATCCCAGAGAAGAGAAACCCAGAGAAGAGAAACCCAGAGGCCAGTGCTCGACCGCACCAAACTCTGTGTTCCTCTGTGTTCCTCTGTGCCTCTGTGGTTCCATTCCCGAGAAACCCAGAGGCCAGTGCCCGACCGCACCAAACTCTGTGTTCCTCTGTGCCTCTGTGGTTCCATTCCCGAGAAACCCAGAGGCCAGTGCTCGACCGCACCAAACTCTGTGTTCCTCTGTGCCTCTGTGGTTCCATTCCCACCACCACAAACGCAGCCAACATCGATTCAAGAACCTGCCCAAGGCGACATCTTCCGATCAGCTTCAGCCCGGCAAGCTCTTCTGGTCGTAACGCTTGATTCGATTGCTCATGCGTCTCGGCAAGCTTCGGGAACTTTACCGGTCATTCGGCTGGGTGAAACGGTGCCGATCAGTCGATTCGTTCTTTTAGCACCCGAGTCGCTTGCGACTCACCGGAGCCACCAACGGTATCCACGACCTTGCCACACCAACCTCCCATCGTTGGCGGGCATTGTTACCCGCGGACTCTGGTACGGATGGGGTGTTGAACGTGACGTCGGCGAACCACCCTCCCTTCGCCCGCCACGTTCACCGATCGGCAGGGAATCGCCGCCGCCAATTTGACGATTGGACCACTCGCAATGCGTGTTTGACTTCCCTGCCGATCCCCATCCCTCCTCCCTCCCCCTCAAAGCCAGCAAGGCCGCTCGTGAATAATCCCAGCGCACCCTCCTTTTTGCGAATTCATCGCGGCCCCGCCAGCAACCCGACCGAAACGGATTCAAAATCAGTGCCGCTCGAATCGGGCAACGCCGTTCGAGCTTTCTGGTCAAAGTTTGAATCCACCACCGGATGGCAAATGGCACCCAGGTCGCGGCGGATCGGCGGCACACCTTCGCTGATGCCCGCGATCGGTAATTCAGCGATCGGCAATTCACAGATCGGCAATTCAGCGATCGGCAATTCGGGCAACAATCCCATCGTGCTGGATCAATTCAGCAATGGGGACATCAGCGAAGAAGCGTTCGAGGAATCGTTCGTCGATTCGTTGACTCAAGTGTCCGCCGTTGGCAAGGCCGCCGCAACCGATCTGGCGACCGCCGCCATGGGCTTGATTGGTGAACTGACCGAAGCACGGCAAGCCATCCGGACTCAGCATGCCGAATTGGCCGCTCGAGCAAACGTTGTCATCGGAGCCGACAATCAATCAGCGCTTGCGGACCGGATCATGGAAATACTAGCCGATGCATCGGAGGCGTGTGGTTGCCAAGCAGCGGTCTTGTACACGTTGGATGATGACACCAGCGAGCTGCAAATTCGCGCAGCACACGGGTTGCCCGAATCGCGTTTAACCGCTGGCCCACGTCCGTTGCAAGGTGCTCGCGGCGACTTGGAAGCGATGGTCAAAAATGTGGTCACGATTGACGATTTGAATTTCGGACCACTGGATACCTGGAACGCTCCTGAACCAGCCGCGGCTGCGATCTGTGCGGTGGTGAGTTGCGACGACGTGCCAATGGGAACGCTATGGTTCTTTGCCGAAGAAACCAAGCACTTTGGTCCCGCCGATGTCGCCCTGGCTCGCCTGGCCGCCCGATCGGTCGCAACGGAATTGGCAAACGCGGTGCCCGATCCGTTTGCAACGCCTGCGAGTGTTTCCGTGACGGCTGACACCAGTGTTTCCACAGGCGTTTCCTCGAGTGTTTCCTCGAGTGTTTCTTCGAGTGTATCCACTGGCAAGACCCCGAATGCCGATCGAGCCAAGAACGACATTCGCGATGTCGCCCAGTGGCAATTCCAAGGGTTGCCGATCGGTACCGAGATCGCGGAAGATTGGAAGGTCGATGGGATGATCGAATCGCCAAACGATTATGCGATCGGCTGGCACACTTGGGATGTCCTGCCCGATGGTTCGATTCAGATGGCGATCGCCGAAGCGGTCCAGGCGGATATCACCGGTGCGATGAGTGCCACGGTTGCTCGCGCCGCGATGGCTGCCCACAGCGGTTATCGGCACACGCCTTCGCAAATGTTGTCACGGATCGGCGACACACTTTGGCAAACCAGTTTGGGTGAGCAGTTGATGTCGATGATGTATGTCCGCGTCGATCCGGAAACCGGCGAAGGGGAAATGGCATCGGCCGGATTGATGACGGCCATGATCGCCAGCCGGCTAGGGTATCGTCCGGTCGTGACTGGCAAAAGCGATCCACTTTGCAGCCACATCGATACGCAATCGGTTCAGGAAACATTCCGGCTGATGAAAGGCGAAACTCTGTTGGCCTATTCGCCAGGCTTCTTGACCGGTGGCATCAATCACACCGCCATCGGCTGCATGCTTCACGACGCAATGAAGTCCGGCGACACCAGCCCGCTGGCAGCGATTCGCAGGTCGTTAGCCAAGCAGCCCCTTTCATGCGAACGTGGTGCATCCGCCTTGGTCCGAATTTAGGGAACCGTCCCGAATTATCTTCCCGATTCCCCAACCCGAACGCGCAAGCGAGGGATCTCGTTGACGCGGAAATCCCTCGCTTACGCGTTCGGATTAGGATTTGGAGGAAATCCGAATCTCATGAAGTTTCTTTGGGATCATTCCTGAGACGGTATTTTTTGGCAAAACGATGGAGGGGCAAAGCGTGGGCTGACAAAAATGTTTGCGTGGAGGGAAACTGGACGACTTTGGGGGTTTGTGGCTGACCGGCCTCGGTGTTGATTGCAAATTGCAAAATGAACACTGGAAAATGTAAATTGACCAGCAAATACCGCTTCCCAAGAATTTTCAATTTGCAATGTTCATTTTGCAATTTGCAATGTTCGACTGGTTCGCGAATAACATCACCCACCGCATTTTCATCAGCCCAGCGGAGGGCGCATGCCGTAACTCGCTCCACTCGCTACGGCCTACACTGTTCGCTACGGCCTACAGTGTTCGCTACGGCCTACGCTGGTCTGCCAATTTGGAAGGCTACGTTAGCCCAAGTCTAAATCGGCTTTGTACAAAGTCCTTTGCTGGGAACGGCTTAGGACTTCTTTTTTTGCGACGGCGCTGTGATGGCACACCGCTTGCTCTGTGTGGGTGACTTCACGTCAAACCTGCCAAAGGTGCGGCAGACGTCTACGCCCACGCAAACGCGAGCGGCCTGGATGCTGGACCGAAATCCGGCAGCGTGACTTACCAAACAAACTACACCTATTCTCAATCCGCAAAGAATTTAAGGACTCCGAAAATGGCGACTGCCACGAAAAAGAAATCCAAGGTCCGTCTGCAGCCCATGGGCGAGCGTATCGTTGTCCAACGTGTCGAAAGCGAAGAAACCACCGCCGGTGGCATTCTGCTTCCCGATTCGGCTCGTGAAAAGCCAGCTCGTGGCACGGTCGTCGCCATCGGCAGCGGAAAACTGCTCGATGACGGAACCCGAGCCGCAAGCCAATTGAAGGAAGGCGAACAAGTCCTCTTTAGCAGTTACGCAGGCGAAACGGTCGAAATCGACGATGTTGAATACCTGCTGATGCGAGAAGACGACGTTCTGGCCGTTGTCGAATAGCTGTCGAATAGACATAGACACAGCCTGAAAACAAAACAAAATTCAAACCCTCAACCAATACAAAAGCCATGTCAAAGATCATTGCATTCGACCAGGAAGCACGCGAATCAATTCGCCGCGGCGTTTCCAAACTTGCCCGCACCGTCAAAGTCACTTTGGGCCCCAAGGGTCGCAACGTGATTTTGCAAAAGAGCTTCGGTAGCCCAACCGTGACCAAGGACGGCGTGTCCGTCGCCAAGGAAATCGAACTCGAAGACGTCTTCGAGAACATGGGCGCACGAATGGTTCGTGAAGTTGCCAGTAAAACCTCCGACGTCGCTGGCGACGGAACCACCACCGCAACGGTGATGGCAGAAGCGATCTTCAACGAAGGCCTCAAAGCCGTCGTCGCAGGCGTCAACCCGATCCAAATGAAGATGGGCATCGAAACTGCGGTTTCCGATATCACCGCCAAGCTTCACAAGATGGCCACCAAGGTCAAAGACAAAGACGCGATGGCCAACGTGGCATCGATCGCCAGTAATAACGATCGCGAGATCGGTGAATTGCTGGCTGACGCGATGAGCAAGGTCGGCAAGGACGGTGTGATCACCGTCGATGAGGGCAAGAGCCTTCAAACCGAGCAAGAATGGGTCGAGGGCATGCAGTTCGATCGCGGCTACTTGTCGCCTTACTTCGTGACCGATTCAACCAGCATGGAAGCCGTGCTGGAAGATGCTTATGTCTTGGTCTTTGAAAAGAAGATCAGCCAAATCAAAGACATGGTTCCGATGCTGGAAAAAGTGGTTCAGCAAGGCAAGCCATTGTTGATCATCGCCGAAGACGTTGACGGGGAAGCACTGGCAACGCTGGTCATCAACCGCCTGCGTGGCACGTTCACTGTTTGTGCCGTCAAGGCACCCGGTTACGGCGATCGTCGCAAAGCCATGATGGAAGACATCGCGATCCTGACCGGCGGTCAAGCGATCTTTGAAGCACTCGGCGTCAAGCTGGAAAGCGTCGATCTTCCTCAACTTGGCCGTGCCAAGAAGGTCATCGTCGATAAGGACAACACGACCATCATCGAAGGTGGCGGCAAGAGTGCCGACATCAAGGCGCGGATCGATCAGATCCGTCGCGAGATCGAAAACTGCAGCAGCGATTACGATCGTGAAAAGCTGGAAGAACGATTGGCCAAGCTGGCCGGTGGCGTTGCCAAGGTCAATGTCGGTGCAGCAACCGAATCGGAAATGAAGGAAAAGAAGGCTCGCGTCGAAGACGCCCTGCATGCGACCCGTGCAGCCGTCGAAGAAGGCATCCTGCCCGGTGGTGGCGTTGCACTGCTTCGTGCTTCGGCAACCGTGAAGCCTGAAAACGAACTCAGCCACGACCAACAAGTCGGTTACAACATCGTGCTGCGTGCTTGTCGCGCACCGTTGACCATGATCGCCGAAAACGCAGGTCAAGACGGCGGGATTGTTTGCGAGAAGGTCATCGGAGCCAAGGGCAACGAAGGCTACAACGCATTGACCGACACTTACGAAGACCTGGTCAAGGCAGGCGTGATCGACCCAACCAAGGTCACGCGAACAGCATTGGCAAACGCCGCTTCGGTTGCAACATTGTTGTTGACCAGCGACGCACTTGTCGCCGACAAGCCAGATCCCAAGAAGGGCGGCACCGGCGGCGACCACGACATGTACTAGGATTCGCTAAGCGAGTCGAAATGGAATAAAGCAAAGCGGCCGGTGAATCATTTCACCGGCCGTTTTTGCGTTTGGAAGACGGTTTTAAAGACCGTCGGGACAATTAGTGGCGGGAAAATTGGTAGCGAAAGTCGCCAAGACTTTCGGTTTGTCGAGCTGCCGAAACTCTTGGCGAGTTTCGCTACGCCGCTTATTGTTCCGACCGTTTTAAAACGTAGCTGATCCCGCCAGGGTTCAGTCCACGATCGGATCATGCTCGACTGAACCCTGGCGGGATCAGCTACGGCAGGTCGTATTGAAGCAGACTCTTAAACAATATCGACGCCAAAATCGTTTAGCCGCGCGGGCATCGCCCCGCGCGTTCGGCAGGGCGCGACGCGCGGGGCGATGCCCACGCGGTTAAACGGTTTAGACCAGGTTGGTGTCCTCGGATTCCGTGGATCCAGACACGAAAAAAGCCGCGTGATGCAGAAGCGTCACACGGCTTTTTGGATAATCGTCAGGTCGGATTCGCCGTTACCAGCGGAGCTCTGATCCGAAGGACAGACCCGTGAACAGGACGTCGTCGTCGGTGTCGATTGATCGTCCGGCACGGGCGACGTTTTGCGTCGCGGTTGCTACGCCGGTCAGGTACCACAATTCGACGCCAGCTCGCAGCGAGAGGATCTCGCCAACTTGGTATCGAATGCCGGTGCCAAGCTCGAACAGGCCAGCAAGTGAGACGTCATCGGTGCTTGCACGATCGTTCAATGGTCGTGTGATATCGCCGAAGACAGAATCTGGACCCGTCAGTTCCGAACGGGTTCCGGTCCGGGTGTAGTCAACGTCTGCGAAGTTGGCGTAACCGCCTGCCCGCATTCGTACATCCGAGTAGGCAAAGCGACCGATTGGGTAAAGCAAATCCATTCCGACTTGCAAACCAATCAGTTGGTTATCAACGCTGTTGAGGACGCTCTGTTGTTCTGTGATCGTGAACGTCTCGTTGTCTAGAGCTACAGGTGGTGTTCCGACGGTGGCGGGAATCGGGTTGCGAGTATCGGTCTGCGTTACGGTACCCGAGTAGCGATAGTCTTCACCGAAGTTGACATAGCGAGTTCCGAGAAGCAGCTTGGCAACTTCCCAACCGTTGATCGTTTTGCTCGCGTCTACGGAGAAGTAATCCGAGGTCAAACTTTGCGATTGATCAGAAACCACGATGTCTCGTCGAAGATCCGTCAAGACTGGACCGGCGACTGTGTGCGGTTGGACGACTCCCGGGAAAAGCTGAATGTCAATGGTTTGAGGTGCAGCCAACTGATTGCTCGTATCCCAGCTAAACGGACCCACCAAAGAAGCTTCGTAGCCGTTAACGCAGTCGTAAACAGCTCCGACGGTGATTCGCGGACCAAACTCGAAATCAAAGTCCGACAAAGGCAATGTTCCAAGCGAACCGCTGAACAAGAAGTTGACGTCATCACGTTGCATGTACAACGCTTCGACCGATGCGTATCGGTATGGAACGCACGGGGCACATGGATCGTTTGCGAGTGCTCCTTGGCATGACAGACCGCTGGCTCGATTGCTGTTGCAGATGCTGCCGAAGCCAAGGCCGCAGGCGCCTTTGGTGCCGCCGCATGCGGTGCCGCAGGTTCCACAGGATGCCGTGGGCAATCCAATCGTTGTGCCACACGATCCGCCGCAGGAACTGGTCCCGCAAGACGAGCAACTGCCGGTGCCTTGTCCATGATGTCCGACTTGCTCGATGTCGCCTGACTCGGTCGAGTCTGCGTCAGCGGCCGTTCGGTAGGACGCGGTGTCGACGACTCGGTAAGTTTGGTCACCGTGCTGCAACACTCCGTCTTGAACTGTCGCGGCGACAGGCGAATAGCCTCCGGCCTGCTTGAGTCCTTCGGAAGTTGATTGAGCGTACACGGCGGTCGCCGAAACGACGCTCATCCATGCGGCACACATGATCGACAATCGAGAAAAGATTGCCAGTCGTGACAACGGCGCGGTCGGCGTTTTGCCATTTCTGCAAGCGCCACGTTGGCAATTTTTAGTCCAGTGGATCTTCATGGTCAAACCTCGTTAACTGTCGGTGCGATGCGTTGACGCCAGAGCGATGCGTTCGCGCCAGATATGATTCTTGGATGGATGGTAAACAGAGACTTCGGCAGTCGAACTACCGGACTCTTAATTCGTCTTTCACGGGAACAAGGCAGGTTCGCCGAACAAGGCGAACGATTTTTTTGGCAACGGCTTCGCTACCGCATCTTCCCATCACCACCAGTTCGTTGCCGACTTTTCTGACAAAGACGTCAGCTTCGGGAAACGTTTGCTGGATCGTCTGGTTCAGCATGTCTGACCGATCGATCATGGGATCGCTTGTCGCTTGGGCAGCATCTTTGACGTGGATGTCAAAAGATCTAGCCAGCGGCTTCGAGTTTCCTTCGGTCGGTTTTGCGTACACGACCAATCGCGTCGTGCCGTTGCCTGTTCCAATTAACTTGATCTGGTTTGGACCCGCCGCAAAAGCCTGGCAAACACTCTTGTCGCCAATTTTGACGCTGTGCAATTCAGCCCCAACCGTCAACGAACGCACCTGAGCACGATTCATATAAAGCGAGGTCACAACGGGCGTGCTGGCGATCGATTCGTTGGCCCAGTTTGGTGCCGAGACCACCACTGAATCCACTTGCGAGTTTTCATGGTTCTCAGTCAAACGCTCGGTCGCAATGGGCACGGGCTGCACATCGACCGGAGGCCGATAGCGGCGTGAATGAAGGCTTGCTTCCGGGCTGGCGACGACGCCACCAACGATCGGTTCAGCCGGTTCAGTCACGAAGTGATTCGATTGTGGTCGGCCAACGCTTTCCATCAAAGATGATTCGATGGGTTTTGCATCAGGCATTTCCCCCAGCATGTCACTGTGCATGTCACTGTGCATATCACTGTGCACGAGCGGCTCAGCTTCATCTTCACTGCGTACCGTATCGTCGGTTCCTTTCGCCAGTTGTTTCTCAAACTCGCTTGCAACGGGCGCTTGCAAGGCAACCGGTTGATCGAGATCTGATTCACTGTCATCCGAGAACGAGAAGAAGACGGGTTCACTTTCGACTGGTTCGGCAGGCTCCAAAGCCATTGGCTCGGCGACTGCCATTTCATCGACATCGTCTTCCGTGATCTCAGGAATGACGACGGGATCCATTAGCGGAAGAGGTTGCTCAACTTCGATGACGGTTTGCTTCATCGGCAGCAATACGATCGAACTCTGTTGGCGATCCTGTTCGACGGGTACCTGTTCGACGGGTACCTGTTCAGCCATTGGGTTAGACCGCACTTCGCTGGCGACCGGCGATTCAATCTTGATCGCCGGAGTGTCGCTATGCTCGATCGGTCCGTGGCCGAGGTTCTGCAGCCCGATTGCTTCACCGATCGGTTGCAATCGAACATTGCTTGGTTCGGTTCCCGACGCCAATTGAATCGGCGTTGCCTCGGTGACCGCTGCTGGCATGCAGAAAGGATTGACCTTCACAATTGCATTGCCGGGCTGTGGTCCGACAACGTGTGTTCCGATCGTGCCCGTCAGCGGCAAAGGCGGCCGAGTAAAATTGCCATCCGCCGATGCGTTGGTTTGGGCCAACATCGGTGACATGGCGAAAGCGATGGCCGCCATCAGCAGTTGACGTTTCCGCTTTGTCGTCGTGGTTCGTGCTCTAAATTGCTTAGGCATGCCGCATCCTTGCGTCCGAGCGATCTGGGTCGATGCGCCCCCCTCGGCACACCGCTGAGAACTAAGGCTTTCTGTAGCGCCCATAGTCCTCGACAGATTCAAGTATCGACGGCCGGTTGCTCCGACATTAACGATTTTGCAGTTTCGACCAGATGCAAGGGTGCTACGAGCTGAATCGGTTGTCTCGAATGCTCAGATGTAATTCGGTTCAGGCCTGCTGGCGCTTCCGAGCGTTGATCGCTGTGAACGCCAACAACGCTGCCGCAACCGAAACGTTCAAGCTATCGACCTGTCCCGCCATTGGAATACAGACACCTTGGATCGCTTGTCCCGCCACGTTTTGCCAGCGATCTCGCAAACCATCGGCTTCGTTTCCCATCACAATCGCGGTCGCCCCAGTCCAATCGATATCCCAAATTGCCGTGGAAGATTCCACACGCGACGCCAGGACACGAACTGATTTCAACGCCAACCAATCGCTCATTTGTTCGATCGTTGCCGTTGCCCAAGGAACGTGAAACACGCCGCCGCTGCTGCTGCGGATCGCGTTGGGATGCAGCGGATCGCCACCGCCGCAAAGCAGAATCGCCGACACGCCGGCAGCTTCGGCCGATCGAAAGATCGCTCCGACATTGCCCGGCTTTTCCATCTGATCCAAAACCAAAATCAGCGGATCATTGTCAAGTTCCAACTGGTCCAGGCTCTTTTCCGGACGATCAAATTCAGCCACAACGCCACGAGCAGATTGTCCGTAGCCGATTTTCTGCAGGATCGCCTCGCTGACCAAAGTGGTCTTGTCGCTGATTCCATCGCCACCCATTCCATGGGAATCAATGACGTTTCTTTTCCAGGGATAATCCGACGAGTCTTTGGATTCATTCGGATCCAAAGGCGTGTGGTAGAGCGACCGCAGAATCAACCCCGCAGCGATTGCCTGCGCCGTTTCTCGCCATCCATCCACGATCACGCAGCCCGCTTTTCGCCGGGCTCGGTTGTCACGCATTCGCACCAAATGCTTAACCGTCGGATTCGACGGGCTCTGTAGGATCGTGGGGTCGCTCATATTTGTTATCCTAGTCGTAGGCCGGCAACAAGACGCATCAGCGGTACGGTTCCGGCATTTTTATCGTAGTTTTGCCGTCATTGATTGAAACAGCATGAGTGAAACCGTCTGCAACCCCGTCACCTCGCGAAGCGACCGCAAAGCCTTCTTGCAGTTCGAACGCGACCACTACCAAGGCGATCCAAATTGGGTGCCACCGTTGTGGGGTGAGCGTAAAAAGTTGGTCGGTTTTAAACACCATCCGTTTTACGATGATGCGGCTTGCCAAGCATTCTTGCTGCGGCGAGACGGAAAGCCAATCGGACGAATTCTGGCGATCGTCAATCACGGTCACAACCGTTTGCACAAAGAGAAACGTGGCTTCTTTGGTTTCTTTGAATGCATTGATGATTCCGAAGCCGCCAATCTGTTGCTCAGCACTGCGGCAAATTGGTTGGCTGAACAGGGCATGACCGATGTCCGTGGACCAGTCAATCCAAGCCTGAACTATGAATGCGGATTGTTGGTCGACGGTTTCGATTCACCGCCAACATTCCTGATGACGTACAACAAAGATTACTACGGCGACTTGATCCAGCAGTGTGGCTTTGAAAAGGTTCAGGATCTTTACAGCTACGACGCTCGCATCGAAATCATGGAAGACCTCGACCCAAAGTTGATGTTTGTGATCAAAGAAGCGACCAAGCGTTTCAAGGTCAATTGCCGTCCGATCAATCGAAAACAGTTTTCCAAAGATGTTCGCTCGTTTTTGGAAATCTATAACTTGTCGCTCCAGCAAACTTGGGGCTACGTGCCGATGAGCGAAGGTGAGATCGACGAGCAGAGCGCCGGACTGAAACACTTGATTGTTCCGGAGTTGACCAGCATCGCGGAGATTGATGGCAAGCCAGTGGGGGCCGGTTTTGGGCTGCTTGATTACAACCAGATTATCAAGAAAATCGACGGACGACTGTTCCCGTTCGGCTGGCTGAGATTGCTGATGGACAAACGCAAAGTAGATCGACTGCGACTGATCAGCACCAATGTGTTGCCCGAATATCAGAAGTGGGGCCTAGGCCTGGTCACGCTGGCCCGGATCCTGCCCGACGCGGTCACGTATGGCATCCAGGTTGGCGAGTTTTCGTGGGTGCTGGAAAGCAATTCGCTTTCCCGTGGGACGATCGAACGCGGTGGAGCGACGCGAACGAAGGTCCACCGGATTTACGATCGTTCGATTTGACGGCGGAAAGCTGTGAAAACGCTTCCCGCTACTTTTTAGAGACTATTTTTGAACGTAGCTGATCCCGCCAGGGTTTAGTCCATCGATCGCCTGAACCTGGGCTGATGAAAATGCGGTGGGTGATGTTATTCGCGAACCAGTCGAACATTGCAAATTGCAAAATGAACATTGCAAATTGAAAATTCTTGGGAAGCGGTATTTGCTGGTCAAT
>NZ_LWSK01000118.1 GCF_001642955.1 Rubripirellula obstinata | reverse complement strand
TTAAAATGATGTGCGAGCGAACGAAAAATATTCGATTCAAAACTACGGCTCTCGCTCTTGAGATTGCTTTCGATCGTGATCTTTGGCAACAAAACAGAAATCTCAGACACCATGTTTTCCGTCGTTTGCAAAAAATCACAGCCTCGCCGGGACTATTCACCAGCGTTATGATCGCGGATCGATCAACGACAATTTGCATTGATTTGTTCGACTTCCCTCGGGATGAGTGACGACACCAATCCGGCAGTAATTAATACGACTTCCCCTGCGAAAGCCGACACTTATTCCCCGCTCGTTCCTTAGTTCGTTTAGCCGCGTTGGGCATCGCCCCGCGTGTTCGGAGCCGTACGACGCGCGGGGCGATGCCCACGCGGTTAAACGGTTTTGAAACCCTTCACGGCGTGGGACTGAATCTTGGCGGGATCGGCTACGTTTCTACAGGTCCACTAGCAATGTGCTTGCAGTGCGGTCAGTACCGTGATGGTTGATCCAGCGTACTGGTAGCCCACTGCGATCGAACTTCCGCTTTGGGGAAACGCGATTCCGTCCACGCCGACGCGGATAACACTTGGCAAAGACATTTTCAAGGCGAAATCGGACAGGCGGCGTTTTGCGCCTCCGACGACCATGTTCCCCAGTTCTCCGATTGCATCCAAGACAGTTTCGTCAATCTCAGATGCTTGATGATCAATCAATGCGGTTGCCCATCGCATCGCAGCCTCATCACTCATACTCAGACTCACCGATCCTTTCAAACCACCGGTCAAGCCCATGACGACCGAGATCCCGTTGGTGGCCGCGTCGATTTTGTATTGATTGTTCGTGACGCGACAACGTTCACCTTCGCGAACCAAAACCGCGTCCGCCATCATCTCAAAAACTTCACGAATCGATTCATCAATAGAATCAATCACGGTTGTTTCAGTATCGATGCATAATGTCATGTTTTGCCCCTGGCATTGCTGTAGATACAACACGGATTGAAAAGAATACGTCGGAACCAAGATATCGGCTTTACCTGGTTTACAGATTTACTAGGCCGATTGTGGATTTGGTAACACGCGTTCCAACTTCATCGTCAGCATCTCTTGGTCAAATGGTTTGACCAAATAGTCGTTGACGCCAGCCTGAATCGCCTTCAGCACTTGTTCTTTCTCGGTCTCGGTTGTGACCATCATGATCGGCAACTTGTGACCAGCTCCGCGAATCGCTTGAACCAATTCAAGACCATTCATCACCGGCATGTTCCAATCGGTCAGCACCAGGTCGAACCCAGTCCCATCACCGAACTTCTTTAACGCATCCGCACCATCACCAGCCTCGACGACTTCATCGATCCAGAGAGCATTCAGACTACGAGCAATGATTTTTCGCATGACGCCTGAATCATCAACTAACAAAACCTTCATCAACATGTTCCTAATCTAAAAGTTTTCCTTACACAGCCCGTACCCAGCGATCGTTCACCGCAGCACCGATGAGTGCTGACATGAATACGCAAAATTTACGGACCTATCCCGCCACTGTACCGTTAACTGATAGCACACAGATCCACATGAAGACGGATAAGTGAGCAAATTCCGTTCGTTTTATTTAGGTTATTTCGGGCGGTTTGTCTCAGCGGAACTCGCCAAGTGTTTCAGCCTGCGTTGCCTAATCACCGAAAGTCTTGGCGACTTCCGCTACCTAGTAAAATCCGCTCGCGCGGAACTTCTTCACTAAACGCTTCCGAACAGATTGACTGTGACGGTTATTCCAAAGTCATCGGAACCAGTTGCCGAAACTCGGCAGCTATTTCGCGCCTCCATCGAGTTTGCCGGTTAGATAAACCTGGGTGACGACTGCACACTTTTAGTGCAACGGCCATCCTCGTTCGGGGGCGAACGCACGTTCATGCTGTTTTGACTGTTGCATCGGTCCCAGTTTTTTCACCTTAGTGATACGCTCGCAGAGAATTCTTTGCGACGGGACAGGATCCGTAATGGAAGACGCAGAACTGATTCACGAGTTCGTCGAGGAAGCTCGAGAACACCTTGGCGACGTTGAAACGCAGTTGCTTCAAATTGAAGCAATGGGTGCCAACATCAACGATGACCTTGTTAACACAGTCTTTCGCGCCATTCATTCGGTCAAAGGTGCCGCCGGGTTCTTGGGCCTGACGCAGGTCAACAACGTCGCCCACAGTTTTGAAAATGTTCTGGGAAAGGTTCGCGACCATCAATTGGTCCCCGACCCGTTCAATGTTGATGTGATGTTAAAAGCAGCGGATCGATTGCGTGGATTGATGGAATCGATCGACACCAGCAACGAAACCGATAACACAGAATTGTGCGAAAAGCTTGATGCATTGCTGGTGGAAAATGCACCGGCGACGACAGAAACACCTGACGTCCCTGCTCAGATCGATGCTATCGAAACGGCAATCGAAGACGCGATTGAACCCGCAGTCGAAGAAGAGGAAACGGTCGAAGACGCACTGGTCGAGCCTGCTGCGGATCCCGTGAAGAAGCCTCGCGCACGAAAAAAGGCGACAGCGAAAAAGGCACCCGCAAAGAAAACAGCGACGAAGAAGCCTGCTGCGAAGAAACCTGCTGCGAAGAAAACTACAGCCAAAAAGCCTGCAGCCAAAACAACAACAAAGGCACCCGCATCACCGACGGAACCCACTCCGATCGTCGAACCAACGGCTGCTGTCGAAGCCCCAATCGCAGCACCCGCGCCTGCTGCACCTGCGCCTGCCGCACCTGCAAACGCGGCCCCTTCGACGGCCGCAAAACCATCTCCGGCTGCCGAATCAACCATTCGTGTTGGCGTTCGCGTCCTTGACCGATTGATGAACCTGGCTGGCGAACTGGTCCTCAGTCGCAACCAATTGCTTCGCGTTCTTGGTGAACACGACACGGGATCAAACCTTGATTCCATCGTTAGCGGACTCGATCAAGTGACGACCGAGCTGCAAGAAACGATCATGCAGACGCGGATGCAACCGATCGGTAACGTCTTCAGCAAGTTTACTCGCGTGGTTCGCGATCTGAGCGGAAAGCTTGGCAAACAATGCGAGCTGCGAATCGAAGGCAAAGAAGTCGAAATCGATAAGACCATCATTGAACTGATCAGCGATCCGCTGACCCACTTGGTGCGAAACTCAGTCGATCACGGCGTCGAAATACCGGACGAACGTATCGCCGCCGGCAAACCTGCCGCCGGAACGCTGCAACTTCATGCCTATCACCAATCGGGCAAAGTTCGCATTGAAATCGTCGACGACGGGAAAGGAATCAATGCCGCGGTGCTGAAGGAAAAAGCCCAATCCAAAGGGATATTGACCGCCGAACAAGCCGAAGCGATGGGTGAACGAGAAGCGGTTCGCTTGATTTTCCATCCAGGATTTTCGACCGCACAAGAAGTCACCGATGTTAGCGGTCGTGGCGTCGGCATGGACGTTGTTCGCAGCAACATCGAAAAACTAGGCGGCACCGTCGATATCGAAACTCAAGTCGGCGAAGGCACCACCATCGTTGTCACGCTGCCGTTGACGCTTGCAATCGTGCCTTCATTAATTATCCAAAGCGGTGACGATCGATTTGCGATTCCACAAGTCAACATTGCGGAATTAGTAAGAATCCGTAAGCAAGAATCGCAACGCATTGAGCAAGTCAACAACAAAGAAGTGCTTCGTTTGCGTGGAAGCCTGCTGCCGTTGGTTCGTCTAAAGACAACCCTTGGTCAAGTCGAACCCGAACTGGAACCCGCGGCCCCCGCTGATTCAGAATCTGAATTCAAGGTCAGGCACATCATTGTTGTCGAATCGGGAATCCTGCGTTACGGATTGGTTGTCGATGACGTGCTTGATTCGGAAGAAATTGTCGTCAAACCACTCGGGCGGCACCTGAACGATTGCCCTTGCCTGTCCGGTGCAACGATTTTGGGTGACGGCCGAGTTGCGTTGATCTTGGACGTCAACGGAACTGCACAACAATCGAAATTGCGTGTCAACGAAGAAGACAAGTCACAGCGTTTAGCGTTGGACCAAGAAGCGAGAGAGCGCGAGAACCTTCAATCGGTACTGCTGTTCAGAAATGAACCCAGCGAACAGTTCGCGGTGCCGATGGAAGTGGTCGCTCGTATCGAACGAGTCGAATCAGAGCAGATTGTCAAAGTTGGTTCACAGGAACTGTTGCACTACCGCGATGGTTCACTTCCATTGCTGCGTTTGGAAAACCTGACCAAGGCAAAACCTTGCCCCGACCAACCGTGCTTTAACGTGATCGTTTTTGAAACCGGTGGACATGAAGTTGGCGTGATTGCGTCCAGCCTAATCGACATTCGCGAGGTGCCGGATCAGTTCGACGCCACGACGTTCCATGACACCGCAGTCATCGGTTGCCAGGTGATCGATGAACAAACAACACGATTGCTCGACACGATTGAACTGGCCCGCAAAGCGCGTCCCGATTGGTTCGAGGCCACTGCAAAGAAGACGGTTCAAATTTCGGCCGAGAATGTTTCGCCGACAGCAAAGCCGAACGTCGAAGACAACGCCGAAGGTGACTGTGTCTTATTGGCCGAGGATTCAAGCTTCTTCCGACGACAGGTCAAACGCTTTTTAGAAGAATCCGGTTTTGATGTCGTCGATTGTGAAGACGGGCGTGAAGGCTGGAACACGCTGAAGGCATCGCCGGACAAGTTCCGTATTGTCTTGACCGACATTGAAATGCCCAACATGGATGGTTTGGAATTCACACGCCGTATCCGCAGCGAAAACAGGTTCGCGGACATTCCAATCATTGCTTTGACGTCACTCGCATCCCAAGAAGATTTCCAACGCGGGTTCGATGCCGGAGTGACTGAGTACCAGGTCAAGCTAGACCGCGACGAATTGATCGCCGCGATCCAGCGTTATGCGACTCCAACCGGTGTCAGCGACGCCTTGGCCAGCGTTTCTTGATGCTCGGTTAACAGAAAAACTTTCAAATTTCGGACCAGTGAGACTTATGACAACCACCACCCAAACACCTGCAGAGAGCAAGTCGTCTGCTGCGATCACGCTAGCGACGTTCTACGTTGACAACATGCTCTTTGGAGTCAACATCGACGTCGTGCAAGAGATCAATCGACTTTCGGATGTCACCGAAGTTCCTCATTCGCCATCAAGCGTTCGAGGCGTGATTAATCTTCGCGGCGAAGTCGTGACCGTGGTTGATCTGCGATCGCTGCTGGGAATGAAACGACGAGAGATCGAAAGTGATTGCAGATGCGTCGTTATTCACTCTCAAGATGAATTGATTGGAGTGTTGGTCGATCAGATCGCCGACACGCTTTCGGTTCCACAAAGCAAAATCGATCCTCCACCGGCAAACATCGATGGAATCGAAGGACAATATTTTCGCGGCGTTCACACGCTCGATTCTGGCGTCGTGATCCTGCTGGATGTTCAGCAGCTTCTTGAAGCGAACTAGACCAACGACTGAAGACGTTTTTTAGAAACTTACTTAACAAACTACCAACCGGCGCTTTCAAACGCGTCAACAACTACAACACGGGTCGGGAGACTTTACGATGCGGCTTTCAAAACTTTCTTTACGTTCGTTAATGATGCTTGTTTGCATGACGGTTGCCTTAGTGCCGTTGGTGGTGCTTTCCGTTGTGCTGTGGCGAACGACTGGCGAAATGGCGGAAAAAACCGCCTCCGAATACAGTGCGATCGCATCGAGCATTGGCGATAAGATCGACCGAAACCTGTTCGAACGCTACGGCGACGTGCAAGCTTTCGGCCTCAACTCTGTCGTCCAAGACAAAGATTCCTGGTACCAGGCCGATGAAGCGAATCCAATCGTCAAGGCGATGAACCAGTACGTTGACACCTACGACATCTACTACTTCACGTTGTTGGTCGACTTGGATGGAAAGCTGATCGCAGTCAACAGCAAAGACGATTCTGGGAATCCCGTTGATTCAGACAGCCTGTACGAACAGAACTTTAGCCGTGAAGGCTGGTTCAAAGATGCGTTGGCAGGCCAGTTCTACGAATCAGAAGATGGCAGCTTCACTGGAACCGTCGTCGAGCACCTGCACGTCGATGAAAACGTATCAAAGATTTACGGCGATGAAGGTCTTGCGATTGGATACACTGCTCCAGTCCGTGACGCGGACGGAAACACGATCGCGATCTGGAAGAACGTCACAAAGTTCGGCTTGGTCGAAGAGATCATCCTTAGCAGTTACAAAGAACTGGCCGCACGAAACTTAGCATCAGCAGAAATCACTTTGCTTGACGACAAAGGTAACGTGATCGTCGATTGCGATCCCACGTTGACCGGCAAGGTTCAAATCGACCGAGACATGGCGATCATCGGAAAGTTCAACCTGGCCGAAAAGGGAGTCGAAGCGGCTGTCAGAGTCGTCGCCGGAGAATCGGGTAGCCTGACGAAATCGTATCACGCAAGAAAGAAAATCTATCAATGTGCCGGCTTCAAACCGCTTAGCGGAGCATTGGGCTTCCCGGGAATGAAGTGGAACGTGTTGGTCCGCGTTTCAACAGAAGACGCGTTGGCAAATGCGAACAGTCTAAAGACGCTTTGCCTGGCGACTTTCTTTGTTGCTTCGCTGTTGATCGTGATCGGTTCCTATGTACTTGCAAATTCAATTAGCAAAGTCATTGGAAAGACCGTCGAATCGATGCGTGCTGCTGAAAACCGCGACTACAGCGTCCGAGTAGAAACCAACCTTTGCTGCGACCTGACTCAGATGACAACATCGCTTAACGGCATGCTGGATTCAATGGAAGCCTTTGAAATCAAAGCCGCCGACTGCGAAGGCAAGATCGAAGCGATCGGAAGAGCCCAAGCTGTCATCGAATTTGAACTTGATGGAACGATCAAAACCGCCAACGATAACTTCCTGGCGACGGTTGGTTATTCGTTGGAAGAAATCCAGGGCAAGCATCACCGAATGCTGGTGGAACCAGAATTTGCTGCCAGCACCGAATACACCAGCCTGTGGGACACACTCGGCCGCGGCGAATTTGTTGCCGGCGAACACAAGCGTGTTGGAAAGGGTGGCAAGGAAATTTGGATTCAAGCTTCCTACAACCCTGTTCGTGACCGCGAAGGAAACGTGTGCAAGGTCGTTAAGTTTGCGATCGACATCACCGAAAGCGTCATTGCAAAACGAGAACAGGCCAAGCGAGAAACCAAGATTGCTCAATACCAACAGCGTGAAGTCGGCCAAGTGTCTAGCCTGATGGCCAAGATCGCTGCGGGCGACCTGACGCAACAGTATGAAGTATCTCAGTGCGACGTTGATACGGAACAGGAATTTGAAACCTTCTCCAGTATCGCGAATGCGTTGAACAACATGTGTTCCAACTTGCGAGACGTGATTGGCAGCGTGACCGCCAACGCGGAACGACTCGGCACGACCTCCACGGGGCTGTCCGCAACCGCGACTCAGCTTGCAAGCGGAGCGAGTGAAACGACCAGCCAATCGGCTACGGTCGCTTCGGCTGCCGAAGAAATGGCAACGAACATGCGAAACATGGCTAGCTCGACCGAACAAATGACGTCCAACGTCAACACGGTTGCAAAGAGCGTCGAAGAATTGACCAGCAGCATTAGCGAAATCGCCAGGACTGCTGAACAATCCTCGGCGATCGCCGGACGTGCTTCCGACCTGACTCAATCGAGCAACCAGACCATCGGTCAACTCGGTTCGGCTGCTGAGGAAATTGGAAAGGTCATCGAAGTCATTCAAGACATCGCTGAACAAACCAATCTGCTGGCACTTAACGCCACGATCGAAGCAGCTCGTGCTGGCGACGCCGGCAAGGGATTCGCAGTGGTTGCAACGGAAGTCAAGGAACTGGCCCGTCAAACCGCGGGTGCCACCGAAGACATCCGAAATCGGATTCGTATCATCCAAGGATCGACGTCCGAAGCCGTTCGCTCGATCAAGGAAGTTGGCGATGTGATCGAAGAAGTCAACCAAACCTCCGGAACGATCGCTTCGGCAGTCGAAGAGCAAAGCATCTTGACGCAAGGAATTGCCGAAAACATCAACGAAACCGCGAGACAAACGTCCGCTGTTGCCACCGGTGTTTCTGAATCTGCGACGGCTTGCGATGAAGTTGCCCGAAGCATCTCCGGCGTCGATGAAGCTTCTCGGCAAACTGCCATGGGTGCCACCGAAACTCAATCGATCGGCGATTCACTCGCCGGCCTTTCGGAAGAGTTGGCAGCACTGGTCGGTCAGTTCAAGATTAACACCGACCTGTCGCCCAGTTCATCACTCGGAGCACCCATTGTTCCAGGAACGTTGAACACCCCCGGTTTCTCCACCACCTCGGTGTAGAAACGGTAACGGAGTGTCGATAAACGTGAGCCTCGGGCGCGTAAGCGCCCGGGGCAACCGTATAGCCCAAGGCCTTACGGCCGGCGGCTCACCATTACCGACATGATTTTGTTTCAATTGTGAGCCTCGGGCGCGTAAGCGGCCGGGCCAACCGTATTGCCCGAGGCCTTACGGCCAGCGGCTCACCATTACCGACATGATTTTGTTTTAACCGACAGGCCGGTTAGCGGACGGCCGGGCGGGGAGCCAGCGTTGCTGGTAACTCTTTCACTTACGATGCAAACAAGCAAAAACTTGGCGACCTTTTTCGCCAATACAACCTCTCAATCGAAATGACGTGATGCGTGTTCTGGTAGTGGATGATTCGACGTTGTTTCGCAAGGTGGTTCGCGATGTTCTGGCAACCATTCCGGGTGTCGAAGTTGTAGGCGTTGCGACCAACGGCAAACTGGCGCTCGAAAAGATTGAGCAATTGCAGCCCGACCTGCTGACGCTTGACATCGAAATGCCCGAACTCGATGGACTAGGCGTGCTGCGTCACCTGAAAGATCAACCATCGGCTCCCGGTGCGATCATGCTAAGTGCCTTGACTGAAAAAGGTGCAAAGCTGACCAACGAAGCACTCGCGTTGGGCGCATTTGATTTCATCTTGAAACCCAACGGCAAGACAATTGCCGACAACACAAAACAGCTCTACACGGATCTGTTGCCAAGAGTCTCCGCGTTTCGGACCAGTCGGCGAGTATCGGCACAACAGCCGACACCCGTTGCCACCCATGAAAACAACTTTCCAGCAAACGCGGGACAGCCCAAGGTTTGTTTGATCGGGATCTCGACAGGTGGTCCGGCGGCGCTCGCGAAATTGTTGCCATCGATCAGTGCCGACTATCCGCTGCCGATCATCATTGTCCAACACATGCCCGCCGTGTTTACACGAAAGCTTGCCGAAAGCCTCAATGAACACTGCAAGCTTAACGTGCACGAAATCGAAGACGGCATGACGATCGATGCGGGCAACGTCTATATCGCACCAGGCGGAAAGCAAACACAGGTCGTTGCCGGTTTCCCGCATGCGACGTTAAAGGTGACCGACGATCCACCTGAAAATCATTGCAAACCCTCAGTGGATTACTTGTTTCGACATGCTGCCCAAGTTTATCGAGGCAAAATGCTCGCGATCATCATGACAGGGATGGGTAACGACGGCACCGAAAGCTGTCGTCAGTTGCGTTCGCTTGGTGCAACGGTGGTTGCCCAAGACGAAGCGTCCAGCGTTGTCTATGGAATGCCACGCAGCATCGTCGAATCAGGACTTGCAAGCGCCGTTTGCCCCCTCGACGGCATCGCTAACAAAATGAATGAACTTACCCGGGGGCAACTCTTATGCAGATAGATGAAAAAGATGTCGATGCAGTGTGCGGTCTCGTGCTCGATCTTTGTGGTGTCTATCTGGATTCCAGCAAGTCTTACCTGATTGAATCTCGTCTTGGCGAAATCGTCAAACGACATGGTTGCAATAGTTATCGTGAAGTCGTCGATCGCGTGCGCAGGACGTCGGACCTTCGTTTGAAGAGCGAAATCATTGACGCGATCACGACCAATGAAAC
Organism: Rubripirellula obstinata; assembly: GCF_001642955.1. Classification (GTDB taxonomy): domain Bacteria; phylum Planctomycetota; class Planctomycetia; order Pirellulales; family Pirellulaceae; genus Rubripirellula; species Rubripirellula obstinata. The sequence goes on along the minus strand of NZ_LWSK01000118.1, from coordinate 5,935 downwards.
CCTATTCTTTCGCGACAATTCGCCCTTCGAGGCGTTTAAGCACAAAGCGTTTCCAGAACTGCTCGACAAGAAACAAAGCTCGCCGTTTCCTAAACGCGTCCGAATCTGGTCCGCGGCAACCAGCACCGGCCAAGAAGCCTACAGCCTGGCGATGAGCATTTGCGAACTGCTGCCCGACGCCGATACGTGGGACATTCAAATCCTGGCCACTGATATTTCCGATGCGGCGATCGCGAAGGCCAGCCGCGGCAAGTACACCGGCCACGACATCAAACGCGGTGTCTCGCAGGAGTATCTCAATCGATACTTCAAACGCATTGGAAACGACTGGGCGGTTGACGATCGAATTCGATCGATGATCTCATTCAAAACATTCAACCTGCACGATTCCTTTGCATCGTTGGGCCAGTTTGACATGATTTTCTGTCGAAACGTCGCGATCTACTTCACACCCGAAGCACGCAAGTCGCTGTTTCAGCGACTGATCCAAAACCTATCCACGCACGGCTACCTATTCGTTGGATCAGCCGAAATGCTAACCAACGTTGGTCCAGAATTTAAACCACAAAACCATTGCGGTTCAGTGTTCTACCAACCCAACGTGCCAAAATTGGTTTCGTAATCGTAGTAATCGTAGGCCGTAACGAGCCAAAGCGAGTTACGGCAATCGGCGCACCCGGCAATGCAACTGCCGTAACTCGCTCCGTAGGCCGTAACGAGTTGAGCGAGTTACGGCGATCGGCACACCCGGTAATGCAACTGCCGTAACTCGCTCCACTCGCTACGGCCTACTTTAGGGCCAGTAGCCGAGTCGCACCGTAGGCCGTAGCGAGCCAAAGCGAGTTACGGCAATCGGCGCACCCGGTAATGCAACTGCCGGAACTGCGCTGCGCTTGTTCCGGCCTACACTTTTGCGCCAAACCTGCCACCTAACCCGTGATCAAATTCAACAGGTCGCCGATCTTTCGATGCGATTCGATCGGGTGTCGCAGCGCTTCCTTGGTCTGAACTTTGTAACTGTTCTTGCGACCAACTTTCTGCCGGTGAACAAAGCCCTGTTCTTCTAGGTCTTGCACAATCCGCTGGACCGCGCGTTCGGTGATCCCAACGCGAATCGCCACTTCGCGGAGCACTAAATCGGGTTCGGCGTGCAGCACAATCAACACGTGCGCATGGTTGGTCAGAAAGGTCCATCCCTTCGATGGCGTCACCTCGGCAATCGTTTTAGTTCTCGTCTTAGTCTTTTTGATCATCGTTCCAATTGTCTTTTCGTAACTCGGGTTCGTTACCCAACGCCGTGAAGGTTTTCTAAACCGTTTAACCGCGTGGGCATCGCCCCGCGCGTCATGCGGCACCGAACGCGCGGAGCGATGCCCACGCGGTTAAACAAAACACTTCTTGTCCGTATCCTACGGCACCCAACGTGAAACGTGCAGCCCAAATCATAACACAGAAGTAGCGAATAAACATTCGCGACAACTTTTTCGTAAAAAAATACACCGTATTTTGGGGCGATTCTATCGCTCTGCAGAAGATTTACGACGTTTTTTTTCACTTTCGGCCACTGTCGGATTAAAGTATCACGCGAAGAAACACGAAACCCTATTGACGACATAAATGTCGTGCTTTAGTTTTCGCATATCGAATTTCACCTGTCCCTACATCCTCCTCGAATGATTGCCATGCTTGCCGCCTCGATTGCCCTGCCCGCGTTTATCCTTGTTTGCGTGGCGTTGATTCCGTCGAGTGTCGCGAACCCGAATGTTCGCCTTTTCCGCCGATTGGTCTCGGTGTTGACCGGTTTGCAATTGATCATCGTGACCGCGATGGGCGTGTCCGTGGCAACCGGATTGCTGCCGACGATTGATGCGACGCTGCCGGGGACCGCCGGTTTGATCGGCGTTCACTACGATGGCGTCGCCGCGTTGATGTTGATGCTGGTCAGTTTTGTTGGCTGGATCATTTGCCGTTACTCGATCCGCTACCTCGATGGCGAATCGACTCAAGGCCGCTATTTCCGCTGGGCCGGTTTCACGATCGGAGCCGTTTCGTTGCTGGTCGTTTCCGGCAACTTGCTGATGTTCTTTGGATGTTGGGTGATGACCAGTACGGGTTTGCACCAGATGCTGTTGCATTACAGCCACCGTGACGCGGCACGAAAGGCGGCTCACACCAAGTTTGTCATTAGCCGCCTTGGCGACATGGCCCTGATCGGTGCGATCGTGTTGATTTACATTCAATTCAAGACACTGAATCTTGCCGAACTGTTCGCGGCGGCCGAAGCGGTCACCGACATCACGCCCGCGATGACTTGGGCAGGATTGTTGTTGGTCATTGGAGCGATCACCAAATCAGCTCAGTTCCCGTTCCACACTTGGTTACCGCAGACGATGGAAACGCCGACGCCTGTGTCAGCGTTGATGCACGCCGGAATCGTCAACGCCGGCGGTTACTTGATGATTCGCACCAGCCCGTTGTTGGAACTTGCACCGTCGGCGTTGTTGATCTTGACGATCATCGGTGCCATCACAGCCTGCTTCGGAGCCGTCGTGATGATGACTCAAACCAGCATCAAGAAGAAACTCGCCTATTCCACGATGGCTCAAATGGGTTTCATGATGCTGCAATGCGGACTCGGTGCCTTTTCAGCCGCGATGCTGCACATCCTTGCCCACTCACTTTACAAAGCACATTCGTTCCTCAGCAGCGGCAGCGTCATGTCGCTCCACTCGGCAACCATGGGTGCCAAGCCTGAAACGACGCCGGTGCCATGGTTCAAGCTGGCTGGATTTGCGGTTTTATTCGTCGCCCTCTTCTTCGTCGCGATGACGGTTTGCGGAATCGACGTGATGACCAAACCAGGCGGATTGCTGCTGGGCGGAATCTTGTGCATTGCATTGACGCATTGGATCAGTCAGGTCATGCGAGTCGGTGATCAGCCGTTGCTGATGCGGTCGATCGCGATGGCGGCGGCAATGTGTTTCTTCTACGCGCTTGGATTCGCAGCCGTTGACACGATCATCGCAGACAGCCTGCCGACGCGAGTTGTCGAACATGCCATTTGGCTGGTTGCGGGGATCATTGTCGTTGGCTTCGGCGGCATGTTCCTGTTGCAATCGCGTTTGGCCTCGGCATCACCGTCGCCGCGACTCAATCGCTGGTACATCCACGCCAGCAATGGTTTTTACTTCGAGAAATCACTGCAACGGATCTTTGGACGCCTGGTAGCGAACTAACCCGCCAAGCGGATCACTGCCAAGCCTTTCAATCACAAACCACACTGACCTCAATCTAGCCTGTCACGAATCATGCAACCACAAATCGAACACGTCCTTTCTCAAGTCGCAACGGTCATTTCCCCAGTCTGGCCGTTGAAAGACTACGTCGCGGTGAATCCATATTTCGGAATCAGCGACCGTTCTTTCTTGGACGGACGCACGCTGCTGCAAAGTGTTTCTGACTGCGAAACTCTGATGCCGCTGTCTTATTACAGCGAGCAATACGCTCGGCAACAATTTTCAATCAGCGACATCGAATCAGCCATCGCTGAATTGGGATTGGGCGATCAGGTGCAAGCCGATGCCGTCATCCAATCACTAAGCGTGCCGGTAAATTCCGATTCCGCGAATCAGCGTAGCCTGCGAACGATTTCCGAAATGGTTGACAGCAGCGGAACGACCAAATGGAACGTGGCAATTCGTGACGAAGTTTCCAAGTTCTGTGCGTCGCATTACGACGAAGGCCAAGCAGTCTGGGTGAGTCCGTGGAAAGGCCTGCCACTGTTTGAAGCATGGCGGTCGATGGCCGTGATCGATCGCAACATGGAATCCAACGGACTGACCGGATTCCGAGCCTTTGTTGCCGAGTTGCCGGAAACGGCCGACGAAGCAATCGTGTGGCTGCTGCAACGATTGAACGTACCAGAAAACCTGTGGGAATCGTTCCTGCTTTGCCAGGCATTCTCGATGCCCGGTTGGAGTGCCTGGGCGAAGTACCAAACCCACTGGACCGACGAAGCGGCGGCCGAGCGAAACGATCTGAGCGGATTGTTGGCGATCCGATTGGCTTACGACGTTGCGGTTAGCGAATGGTCAAAGAAACCCGTTGACTGGGATTCCATTTCTAGCGACGTATCCGCTGCCGCCGAAACGGAACTGCAAGACGACACCGCGTTTCGATACGTTTTACTACGAGCCAGCGAGATCGCGTTTCGCGACAACTTGCTCGATTCGTTATCGACTGAAAATCATGGGCCAAGCCAAACCGATCGAAAGCTCGCACAACTTGTTTTCTGTATCGACGTGCGAAGCGAACGCATCCGCCGCCAATTGGAATCGCAATCGCCAGACATCGAAACGTTTGGTTTCGCCGGCTTCTTTGGAATGCCAATCGAGTTCATTCCGATGGGCCAAGCGAAAGGCGATTCACACTTGCCAGTCTTGCTGAAGCCACAGTTCAAACTGCATGAAGGTCTGCACGAATCCGAATCTCCTGAAGAACACGCCAGCGTCGATGCGCGGATCAAAAAACGTTCATGGCGAAAGCTGTGGAAGCGATTCCAGACCTCAGCAGTCGGATGTTTCTCGTTCGTTGAAACCGTTGGCCTGTTCTACGGTTTTAGCCTTTTCAAAAGTGCGATCGGTTTCGGATCCAAAGATGACGTCGGCAAGTTCGATGGCGTTGCAGACTCGGACCACGACCACTTGGGGCCAACCCTTCGCGGACTCGATCAACAGGGCATGACGACGTCGCACCAGATCGATCTGGCCCAAGGAATGTTGACCAATCTTGGCTTGATAAACGACTTTGCAAGACTGGTCGCGTTCTGTGGTCACACCAGCCAAACCGAGAACAACCCGTTGGCTGCGGGTTTGGACTGCGGTGCTTGCGGTGGCCATTCAGGCGAACCCAACGCACGCTTCGCCGCGGCGTTACTGAACCAACCCTTCATCCGAACAGGTTTGGCCGAACGGGGTATCCAGATTCCTGAAGACACACATTTCCTGGGCGGAGTTCATAACACGACAACGGATCAGATTTCGTTCTTCGATTTGGACGAATTGCCCGCATCGCTGCAGGGCGACCTGTCCGAATTGATCAACCACGCCGCCGTCGCTGGCAAACAGACGCGAACCGAGCGAATGCCGATCGTCGCCAGCAAGACGATGCGAGACGTGATGCGTCGAGCGGTCGATTGGTCCGAAGTGCGACCCGAATGGGGATTGGCCGGAAACGCCGCCTTTATCGTTGGCCCGCGATGGATGACGAAGCAAGCCAATTTGGACGGCCGATCGTTCCTGCATAGCTACGAACACCAAAACGACCCCGAAGGCGCGGTTTTGGAAGGCATCATGACGGCACCGATGGTCGTCGCCAACTGGATCAACATGCAGTACTACGCGTCCACGGTGGACAACGATCACTTTGGCAGCGGCAACAAAACGGTTCACAACGTCGTCGGACGCTTCGGCATCTTGTCAGGCAACAGCGGTGACCTGATGACCGGTTTGCCAATGCAATCCTTGCACACGGGCGAAGAGTACCAGCACTTGCCGATGCGATTGCAGAGCATCATCGCGGCACCGCGTGAATCGATCGACCGCGTGATCGCCAAACATGAACTCGTCCGAAACCTGCTCGACAACGGTTGGCTTCACCTGATCGCGATCGACGACGGAATCAGTTACCGATACGCCAACAGCGATTGGCAAGTCGTCGCCGGAGTGGAGCAAGCGGTCTAGTGAATTTCGTTACGGGTGAACGCGCGGGGCGATGCCCACGCGGTTAAACAGTTTAAAAACTCTTCACGGCGTTGGGCGATGCCTGGGCCGCGATCATAACGCTGGTGAATAGTCCCGGCGGGACGGAAGCTCTTTGCCGGGGATGTAAATCCCCGGATGCCAGCGTTATCTCTCACTTTTTCTCTGGCTCGGTT
>NZ_LWSK01000117.1 GCF_001642955.1 Rubripirellula obstinata | reverse complement strand
GAACCAGTCGAACATTGCAAATTGCAAAATGAACATTGCAAATTGAAAATTCTTGGGAAGCGGTATTTGCTGGTCAACTTACATTCTTCAGTGTTCATTTTGCAATTTGCAATCAACACCGAGGCCGGTCAGCCACAAACCCCCAAAGTCGTCCAGTTTCCCTCCACGCAAACATTTTCGTCAGCCCAGCCTTTGCCTGGTCATCAATTTCAACGTGGTAATATTTCATCGTCATCTGCACCGAGCTGTTCCTAGCTAGGTTCTTGAACTCGTGTCCAACTGAATTTTCATGGACTCTGCAAACTCGCGGTCACTCTTAATTGCAGTTTGGATTTCGCCTTGGTTTTCAAAGTAATAAGCAAGCCTCGTGTGAATCTGTGCTAGACCAACATGAGGGGACTCTCTGGCAATCTCCTCAGCAGTCTTGTCTTGACACGCTCGTAAAAATTGACCACGTCCTGAACATGCAAACGTGTACCAGTAATAAACGCTCGCGGTTCTCCACGACGGTTATCTCGAATGTCGATATGGTTGGTGATTGTTGGTTGCATGCGCGCGATTGCACCACGCTTTCGTGGTGAAGACCAAGCGAAGTTTTCCGCTCATTCACCGGAAAAAGCTGTCAATTCCGTGCTTTCCAAGTCGCCGGTCCGCGAAGGCGAACCACGAAAAGGCACAGAGGAAAAAAATTCAGCACGCACTTTCTGTGTCCTTTTGTGTTCTTGGTGGCTAGCTGTTTAGAATGGACGGTCGATGCGAATCCTAACGCCATGAAAGAGCGAATAGTCATGTTTAATCGAATCGTCTGCAACCCAGAGATTCTTGGCGGCAAGCCGACCATCAAGGGCACCCGAATCAGCGTGGAGATCATTTTGGAATGGATCGCCAGCGGCGGAACCCCGGATACGATCGTCCAAGAGTACAACCATCTGAAGAAAGAGGATGTGGAGCAGGCGTTACGATACGCTGCCGCCTCATTCCGCGAAGGCGTTGTCTTGCAAACAAATATTGCGCCGTGAAACTAAGCGAGTGCCGTTTGCTGACGGACGAGAATATTCACCGCGTCGTCGTTGCTCATTTGCGTTCGATTGGATTCGATGTTCTTGATGTGCGAGAGCAGGGATTGTCGGGCAGCAGTGACACCAAGCTATTGAAGCTCGCAACCGATTCATTCGCCCAGCCGACATGAAGGCAAACGAAGTTATAGATGTTCTCGACGTGGTCGCCCCAATGGATGAAAATCTCTCGGCTCCGTTCATCGTGACCGCAAAGAGCGTCGCCGGTGAAGTCAATGTGCGAGTACGTCAGTGGGAAAGTTAGTCCATTTAGGGAAGTGAACGGTAGCGAAGGCGAACCACGAAAAGGCACAGAATACACAAAAATTCAGCACGCACTTTCTGTGTCCTTTTGTGTTTTCCGGGGCTAGGAAATCACCATGAACCAATCACCAAAAACATTGCTGGACGGCCCAGTGGAAGCCCCACTCGAAGACGTTGTCGAAATTTAGGACAGTCTTCGAGAACCCGTTAATGCAAAAGAACGGGCTTTTCGCCGAACCGTCATCGTGCCCCTCAGCGGCAGTACGCCCGCATCGTTCGCCGCCGCACCCATCGCCTGGGCCGCTAAATCTTTGGGGTTAAAGTCATTCTTGCTTGCGCTACTTTCTTTCTCTACGCCAACGGCGTTAAACAACATAGCCCAGGGTTAAAGTCGTCAATCGCCTTGGCGATTTGACGCTGCAACCCTGGGGCACTGCTTCGCTACGCTCGCAAAACCTTAACCCTGGGCTATGGTGTTCAACGCCGTTGGCGTACTTCAGTAGGGACGGAACAAAACTTGGACCTCCAATGTCCGCGTCAACCCCAAACTTTTAGCGGACCAGGCGATGCCCACGCGGTTAAACGAACTAACACATTGTTTCCGGGACCAGATCTCTTCACGGCGTTGGCTCCAGTCCCCAACAATCGCTTTTATCGTCAAAACTTATCCATGACCTCGGCTTATGCGTTGCCGTCGCTGGCAACTTTGTTCGCCCAGGCCGAATATCCGACCTAGCCTTTTCATGTGGATCGGATTGCACCGACCACGGATTCCTGAGGTTCCAACCCTGAAAGCTGGTCGCAATGACAACCACAACCATCCAACTGGAAGAAGTTTTTCGCAGTGAAGTCTTGCCCGCTCTGCCCAGCAGCGCGATCAGTCTTTTGCAGCTATCCCAGAACCCGGATTGCGGCCCCAGCGACTTCTCCAAGCCGATCGAAGCTGATCCAGGCTTGATGGGCCAGGTGCTAAAGTTCGTCAATTCATCCTACTTTGGTTTCAGCCGCGAAATCGTCAGCGTTCAACAAGCGTTGACGTTGGTCGGAACTCGCGCGGTCACCAACTTTGCACTTTGGAACGCTGTGTTCAGCGTCATTCCCAATCCAAAATTTGGTCCCTTCGATCTAAAATCGTTGTGGCAGGATTCACTTCGCCGCGCCATCTTTGCTCGTAAGCTCGGCAAGGCAATCAGCGTCCCCAATCCTGAAGATTTGTTCGCGGGTGCGTTGCTACAAGACATGGCGATCCCATTGTTGCTGAAAGAATTGCCAAGCGAATACGAAGACTTGATTCAACGACGTGCCAACGAAGGACGTCGTCTGAGCGGCTTGGAAAAAGAATTGTTTGGCTGGGATCACGCGGACGCCGCAGCCATGTTGGCTGACCGCTGGAACTTGCCCGAGCACTTTGTTTCACTGATCGCCGAACACACTCAGATGGATGAGTTGTTGGCGGGCGGCCCGGCGAAACAGCCAGCCGCATGTGTTGCACTGGCATCGCTGTTGCCATCCTGCACCGACGAAGAGTGGAGTGAGCAATCGCTGTTCAATGACAGTTATTTCAAGCTAACTCAAAGCAGCCCGGAAACTCTCTCAGCACTCTTCGCCGAAGTCGACGAATTGACCGCCGAGTTCGCACCTCTACTGAAACTGCCATCGCCCAAGAAAACGCTTGCCGAGTATTAATCTCAATCCTTTTTCGACAGCGACCAATCGCGTCGTTGTCGGCTGCTTGGAATGGCCATTTTTTTGCGGTACTTGGTGACCGTTCGTCGGGCCACGGTCATGCCAGCTTTCTTGAGTTCTTCGACCAGCTTTTCGTCGCTGTAAGGATCGCTCTTGTCTTCTTTGTCGATCAATTCCTGCAGCTTCAGGCGAATGGTGTCCCACGCGACGTCTTCACCGTCTTCGGTTTGAGTGCCGCCAACGAAGAACCGTTTCAGCGGCAAGATGCCTCTTGGCGTTTGCATCCACTTGTCGTCAACCGCTCGGCTGACCGTCGTGACGTGGACGCCGACCTTATCGGCAATTTGCTGCATCTTTAGTGGTTCAATCGCTTCTGGGCCTTCGTCTAAAAACCGCTTTTGGTGTTCGACAATCGCCTGCGAAACCTTGGTCAGGGTGCTGCGACGCTGCTCGATTGAATCGATCAGCCACTGGGCACTGTTGACCTTGTTCTTGATGAACTCTCTTTCTTCTGCAGTCGCCTTTGGATCCTGCAAACGACGGCGGTAGTACTCGCTTATAAACAACGTCGGCACACGATCATCATCCAGTCGGACCTTGAATTCGCCATCATCGTCGCGTTCCAGAATGATGTCGGGCGTGACGTTGGGAACGTAGGTTTCCATGAACGCAGCACCCGGTTTGGGATTGAGTCCATGCAATTCGTCGCGAACGGTTTGGATCAGGTCAATCGAAAACCCAGTCGCCTTGGCAATCTGTGGCAATCGGTTCTCAGCCAGGTCGGCAATGTGGTTGCGAATCAGCGTGCTCATTTCCTCGTAATGGGGAAACGAGCGATTGAGTTGCACCATCAAACACTCGCTCAAATCGCGAGCCGCAATTCCGGTCGGTTCCAGCGACTGAACAATCGCCAGCGCCCGTTCGGCGACTTCTAAATCGGCATCGCTTTGTCCAGCGGGCAACAGATCCGCCAATGGCGTCCGAAGGTAGCCGCCGTCACGTGCATCCAAGGTGCTGATGATGCGTTCGGCCAACTGTTCGACATCGTCATCAATGTCCATTTCGGCCAATTGATGCAACAAAAAATCATTCAGCGATTCGGGACGCGAAACAGCGTTGGCCATCAGGTCATGGCGTCGGTCGGCTTCGTCGGACATTCGGTTAGCCGAACGTTTGAAGGATTCATCAAACGTGTTGGGCAATTCCGAAACCATGTTTTGAAGACGTTCAAAGTCTTCCTTGTTGTCGTGATCGTTGTCGACAACTAACTCTTTCTCATTCTCGCTTCGCGTATCTTTGGTGGGCAGTTCATCATCGCCTTCATCGGGCTGCGACGGATCAACATCCTGCTGTTCAAGCAGAGGGTTCTCGCTCATTTCCTGTTCGATGCGTTCCTGCAAAGCCACCGTTGGCAACTGCAGAATCTCCATCGACTGGATCATCTTGGGCGCGAGTTTTTGTGTTTGCAATTGTCGGGCCTGCATGCCCATTGACATTCGCATGAATTTTTCTCTTAAAGGTGCAAGACGGACGAGCTAAAAAACTAGCTTCCGCGAACGCGAAACGTTGCCTCTAGGATACCGAGTAGAGTATCCATAGCAAACGTCGTTCCACCGATTATAGCTTTTGTCGGCCGGTCAAGGCATCGGCAATTATTTCGCGATTGGCGTATTCCAGCACGCTTCCAGCGGTGATGCCTCTCGCCAAACGGGTGATCTCAACGGGAAACTCGCTCAGCAGATTACTGATGTACAAAGATGTCCCATCGCCCTCGACCGTGGGGTTGGTCGCCATAATGACTTCCGAAAAATTCCCCGTGCGGACTCTTTCCACTAGCGGCTCAATCGTCAATTGATCCGGCCCGATTCCGTCTAGCGGAGCGATCCGCCCCAGCAGCACGTGGTAGAGTCCCCGAAACACACCGGCCTGTTCCAGACTCATCAGATCGCGTGGCTGTTCGACGATGCACAGCTTGGTTTGATCGCGAGAGCGGTCGCCACAAAGCTTGCATGTTTCTGATTCAGAAAGATTAAAACAAACTTCACAATAGCGGACATCTTGGCGAACTCGGCGTATCGCTTCCGACAACGCCATCGCTTCATTCTCGCTGACCCGCAACAAATGAAACGCCAATCGCTCGGCACTTTTGCGACCGATGCCCGGCAAACGACTTAATTGATCCACCAGTTCGGCAACGGCCCCGTTTTGCTCACTCATGTAAAACTATCGACCCGTCAGCGACGACAAGATTCCGTCCATTCCGGGCAGGTTCAAATCCATCTCGGACGTCATATCTCTGATCGACGACGCAAACAATTCTTTCGCCGACGCACCGGCTTCATTGGTCGCCTCCATCACGGCTTGCTCGGATTCAGAACCCTGCAATCCTTCCTCAATTTGGACAGATTCAACCTGGCCCGCGCCGTTCATTGTCACAGAAACTCGTCCGCACGGACTCGAACCGGTCACTCGTTCGCTTTTCATCCGTTCATTGAGTTCTTCAATTTTTTGCGGCAAGCTCTGCAGCGAGCCCATCATCGAAGCGATATTTCCGAGATTTCCCAGTCCTTTAAACATATGCCAAACGTCCCTTTGGTAGAAATAAATGCGATCAGTGAAGCAGGCGATGGATTCGACGTCCCAGATTGTAGCGCGTCACCGCCCTGGTGGTCACCCCGCTGGCGAACTAAAAAAGAGTGCCAAGTGAACGTTTTTCAACGCAGGCAAAATCTCTTCGATAACTTATCCAATGGCTCAAATGAATTCTGACAGTCCTGCGACTCACGAAAAGCTAACCAGCTTTGAAAACACCGGTGCCGTCGTCGGTGTCATCATGGGCAGCCAAAGTGATTGGGAAACCATGCGGCATGCTTGCGACGTTCTGGAATCACTTTCGATACCTCACGAAAAACATGTCGTGTCGGCTCATCGAACGCCCACACGAATGGTCGCCTACGCCACAACCGCGGCGAACCGCGGGCTGAAAATCATCATCGCCGGCGCGGGCGGTGCCGCCCACTTGCCCGGCATGGTTGCATCAGAAACTCAATTGCCCGTGATCGGCGTTCCCATCCAAAGCCGAGCGCTGCAGGGACTCGATTCGCTACTTTCGATCGTCCAGATGCCCGGCGGTATCCCGGTCGCAACGATGTCGATCGGAACATCCGGCGCAAAGAACGCAGCGATCTATGCGGCAAGGATTTTGTCACTCTCTGATGCTGAACTGCTAAGCCGATTAGATGCGATGCTCCAATCACAAACCGATGCGGTTCTGGAATCGGATGACCTAAAATGAGTGTTCCAGTGAGCGACGCCGCCAAAGCAAACCAGTTTAAAACGATCCAGCCCGGCGGAACGATCGGGATGGTCGGTGGCGGACAATTGGGACGAATGTTCTCGCAAGCCGCTGCCGCGATGGGTTACCACGTGGTCGTGTTTTGCGAATCTGCCGACACGCCAGCCGCCCAAGTCGCCCACCGCACCGTGATTGGCAAGCTTGACGATCAAGACAAGGTCCAGCAGTTCGCCAGCCAATGTGATGTCATCACGTTAGAATTTGAAAACATTCCCGCTGAAACGATGCGGCAATGCAACCAACACGCTCCGACGTATCCAGCAGCTTCGGTGCTGGCGATCGCTCAAGACCGATTGATCGAAAAGCGAACACTGCGAGACGCGGGGCTTCCGGTCACACCCTTTGTCGAAGTCCATGATTCCGCTTCGCTAGTCGATGCCGCCGAGCAGCTTGGTTGGCCGTTGGTTGTTAAAACCGCTCGAGAAGGATACGACGGCAAGGGCCAACACAAAATCAACAGCGAAGCTGATGCTGATCAAGTGCCCTGGGCATCGTTTGATGCTTGGATCGCTGAAAAATGGATGCCGTTTGAAAAAGAGGTTTCGGTGGTCGTCGCTTTCTCGTCACGCGGCGAAAGCACCACGTTTCCTGTCTTTGAAAACGATCACTGCAATCACATTCTGGACGTTTCCTTTGCGCCCGCAAAGATCAGCGATGAAGTTGCCAACCGAGCACGATCGGTTGCGACGAAGGCTGCGGAGGCGTTGGGACTGGTTGGATTGATGTGCGTCGAGTTTTTTGTCATCGAGAATGATGTTGTCATCAACGAAGTCGCACCGCGGCCACACAACAGCGGTCACTTAACAATCGAAGCCAATCAAACCAGCCAGTTTGAACAACACGTTCGCGCCGTTTGTGGATTGCCACTGGGCAGCACAGCGATGAAGACCAGTTTTGCAGCCATGGCAAATCTGCTGGGCGATGTTTGGTTTGACCAGCACGGCGTCGAGTCGGAACCGCATTGGGACCGCGCCCTCGATGATTCAAGCGTCCATCTTCACCTGTACGGAAAAAAACACGCTGTGCGTTCACGGAAAATGGGCCACCTAACCGTCGTCGGCGATGACGCCAAATTGGTTCGCCAGCAAGTCATCGCCGCAAGAGACCGGCTTTAGTGATGGCTTGCTATTTGGTAGGCCGGCAACAAGACGCGACAGCGGCGCAGTTCCGGCAATTCGCTGACGTCACCAAGCCCTCGGATGGACGACTTTATCTTTCTCGATGTATCCTAATCGCGTAACGGACTTTCAACCACGCGAACCGGATTTACGAACGATGAAACGACCCTCGACCGCCCTTTGGCGAATTCTTTCGATTGCGATCATCGCGTCGATCACACTCTCGCCCACGTCACGCGGACAAGAATCGATTGCCACCGCCACGAAGGTATCCGGCATCGACAAGTCACTCTTTAGTCAGGATGTCCAACCGGGCGAAAATTTCTACGAGTACGCGAATCAAACTTGGCTCGAAAGCACCGACATTCCCAGTGACAAGTCCGATTACGGAATCTTCACGATCCTGAATGACGAGACACAAGAACAGGTTCGGACTTTGATTGAATTGGCTGCTAAAGAAGACGCGGCAGACGGATCGGCGACGCAAAAAGTCGGTGATTTGAATCGGTCGGTTTTGAATCTGCAGGCTCGCGATTCGGCTGGCATCGATCCGATTAAGCCCATGCTGACCATGATCGATCAAGCCGACGAAAACTCGATTGAATCGGTGATGGGCAAGCTTTCACGCCGCGGCATCAGTGCCGCGATGGGTGCCTATGTCAACGTGGATGCAAAAGACAGCGACAACTACGCGGTGTATTTGACACAGGCCGGGCTGACGTTGCCCGATCGCGATTTTTACTTAGGTGACGAAGACCGATACGTGACACTTCGCCGGGAATTAAAAACCTACATCGCCGACATGCTGACGATCATCGGCGTTGAGGATCCCGCTGCTGCTGCGGATCAGGTTTTGGAAATCGAAACGACACTCGCCAAACATCAATGGTCGAAAACAGAGAATCGTGATCCGCTGGCGACTTACAACAAAACGTCAAAAGGCGATTTCGAGACGACGATGAAGGCGTTTGATTGGTCCGCCTACGCCGATGCCGCCGGGCTGGGCGAAGTCGATTCGTTTGTCGTTCGCCAACCCAGTTATTTTTCGGCCATTGGTGAATTGGCGTCGGCCGTCGAACTGGACGCGGTCAAGAACTACCTGCGCTTCCGAGTAATCGATGCCTATGGTGATTCGCTTAGTCAGGAAATCGAAAAGCGTCACTTCGCTTTCCACGGAACGGCGGTTAGCGGCATCACTGAACAGGAACCTCTTTGGAAGCGTGGCGTCAACACGACCGGCAGCGTCTTGGGCGAATTGGTGGGTCAGGTTTACGTCGAAAAACACTTTCGCGCCGAAGCCAAGGCACGCATGAATGAATTGGTCAGCAATCTGAAAACCGCGTTCGCCGAACGAATTGAAACTCGCGATTGGATGGGCGAAGGGACCAAGAAACAAGCTCTCGAAAAGCTGTCGATGTTCAACACCAAAATCGGCTATCCCGATGAGTGGAAAGATTACTCGAAGCTGGAAATCAAATCGCCGCTTCTGGCTGAAAATTTGATCGCCTACGCAGAGTTCGAGCACAATCGTGATCTTGAAAAACTGGGCGGACCGATCGATCGCAACGAGTGGCACATGACACCGCAAACGATCAACGCCTATTACAACCCCGTGATGAACGAGATCGTTTTCCCGGCCGCGATTCTACAACCGCCTTTTTTCAACATGGCCGCGGATGATGCCGTCAACTACGGCGGGATCGGTGCCGTGATCGGTCACGAGCTTAGCCACGGCTTTGACGACAAAGGCAGCAAGTACGACGGCAACGGAAATTTGCGAATGTGGTGGACGCCAACGGATCGCGAAGAGTTCGATCGACGATCCAAGGGCTTGGTCGATCAGTACAACGAGTTCGAGCCGATCAGCGGAAACTTTGTCAACGGAGAACTAACGCTTGGCGAAAACATCGGTGACCTCGGCGGCCTGAGCGTTTCCTATGAAGCGTACCGGTTGTCGCTCGGCGGCCAGGAAGCACCGGTGATCGATGGGTTGACCGGCGACCAAAGGTTCTTCCTCGGTTGGGCACAAGTATGGCGCAGGCTTTACCGTGAACCTGAACTTCTGAAGCGGTTAATCACAGACCCGCACAGCCCCAGCGAGTTTCGCGTCAACGGAATCGTCCGCAACATGGACGCATGGTACGAAGCATTCAACATCAAACCGGATGCACCGCTGTACCTGGCTCCCGAAGACAGAATCCGAATCTGGTAGGGACTTGCCAAAGCCGATCCCGCCAGGCTTCAGTCTGTTGCCGTGAAAGTTTTCTAGTTTGTTTAACCGCGTGGGCATCGCCCCGCGCGTCCACGCGGGGCGAAACGCGCGGGGCGATGCCCAACGCGGTTAAACGAAAAAATGGGTCTTTACTGGACCAAAACTCTTCACGGCGTTGGGTTCAGTTTGTTTGGCTGGAAAACTGAACCCTGGCGGGATCAGCTACGGTTTTGCTCCGGCCTACTTCAGTTGTTCGCTGAGCGTACGCAGGGCGATTGGCAATGCTGTTTGGGATGTTTGCCAGTCGTTCCACCACTGCGTTACCACGTCGGCGGCGGCCGGGGGTGCGACATGCCACATCGACATTGCTTTTGCGATCGGCAACGGATCACTGGCGACCAGTTCCACTGCCGTCGCTGCGGACAAGACGATCGGCACGGAAGCTAGTTTCCACGCTGAGATCAATTCGGATTCACTGCTTCGCGAACGCGAATGGTTCTCGATTGCGACGCTGGACACCAACCAAGCAACCCGCAGGACTTCAGGCAGCGCCGGATCCGCGTCAGTCAACATCGCTTCCATCCAAAACCGTCCACCCAGACCGTCCCAGCCGCCATCGCCACCGCGAACCGGTTGGACCAGATGCCCATCGACGCGTGACGGCCACCAATCTTCGGGCGGACTGTTCTGCCAAATCAGTCGCTCGACCTCGCGGAGACATCCCGGCCCGAGCGTGTTCCATCGCTGGCGCAGCGGTCGGCCTCGCAATTCCAACTGATCAATCAACTTTGGAAATCGGCCATCGAACAGTGACTTTGCATCGGACAACTGTTTCGCAACCGCACCGGCGGTCGTGTCCAATTGCAATTCGCTGCACCCCGATGACATCAGCGCCGCATCGCAGGCCCGATCCAACGTCATCCCACCAGCGATCTCGGTCAAATAGCATCGCCAAAAACTAGCGACATCGATCGATTCGTTGACCAGTCGCGTATTGATGTGTGCCGTCGGTTCGATCAGCAACGCTTCGGTTTTCGGGTCAGTACATTTTGCACCGGTCGCAACCACGTAGGCGGCGTGGGCGGCACTGAGATCACCAGCAACATGCCAGACCAACTCTACTCGATCACCAAACTTTGGACCGCGGCCGCTCGATCGCGATGCTGCACTGCTGGAAGGGTTTAGGTCCATGGGAATTCATTCGCCATTCATTTGAAGATTGATCCATTCTTCCAGTTCGTCAAAATCCACCGCTGGTAATTTCGTCAGATCCGGACGCAGTCGCTGGGCATCGTGCAAATAAACGTGCTGAATTTCCGAAGCCTTTCGGTCCGTGTTCCAGTGCAAAAGCACTCGAATGCAAAGCGGCAATGATCCCGGAACTGAAATTTCGTAGCCGCATAACAGCGGGACTTCTAACCAGCCCAATTGTCGTGCTGCGAGTGCCGGAAATTCGCTGGTCAGGTCGCTGGTGACCGTGAACAACGCGCTGGCCAAATCGGACAATTCAATGTTGTTGCGCCGGATCAGCAGAGCCAGCATTTGGCGGGTCGCCGTCAACACCTGATCGCGATCGTCAGCCGTGACGGTCGTTGCCCCACGGACGCCTCGGCATGCCATCGTTCGGTTTGGCGGTGTTGCGGGGACTGACTCTTCCTGACTCATCTAAATTACCTGAGTTAATTTCCGATAAAACTTATGGTTCTATCACTATAGAACACCGATGCGGTAGGCGATAACCTGTCGCATGACACTCTAACTGATTCCTCCCCCCGCAAACCATCGGTGCCTCGGATGCCTGCAGATCGATCTCGCCATCAAGAAAAGATCATCAAGAATTACTACCAGAACCGAGACGCGATCGGTCTGCAAAAAGCACAGGAACAGGTGACAGAGCTGTACCTCAGCGAGGGGAAGAAGCGAGAAACGGTATGGAAACGCCTGATCAGCCATTTAGAAAAAGTCGGCATGAAAGAAAAGCAAATTCAGGAACTTCGAGCCGCCGATGACCCCGCGATGGTCGCCAAAGCCTTGGAAAAGTACATCTGAAAAATACATCTGAAAAGTACATCTGAAAAATACATCTGAAGGAACTCCGACGCCGAAACTTCCGTCGCTTTGCAACCGCCTCTTTGAACCCTATCATAACGGCCTCGGTTGATTTGATTGACGATTACCCAACCCCCGCGGCCACCTCCGGAATCCACCCCTTATGTCATCGTTCGCATTGGCTCAGACAAGTTTTGCAAGCAGCGTCGGAATTCCCGCACCGATTTCGGGACTGATTTTTGGACAGGGCGTTTCCGGGATCATGTTCCTGGTTGGCGGCTTGTTCTTGGCGTTCATGGGCTTGGTGCTGGTCTTTTTCTTCCTGCGATATTTCAAGCTGTGGTTCCAGGCCTACATGTCGGTCGCCGACGTGACGCTGGTCAGCTTAATTCGCATGCACTTCACAAGAGTAAACCCGAACGTGGTTGTGCAAGCGAAAGTCATGTCGGCTCAGGCTGGTTTGAGTATCGATCGCAACGATGGAATCAGCACGCGACGTTTGGAAGCTCACTTTTTGGCGGGCGGTAACGTGATGAACGTCATCCACGCGATCATCGCCGCCCACCGTGCCGACATTCCGCTTGACTTTGATCAGGCGTCCGCGATCGACTTGGCCGGTCGAGACGTTTTGGACGCGGTTCAAACCAGTGTTTATCCCAAGGTGATTGATTGCCCTGACCCGGCTCGCAGTGGAAAGACAACGCTTAGCGCGATCACCAAAAATGGGATCGAACTGCGGGTACGTGCTCGCGTGACCGTCCGCACCAACATTGGACAATTGATCGGTGGTGCGACCGAGGACACAGTCATCGCGCGTGTTGGCGAAGCGATCATTAGCTCGATTGGTTCCGCCGATACTCACTTTCATGTCTTGGAAAATCCAGACATGATCACCAAGAAAGTTCTCTCGCGCGGCCTAGACGCGCAAACCGCTTTCGAGATTGTGTCGATCGATATCGGTGACATTGACGTCGGTGAAAACATCGGTGCTCGTCTGCAAAGCGATCAAGCCGAAGCGGACACTCGGGTTGCACGTGCGACCGCGGAAAGTCGCCGAGCCGAGGCGATTGCGGACGAACAGCAGATGAAAGCCAAAGTGACCGACAACCGCTCGCGACTTGTCCTGGCCGAAGCCGAGGTGCCGCGAGCGATGGCGGAAGCGTTCACTGCTGGACGCATTAGCGCACCCAATTAATGTCGCGCAAGTCGTATCGGGTGACCTTCCCGGGCAGCATGGGATTCCCGCTTGCCGGAATCGTTGATCGACCAGATCCCATTGAATCAGCGACACCTGTTTTAGTGCTGTCGCATTGCTTTACCTGCAACAAAGATTTGAAGGCGATCGTTCGCATTTCGCGGGGATTGGCCGATCGAGGGATCGCGGTGTTGCGGTACGACATGACAGGTTTGGGCGGCAGCGGCGGCGATTTTTCGCGAACCAGCTTTACGTCAAATCTAAACGACCTGAGGACCGCGATCGAATTCGCCAGCAACGAGATCGGCGTGGTCACCGGGTTGATGGGACACAGTTTTGGAGGGGCCGCGTCGATGGCGTTTGCCGGTGAAAATTCTGATTCGACACCAAAACCTAAAGCTCTGATCACGTTGGCGGCCCCCAGCGACACCTCGCATCTGGCAACTTTGTTGGATGCGATGAATCCGGCAATCAAAACTGATGGTGTAGGCGACGTCGATATCGGAGGTTATGTCTGGACGATCCGAGACACCATGACGGCTGATTTTCGCAGCCACGATTTGCCCGCATTGATATCGCAAATCGAAATTCCAACGCTGATCTTTCAGTCGCCTGATGACACGACGGTTAGCTACGATCATGCCCTGCGAATCGCGTCACTTCTGAAAAATCACGGCAGCATTATCTCACTGCCCGGTGCGGATCACTTGTTGTCAGCTCAACCTGACATTGAACTGGTCACCGCTACGACGGCTGCCTTCTTAATTCGATACAGCGGTTAGTGGTCCGGGACACTTTAGTTTTAGGGCAGCGGATCTTGTTAACGATCCTGGAGCGGCTAATTCTGTTGCTGGAACAATCGTCGCAATCACTGCGTTCGGTATGACCAATCTGTTCGCATGGTGAAACTACCGTTTTGACACAGCAAGTGTCGCGAAATTGACATAGCTTTCGATTGAGGCCGTTCATTTTGACAGCTCCATCGCCCCCTATCTCTCAGCACGCGACACATGATGACTAAGAGACGAAGTCGACGAAACCGCTCGGGAACCGCGGTCACTGAACTGGCCGTTTGCTTGCCGGTTTTGGTGTTGATAACGTTGGCAACAATCGAAAGCTGCACGATGCTTCACCTGCAACAGCGGTTGAAGACGACTGCGTTCGAGGCAGCGCGAGTCGGCATCGTTCCAGGTGCCAAGCCCGTCAACGTCGAATACCAATGCGAGTTGTTGCTGGACAATCATGGCGTGCAGGGCTACTCGGTAACGATGGATCCGGCCAACCCAAGCACGTTGGATCAGGGTGACTACTTCACCGTTACCGTCAGCGCATCCTGTGGCCCAAATTCGTTAGTGGGTGGATGGATCTACGCTGACAAAATTCTCTCCAAGTCCGTTTCATTGAGTGCAGAATGATCCCATCTTCAATTTCTCGATTTCATCGATCAGCATCACGTCCTGCGCAATCACGTCGAGCAGCAACGATGGCGTTGATTGTGATTCTGTTACCCGCAGTGTTTGCTCTGTCAGCTTTC
The DNA here is from genome assembly GCF_001642955.1 of Rubripirellula obstinata. Classification (GTDB taxonomy): domain Bacteria; phylum Planctomycetota; class Planctomycetia; order Pirellulales; family Pirellulaceae; genus Rubripirellula; species Rubripirellula obstinata. The sequence goes on along the minus strand of NZ_LWSK01000117.1, from coordinate 1,628 downwards.
GCCATCAACATTGCCCACATTGAATCGGCCAACACCGAGGTTCAGATCGCAGCGGATTCAGCCGTTCGAGCAGCAAGCCGAGCGTATGCCATCACTGGCGACGAAGGCTTGGCCTTAGCCGCTGCGAAAGACGCTGCGTCGCGAAACCCGATTGGCGACTTTGTGCTTCCCCTGACGGCAAGCGATTTGGAGTTTGGAGTTAGCATTCGAGACAATGCTAGTTCTGCTTATCAATTTTCGCCCAGCAACGATGGTTCCGGCAATTCAGTTCGTCTGGTCACGCATACGCTAGCCAACAGCAATTCAGGACTTGAACCGTTGTTTCCATTTTTCGGTGCCGGCATGACGATCCGCCCTTTGCGGACTGCCGTCAGCACCCAAGGTGTGATCGACGTTGCTTTGGTCGTTGACCGCAGCGGATCAATGGCATATTCCGCGGACGAAGTGGCACAGTATCCACCGTTGCCGGCCGCCGCACCGATCGGTTGGGATTTCGGAGATCCCGTTCCTGCCGATGCTCGTTGGCTTGATTTGATTGCCGCTGTCAACACGTTCAACACGGAACTAAACGAATCACCTCAAACTGAATTGCTCTCGCTTTCGACCTACAACCATGAAAGCGTCACTAACCAGAAGCTTACCGAAGACTACTCGCTTGTCACCGCCGAGCTAAACCAAATTTCGATGCAGTTTGATGCCGGCGGAACCAGCATTGGTCGCGGAATGCTTGAGGGGCTTGCCGCCGTTAACGATCATTCGCTTAGTCGTCCGCATGCGTCCAAAGTCATGGTGCTGATGACCGATGGCGTTCAGAACTATGGCAACACTCCCGACTCAGCCTCGTGGGCCTTGGCAAATTCGGGCGTCACCTTGTTCACGGTAACTTTCAGCGACGAGGCTGATCAGACGACGATGGAGCGGATCGCGGAACGCTGCGGCGGACAACACTTTCACGCCGTCACCGCGCAACAGTTGCAGGATGCGTTTCGTGATATCGCAAGTCGATTGCCAACGCTGATTACTCAATAAGAAATGATGATGATCCACCAACGAAATAACCTTTCAAACAATTCGCTGATTCAAAAATCAATGCAAAGTAATTGTGTTCCCAATCGCCGTGGTGCGGCGACGGTTGAATTTGCGATGGTCTCAATCGTCTTGGTCCTTTTGATCTTTGGCGGCATCGAAATGACTCGCGTCAGCATGCTTCGTCACACCGTCGATCACGCAGCCTATGCGGCTGCGAGAAACGCGATCATCCCTGGCGCAAAAGCGGCCGATGTCATTGCCACGGCGGAAGAACACCTCAACAACATTGGCTTGGCCGGTGCAACGGTCACCGTGAACCCAGCGGTGATTGATGATGATTCGTCTGTGGTGGAAGTGCAGGTGCGACTGCCGATCTCAGAGAATTCTTTCTTCACGCCGGAATACCTGTTTGGTGATTTGATTGGTCGCAGTGCTTTGATGACCGAGCGGTCACCGATGCAGATGTCAACCTCGCTGCCCCAACCGCCTCCGCCAACGCCATCGCCGCAACCGCCCACCCCAACGCCGCCGATCCCAATGCCACCGGCAAATCCTGACCCACCCATCAACGACGACGGCGGTGGTAGCACCCCGCCCCC
>NZ_LWSK01000116.1 GCF_001642955.1 Rubripirellula obstinata | reverse complement strand
GTCAAGGTAATCGGCTAGAGCCCCTAAAGTAGGCCGTAGCGAGCCTCAGCGAGTTACGGCATCACCCAACAAAGCTCAGTGCCGTAACTCGCTGAGGCTCGCTACGGCCTACAAAAACGTCTGCCGATTAGCGTGCCTGTCCCCATTTAGAATCGAATATCAACACCGCCTGCCGATGCCAGTGAAACCGGTTGTTGTGAAACAGGTGCCGCAGGCGTTCGGCTTTGCTCGTTTCGTGTACGTTGTTCCGACCTTGGCTGACGCTCGCCATTGGCGTGACGCTGGTCGTTGGAATCTTTTTGCGAACGTTGACCCAGCGCGGATGAATCGGAATCACTCGACTGCGTATCGACTTCTAGGCTTTCGATCTGCATCCCATGAGCTTCCAGCCGGGCGCGAAGTTCAGGCAAATGCTCACGCAGCGCACTGCTAGCGGCTTCGGTTTCAGCGACCACGCGTGCGTTCACTTTCTTTTGCTGAATCTGCATCTCGACTCGAACGGTCCCCAGCTCCACCGGTGCCAAACGAAGTCGCACGACACCGCCATCAGGACCAAGATGCTGGAACGCGCGGCTGACCCGCTGGACCAATTTAATGCGATTGAGAGTTTCAGCTTGGTTGGTGCCGGCGTCTGCTTTGGTTGACGATTTCGATTGGGGTGCCCACTCGGGACGCCCCGATGGATCCGAACCTGGCATCAATCTGGAACCGTCAGCAGTTGCGGACGTACTGCTAATTCCGGCAGTCCCGTTTGCTCCGCGCACAGCCGAGTTCAAGGCGGAACTAGAAACATTCGATGCCGAACTTGCTGCCGCAACCGCGGCGCTGGCCGTGGAACCGGCCGCTGCGGTTACCGGTGGAGTCGTTGGTCGATCGCCGACCGGCAAAGCCGCTGCAGCACTCGTTTGACTGACTGATTCCGATTGCTGATTGACTGCACTTGCCGCCGTCTTTGCATTGGCAGCAGACTTCTCCGCCGCAGCAGTAACCGGTCGCTCGTTCGCCGACGCGTCATCCTTGGAATATCGACGCCGGTTATTTGATTCAGACTGCTGACCGCCATTTCCATCCGAGCTTTCACCCGTCTGCTCACCCGCTTGCAGATCGCCACCATCGGCGGACTCTGACTGAGTCGCTTGCCCATTGTCGTTCTGTTGGCTGGCGACCTTGGCAGCATCACCGTTCGCTTGCGAAACAACAGGTTTTGACTCGGTTTTTTCATTGTCCGTTGTTGGTGCAAGCACTGCTTCATCAACGACTTCCGCATCAGTTGACGATTTCGCAATCGTCGCAGCAACGGCTAACTGCGACGCTTCGGTGGACTCATCTACAGCTTCGATATCTAACGCATTTTGTTCAGACTCTTTGCCGTCTGCACTGAGTTCCTGATCGATCTTTTCAGAATTTTCGGCCTCGGCATTCACGACCGGGGCTTGAATGGCGAGTTCGTTGACAGCCGAATCTTTCGATTGAATGCCGTTTTCGACATCACTGCCGGATTGTGAATCGTCCTCGCCCGCATCGTCGGAACGGTTGGACGATTCGATTGGATCGTCGCTTGCCTGCGGGGCCTCGGAAACGCTCTCGACGTTCTCGATTGGCTGTGGGCTGGCGATTGCCATCGATGCGAAGACTTCTGCAAAGGCATCCACAACCAGCGATGCTTGAGCCCCGTCGATTCCCCCGGAAGCAGTTCCGCGAGACGAAAGGGCTAATAGCTTTCGCTTGTTGATGGCTTGATTGCTTGAATCGGCAGCGGGGCTGAGCGACGGCGCAGCCTCTTTGACCAAATCGCTCATACTGGTTCCCCCCGGAAGTTGATGAGCCTCTTATTCCTCAGTTGCCTGATCAATCAACGATTTCGTTGGCTGACCATCGGCAATGCGTCTCAAAATCTCGGCAAGCTTTTCCGATTCTTTCGCATCGGTAAACTCTGCCAGTATGTCTTTTCGTTTTTCTGTGGGCATAGCTTGAATAATTGTGACAACGTCATCAATTCTTTCATCGTCATACATGATCAGAAGCTGATCTTTTGCCTGAACCGCATCAAGTGACTGAATGGTACGTTGCACATCCTGCAGCCCTTTTTCTTGAACTCCTTTCCGCATTTCCTCAAGTTCGCCGTTGAACGCGGCGTAGCGAGCGTCAAAACGCTCGGTCTTTATTTTAAGATCAGCAAGCATTGTGCTGAGCTCATCCCGGAACGCCTGCTGCGATTGCAAACGCAATTCCAAGTCGAACCCGTCCAGCTTGCGTGCCTCCAAGATCTCATCGAAATCCGGTTGTTCGCGGTCTTCGCCTTGACGCATGATCTGTTGCAGCCGCTTTCCCGAAATATCAATTCCGTTGACCAACGCCACCACCTTGGTCACCGTGTCGGTGTCAACACGACCGCTGCCGACCATGTAACCGGCCAGGATCATTTGCGTGATCACGGTTCCGATACAGAAAGCAGCGAATGCGGTTAGCAGTTTTGAAATCATGACCTCACCTCTGTTGCGTTAGGACAATCATCTGCCCGTTGTTTCATCTTGTTCGCCCTGGATTGCATCAAGAACTTTGCTGAATTGCGATCGTCGGCTTCCGCTTGTTCTTGTCGAAGCTGCTCGGATTGATAGTCGTCTCGAGCCCGTTCTTCCAGCTTTTCAAACCGCTGGACTTCGCCCTGTGCGATTGCCAACAACGCTTGTCGCCGTTGGAACTCTTGATTCAGCTTTTCCTTGGTATCCATCAGCCCCGCGACATCGGCTAGCAGTTGCAAATCGTAGCGGCCGCTCGAAAGCATTCGATCCACCGAAATCGATCCAACGCGGATATCACTTTGATGCTGTTGATGAGCTTCCCGTTGCTGATTGAGTTCGTTGATCTGCTGGTCAACTTTCAAAATCGCCTCCGTCGCCTGCCCAACGTACGCCCCCGCTTCGTCACGTTCGCGACGACGTAGGTCTAACAAGAATGCAAATCTGAATTGGAACGACATCAATAACTATTTGATTAAACGATAAGGACTGATCAACGTAGATGATCCCGCGCGTGGTTCAGCCGGCTAGAACTGAACCCTGGCGGGCCCAGCTACGATTCGACAGGTGCGGGCTGCTCGCCGCCTGCAACTTGTTGCTGTTGCTGAGCCGCCATTTGGGATGCCATGTCAGCTTGATTCATCATGTTGACGATCTGCAATTGCGACTGTGCAAATTCAGCAATTTCGTCGGCCGATTGAGTCAACAATTCCTTCATCGGCCCTCGCATCGCAATCGCCAAGTCTGTTTTGGGATCACTGCCAGCCCGATAGGCTCCGATCGAAATCAGATCCGCGCTGTTGGAATACTGCGACAAATGTCCGCGGGCCGAAGACACCGCTTTCATCAATTCAGGCGATACGAGATGCGGTTGCAAACGACTAAGACTCTCCAGCACATCGATCGGCGGCCAATGCGCCTCCGACGTCAATTTACGACTCAGCATGATGTGCCCATCAAGCAAACCGCGCAGGGTATCCGCGACCGGTTCGTTGTTGTCGTCGCCTTCGACAAGAACCGTGTAGAACGCGGTGATCGAACCAGACTTTGTCCGCCCAGCCCGCTCAACCAATTGCGGCAACAGATTGAAAACGCTTGGCGGATAGCCACGTGTTGTTGGCGGTTCGCCAGCGGCAAGCCCCAGTTCACGCTGTGCCATCGCAAAACGAGTCACTGAATCAAGTAACAGCAAAACATTCTCGCCCTGTTCGCGAAAACTCTCCGCAATCGCAGTCGCCGTCCATGCGGCACTGACCCGTTGTGCGGCAGGCCGATCGCTGGTCGCTACGACGACGACGCTGCGTTTCAAACCTTCCTCGCCCAATGATCGATCGATAAATTCTTGAACTTCACGACCTCGTTCACCAATCATGCCGATCACGATGCGATCAACGTTGGTTCCACGCGCCAGCATGCCCAGTAGCGTACTCTTCCCAACACCGCTGCCCGCAAAGATGCCAAGCCGTTGACCGACCCCGCACGTCAGCATCGTGTCGATTGCCCGAACACCCGTCTGCAAGGCCTGATCAATGGGCGGTCGGTCGAGCGATTCCGGTGGACTACGATCGGCGTCAACGGCGACCAAATCGGATGGTAGCGGGCGACCATCGAGCGGTTCCCCAAACGCATCGATCACCCGCCCACACAACGATGGCCCCACCTTGATTTTGGAATGATGATTGACCAAGCGAACTCGATCGCCCGCCGAAACGGCAACCAGTCGTTGCATCGGAGCCAAGATGGGACGATTGCCACGAAATCCAATCACGCGAGCGTTGATTTTGCGGTCGTTGCCCGTGGACAGTTCGCAAATCGCGCCAATCGGCGCGGTCATACCTTCTATTTCCAGCGTTTCCCCAGTGACGGCTGCAACTCGTCCAGAAACACGATGCGTTATCGAAGAATCGATCAGCGATTCAATCGATTCCAATCGGGGCAGGGCAGGGCAGGCCAAAGACGCAATCTGATTCATTGAAGCAACTCCGCCAAACGACTGATTTGTGCTTCCAGCCCGGCTTGGATCTCACCACCGGTTTGACGAACGACAACCTCGGTCCGCCCCAGCGACGCATCGGGAACAACCTGAGTCGATTCAGGTAAATCAGGTGACGCCAACAGTTCATCCAGCTTGTCACCAAGGTCCACCAACGTTTCCGGATGCACAGCAACACTCAGACGCTGCGCCGATCGTGTGCTCATCACCGCTTCGGTGACCCAAGTGAGCAACAAATCAGATTCCTGTTCCAGTTTTCGACGCGTGATCTTTTCAGCGGCGGCAAGAGCTATCCCGTTTAGCAATTCGGTGTATTGCTGCATCCATTGACTGTAATTGTCATGCATCTGTGCGATGGCGTCCTCAATCATCTTGAGTCCACTCTTTGCTCGCTGATCGCCTTCAGCTTTGATACGCTGTTCCAACTGAGCTTCCGCCTTACGCAGTCCTTCCTCACGTCCTTTTTGCTCAGCCTCTTTGCGGATCTGCTTCGCATCTTCTTCCGCTTGTTCAAGCATCTGCCGCACTTGGCGACTGCATTCTTGCAAGTGTTTCTGACCTTCACTTGCGAAGTCATTTAAATTGAATCCAGCTAGCCCTGACGCGTTACGAGCCGCCGAATCTAAACCGGATTCGGTAGCGCTAACGCGATTCGCTTCAGATTTAAGAACGCTTGCCATGGGTGATTTCAGAATATGAGTGGATGTAGCTTGGTGTTTTTCGAGAGCCCCCGTAGCTGATCCCGCCAGAGTTCAGAAACGGTTTGATGATTCTGAACCGTGGCCGGTCCAGCTACGACACTAATGGAACACTCAACCTTATGCCGCCGTTGCTTTTTGTGACCTACCGGTGAACATCATCGATGCCTGTGCAACACGTTCTTTGGCGTCATCGATATCACGAAGATTCAGCGTATTGAGACCATTGATTTGCTGGCGAACTGTTTTCGCTTGCTCCTTGGGCAACAGGGCAAGTGCGGCTTCGGCGACGGGGTTGGGCAATCCGCAAAGACACAACATCGCGTCCCGCGTTTCGACCCTGGCCAAGGATTGACAAAGCTGCGTCGGTGACAGTGACAGCAGCCGACCGTGAATCGCATCGGTCGAATCCAGCGTCGGGCTTGCTGTTGCCGTAGCGACGGTTGATGGTTGTTCTGCGGGTTGAGATGAAGTGTTCGTTGTATCGTCATTGACAACCCGAAGTCGGTGCGACAGATCGATCGCGGAGACTTCGGCGTCCGATCGGCCAACCGGACTTGGTGGTGTAGGTTGGTTTGTTCCCGCTGCCGATTCTCCTACAGCAACATGCGACTGCGACGGCGAATCAGAAGCTGGCATGGACGCCAAGATCGCATCCAATTTTCGCTTGCCTGTCGCGGTTGATTTTGTGGACGCAGTTTGCCCGATTCGACTTTGGAAGTGGCTTGCCAAGTCGGTGGCGGCTTCCACGGGAATCTCGCCCAAGCGTCCGATCCGGCTGATGGATTGGCTGCGTAGTTGTTCAGGCAACAGCGGCAACACTTGGCCAGCTTTCTGAGGCGGCACCGAAGCCAACACCAATGCGACCGCTTGCGGGTGTTCGTCTTTTAACAAATCTGCCAACGCCTGATCATCAACTTCACCCAAGAACGCCAACGGAGAAGTTGGGTCAGCATCGCTTGCCGAAGATGAGTTTTCCGGAAAAGCGTTTTTCAAAATAGGCGAAGCCTGGGATCCAGCGGCGTAGCGGTTCGGAGCGGCACCGGCATGAACGCTCGATTCAAAGGTGTCGCCTTCTTCGTTTACGGCGGAGAGCTGATCGCTTGCGAATTGATCGCCTGATTGGCGTCCAATCGAAACTCGAAACGCTTCGATGACACGATGCCGTTCCATCGGATCCACGTTCGATAGAGTCGTCATCGTCCGCCGCAGATTCTGCTTTGATGCGGGATCGATCGTACCGAGCAATTTCGCCGCAAGCGGGGCCGGCAAACTGCTCAACAAGATCGCAACACGACGCATTCTCGCATCGCGTCCGGTCGCTGTTTCTACTGCTGAACCTGCCATTGCTGCCGCCAATTGGATCCTTCCAATGTTGGTGGAGTACGAATCGTCCCAATGAATCCGACTTTAGAAGAATTTGGCAGAATTTGGAAAGAGCGAAATAAGAGTGCTCTGTGACCAGTCGTTCGTGCCAGCTTAATGTTCGGGTAGCGTTAAGTTGATACGACCTACCTTGAAAGTAGGCCGTAGCGAGCTTCAAGCGAGTTACGGCGGTGTGCAAATTGCCGTAACTCGCTATGGCTCGCTACGGCCTACATGCTGGCGATCAGGGAAATGTGCCGTTGCCAGTTAAGTAGGCCGGAACAAGGAGTCTTCGACGCAGTTCCGGCAATCCACGTTGACGCCAGCCTGCCACTTGCCGGAACAGCGCCGAAGCGGCTCGTTACCGGCCTACATCCTGGCCTACTAATGACTCGCTGACGCTCGGTTGGGACACCTCGGCACGGCACCCATCGCTACTAAGCAGCTTTTTCGTTCCACTCAAAAATCACGCCGATGCGAAATGCTAGGCGGCGTCGCCAATCCATCCGCGAATCACATTGGCGGCCACTTCGGGATTGTCTTCCACCAGTATCAACAACTCATCTTTGAGTGATCCGCCCGTGATCGTCATGCTGTCAGGATCTTCCATCTGCGTGGCGACCTCCGGCGGCGGTTGGGGCAATTCCAAACCAAAGCCTTCGCTGAAATCAGTCGGTGCCGAACCACCGCCGCCCTTGGCAGCCGAACGGGCAACCAACAAAGCAATCAGCCCAAGAGCGACCATCGCCAAAGTTTGCCAGGAATTGGAAAGCCAAGTCAGTGCTATTTTCGCAGTCTGCGGTGACGCCGCTTCGATGACCGGCGCGTCGGGGAACACCGTCACGCTAACCAGCGGAAGCATGTCTGCCCCCGCGGCACCGGATGGCAACAAAGGCAGAACAGTATCTTGAATGCTCTGTTCGGTTTTGGTTTTCAGATTTTCAAAATCCGTATCAGTCATCCTGATGTCGGCTGGATCGATATCAGGGTCGTCTCGCAATTGCTTCTCTTTGTGCTGGCGTTCGTAAAAACTCCTTGGCAAGCTGACCGAGACCTTGACCTGTTTGACTTGCAACGAAGCCAGTCGCGAATTCTCGTACTGTTGACCCGCCACGCCGCGTGATTCGCGATTGTCTTCTTTGGTCTTGGTTGCTTCATAAGTTTCTTCAACGCTACCGCTACGAACCGTGACCGCGTTGGGGCCGGTTCCCGGAACGCCACCATTGGGTTCGCGATTGGTAACCGCTTCGATCTTTTTGCTGTTGCTGTACAGATTGGTTGGTTCGGCGTCATATTTTAGAACCGTTTTTTCAACGTCCATTGTCGGATCAATTTCAGCGGCGACTTCGACGACGGCTGGATAGGCAGCCAGCAGTTTCTTGACCTTTTGATAGACCCAATCTTCTGCTTCCTTCTGCTTACGCAGCATGGGATCTTCTTCGTCCACCAAACTGCTAGTGCCGGTCGCATTCGCATCAATGACTTTGACATCGTCCGCCGACATTCCCGCGTAGGAGGCTTTGATCAATTCGGTAATGGCCATGATGCGACCGCGTGGCAGTGGCGACGAACCGTCAGGTTGCACGAATACGCTGCAAGACTGTGGCGTTTTTCGGCCAAGCCCCACACGCTCGCCGCGATCGTGTTCGACCTTGGCCATTCTGACATCGTCAAACGACATAATTGTCGAAGCGAGTTCCTGTTCCTTGGCAACACTTTCGCGCGAAGCACGCAAGTCACTGGAATCAAACACGGTTCCTGAATCGATAGCGTCCTGCACGCGACTGTGCATGGACATTGGCAACGTCGATGAATCTTCTAGTGCTGACAAATACTCGCTTTTAGAATCACTTGGGATCAAAATGCGTTGTCCTTCACGCTGCCATGCGTTTAATCCCGCACGGCTGAAAGCGCGTTCGGTCGCTGCTAATTCTTGAGCACTAAACGACTGGCCGCCAAACAGAAACTCAGTCCCCTTGGTGGCGTCGCCCTTGACCAAAAAAGCTAAACCAATCGCGATCGCAGCACCCAACATCACGGTGATGACCCGCGATTGCATCGGCATCGAAACAAAAGCCTCGCGAGCCTGATCGGTTGATTCTTTGATGAACGACATGAAGCGTTATATTTTGGTTTCTAGTAGTAAGCGGTATTAAGGAACGTGCGACTTTTCATAGTCGCCTTTCGCTCCGCGAAAGCAGCGGATTCGCTACTTTCGCGGAGCGAAAAGCGACACTAATTTCCCGCTCGTTCCTAAGCAGAGCGAAATACGGCAATCGGCTAAATCTGAATCTGTTGAACTTCGCGGTAGGCTTCCAGCAGTTTATTTCTTACTTGCAACAACATGCGAAACGCGAGGTCAGCTTTTTGAACTGCGGTCAACACTTCCGCTTCGTTGACATCGCCGCCGGTCAACATGCTGTGGACCATCGCATTGGCGTCGGTTTGCATGTTGTTGACGTTCTTGACTTCGCCAGTCAACAACTTTGCAAACTTATCGGCACCCGTGTCCGGCGTCTCTGTCCGCGTAGCCTTCCCCGCAGCATTACCAAAAGGTGATGCTGGACGAACGGGCGGCGAAATGGCAGAAAGAGAACGCAAGGGATTAAGGAGTTAGCGATGTGGTTTTGGGTTCAAGGTAGCTGATCCCGCCAGGGTTCAGTCGGCGTGAACTGAACTCTTGGCGGGATCAGCTACGTCAGGTCCGACTATGCAAGGATCGTCAGTGTTTCGCGGCTTAGTCCTTTGGTGATCTCCATCACACCAACGTTGGCTTCATAGGCGCGGGTCGATTCAAGTGCGTCCACCATTTGAGTCGTCAGATCGATGTTTGGATAAGCGACATAACCTTTGTGCTTGCCATCCTTGATCGCCAGCGGGTGCGTTGGCTGATAGCGGTACAAAGGTTCGGCATCATCCATGCGGATCTCAGAAACCTTGACGCCTGATGCACCGGAGATTGACTTCGTCTCATCGGTTTGAAAGACGACCTGACGAGCCTGGTAGGGATTCGGCTTTCCAGTTTCATCGGTCAACGAAGACATGTTTGCAATGTTGCCGGAAACGGCATTCAAACGAGTGCGTTGGGCAACCAACGCCGATGTGCTGATGTCGAGTGCTTTGAGCATAGGAAAGTAGGGGTTAGGGATTAGGTGTTAGGTGTTAGGTGTTAGGGTTTAGGTTGGCTGGGTTGAAGACATCGGGATTTCCCAAAACCTAATCCCTAAAACCTAATCCCTAAAACCTTCTTCCTACCTCTTACGCTCTTTCAGTGATTGCTGCGCGAAGCAGAGCGAACTGGCTTCGCATGGTCGTGATGGCAAGGCTGTGCAGGTGTTTATTCTTTGACAACTCGGTGACTTGATGTTCCATCGAAACGTCGCTGCCATCGTGAAAAACAACTTGCTCGGTTGCGTCACGAGGCCCGTAGGCGATTTGGTCTCGCGTGGTTGGCGAAACCGATGCCGGGTTGGCTCCCGCCGCAATCGAATCGGCGAGTGCTTCCTGAAAATCATCAACACTCAAATCCCGCGATTGGTAATCCGGCGTATCCATGTTGGCCAAGTTACCGGCCAACAACTCGTGCCTTCGCTGAGCAAAGTTCAGCGAATGCTCAAGAGCAGGAATCGTGGTGGATTGGAAGAGGTTGATCATGACTTCTTAAGCAGCTTTGGAACGCCGAACGGATTGTTGATCTTCCTTTGGCGGCGGGAACAAGACCGTCACGCTCGCGCCGCCTTGCGGACAGTTTTGCCACTGCATCGAAGCACCAATCGCAGCGGCCGCCATCGGCCGACTTTGGGCTCGTCCATCCGCGTCGCCGCCGGTGTCCGCGATCTCCAACTCGACGCCCTGATCCGTTTCGACAGCCGTAATCGTCAGGTCGCCACCGGCGGACATTTCGCCAAGTGATTGATTGACGAGCGAACGAATCAGATCGCAGGTTCTGGCGGGATCAGCGGGAACATCCAGTTCAACGTTAATGTCCAATTCCAAGCAAATCGCCGCTTGATGTTCGATCAACAAAGGGCCAGCAACCGATTCGACAAGAACGGCTAAAGATTCACACTTGGTTGGGTCGATCCAATAATCTGACACGGTCTAGCTCCGAAAATCTAGGATCGCTGCGCGCCGAAAGAATTGAAAACGGCGTAGGACAACGAAAGGCACCTTGGCTGATAGCTTTCAACAAGCCCCGATTGCAAGACGAGTTTGGCGAAAATCCAGAGATTGGATGCGTCTTGCGATTTGCCGCGAATGGCGGTGTTTGCTGGAGTCCAGGCTTTAGCCGCTCTTTCTCATAGTTGGAATCGCGAGAGTATAAAGTGCTCGAGCGGCTAAAGCCTGGACTCCAACACTTTATCGCGTTGATTAAAAGCTGTAGCGGAGCGTCCAATCAAGCAGCACTGCGTCGCCGGGTTCGGTGGGCGATTCAACAAACGTGAAGCCGGGTTCGTTGGTCCGATTGTGAAATTCCGTCCTTCGGTGTGAAACTTCAAAGCCCGTCGTCAGCCGATCGTTGACGTGAAGAAACAGATTCGCGTAGGCCGCTTGATTCTTGGTGCGTCCAACCAGACTGTCATTGTCGTTTGGATCATCCACTGAAAAACCTAGGTGGGTGCTTACCTTCTTGCTGTAGACGAATCTCCATTCGGCCCAGCCACCGGCTGATCGAATCGGTACGCGAAGGCAGGGGCACACACCTTGACCAGCCCCGCCAAGAACGTTGCTTAGATTCGTTCCTGTAAAGACTTCGCCCTGCAAACTGTGCCGCTTGGAAATCGGAATCCGTGCATCGACATTTGCCGACCAAGTTCTGATGCGGACATCGTCTTCGGCAGCCAAGTTTGGATTGGCGGGATGCCCACCGAGAAAATCAAAACCGGTCTCGCCGATGTGTCCTGATAAACCGAATGCCATGGCTTGGCCCGCCGCTTCGATGCCACCAAATTCGATTGCCGACCGAGCTTGGATCATTGGCCAGTCCCCCGATTCTCGAACGATACCGGCCGCGGCGGCACCGGTGGCGAAGTCCTGGATCACGTTTTGTGCAAGCGCCGCCTGGAACGTAACCGAAGTTCGATTCCCCAAATCGGCGTAGCGTTCCAAACGCAACTGGTTCCGTCGAAAGCCGATGTTGCCAGCCGTCCAAAGCACCGGGAAGCTGACGGTGTTGGGAAGCAAAGGAGAAATGACGTCCCAAGTTTGCCCGACCAGAAACCTTGTGTTCTCGTTTTTTGCTTCCCAGAAAACGTGTCTCAATCGCACATCGGGCTGATTGTCGGTGGTGAAATTGCCCAAGAAATCCACCTCGAAATTGGCTCGACTCTCCAGCCCTCCCAGCAATCCGATCGGCGGACCTTTCACATCGACGCCAATGCGACTGCGGCGCGCATCGAGTTCAAAAGCAGGCTCGCCTTGCACTTCGTCTGATTCAATCCACAACGTAAAACGCCCCGGCACCGTTCGGCTGGTCGCATACACCATGTCCGACCAAACGGTTCCGTACGGCACCAGCTCGAACGCCCCGACCGTCAACTGCGAACGCTTAGTTTCGGTGGGAACGCAGCAACTAGCCAACTGGACACCACCATCGATAGCGTTGCCGCTATCAATCAACTCATCAAAAGCCAATTCATCAAAAGCCAACTCATCATCTGGCGACTCGATACCAAGCTCAGAAAGATTTGAAAGCGATGCTGTTTCATCGGGAAACAGAGACAACGGAAACGGTGACGATCGATCAACTTCAACCGTCCCGGCCGCGAACAGACCCGACGCCAACCCATTAATGATTAAGAAGATGCTCAAACATCCAAGAAGCAAAGTCTTTCTGCATACTTCAGCTAAAGACCAAACAATCATCAAACAAAACCTTGAATCCCACACGTAATGCAGCAACCTGACTCTGCATCATCTATCAAGATTCTTTCGGTATTGTTGGCCCGGATAATCGGTGTTCACCGCAAAACCGTTAGCAACGCGTTAAACACCGCAGCTTACCAACGCCCTCTGGCCCAGCCTTCAGTTGCGAACCGAAAACAAACGGGTTTACGATCTACGGTTGAAAAACTGGCAGCATCTGATTGGAAACACTCAACGAAAGAATGCAGAAGGACGTTAACCAATCGTTGAGTCACACTTCGTGATCTCGCATCAACGTCTCCTCTGAACTACAAACCGTTCATGGCCATCGGCATCGCCCCCACAGTTGACTACGCATTCCAGTTGCTGCTGGGCTGGGCTGATGAAAATGGGTGATTGTCAACTTGTAGCAACCCGACACATCCGGTGTGTTCAACAATCTATGTCTTCAAAGAGCACCGTTGATACGACTGCATCAGGATCTTTTGGCGACCCTTGAAAGTAGGCCGTAGCGAGCCATAGCGAGTTACGGCGGTGCGCAAATTGCCGTAACTCGCTATGGCTCGCTACGGCCTACATGCTGGCGATCAGGGAAATGTGCCGTTGCCACAATGCTTCGCAGCGCTGCAGTTCGCGTTGTCTGCCATGTTGCAGCTTGCCCAATTTGCTGCTTTGAAATGATTTTCATCAGGCCACGTCTGTGCCCTGTCCCCGTTTGGAGTCTTTCGTTTTCGTACTGGGCATGAGAACTGAACCTCGGGAGAATGGCGGGGCGGACCCACGAGACATAAAAGATGGTTTTCCCTTTTGCAACAAGTACGATAGTTGAATTTCGCACTTCTTTAATTTGCAAGTTTTTGTTTTTTTGACAACATTAATTCCAATATCCGGTCCAGATCGATTTCTGCTCTCTAGCTTTGTCGCTTGCTTTGGTAGGCAAAAGCCCATCGCCAAAGACGACTGATTAGCTAGTATTCCGTGTCAACGCAACATTCGGGTAGTGGATCTTGTTAAAGATCCCGTCGCATAAGGATCTTTAACAAGATCCACTCCCGCCTACCCAAAAACCAAGCTGACATCGAATACTAGTGGGGTCATTGAAATTGCGGGGATGGCGGTGGCCTCAAGGATCAAAATTTGGGTCCGAAATTTGGGAAGAATCTTGGCGAACAGTTTTGGCGTTTGAACCAATGCTTGATGTTGCAGCAAAAAGTGTGTATTTTTTGATGCAAAGGGAGCCACATTCAGATGACGCAAACCATTGCTGCAAAAGCACTTTCGAGAATCTACGGAAAGGGCAGGGGTTGGGCGTTCTCACAAGCTGATTTCGCTGATCTGGCGGGCGCCACGACCATCAACTCCGTGTTTCGGCGTCTCGTGGAGGAGGGGACGATTCGGCGGGTCCAAACCGGATTGTACGACTACCCTCGTTACAGCGACTTGCTACAGCAATCTCTTGGACCAGACATTCTTCAAGTCGCCAGTGCGCTTGCACGTAAGTTTCGGTGGCAGATCCAGCCTGATGGAGCGTCGGCACTCAACCTGATGGGGCTTTCCACGCAGGTTCCCGCCCAATACGTCTTTCATTCAGACGGGCCGACTCGTGAGTACGAGATCAATCAAACAAAACTCCGTTTCAGAAGAGTGGCGACCCGTGAAACAAAATTCAAACACCCCGAAAGTGCCGTCATCGTCCACGGTCTGAAATCGCTTGGCCCGCAGCACATTGACGCCAAGACGATCGCCAGAATTCGCGATTGGTTACCCGACTCGCAACGCAGCCAAGTTTTGAAGGACACCAAGACCGTTACCCAGTGGGTTCGTGCAGCCATCCGTGAAATCTGCAAAGAGTCGGTTCATGGATAAGGTAGCCGGATTATCTGCTAAGCAGCGAAATGAACTCTTTGAGGCGTCAGCAAGTCGGCGGAGGCTTCCACCGGCGATCATTGAAAAAGATTTCTGGGTCTGCTGGCTTTTGAAAAAGCTGTTCAACGCTCCGGAACTGAAAGGCAAGCTGGTCTTCAAGGGCGGCACTTCGTTGTCGAAGGTTCATGGACTGATCGATCGTTTCTCTGAAGACATCGATCTGGTGCTGGCATGGGGATTGATTGGTTACGGTGACGAGGGGGGCACGGACCCATGGCAGGAATTGCCATCGGGCACACAACAGAATCGCTTCAACGACGAATTCAACAACAAAGCGGCACGCTACATCCGCGAAGCGCTTTGCCCACTTGTTGAAACCATCACGTCGTCGGTGAGTGGCATTCGATGCATTATCCCAGATGATCCTCACGTGATCGAGGTTCATTACCCGGCTGCGTTCAGTTCGTCGGCATTCATGCCAGAAGTCAAATTAGAGATTGGGCCGCTCGCGTCCTGGGTGCCCCAAGGCGATCACATCGTCCGACCTTACGCCGCCGAAGACTTCCCGCAGGTCTTTGATGATCCCGATTGTCCCATTGTCGCGATCACCGCCGAACGAACGTTTTGGGAAAAAGCCACGATCCTGCACCAACAGGCGCATCGAGCCAAGGGAAAACGAATGCCGCCGCGTTACTCGCGGCACTACTACGATTTATTCCAGATGAAAAATAGCAGTGTCGCCGCAAATGCGATTGCGGATCTTTCATTGCTTCGTGATGTAGTCAAGTTCAAGCAACGTTTTTACAGAAGTCCTTGGGCCAGCTATGAAACAGCAAAGCCAGGAACTTTCAAGCTGATGCCATCCGAAGCCGGTGAAATCGAATTGCGGAAAGACTACGCCGCGATGCGTCCGATGTTCTTTTCCGACCCGCCCGACTGGGACGAGGTGCTACGCGGGTTGCAGGATCTCGAGGACCGCATCAACACAGTGCGAACCGAATGAAAATGTTCGCAGTTCCACTTTGATCGAGAATCACCACGACCGATGACTGAGAATAATTCAGTCTTCGCCTTCAAAGCCCGTCCACAAACGCGGTGACGCCGGTGCGGCATACGCAGCTCGCATCTGTTCGGCGGAGTAAATGCGGATTGAATAGCCAGCTCGTCCAATCGGTTCTTGCTCACGTCAATAGCGTGGAAGAGATCATCAATGCAACGGCGATAGCACATGAAGCCGATCCTTCGCAGTACGCTCAATTCCGCAGTCAAGCCGCTGGTCGCGACATGGCCGCATGGTTGTGCCGACGCTGGACCGGCGCGACGCTGGAAGAACTAGGCAACGCATTTGGGCTCAGTGGCACCGGAAGCGTTTCCAATCTCGTCCGGCGAGCCGAACGGCGGCGAAACGCGTCAAGAGAATGGACTCATCGTCAACACGAAATCGAAAAGCCCCTCACGCTGAACACTCAACACAAGGCCTGACCCCGGCGAAGCCACTCCCAACGCCGTGAAGGGTTTCTCAATCGTTTAACCGCGTTGGGCATCGCCCCGCGCGTCGTGCGGCACCACAGAACAGGGACAGGGCATGTTGATGATGGGTCGGTGGCGCACGGCGGCGTGATTTTTCGCTCTGCTTGCGCGCTTGGCGGGAACTGCGGGGACACGGCACAGTCGGTCGTCGTGGTGCCCTGTCCCCAGGAATAGTCCCCAGGGATAAAGAGCACCGTTGATACGACTGCATCAGGATCTTTTGGCGACCCTTGAAAGTAGGCCGTAGCGAGCCATAGCGAGTTACGGCGGTGCGCAAATTGCCGTAACTCGCTATGGCTCGCTACGGCCTAC
>NZ_LWSK01000115.1 GCF_001642955.1 Rubripirellula obstinata | reverse complement strand
GTTGTGATTCCGCCGGGACAAGCCCGCAACGGAAATCGATCGAGTTGCCTCCTACGATTCGAATGGCCGCATTGGACTGAAAGCGGAACAAATTCTTAATTGCAAAATACTATGTCATTAACATAGATTTAGCGGCCCAGGCGATGCCCAACGCGGTTAAACGATTGTGTACTGAATTTTACAGGTAACAAACCGAAGTTCCGCTGCTGAGGTAAAATAGCTAGGATGCGGCAGGATCGTCGGCGGTGATTGCTGCTCGATTGATTCCCCACGACCCCTTCAGCGAGAAAGCTTCCAAAGCGGTGGCATCGAAATCCAAATCAAACGCTTCTGACGGCAGCAGCCCTTCCAACAAAACCGTGCAAACGTCAGACGATCGCACGCCCGAACAACGTCGAGCCCAGGAATGGCGAATTGCGGCGGGGCGAGAAACGACCGAAGCGTTCGTGGTCGCCTTCATCCTCGCACTACTCTTCCGAGCCTTCCTGGCCGAAGCTTTCGTGATCCCGACCGGATCGATGGCACCGACGTTGATGGGGGCTCATAAAGATGTTTTCTGCGACGCCTGCGAATACAACTTCCGTGTCGGTGCGAGCCGCGAAAACAGTGCCGGTGGCGAAGGCGTGACCGTGGTCGGCGGCGTCTGCCCCAATTGCCGCCGCGTCAATGCACTGGATCTGGCTGGCGAAACCAATCACGCCACCTTCAACGGCGACCGAATTCTGGTCAACAAGTTTAGCTACGTGTTGAGCGAACCCGAGCGCTGGGAAGTGATCGTGTTTAAGTATCCCGGCAATCCCAAACAGAACTACATCAAGCGTTTGGTCGGACTGCCCGGCGAAACATTGACGCTGCGACACGGCGATGTCTACGTGCGTCCGACGGGATCGGATCAGCGTTCGCAGATCGTTCGCAAACCGTACAGCACGCTGATGGCGATGAGCCACTTGGTGCATGACACGGACTACGTTCCCGAACCACTCAATCAAGCCGGTTTCCCAAGTCGATGGCAACCTTGGACCGAGGGAGCCGAAAAGCCACCGACCGATTCGTGGCAAATCAGCCGCGAAGGCGGACGATTCACCGCCAGCCTTAAAGCAGACGATGTCGCCGGAGATACAACTCAGTGGCTGCGGTATTTCCATCACGTGCCAACCGATCAGCAATGGCAAATCGCCAGCAACGGCGGATCGCTTAATGATGTTGATCCGTATCAATCCAAAGCCATCACGGACTTCTATGCCTACGATTCGTACATCTTTGTTCCGTCGGGTGCAGTGTACGCCTCCAAACCGTTTGGCCTGCGACAAAAACTGTTGGGCGAAACCAGCGGCGTGACCTTTAACCCGACTTACCAAAGCGGCGAAAGCTTGGACCAGTTTGGGCAGATGGCCGTCTGGGGCGGCCAGGATTCCAACCGAGAAAAAATCGGTCGCGACGGCATGCACTGGGTCGGCGACTTGATCCTGCAAACCAAAATCGAAACGGATTCCGATGCCAAGCAAATGACGCTGGAATTGATCGAAGCGGGAGTGCAATATCGCTGCACAATCGACCTGGCATCCGGCGAAGCCACGCTTGGGATCATGGGCGACGAAGCACATCGCTTTGATCCGGCCGAAGGCAGCAGCGAAGCCAACCTTTCGCCCACCGCCGAAACGCCGATCCGCGCGGGGCAATCGCACCAAATCAGCTTTAGCAATTGCGATGATCAATTGCTGTTAGTCGTAGACGAAAACCCGATCGCATTCCAAACGCCCACGACTTTTGACAGCCGAACCTACCGCGGCAATTCAGCAAACCATCCACGTTACTCCGCCGCAAACCCACTCGATGCAGCGCCCGCCGGCGTGGGCGTCACCGGCGGCGAGGCGACGATTGAAAGTCTGCAATTGCTTCGTGACAAGTACTACATTTCCACCAACACGGGAAAGTTCGGCGAGATTTGCGACTACGACATGAGTCGCTATCGCGAGCTGACCGGACGGCAGGGTGCGTTCAAGCGGATCCAGGATTCGCTGGCATCGCCGCAGCAGTGGGACGAATTTGTTGGCTGGGACATCCGACGCGAAACCACGTTTGAACTTCAAGAAGATCAATTCTTTCCGATGGGCGACAACAGTCCCGAAAGTTTGGACGCTCGTTGTTGGGCAGGCGTCAAGGATCGCATCAAAATGCCGGGTGACGTCAATCGCGATGCGTGGCGATGGAGCGACGAATCGTATGTGCCGCGTGACTTATTGGTCGGCCGTGCCGTTGTCGTGTTCTGGCCCCATTCATGGAATTCGCCCGTTCCGTTTATCCCCAACTTCAAACGCATGAAGCTGATTCGCTAAAGGAAAAGAATCCTAGGTCGATGTTTTCATTGAAATCGAAGAAGCAAGCCGATGAATCAATCTTGGCGGCACCCGCGTACGAACCGATTCTAGAAGCGGTTGATTTGCAAAAGACCTACGGCCGTCGTCGTGTGGTCGATGGCGTTTGTTTGAATGTTGGACCAGCGGAGATTGTCGGGCTGCTGGGTCCTAACGGTGCCGGTAAGTCGACCAGTTTTCGTATGATCTGCGGCATGGTCGAACCGGATCGCGGACGCGTGTACCTGGAAGGTCGCGACGTGACTCAGTGGCCGATGTTTCGTCGCGCTCGTGACGGGCACATGGGATACCTGCCGCAAGAACCCAGCGTCTTCAAAAAGCTTTCGGTTGAACAGAACATTTCATCGCTGCTGGAATTGTTGGGCATGGATCGTGCCAGCCGCAAAGAACGCACTGATCAATTGCTGGAAGAATTCAACATCACGCACATCCGCAAAAGCAAAGCGGGCGGGTTGTCTGGTGGTGAACGTCGACGACTGGAAATCGCTCGCTGCTTGGTTTCCAATCCTAAGATCGTGATGCTGGACGAACCCTTCGCAGGCATCGACCCGGTGACCGTTCAATCGATCCAGGAAGTGATTCTGCAACTGCGTGAATCCGGCATCAGTGTCTTGATCACCGACCACGCGGCCAGGGAAATCTTGGGCACAGTCGATCGTTGCTATGTGATCTATCAAGGTCAGGTGTTGATCGACGGCACACCGGATGAAGTCAAACAACACCCCAAGGTTCAACAGGAATACCTGGGCAATTTGGACAACGTTGACCGCCATCCAGCGGATCAGAAACCGGCTGCCCAAACGCCGGCTGCTCAAGCTGGCCATCCGGTTCCCGCCCCTCATTTCCGAACCGCCCCCAAGCGAGTCAATCAAAGCGTCACCGACGTTTAGAAACGAGCGGTTCGTTATAGTCGCCTTTCGCTCCGCGAAAGTGTGCTCTGACGTACTTTCGCGGAGCGAAAGACGACTATCGACGTTTCGGTT
Organism: Rubripirellula obstinata; assembly: GCF_001642955.1. GTDB lineage: Bacteria > Planctomycetota > Planctomycetia > Pirellulales > Pirellulaceae > Rubripirellula > Rubripirellula obstinata. Next base: position 12,871 of record NZ_LWSK01000115.1, on the reverse strand, counting down.
TGTTCAATCTGAGCGATTCCTCGTGAGCCGCCGGCCGTAAGGCCTCGGGCATCAGCGAAGGGCCCGGCCGCTTACGCGTCGCGGCTCACTTTTTAATCTGCAAACCCAGGTTTGGTTTGAGCGTTTGGATTACCTGCTTACCGCTGGCCTCGAATCAACGTAGAATGACGGGACGATGAGCGACCGACGCGGGCGCTATCACTTCATCTCCCCAAAACGATTCTCAATGCCGACCTACGATTACGAATGCGGAGCCTGCGAACACACCTTCGAGGAATTCCAGGGCATCAACGACGCTGTTTTAAAGAAGTGTCCGAAATGCAAAAAGAATAAGCTGCAGCGTCTCTTTGGCACCGGTGCCGCGATCGTATTCAAAGGCAGCGGTTTCTACCAAACCGATTATCGCAGCGACAGCTACAAGAAAGCCGCCAAAGCCGATTCCAAAAAAGCCGAGGGCGATTCGTCAAGCAAGAAGAGCGACAGCAAGTCAAAGAGCGAATCCAAACCAGCCAAGACCGAAACGAAGTCAAAGAAAAAAGACTAGCTCCACCCCAAGTTTTCACTCTTCACTCTTCACCCTTCAAACTTCTTTCATGCCACACGTCGCCAGCGTTCATCGGCTTGATTCCAATCGCAGCGGATTGCTGGTCGTTGACCTGCAAGAACGGCTCGTCCCCGTCATCCCGTCGGGCGATCAAGTGGTCCGGCAAACTCAGCGACTGCTGAAAGCGGCCGACATGTTGCAGGTGCCTTCGGCGGCGACGGTCCAGTATCCCAAGGGTCTCGGCAACCTCGTCGCACCACTGGATCAATGGTTCAGTCATGATAAAAATTCACCCGAAGAGAAACTCGAATTCTCCTCCGCCGTCTGTCGGCAAAGCCTGGATGCTTGGACGCAAGCGGGCCGAGACCAAATCGTCGTCACGGGAATCGAAACGCACGTTTGTATCTTGCAAACAGTATTGGATCTAATGGCCGAAGGCTGTTTTGCCTACGTCGTCGCCGAAGCAGTCGCGGCCAGGCACGGTCGCGATCACGAAACAGCGATGGATCGAATGCGAGACGCCGGCGCGACCATCATCACGGCCGAATCAGTGATGTTTGAATGGCTAGGGACAGCGGACCATCCCCAGTTCAAAGAAATTAGCAAGCTGGTCAAGGCAGGTGTTTAGGAACGATCTCGAGAAAAGTTTATGAACTCGGACTCCATCAAATCCCAACCCGAAAGCGTAAGATTAGTGTCGCCTTTCGCTCCGCGAAAGTAGCGAATCCGCTGCTTTCGCGGAGCGAAAGGCGACTATAAAAAGTCGCACGTTCCTAAGCGAGGGATTTCCGTGTCAAACAATATCCCTCGCTTACGCGTTCGGGTTTGGAATCTGGGAAGATACTTCGTGTCGGTTCCTTAGCCTTATGATCAACAACCCACCAAGGGCGAACGATGACTTCGATCAGACATTCAATTTGTTGTGCGATCATCCTTTCCATCGTGACGACTGCGTCGGGTGAAGCGCCCGCCGAATCTGAATTTCAATTGCCTCAAAATCCAAGAGCCTGGATTAACGGTGCTCCGATTTCGGTCGAAGCGATGCGGGGCAAAGCGATTGTGCTGTACTTCTTTGAAGAAGGCTGTCCGCGATGCCGCGAAAAATGGCCGGGCATCCTGGCTGCGGTTCAGCAAAACCAGTCCAACCCGGTGATGCTAATCGCCGTCAATTCGGGTTCGGAACCTGCGCAGGTTGCCAGCTATGTTCGCCAAAATCGCATCTCGGTTCCCGTGATCATCGACTATGACCGGTCGCTCGAAACGCAGGCTGGCGTCAATAAAGTCAGCCTACAAAATATCTACCAAGCTCGCATCATCGACCCCGACGGCGAATTGCAACGAACCAACGGCGGCGACATCCCGGCCGCCTTGGCGACGGCCGCCGAATCGGCGAGCTGGAATGTTGATCCGACCGGAATGCCACCCAACATCATTCCGACTTGGCGGCAGATTGAATTCGGCGACTACCGTTCCGCAGCCAAAAGCCTGATGCGATTCGGACGCGACCGTAAACCAGAAGTCCGATCGGCGGCCGAGAAGTTGCAGGCCTACGTTGACGAAAAAATTCAGTCAATCGTTACCGAAGCCGAGTCCGCGACCGGCGCTAGCGATGACTGGAAAGCCTACCAACTTTACAGCGAAGTCGCTCAACGGTTTGCCGGTTACCAACTGCCGGAATCCGTCGACACAGAGCTGGAAAAACTAAAGCAGGACGAGTCGATTCAAAACGAGATCGCCGGAATGAAGCGATGGCAATTGGCGTTAAAGCTCTCTCAAGGTGGCCGAGCCAATCCGGCCAAGATCGCTGCCGTCATGGATAAGATCATCGACAAGTATCCGGGCACCGAAGCCGCCGGTCTAGCCGAAGCAGCAAAGCAGTAAACGTAGGCCGGAACAAGCCGCTTCGGCGCAGTTCCGGCAATGGCGTTGTACTACGTTTGGATTGCCTCGGCGATTTCAATTGGTGGGGCACTCGGTCGCGCAGTTCCGGCAATGGCGTTGTACTACGTTTGGATTGCCGGAACTGCGCCGAAGCGGCTTGTTCCGGCCTACGGTGCCTACGGTGCTACTTGCTTTCGTAGAAACGTCGTGCTGCTCGGTGGAAAGCTAGGCCCTGCCATTCGGCGGCGTTGCTTCGCGGAATTAAATCTGTTCCAAGTGGCGGATCCGCGTACAAGGATTCCAGCGCCGCGACGATCAACTCAGCAGGCGCGTCGTCCATCGCGGCCAGGAAGCCAGTCGTGCCTACCGTTGGGATACCATCGGCTGGCCAGTCGGAAGTTGGATTCTGCTTTGATGATTCAAACGCCGGCAAATCAAGCGACGAAAAATCACTGCGAACGATCGTCATCGGGCGCAGTGTTGGATGCTGCAACGAGATTTGGACGCTCTGTTGTATTGGAATCAATCTCCATCGGCCGCTTTCGATTAACCGATTGACCAAGTTGCTGCCGCGGCCGATGCAAATCATCGCAGCGTCGGGCGGTTGGTCGCTGAACAGGTCTTGCCAGCTATCGACACGGCGGTTGACTGCCGCCTGATCGAACCCGAGCGACGCGAACACTAATTCCGCTGTCGCCTGAGAACCACTGCCGTCGGGACCAATCGCAACGGTTGCGTTTTTCAAATCCGCGAGTGATTCGATAGCGGTGTCTTTACGAGCGAACACGTAAAGCAATTCGTAAAACAGCGGCGCGACCACTCGCAGGCGATCACCACTGATCGCGGTCGCCTGCATCGGAGCCAAGTCGATTTGTCCTCGCATCAAACGGTCTCGGTTGACCAGCGACCCGCTCGAATTCATCACCAAAGTCTTGGCACCGTGGCGTGTTTTGATTCGATCGGCGAGAGCTTCCGAAATCTGGGTGTAGCGTCCACCTTCGATCCCACCGGCAAAGCGAACCGTTGCCGGGATCGCGTCTTGGTAGCTTTGCAGCATCGCGAAAGCGGCCACCGCAAAAAACGGCGTCATCAACAACAGCAATAACAATGCCGCCTGGAACCGTCGGTGCGAATCGGAACCGTGCAAAATGCGGCGTCCCATGATGGCACCGACCAACGGAATTCCCTCGATCCAATGCCACGTCTTCATGGCTCGGGATCGTGGTCGTGCTTCGATTGGACGGCCTTCTAAAAACGCGTTCAGTTCGTCAGCCAGTTTTGCTGCCGATTCGTATCGTTTGGCGGGTTTCTTTTCCAAGCACTTCGCGATGATCGTTTCGATATCGATGGGGACATCGGGCCGCAGCGATCGAATCAACGGCGCGGGATCGTGAACGACATTGACCAGCGTTTGCATGACTGTGTCCGCGACAATGGGCGGCCGACCGGCCAGCGCCGAAAACAGGATCGCACCAAGCGAATAAACATCGCTCTGCGCGTTCGCACGATCGCTCAACCCGCTGGCCTGTTCCGGAGCCATGTAGTGCGGCGTGCCGATCGCGTCCCCGCTGCCGGTAACGCTGCTGTCGCAATCCAGATGTTTCGCCAAGCCGAAATCAGTGACCAGAATCTTGTTGCGTTCGTCGATCAAAACGTTGGCGGGTTTCAAGTCGCGATGCAGCACTCCTTTTTGGTGAGCGTGATGAATCGCCAGCGCGACATCTCTGACGTAACCGACTGCTTCGTTGACCTGCAATTGGCCGTTGTTAATCTTCCGCTGCAAATCGGTGCCGCGGACGTATTCCATCGAAAAGAAATGGTGTCCCGCGCGATGACCAAACTGAAACACCGACACAATGCCCGGGTGATGCAATCGCGCGGCGGCTTGCGCTTCGGTGTAGAAGCGTCGGACTTCACTTTCGCTGGCCAGCATGCCGCTGCGAATCATCTTTACCGCCACTTCGCGGTCCAGTTCGCTTTGCTTGGCTCGATAGACGATTCCCATTCCACCGCGACCGATCACGTCCAACAACAAGTAGTCGCCAAGATCAAAGGGCAGCGTCGGGCCCGGGTCGCCTTTGGCGCGATTGGCCATCGGCAAGGTCACCGCGGGGTCACCGCCAGACAATTCGCCGGTCAAACCTAGTTGACGTCCGACTTCGTTCAGCCCGATCGTTTCCGCGCCAGGCTCTGCGCCGAATTCATCCTTCTGATCCGCAAACTGATTTTGATCACCTTCATTGATTGCCCCCGACGAACCGGTGGTAAAGTTGCCGATCATATCCGCTGCATCGATCAGTTCTTTTAACTGGTCGGATAGTTCTGGGAACTGTGACAAAAACTCTTCGCGGCTGGACAATTCGCCCGCGTCGCAACTTCGCAAATAGGCTGCGAATGCTTTGTCCAATGGATCGGGTTCACCGTCGGGCGGCGAGGTTTCCGGTGTTGGTTCGATCTTCGATGTCCTTGGTGGTGGGATAAAGTTGTAGTTCCGGCGATTGCATGCTGCTGCATTGGATTGCCGGAACTGCGCCGAAGCGGCTTGTTCCGGCCTACGAAGAAGCTACGCAGAAGCCCAGGGGCTGTTTTCGACGTCAATGATGATTCTGAGTTTCTTGAGTCCTCGCTTTAAGAGTCCGGCGACGGCTGTGTCGCTTTTTCCCATCCGCTCGACGATCTCGCCCAGCGGTAGGCCCTCCATGTATCGCAACCGAATGGCTTCGGCCTGAGTCTCGGGCAATTGATGCAGCGCTTCGACCAGGGCCAGCGCGGCTTCGGTTCGGATCGCGACACCGCTGGGGCTGGTTGTGCTGCCGGGTAACTGTCCAATCCAATTGGCCCCAGAATCGTTGTCTTGGGGCGCGGCCGCGTTGACTTCTCGGTTTAAAGATCGTTTTTTGGTCGAAATGTGCCGAGTGACCGCGGTTGCCACATTGTTTTTCAGCATCCCACGAAGCCAGCCCGCAAATTCGGCCGGTGTTTCGCCGCGAAACGATGGCAGGTCTCGCTGGGCTTCCAAATAGGTCAGTTGAACAATGTCGGCCGGATCCACTCGCCGTCGCAGCCGTTCCGATAGATACCGATGTGCCAGCATCAGCAAGTATCCGCGGTACTGTTCCAACAACCGTCCCAACGATTCAATGTCGCCGCGTTTGGACGCGATCAGTAGTTCAGTCGTGGAGCCGCACGCCGCCGAATCGCGTTGAGGAGAATTGTGATGCACAGATTTGACGCTCGGGTTTCGGTGCTTGGCAGGATTCGGGTGAATGCTGTGAAGCTTTTCTTGTCGGTAGGTTAAGGATACACTCTCGGCTTCTAGGATAAACGATAACACAAGGAACGTTTGATGAAGCTGAACGCTGCGCCACGACTTCTCCTCTCCGACCCGATCTTCGTCTTGATTGCCGGAGCCGTGTTGTTTTTTGCTGGCTGTGGCGGATCGAGCTCCGTTCCGGCCGAACCTGATCAGGCCAACCCTGCTGAGGCCAACCCTGCTGAGGCGACCGTCGGTGGTGAATCAGACAGCCTTGACGAGCCATCACCGCCCGGCGGAATGGAATTACCCAGCGATTTAGATGCCAATGCGATGGATGCCGTCAAGCGGGATGCCAACGATAACTCGCCGGCGAATTCCGATGAAGGCACATCGTTTGAATTGCCCGAGTAGAGTGTTTGGGCGTCGGCATGCAACGTCTTCACGGCGAGAATAAGACAGTTTTTCAGATTGAGAAGTGAGCCGTAGGCGGGTAGGCGGTCAAGCCATTGGTAATCATGCCAACGGCAACCAAGCCAATGGTAATGCCCGAGGCCTCACGGCCAGCGGCTCACCAGATCAATCAAGTTGCTTGGGGCGTTTCGTTTATCCTGCAAGATTCAATGCTCAACATGCAAACCTACCGCTTGTGGACCATCGCTGCGATTGTTTTTTTGATTGCTGCCGATGTAACCGCGGTGGAGCAAGAACAGTCGCGGCAACCGAACATCCTATGGCTGACGATCGAGGACACTTCGTTCTTGTTCGGTTGCTATGGCGACAAGGTTGCGAAGACACCCAACATTGATCGGCTGGCGAAAGAGGGAACGCGGTTTACGAATGCTTTCGCTTCTTCGCCCGTCTGCTCGCCAGCTCGTTCTGCGTTGATCACCGGAATGCACGTCGGGCAGCTTGGCGTTGGGCACCATCGCAGCGTTGTGAAAATTCCAGACAGCGTGAAGGGTTATCCGACCTACCTTCGGCAAGCCGGTTATTACTGCACCAATCACACCAAGAACGATTTTAACTTTGCAGGCTGGCGTGAGTTTGCCAAAGAATGTTGGGACGACAACAGCAATCAATCGCACTGGCGAGGTCGTAAGCCGGGGCAACCGTTTTTCAGTGTTTTCAACTACGTCGATTCACATCAGTCACGCACTTCGGTTAATTCCTACGCGCGATTCCAAAAGAACATTCAATCGCAATTGAGCCCGGACGAAATCACTTCCCCCGATGAAGTCGTGCTGCCGCCTTTTTATCGCGACTCGCCAGAAATGCGTCAGGCTTACGCGCGAGTTTACGACTGCATCACGCTGGTGGATAAACAGGTCGGTCGGCGATTGCAGGAACTTGAAGACGACGGTTTGGCGGACGACACCATCGTCGTTTTCTTTCCCGATCACGGACAAGGCATCCCGCGTTTCAAAGCGTTTCCGTTTGGTTTGGGGTACCGCGTTCCGCTGATCGTTCGTGTGCCTGAAAAGTTCCGCGACCTCGTCTCGCTGGAACCTGGGACGACTTGCGATCGTCTTGTCAGCTTCGTGGATTTGGGACCGACGATGTTGAACATTGCTGGGCTGCCGATTCCAAAGACCATGAGCGGCGAAGCTGTGTTGGGGCCAAACAGCGTCAAGAAGGAATACTTCTACGGCAGCCTGAACGATATCGATGCCACTGAAAATCATTCTCGCAGCATCAGCGACGGGCGGTACGTCTACATTCGCAATTACATGCCGCACCTGGCCTACGCCCAGTCACAGATGTACTGCGACTCCGCTGACTTCATGCGTTTTATTCGCCAAGATCACAAAGACGGTCTTCTGACAGGATCAGCAGCCGATTTCATGGCAGAAACTCGGCCCGCCGAATCGCTTTACGACCTGAAGAATGATCCTTGGGAGATTAACGACTTGGCTGGCGATCCGGCCTATCAGGCGACGCTCAAAAAAATGCGAGCTTGGAACCGCGAGAAGATTCTGCAGATTCGTGACCTGCACTTTCTGCACGCTTGGGAGATCGAAACACGCGGCGGTGGCAAACCGGCCGCCGAAATTCGTGACGACAGAAATCTATTTCCGCTCGAGAGAATCTTGAGGGTCGCGGAGTGGTCTGGGATGGGAGCTGATGTTGTCGAGCAGCAATTGCAGACGCTCGAAGACAGCGAACCGATGTGCCGCTATTGGGCATTGATCGGACTGCAATCGGTAAAGTCATCAACAGGGCAGTCACTGACGCCGGACGCGATCACGGCGGTTGAAAAATTGCTCGATGACCCTTCGCCCAGCGTTCGCTACGAAGCTGCGTTTTTGTGTTACCGGCACAGCACTGGCAGTGATCCGAAAACATGCAGCCATGCCAAGGCTTACCAAGTTCTCATCGACGGGATTCATGAAGACCACACGATTTTGGTTAGTCACGCGATGCGGAAAATTGTATTACTTGATCAGCATGCAGCGGCCTTTGCGAGCGAAGTTGATCAGGTCGAACAAACCTACAAAGCCTTGGCTGACCGGCAGAAAACGTACGAAATCAAGACTTCGATTGACAACATTCGGCTCTCCATCGCGGGTGAGGTGCCGGGCCCTCTGGATAACTACTAAGGAACGGTCCTGAAACAAGTTCCGTATTTGGCGAAGCCTTTCGTAGCTGGCCCCGCCAGGGTTCAGTCGGGTCCAGCTAGTAGTGAACTGAACCCTGGCGGGACCAGCTACGGGAAAACCGGGAAGCTATTTCGGGACAGTTCCTAAATCGATTCATCCTTGAAGGCGTCGTTGCAATCGCGACTCGTCCAGCGTAACGATTGCACCGTCAAAGTATTTCACGTTTGACGCAGAATCGGCGGTTCGTATTTGTTTTGAACGTTCGAGCGAATAGGCTTGTGGTTGGAGCAGGAAGAGTCTTCTTTAATAAAGCTCATTCGGCCGTGCTGCTTGCTCCGCGGTGCGGTCTCATTGAGAGGCGAAATTAATGTTGCCAAGGCGTTTTCTGCCGGTATTCGTGTTTCTTTGCGGATCGTTGTTGGTTTCTCAAACTGCAACGGCACAGAACAATAACAATGTCATTCTATTTACGGTTGACGATTTAGGGTGGGCTGATAACGACCTGGCGTATTCCCAAGCCTTTGCGGCGCAACGAAACGACACGGATTCATTTTTTGAAACGCCCAATCTGCGGGCGATGGCACAGGGCGGAACCACATTCACGCAGGCGTACTCGTCCTCGCCGGTCTGTTCGCCATCGCGAGCCAGCCTGATGCTGGGGCAAACGCCCGGGCGACATGGGATTACTCAGTGGATCGGCGGCCCAGACGAACGAAACGCGGGCTTCAGTTACGTCCGAAACCTCCCCCTGGCTTCGACCACGATTGCTGAAGCCTTCCGAGGCAACGGGTACGCAACCGCTCAATCGGGTAAGTGGCATTTGGGCGAGGGAAATCAGGCGACGCCACTGGACCACGGCTTTGACGAAAACTATGGCGGTGGTCCTCAGGGAACGCCCGGGTCTTGGTACTCGGACAACAACGGTGGCTTCGCCTGGGCCAACAATCTGCCCGGTGGTACTGGGAATCCGGCGCGTGAATACTTGACCGATCGGCTGACTCGCGATGCGGTCAGCTTTATCAACAGTAACGCCGGCAATCCCAACGCAGCCGACAATAAGCCATTTTTCTTAAACCTTTCGCACTACGGCGTCCATACACCGATCAATGCACCCCAGGCACTTCGTGACAAATACGAGCAAAAGCTAGCTTCAGGCGGCTACGAAAAGTTTGATTCTCTCACTGCTCTTGAAAAAACCACGCTCGCAACTTATGCGGCCATGGTGGAATCGGTGGACCAGTCGTTGGGTGCCGTGCGGCAAGCGCTGGTTGACAATGGCATCGATCAAAATACGACCGTTGCGTTTATCAGTGACCACGGTGGATTGGCGACCGAACTAGACAGGACGCCTCCTCCGAACCTGAACGGGCCTTTGCGTAACGGCAAAGGGACGCTGTACGAGGGAGGAATTCGGGTGCCGGTCTTGATCAGCGGGCCGGGCGTGGTTGCTGGGCAAGTCAACGACACGCCGATCATTGGGCACGACCTCTTTCCAACGCTGTTGCAATCCGCAGGCGTTGCGCTGCCAAATCAAACGATCGATGGTGTTGATTTATCAGGCATGTTGGCGGGCGGAGGACCAGTGGATCGTGGCGACAACGCGGTCGTGATTCACTATCCCCACCGTTCGCCGCAGGGTGGATTTCCCAGTGGTGCCATTATCGATGGCAAATCAAAGCTGATTCAAAGCTATGATCACGGTGGGATCGAGGTCTACAATCTTGCCAATGACATCAGCGAAACGACGGACCTAGAACGCATCGACCTGGATCGCACCGAGGACATGCGAGTCGAATTTCACCGCTACCTCGATCGCACCAATTCACCAGTGCCAACTACCTTCACGATCGACACGCGTCACGCTGGTAAGTCGATCCCGGTGGCCAACGGTGATTTCGAGCTCAATGCGGTAACGGATAATCTATCCGGCGGTCCTGGTACGACAACGGCACTACGCGAAATCGCCAATTGGACGTGGGTTAATAACGTTCAGTTGAACTTTGGTGGACTTGCTAACCCAGATGATGGCATGTTGAACGGCCCCGACTTTGTCGGCACCGACGGCGACGGAATTAACGGAGCAATGGATGGTCCTCAGATCGTCTACTTTGGCTCGTTTACGGATACTCTAGGGAACAACGTCGAAAGCGACCTGATCGGTATTGAGCAAACACTCGATGCTAGATTGATTGGCAATGGCGAGTACACCGTCCGATTCGCCGCTGCGGCGCGAGGTGATCAGGGGTTCCTCGTTGACGGCCTTGTCCGACTTTTGGCAGGTGATACCGTGATCGGCGAATTTGAGACTCCGGAAGATTTACCTGGGTTATTTCGCGATTACCAATTCATCGTGGATGCATCAACACTCGATCGTTCATTGGTCGGCCAATCGCTCAAGATTCAGTTGTTCCGTGGCACCGATGGCGGAAAAGTCAGCTACGACAACATCCGCCTGTTCACAACAGCGATTCCCGAACCCGGCAGCTTCGGTTTCTTGACAGCGATTGCGTGTTTCATCTCGAAGAGAAATCGTCGCAAAAGCAAAGCGTAGAGAAAATCGAACGACAGCCTTTGTCGCTTGATCTTCCTTCCCAAAGCCCTCACAGTGATCGCTCACAGGCAGCCTGTTCTTTGTGACTTCTGTGCCCTTTGTGGCTAGCCAAACACAACTGCCAAGCGGTAATGATTCCTAGCCACAAAGGGCACAGAAGACACAAAGGTCAGGGCGGCAGAGAAGGTCAAAAAGTGACTTTCACCCGACTAATGAACTGTCCCGAAATACCTTCCCGGTTTTCCCGTAGCTGGGCCCGCCAGGGTTCAGACCATCAGGAGCTCTACCTGACTGAACCCTGGCGGGCCCAGCTACGAGAGAGTTCGCCAAATACGGAACTTGTTTCAGGACAGTTCCAAATGATGGGCGGCCCCTTTTGAGCCCTTTAGTTGATCAATTGGTGGCTCTCTCATTTTTTCCATCAGACTATTTCGCATTGCGTTAATCGGTGTTCGGTTTCCGTCAGCGACTCATGTTTTTGGTGATCTTTGGCTATCCTCGGGGAGTACAGTGCATTTAAAAAATACGGCTCGTAACGGAAATCAAACGAATGAAGCTTAAAACAGATTCCTTGTCAGATTACGCACTTCAACGCTACCTGCTAGTTCTAGCAGTTCTATTCTCGAACGCTTGTTTCTTCCACACTGTCGCTAGCGGCGAGACGCTACGAATCCTTCCTCTCGGTGATTCGACGACGGCCGGATATACCGACAATCCTGGATGGGATGTTCCGTACAATCACGGGTATCGCAGCGGGCTGTACAATCGTTTGACGTCAGCGGGGGTCGACTTTACTTTCGTTGGTCAGTCGCCCGAAGCGGCCACCGACGGCACACCGCTGTTGTTTATTCCGAAACTAGTTACCGGCGATTGGTCGTTTGGCGGAACACGCACACCTGCGACCGACCTGGATGCGCTCGGGCAGAACAACCATCGCGGTTACGGTGGTGCGCAATCGGCAGGCACCAACAACTTAGTCAGAGGTTGGTTGCAAGCGGACGACCCCGACATCGTTTTATTGATGATGGGAACGAACGATCGAAACGCGACGAATTTAGACACGTTGATTGGGACCATCGTCGATGAAAAACCCAACGCTCACATCATTCTTTCTGAAATCATCCCGCTGCGCACCGACGATCTAGACTTACGACAATCAATTCTGACCTTCAACGATGCAGTACGAAACGAAGTGTTTCCAAAGTACTTAGACCTAGGCGCGAACGTGTCGCTGGTTGATCACTACACTGATTTTCTGGTGAATCCAAACGACCCGCAATCGATCGACAATTCGCTGATGGCGACATTCAATCACCCCAACAACGACGGCTACGAACGGATCGCTCAAAACTTCTTTGAAGGAATTCAAGCAGTAACGGCGATTCCGGAACCAAGCAGCATCTGTTTGTTGGCAGTCGCGTCGCTAGGTTTCCTACGTCGCCGCCGATCCAAGTACCAATAAACGCCGCGACCTTAGCAAACACCGATCCATCAGCCGAACTCACGTGTACTCAGTCACGCGCATCATGGTCTTGCCAAGCTCCCAAGATCAAACATCCATCAATCAGCCAAGTTCCGTTTTGGCTCCTTGAGAACATCGCAAATCGCCTCTTACAACTTTGCGGTACCCAGCACCTGTCCCCTGAAAAATTTTGGGCAAAACGATGGAGGGGCAAAACGATGATGCGCGGAATACAAAGTCGGAAGACGACCGCGCACCATCGTTTTGCCCCTCCATCGTTTTGCCCATTTTTCAAAATAACGCTTCCTCTCGCCCCCCCGCGTCTTGCCTCGGGGTGCAAAAGAGGCCGCCTGCTCAATTGGTAGAAAGAACTCGGACAGAAAGAGAGACAGTTACCAAAAAGTTAGATTTGGCAAACCCAGGTACCCTAAACAGCCAATTTGGTACCTGACACCTGGTATGTCCCCTAGATCAACAGAAATCTGCAAAAGGGCCATTCGAGTGCTTGAATTGGAAGAACTAAAACCCCTTCCACCCAAGAGTCACTCGAATGACCACTACAAAGAATTCTACCCGCAAC
>NZ_LWSK01000114.1 GCF_001642955.1 Rubripirellula obstinata | reverse complement strand
GTGTTGATTGCAAATTGCAAAATGAACACTGAAAAATGTAAATTGACCAGCAAATACCGCTTCCCAAGAATTTTCAATTTGCAATGTTCATTTTGCAATTTGCAATGTTCGACTGGTTCGCGAATAACATCACCCACCGCATTTTCATCAGCCCAGGCGTTGGGTGGCATTGGCACTACCTCCGCTCAGCAACCCTGGGCACATCGCCTCGGATCGTGTGGCGGTAGTAGGCTTCCAAGCATAGGGTCGCCATCGCGGTTGTGTAGACGGTGCCGCCGTAGCCACCCCAAACCGTGTCCGCTGGCCAACTGCCATCGGCACGTTGGGTCGCCAGCAACCGGGTCTTCAAGGCGTCGTTCCACTGCCGCCACGCGTCATCCTGCAATTGATGCAACGCGAGTGTGGCGTAGTACCAATAGTAGTAATCGTCTTGGCCGACGCCGGGTAATTTCTGCAACAAATAGGTTTCCGCTTCACGGATCTCCGCCTGCGGAACCTTTTCGCCGATCAGCAATCGCGTCGCCAACGCTTCGGCGGTCATCGTGCGCGACGGTGCTTCACGCGGACGATAACTGGCCAGCCCACCCGTGGATCCGGCACGAACGCTGCGTAGGAACCGTGTGATTCCAGCAACGGTTTCCTTGTCCTTCGTTACGCCCGCACGAAAGCCAGCGTCAATCACCATCGCTTGCCAGCCCAGTTGGCTGAGGTCACCGGGATCGCCGCGAGTGTATCGCCAACCGCCGGTCGTTGGATGTTGCATCCGCAAACTATGCGAGACCGCTCGGGTTGCCGATGCGACCGCGGACGGGTCGCGAGTGATCACGGCGGCTTCGCTAAGCGACAACGCCGCCATTCCATGAGCGTAGTTGGCGGCGTAGATCGTTGCGTTGCCCGCGAGCGAGCCATCGGGACTTTGTTTGCGGATCAAGTTCGCCAGTCCGCGATAGACGTTGTCAGCATAGTCACCTTCTTGGTGCGTTTGCCCGGCACCCAGCAGCGCCAACAATGACAGCCCCGTCAATGCTGTGTCAGACTTTGTTCCCGCACCTGCGCGAGTCATCCCAAGTGGTGCGAGTTCGCGACCGGCACCCGATTGTGCAGGATCCCATCCGCCATCGTCTCGTTGATTGCTGGCCAGGAATTTCAATGCTGCTTCGACGGCCGCTTCAGTGTTTTCGTCGCCTCCGGTGCGATGAAGCGCTTCATACTTTGCATCGCCAACTCGAGCGGCAAAGTCGTTCTCGATCGCACCAGGAACCATGGCTGCGGAAGCCGATTGCGCGGTGACCGAAGCTGGATCATCCGAGATCGATCCTCTGGCGATTGTCGGCGTTTTGGGAGCAGTCAATTCGACCATTTCCGCTGTTGATGTCTCGACCTTTTCAGGCACGATTTCTGGCGGGTTGACCGCAAAGGCATCGTCAAACAATTCACCCAAGGCATCGTCCAACATCGACGCAGTTGCCTCGGCATCAGCGTCGGCTTGCTCGACTGCTTCACTGGCCAGTGTTTCTGGGATAACGGCTTCCAATTCAGTCGGCGATACATCTTCCGATGCCAAGCTGTCGTCCGCTTCCAACGGGAATTCTTCAAAAGGATCAGTATCGTTGTCCGCCAACAAATCCGTCAGTTGGTCGATGGGCAGCGGAGCGATTGACGAATCATCCCCGTCGGCGGAAACCTGTTCGAGTTCCATGTTTGGATCGAAGGTCGAAAACGAGATGGAATCCATCCCAACGTCTTGTTCCGTTTCTGGGTTCGCAGTCACGGTTCCGCCGTTTGGCAGGTCGATCATTGGAACCAAAAACAGCAACGCGGCGTGGAGGCCGATCGCAAGAATCAGGCAAACAAACGCTGCACCACGCCCGGCTTTTTGTTGACGTCGGAACAACCAAACGGTCGCGACCAAGGTTGCCACCGCCGCAACGGCGACTGCGTAGACCAGCCGTTCGTCTGCCCAAAGATCGGTCACTGAATTCAACGCTGAACCTTTTTCGTTGCGATTCCGATTTGGTCGACGCCAGCGACGCGAACCGCGTGCAGCACTTCGACCATTTGTTGGATACTGCCGCTCGCTTCACCACGAACAGCGACCTTCATGCCAGGATAATTTTCATGTTCGCGGCGCAGCGTTTCAGTTAGCTGCGACATCGTCATCGGTGTCTCGTCCAGCGTCAGTGTGCCATCCACACCGATCGCGACGACTCGTTCATCAGGCACGCGTGCAAGCGAACGCATTTCGCCCACCGAAGGCACGTTCACTTTGATGCGGCTTTCCGCTTCACTGAATTTGCTGCCGACCATAAAAAAGATGACCAACAAAAAAACGACATCGATCATCGGCGTCAAGTTGATCGTGACGTCTTCGCTCTTGACGTGTTTTGCCATCGCTCTATGCCGCTCGTTTCTTTTGACGACGATTGCCAGTGTTTTCGAGACCTTCAGCCGAAATGCAGTCCACCACTTTCTGGCAAAGCTTATCGATCTCGCCCAAATATCGGTCCGACTTGCTGCTGAAATACATGTATGCCAGATACGCAGGAATCGCGACGGCCAGTCCGCCCGCGGTCGTGATCAGTGCGACACTGATTCCCGACGCCAACATTTCAGGACGCCCCATCGAATCTTGGCTACTGATGACCTCGAACGCTTCGATCATTCCAAGCACGGTGCCCAGCAATCCCAACAGCGGCGCAACGTTGCTGATCGCATGGAAGACACGAAGAAAACGTTTCAGTCCATCGGCAACACGGTCGCCCGCATCCATGACCGCTTGTTCGACTTCAAACATCGGGCGTCCCCAGCGGCGGACGGCGGCTTGGAAAACTTCGGCCACAGGGCAATCAAACTCTTCACAGATTTCAGTCGCTTCGTCGTAACTTAGTTGTCCGTCTTCGACGCATTCGGTAAACCGGCGCACGAACGGACGCGGGATCACGCGGCTTCGACGAAGTGCGATCATCCGTTCGAACGACAACGTCAACACGATCAACGAACAGATGCCCAGCGGAATCATCAACCAACCGCCTTGAGTGATCTTCTGGACGATCGCCGGCATTTCAAAACCAGCTTGTTCGGAATCTTCGGTTTCTGGTTCGGCGGCATCCGGTGTCAATTGCGCGGCGGAGGGAATCGATGGGATTCCCGATTGCTGACTGGATTGCTGAGTTGGATTCTGCGCGACTCTGAAATTGCTTCGATTTTGCTGTGCGGAATTGCCGTAACCCTGATTTCCAAAACTTTGGTTTGGATTGAATTGGTTGTTTTGATACTGGCCTTGCGCCGATTGCATCGTCATCATCAACCCGAGCGACCCGAGACAAAGCACGGCGAGCGCGAACATTCGTGTCGCCAGCGGCATGATCGAAATCCGCCGGGTGCGACGTCGCGAATGGCGGTTGCTTTCGCTGCGATGGGGTGATTCCAATGGTTTCATCGTCGGATCGACCGCGAATTGGAGGGTTGTTGGCTGGGGGAGATCGCGGCCATGCGGCGGCGAGCAGAATCGGCGTGGGGTGAGTCGGCGAAGCGTGCGAGTAAGTTTCCATAACACACGGCTGCTTCGCGTGTCCGCCCCAATTGTTCAAAAGATTTGCCAGCTTGGACCATCGACGCTGCCACCCACGAACTGTCCGGAGCCACGCCTTCGACGCTTCGATAGGCGTCAATCGCATCAGCAAATTGATTTTGAAGGTAACGGGTTTCGCCAATCAACCATTGGGCTCGGCCTCGCAATTCGGTATCAATCTCAACACCGCGAACCACATTTTCCAGCAGCGATCGGGCCTCATCAAACCGACTCTTGCGAATCGCCAATTCAGCTTCCAATAGATCGACCAACGTCGCCGCCATCTTGCTATTGGGGCCCGCTGCCGCGCGTGCCAACGCAATCCGCTGTCCAGCCAATCCAGTGTCGTTGCCCGTCGCAATTTCTGATTCAGCGCAACGCAGCAACGTCGCGAAATCTGTTGAATCACGTTGGTCAACCAAGTGATTCCACCACTTGGCCGCGTCCGATGTTTTGCCGATTTGCATCAGCGATTCGGCAAACAGTCGCTCCACCGCGATGGTTCGTCCGGCGGAAAGTCGATCGATCGATTCAGATCCAGCAGCCATCGCCAGCATGTTCCATTTCTGGTTTCTGCCAGCCCATCGTGCCGCAGCTTCGCGAGCCGCTTCGGTGACGTCGAAGCCCGTTGGCGGTGAGATCAGGTAGGCGGCGAGTGGTTCGGTATGGTCGGCCGGCATGCGGTCCAACAAGTCGGCGACCGTTTGCCCCGTGTTGTCGGTTTCGGCCAAATAGCGAGTCAACGTCATCGCTGTATCAACGCGGCCTTCGTGGCTGGCGATGCGCAGGGCTAGACCGGCGACTTCCGCCGACCACCGCGTGTGTTTGTTTTGTTCGGTTTGATCGACCAACCATCTGCGAATGAAGTCGGGCAATTCATCAGGTTCACTACCGGCATAGCCGATCGCTATTTCCGCTGCTGAATTTGAATCGGGAAATCGAGCGACCAGGTCCGTTAGCACTTGGTCGGCGTCACCGTCGTGGCCAGCTTGCCGCAAGCATCGCGCACAGACCGCTGTGGCCTGAGCAGCATCGGGATGATTCGGATACTGATCAACAAATTCACCCAGCTCTTTTGCGGCCGCCATCGGGTCGCCACCATCAACGACCGTCGCCCATGCTTGACCTAACTTTGCAGTCGGAACGTCGGCTTTGTCGCACAATTCTTCTGCAACCCGGTAAGCATCTTTTGCAAGAGCAGCCTTGCCGGTCGAGAGTGAATCGCGGCCGGTTTGGAAGGCGATTTTAGTGATAGCGGCTCGCTGGTTTTCGCGTAACTGATGCGACGATTTTGCGACGGCACTCAGCGAGCTGACAACACGTTCGGTGTCGTTGTTCTTGACGAAAACGCTGATCGCAGCCAAATGAAGTGGTAACGAAAGATCACCGTCGTCCAAGCCGGTGGCAATTCGATTGTGATGCTCGATCGCGAGGCTAAAGAACTCTGCCGCCGCGGGCAAATCACCCTTCTTGCTAAACGAATTGGCTAGCCTGGCCAATGACCGTACCGAAGATTCCGACGGCACCGAATCGAAACGCCGCGCAGCATTGGCAGCATCGTCCAACCGGCCTTCCACCACACCCGCATCAATCTGGGATAGCGTTTGATCCGTTGGGTTTTGAGCGTGCAAACGTTGAATCGGCGCAGACGCAGCCGTGACAAACATTGCTGCCGCCATCGCCGCTGAATTGAAAGAAGCTGACATCCGTGTCACCATCAATCGTCCTACCGTTTTCGCGCAGGGAATGCTGAAAAACCGTTCTGAATTCCGGTAAATACCCCATTTTGACAGCCCAACGCAATGCCAAACGGCCAGTCGATTACGTGAGAGCAAAACACGCAAATCGATTTGAGTTCAAAAGTAGGCCGTAGCGAGTGGAGCGAGTTACGGCGGCGGTGTGGGAAAATGCCGTAACTCGCTTTACTCGCTACGGCCTACGAAAAGTGGCCGACTTGGAAGCCTGCCCAACGCCGTGAAGAGTTTTGGTCCCGGAAAACACGGTTTAGTTCGTTTAGCCGCGTGGGCATCGCCCCGCGCGTTACGCCCCGCATGGACACGCGGGGCGATGCCCACGCGGTTAAACGATTTAGAAACCCTTCACGGCGTTGAAGCCTGCCCCTTGCTGGACCAATTAAGTAGGCCGTAGCGAGTTGAGCGAGTTACGGCAGCGGTGCGGGAAAATGCCGTAACTCTCTTTACTCGCTACGGCCTACAAAAAAACGGCCTACAAATTTGAACGCTGGCGGGTCCTACTACGAAAGATGAGGAACAACGGCACAACACTGTCGATCTTGCTCTATGCCGCGAACCATGTGCGTGGACGCACGCTTTGTTGTGGTGCAAGTGAGCTGTTTTGACATTGTGGCAAGCAGTCGCATGAGTGCGTCAATTGTCGCGTTTGGGGTTCGCGTAAACAGCGGTTGTTCTTACAACAGGGGCGGTTAAATTCACGGTCGCCGTTATTTTATAACGCTCTGCTTTTTCTTCTCGACCCAAAATCTAAAACACGTTCATGGCTACAGCCTCTGGCCCGCACGATGCGGCGAAGTCTTCGCAGTCCACCAACGCATCATCGCGATCTCTATCCGATGATCAATTCAGTTATGACGATGCGATCGTTCGCATGTTTGTGGGAGCCACGATCTTGTGGGCGGTCGTCGCAACCTTGGCCGGAGTCATCGTCGCGGCACTGCTAGTGATGCCGTCGCTTTCGGGCGGACTGGAATGGTTGTCGTTTGGTCGGCTCCGTCCGGTACACACCAACGCAGCAATTTTCGCGTTCGCCGGTAACGCCATCTTCGCAGCGGTGTATTACAGCACCCAGCGATTGTGCAAAGCGAGGATGTGGAGCGATTCGCTTAGCCGAATTCACTTCTGGGGCTGGCAATTGATCATCGTTTCCGCTGCGGTGTCGTTTCCGCTCGGGATTACGCAGGGTCGAGAATATGCGGAACTGGAATGGCCGATCGACATTGCGATCGCGGTCATCTGGTTGTTCGTTTTTGGTGGCAACTTCTTGATGACGCTGGTCAATCGCCGAGAACGTCACATGTACGTTGCCATTTGGTTTTACATTGCGACGATTGTGACAGTCGCTGTCCTGCACGTGTTCAACAACTTGGTCGTGCCGGCGGGATGGTTCAAAGGTTACAGCGTTTACGCAGGCGTCCAAGACGCGTTTATGCAGTGGTGGTACGGTCACAACGCGGTCGCGTTCTTCCTGACGACGCCGTTCCTTGGTTTGATGTATTACTTCCTGCCCAAGGCCGCTGGCCGACCGGTGTTTAGTTATCGGCTCAGCATCATTCACTTTTGGTCGTTGGTGTTCATTTACATCTGGGCCGGTCCTCACCACTTGCACTACACCGCGCTGCCCGAATGGGCCAGCACGCTGGGCATGTTGTTCAGTTTGATGTTGTGGATGCCGTCTTGGGGTGGAATGATCAATGGCCTGCTAACGCTTCGCGGTGCTTGGCACAAAGTCGCCGCCGATCCCGTGCTGAAGTTCTTTGTCGTCGGGATTACGTTCTACGGAATGTCAACGTTTGAAGGACCGTTGCTGTCGATCAAGGCAGTCAATGCACTTAGTCACTACACCGACTGGACCATCGCCCACGTTCACTCCGGTGCATTGGGTTGGAATGGGTTCATGTCGTTCGGCATGCTGTATTGGTTGTTGCCGCGTTTGTTCCAAACCAAAATCTGGAGCGAAAAGCTTGTCAGCTGGCACTTCTGGACCGGAACGATGGGCATTCTGTTTTACATCGTGCCGATTTACGCTGCTGGGTTGATGCAGGGTTTGATGTGGCGAGCGATGGACGACACCGGTCACTTGGCCTACCCCGACTTTATCGAAACGACTCAGTCGATCGTGCCGCTTTGGTGGATTCGTGTCGCCGCGGGCGTTCTGTACATGAGCGGTACGTTGATGTTGATGGTCAATGCGATCATGACTTGGACAAAGCGACCACCGGTTTACGAAGTGCCTGTGTACTCCGCACCGCCATTGGCCAGCGAATATCACGACGACGCGAAACCCGGCACAAGCTCGCTTGAAGGTGCTCCCGTTTTGGAAGTCGGCAAGAAAGTCGATTTGTTTGCCCGCATGGGTTGGCACCGAAAGTGGGAACGATTGCCGATCAAGTTCACCGTGTTGGTGACCGCTGCGGTGATCATCGCGACGTTGTTCGAGTTGATCCCGACGTTCCTGATCCGCAGCAACGTGCCGACGATCGCGACGGTTCAGCCTTACACGCCGCTGGAATTGGCGGGACGACACATTTACGTCAGCGAAGGTTGTTACAACTGTCATTCGCAAATGATTCGGCCCATGGTTGCCGAAACCAAGCGTTACGGTGAATACAGCAAACCGGGCGAATTCATTTACGATCGTCCGTTCCAATGGGGCAGCCGACGTATCGGTCCCGACTTGGCTCGCGAAGGCGGCAAGCAGAGTAGTTTCTGGCATTGGACGCACTTCGAGAATCCTGAATTGGTTTCGCCGGGCAGTGTGATGCCGGCCTTCGATCACTTGTTGACTTCGGAGTTAAACTTCGAGGCAATTGAACCGCATGTTCGTGCTGCGGCAATGTTGGGTGCTCCCTACACCGAAGAAGAAATCACCGGCAGTGCCGATCTCGCGCGTGCCCAAGCGCTCAAGATCGCCGGCGATGTGGTCGCTCAAGGAGGTCCAGCGAACAAGCAGGACGTCCAAGCGATCGCCTTGATTGCTTACCTGCAACGAATCGGCACGGACTTGTTCCGCACCGACGAACCGGAAGAGGCGGGGGCTACGGAAACCGAACCAGCCGAAACCGAACCAGCCGAAGCCGAAGTGGCTGTGATGGTTCCATGACAATTGACGGTTAATAGAGGCTGTCACGCCATTCGACGTTCATTTGAATCAATTTACCTAGCTGAAATATCGACATGATCAGAGACCTCGTTTGTTCAATCGACTATTCCATTTGTGCTGAGATGGCACTTGGATTGTTTGTCGTCGCTTTTGCCGGGATCCTATTTGGGTCATTGCGGCTTTCCAAAGGAGCAGCCGACAAGTTTGCTTCTATCCCGCTTCATGACACCGTGGAGGATCCTCGAAATGTCTGATACCCGTAATCCCGATGGTCCTGAACAAGAGCCTCAGAAAACAGACCATTCCTACGATGGAATTGAAGAGTACGACAATCCGTTGCCGGGTTGGTGGAAGTGGATCTTCCTGGGCTCGATCGCGTTTTCGCCGCTCTACTTGATGTACTTCCACGGCGGTGCGTCGGGACGGTCGGTCGAAGACATCTACAACGTCGCACTTGCCGATAACACGCGTTTGCAGTTTGCCGAAATCGGTGAATTGGAACCGGACGCCGACACCATCGTGGAATACATGCACAAACCAAGCTGGGTCAAAGTCGGCCAGTCGGTGTTCCGAACCAATTGCATTTCTTGTCACGGACGCGAAGGCGAAGGCCAAGTCGGCCCCAACCTAACTGACCAGGTTTACAAGAACGTCAAGAAGATCGAAGACATCGCGATGGTGATCAATAACGGTGCCGGCGGTGGAGCGATGCCAAAGTGGTCGAACCGCTTGCACCCCAACGAAGTCGTCTTGGTGTCGGCCTACGTTGCATCGCTTCGCGGTCAAGATTTGCCAAGTGCCAGGCCAGCCGAAGGCAACAAAATTGCTGAATGGCCGGAAATGAAGGAAGAGGATAAAGTGGAAGATGAATCCGATTCCGAAAACCCCAAATCTGAAGAGGCATCTGAGTAGAAAGTCATGTCTGAGTCCAATGATGCACTGCTGGAAACGCCAGAGCATGTCCTAAGCACGCTCGATGGAGACGGTAGCCGCCGTTGGATCAATCCAAAGCTTTCGACGGGGACTTGGTGGAAACGCCGGCGCGTCGTTGCGTATGCGTTGATGATTGTCTTTGTGGTCATTCCCCACATTCGCATCAACGGTAAACCCGCGATCTTGCTTGATATCGCGGCCCGGAAGTTTACCGTGTTGGGCAAAACTTTTTTGCCGACCGATACGATATTGCTAGCGCTGTTGATGTTAAGCGTCTTCTTCACGATCGTTCTGGTCACAGCGATCACCGGACGCGCCTGGTGCGGATGGGCTTGCCCGCAAACCGTGTACATGGAATTTTTGTTCCGGCCGATCGACCGTTTCTTCGGCGGTACGAAGGGCAAAGGCGGTAAGCCGAAAGCGAATCGAAACCCGTTGATGGCTGTCGCCCGGATTGCCGTTTATGTGCTGCTTTGCATGTTCCTGGCACACACATTTTTGGCCTACTTTGTCGGCACCGAAAAGTTGTCGCAATGGGTCCGCAGTTCGCCGGTCGATCACCCGGTTGCATTCTTGGTGATGGCGGGCACAACGGTCGCGATGCTGTTTGACTTTCTGTATTTCAGAGAACAAATGTGTCTGATCGCATGTCCCTACGGTCGTTTTCAATCGGTGATGCTGGACCGCCAATCGTTGATCGTCGCCTACGATCCGGTTCGTGGTGAACCGCGGCAAAAGGGAAAGCGAAAACTCGATGACGACAGCCGCGGTGACTGCGTGGCTTGCAATCAATGCGTGGTTGTTTGTCCAACGGGAATCGACATTCGCGAAGGCTTGCAGATGGAGTGCATTAATTGCACCCAATGCATCGACGCGTGTGACGATGTGATGGAGAAAACCGGACAACCCAAAGGCCTGATTCGATTTAGTTCCCAAGATGCGATTGAACGCAAGCCTGCACGAATCGCTCGCGGACGGACGATCGTTTACCCGTTGATCCTATCGGCGGTTTTGGGTGGTCTGGCCTATGCCTTGGTCGTCAAATCAGGTTTTGACGCACGAATCATTCGTGGCAAGGGTGCTCCGTTTACCATGGCCGCTAGCGGTGACGTCCGTAACTCATTCAGCGTTCGGTTGGTCAATCGAGAAGATGAACCAAAGAGTTTTCAGCTAGCGATCGACAGTTCCAGTTTGACTGGGGCCAGCCTGAATGGTGTTTCGGCTGACGCGATCAAGTTGAAGGTGATTGATCCTGAAATGTTGGAATTGAAACCAGGTCAATCGATTTTGGTGCCCGTGTCGATTGATTTTCCTGATAGCCTGACCAAGGACGATGGAAACGAACCGGTCGATGTGGTGGTGACCGACGGGCGAGGCCAAGAGCGACGTATCTTGGTACGTTTGCTAGGACCGCGTTAGATTCAAGAATTTACGTTTACTCGTTCAGAAACTGTCACGAAATAACTTCCCGATTTTCCAACCCGAACCCCAACCCGAATCTCAACCCGAACGCGTAAGCGAGGGATCTCGTAAGGTAGTTGAATCCCTCGCCTAAGCGTTTTGGAGCCAGCGATTTTTGATTGTCCCTAATGGCCAACGGCCATCCTTATCGTAGCCAGGGGCATCGCCCAACGCCGTGAAGAGTTTTGGTCCAGTAAAAACCCATTGTTTTGTTTAACCGCGTGGGCATCGCCCGGCGCGTTTCGCCCCGCATGGACGCGCGGGGCGATGCCCACGCGGTTAAACGGTTTAGAAACCCTTCACGGCGTTCAAAACTTACGCGTTTGGGTTGGGATTTGGGGCTATCGAATCCCACGCAGTTATTCCGACACAATTCCTTACCTCATTTCAACAACTCCACTCAGGCACTTCGCTTCACGCATTATGTCAAATCCACAAAACGATCCCGATTTGGCGAATGCCGAACGCAAAGCCAGACGATTTTGGGTTTCCTTGGTCGTTACTTTCCTTGGGCTGCAAGTGGTCATCGGGATTCTGTCCGTTCGATTGGCGATCGGTGATTCCGCGGCGGTGATCGTGCCCGACTATCACACAACAGCATTGAATTGGGACGCACATCGCCGCCGTCAAACCGCCGCCGATCGTCTGGGGATCAAGGTGGTGGTTCAACCGTCCGATGTTGCTGACGGACAAGGCAACCGAGCGATCGAAGTGCTGGTGAGCGACCGTGATTCCAAAGCGATGACGGGCGTTGTCTTGAGCGGAAGGTTGTACCATCACGCTGCTGCAGGCGATGCCGTGAAGGTCTCGTTTGAAGACGCTGGCGACGGACGTCATGTGTCGCTTGCTCCGATGGCGAAACCTGGGTTGTGGCATCTCGAATTAAAGATCGACGGCGCTGACGAACCCATTGTTCTGCCCGTCACCGTCGAAGTCGCTTCTTAGGCAACGTCATGTGGATTTTGATTGCAGCCGTCGCGTCGGCCAGCTTGCTCGGCAGCACTCACTGCGTTGGCATGTGTGGGCCATTGGCGATGTGGGCCAGCGGTGTGGGTGAATCCGCGAATTCTCGCGGCCAGGTGATTCGATCAACAACGCTGTACCATCTCGGCCGACTGACAACCTACAGCATGGCCGGTGCCATTGCGGGCGGGCTTGGTTCGCTGGTTGATATCGGTGGCGGCGCACTTGGCATTCAATTGGCCGCAGCACGCGTTGTCGGCGTGATGATGATCGTGATTGGGTTGGTTCGGCTCGCTCCGTTGATCGGATTTGGAAAGTCACAAGCGACCGGCCCAAAACCTTCGCGAATCGGGCAGATGGTCGCCAAGGCAAGGCCTTACGTCTACCAGTTGTCGCCATCGGCAAGAGCGTTATCGGTCGGATTGCTGACAACGTTATTGCCCTGCGGTTGGCTGTACTTGTTCGCCTTGGTCGCAGCGGGCACCGGCGACATCGTCACCGGTGCGATTGTGATGGCTGCGTTTTGGCTGGGAACCGTGCCAGCGCTGACTGCGATGATTGCCGGGACAATGGTGTTATCAACGCGGCTGATCAAAACAGTTCCGATTGCGGCAGCCGTTTTGTTGATCGTCGCCGGCGGCTACACCGCAATGGGACGCGGATTTGCGAACCTGCAATCGTTGGCCGATATCCGATCTTCGGCTGACGTTTCAACGGAACAGACTTCATCGGAATCGGTTCAGCCGAAGTGTTGTTGCGAAGGCGAATCGAGCTGCAGTGTTTCTGACGGCGATGTCTCCAGCGGCGACATTGCCGCTCAGATCAAGACGCTTACTGAAACACCATTGCCATGCTGCGCCGAACCGGTTGCGAGTGACAAGTAGTGGTCCAAGTTAGCGAACAGTCGGCCAGCGAGAATTCTTCAAGCGAGAATTGTTCAAACGATCGAGTTTCGTTGCCTTGCGTTCATTGTGGATTGGCAACCGATTGCGCCGCCGATCAAGATCGCCAGTACGTTTTTTGTTGCAACGGATGTCGCGGAGCTTACGAACTGATCGGCGGTCTTGGGCTGGAAGATTTTTACGGCCTACGAGATCAGGCGCTGGGTTCTTCAGGAGTTCGCAGTTCGGCTGTATCGACGGGCCAGAAACGTTTTGATGGCTTCGACAGCGATGCGTTCTTGGGGCCGTCTGCACCCAAGTTGGTTGATGATGGGCCCGACAGCAATGGAGTGATGGTTACCGAATTGGCGGTTCAAGGTTTGCACTGCGCCGCCTGTGCGTGGCTGATCGAAAACGCTGCTCAACAAACCAGCGGTTGGTCCACGGCCCGCGTTCGCATGAACGACCACACGATTCGCATCGCCTTTGATCCGACAGTGACGCCGCTCAGTCGAATCGCATCGCTGTTGGATCGGTTGGGTTATTCACTGTCACCCATTTCAGCGAACCGGGACGAACCGTTTCGACGCGAAAATCGGCGGCTGCTGATTCAGATTGCCTTGGCTGGTTTTTTCGCGGCCAACGCCATGTGGATCGCGATCGCTCTTTATTCTGGTGGCCGCGCCGGGGTCGATCCGCAGTATCGGATCTTTTTTGAATGGTTCGGAACGCTGCTGGGTGTCGCAGCGGTGCTGGGGCCGGGGCGAACGTTCCTGCGGGGTGCGGCGGCGTCGATGCGGACTCGAACGCCTCACATGGATCTGCCCGTCGCACTGGGGTTATCCGTCGGCACGGTGTCGGGTGTCGTGGCGTTATTGAGCGGCAAGGGGGCAATCTACTTTGATTCGCTGGCCGTGTTGGTTTTCTTTTTGCTGATCGGACGCTGGATCCAATTTCGCCAACAGCATCGTGCCGCCAGCGCGATTGACTTGCTGCTTCGTATCACGCCGCAGCACGCGGATCGAATTTGCGATACCAGCGACAATGCTGGCGACGATGACAGCGACAATGCCAGCGACGATCTCGGCGATACCAACAGCGAAACAGAAACGGTGATGGTCAGCCAGTTGTCCAAGGATGAAACCGTTCGTGTCGCCGCTGGTGAAAGCATTCCGGTCGATGGATTCGTGGTTCGCGGTCAATCGATGATCGATCGAGCGTTGTTGACTGGCGAAAGTCGCCCCGAACCGGTTGCCGTTGGCGATGTTGTGTCAGCGGGGACGGTCAACTTACGAGGCTCGCTGGACATTCGCGTCGACCGAACCGGGCGGGAAAGTCGCATTGGCCGAGTGATGCAATCGGTCGAAGAAGCGATGGCCGACAAGGTGCCGATCGCTCAGCTTGCCGACCGCATTGGCGGCATCTTTGTGGTCATTGTGACGGTGCTTTCATTGCTGACGTTTGGAATCTGGTACGCCGACGGTTGGGCGACCGCTGCATCGCACGCAACGTCGCTATTGATCGTGGCTTGTCCGTGTGCATTGGCTCTGGCGACACCGCTTGCGATCGCAGTTTCCTTGGGCCGGGCTGCACGCCGCAAAATCCTGATCCGTGATGGCGCTGCGATTCAACGGCTTGCCACGCCAGGAACGTTGTGGCTGGACAAAACGGGAACCTTAACCGAAGGACGCATTCGCGTTGAATTGGTGACCGGCGATCTTGAAATCGTGCGTCATGCCGCAAACGTCGAACGCGGGTGCCATCATCCCATCAGCGATGCGATCCTGCGTTTCGCCGATTCACGAAATTTGGTTTTGTCATCTGATGACCCTGAAACTTCCGTCACCGATGGCGGAGTGATAGGTGTAAGCGAAGGTCATCGAGTGATTGTCGGCAACCAAGCGGTGATGTCATCGCATGATGTTCACATCGATTCGACGGTTGAATCGGCAATCAGCGAGTCGTTGGCTGCGGGGACGAGTCCAGTGATCGTTGCGGTCGATGGAATTGCGTCAGCAGTGATGCGTGTCAGTGACCCGATCAAGCCGGACGCAAAAACTGCACTCAGCCAGATTCGCGGCACAGGCTGGAAGATTGGGATTCTGTCAGGCGATCATGGTGATGTGGTCGCTGATGTCGCTGCGAAACTAGGGATTGCCCCCGAGAACGCTTTGGGCGGCCTGACGCCGGAGGACAAGTTAGCGATCGTTCGTAGATCCCAAGAAGAAAACCCTGGCCATGGAACCACGGTTATGATTGGTGACGGAGCCAACGACGCGGCGGCGCTGGCGGCAGCCGATGTTGGGGTTGCTGTTCGCGGCGGCGCGGAAGTGAGCTTGCAGGCGGCACCGGTGTTTATTGCCAGCGGCGAAACTCAGTCGATTGTCGAACTGATCCAGGGTGCTCGGCGAACCGTCAAACTGATCCACGTCGCCATGGCGGTCTCGCTGGTCTACAATGTGGTCGCAGTGTCACTAGCGATGGCGGGTAAAATTAGCCCGCTGCTAGCGGCGATCTTTATGCCGATCAGTTCGATCAGCGTCCTATCGCTGACCCTGGCATGGCCGCTGTTTTCGCCCAAAAACGACAAAAAAGTTTCCCCAAATTCGGTAACCAAATGAGTGTCCTGTTTGTTGCCCTGCCCATCGCACTTCTGCTTGGCGGTGCTGCGGTCATCGCCTGCGTGCGATGCATTAGCGGCGGCCAATACGACGACCTGGAAACCCCGTCGGTAAGAATGCTAATCGACGATCGCCCGCTAGACGAAACCGCCGACACCGACGAAACGCCGATCAAGTCTTAGCAAGTTTGGCGACGTTGCCTGAACAGCATACAGCATGTAGGCCGGAACAAGCCGCTTCGGCGCAGTTCCGGCAATCCAAAACGCTACCATGCCGGTTCCAAAACGCTACCATGCGAGCGCCAAAACGCTACCATGCCGGTTCCAAGACGCTACCATGCGAGCGCCGGAACTGCGCCGAAGCGGCTTGTTCCGGCCTACGCGATACACGCGATACACGCGATACACGCGTTAGCCCGTTCAACTGATATCTACTCTGGAACAAGACGTTTGATGGCCACCAATTTCTCTCAGACCGCAGCTTACATCTGGTCGCTGGCCGACCTTCTGCGTGGCGACTTCAAACAATCCCAATACGGTCGAGTCATCTTGCCGTTCACGATTCTGCGGCGGTTGGAATGTGTGTTGGAAGCGACCAAGCCGAAGGTGTTGACGCAAGTCGAAAAGCTAAAGGACAACCAACAACTGGAACCCGAAGCCCGCGAAAAATTTCTGCTCAAAGCTGCCAAGCAATCGTTCTACAACACCTCGGCGATGGACTTGTCCAAAATGGGCAGTGCCGACATCAAGACCAACCTCACCACCTACATCGAAAGCTTTTCCACCGACGCGCGTGAAATCTTCGAGCATTTCAAATTCGCGGACTTCATCGCCCAACTGCAGGACGCCAACCTGCTTTACAAAGTCGTCCAGAAAGTCGCACTGACCGACCTCAGCCCCGCAGCGATCAGCAACCACGACATGGGCTTGGTCTTTGAGGAACTGATCCGGCGGTTTGCCGAATCCAGTAACGAGACCGCTGGCGAACACTTCACGCCGCGAGACATCGTGCGGCTGACCACGTCGTTGGTTTTTATGGAAGACGACGACGCGTTGACCGAGTCAGGCATCATCCGCACGATCTACGATCCCACGGCGGGGACCGGCGGGTTTCTTTCCAGCGGCATGGAATACGTCCACGAACTGAACCCCGAAGCCGTCATGCGAGCCTTTGGGCAGGAACTGAATCCCGAGAGTTATGCGATCTGCAAAGGCGACATGCTGATCAAAGGCCAGGACGTCAGCCGCATCAAACTGGGCAACACGCTCAGCGACGACGGGCTGCATTCCGACCGATTCGATTACATGCTTTCCAATCCGCCCTTCGGCGTCGACTGGAAGAAGGTCGAAGGGAAAATCAAAGACGAGCACAAGCTGAAAGGATTTGACGGACGCTTTGGACCGGGGCTGCCGCGAGTCAGCGACGGATCGCTGCTGTTCCTGATGCACCTGATCAGCAAGATGCGAGACTACGACTCGGGCGGCAAAGACAAGAACGGCGGACGCATCGGCATCATCCTCAACGGATCGCCGCTGTTCACCGGCGGCGCGGGCAGCGGTGAAAGCGAAATCCGGCGATACATCCTGGAAAGCGATCTGCTGGAAGCCATCGTCGCGCTGCCGACCGACATGTTCTACAACACCGGCATCGCGACCTACGTGTGGATTCTGTCCAACAAGAAAGACGCCGAGCGACGCGGCAAAGTCCAACTGATCAACGGCGTCCATCTGTATCAAAAGATGCGCAAGAGTCTGGGCAGTAAGCGGCAGGAGATTGGCGAAGACGACGTCCGTCTGATCACGCAAACCTTCGGCAACTTTGAAGCCGTCGAAAGTTATCGTCTGGACAAAGCACCGGACGAGAAATCGGGTCGCGGCCGTCAGTCTTCAACCAAGAAAAAAGCCGAGAAGAAAACGTTCGGCAGCAAGATCTTTGCGAGTCACGAATTCGGCTATCGGCGAATCACGATCGAG
>NZ_LWSK01000113.1 GCF_001642955.1 Rubripirellula obstinata | reverse complement strand
CTCGCTTCAAAGAAGCTATCCCACAGAGGGCTACGCATGGCGAACACACGGCAGACAAATTGACAGATGAACCGGAAACAACCTTGTGCGGTGCAAAAATTGAACCATTGAGTAGTGCAGCAGTCTCTGATGGCGAACTCCTCTGGGTGCCGCAAAATGCTTCTCAAAACCCGGTACCTGCGTCAGTAGTTCAATTACCTCCGCCCGATCAGACTCATTAAGAAGTTCAAAAGCAATCACGCTCGCCACATGATGCCCCATCGGCGACCATGCTTGGGCAAGAGTAGGTATTAGTAGTACTGAGACCGTGAAGCTCAGTATTCGATCTAGTCTCATTTTCCCTGACCTTTGTGCACTGATAAGGAACGAGCGGAAAATTAGTGTCGCCTTTCGCAGGGGACGACGTATCAATTACTGCCGGATTGGTGTCGTCACTCATCCCAAGGGAAGTCGAACAAATCAATGCAAATTGTCGTTGATCGATCCGCGATCATAACGCTGGTGAATAGTCCCGAAGGGACGGAAGCTCTCTGCCGGGGATGTAAATCCCCGGATGGCAGCGTTATCTCTCACTAATTCTCTGGCTCGGTTTCGCGGCTACGCCGCGTAACCGAGCCAGAGAATTGATGTGGGGTAGCCATCCGGGTGCTCGCGCACCCGGCAGGGAGCTGCCGGCCCTCCGGGCCTAACACGCAGTAACTGATGCGACGTCCCGAGCGAAAGGCGACTATAAAAGTCGCACGTTCATAAGTGCAGCGATCGATCGCCTCTTGATTAAACGAAAAAAGCGACGTCAGCATCAAATGCCAACGTCGCCAGCGAGTCAGTTAGTGGATTGAGGCCATGGGGTCTCAATCGATATCCAAGGCCAAAAGACCTCCTGATTCAATTTACATCAAGATGAAGCAATTGACCGACGACGACGAACCGACATGCCGAAACACGCGATCGCGCTCAAAGCCGCGAAGGATCCTGGTTCTGGGATCGCGGTGACGGAGAAACTATCAACCGCGAAATCTTCATCGCCTGAATTAACACTTACCGTTAATCGCAAGTCAAGAAGGTTACCCGTTCCAGTAATAGGAGCGGTAAACCTTTGGGCTTCACTACCAAGGCTCAAGTTTCCGTTCGTGAAAAATCCGTTGAATGTGTTGTTGTCGAAAAGTCCGGGGGTGAACTCCAGAATTGTTGAGTAACCACCGCCATCGATTTGTGCCTCAACGAACAACGAATCATCGGCGTCGATGTCACCTGGAGTGTCAAAAAATTCTGCGAAGTCACCAGCAAACGACAGTGCTGGCCTGCCCGAGATATCAATTCCCGTCCAATCCACGGTAACAGGAAGCGTTGCTCCTTCACCGTCCAAATCCATTCCAGTAAGAAAGCCACCAGTGAACCCGGTGTATTCTTTCACACCTCCTGGTGTTGCCACATTAGCACCAAACCCGTCAGTAACTTCCGCAAGCCCAAAGAAATCACCAAAGTTGTCGGC
This sequence comes from Rubripirellula obstinata, assembly GCF_001642955.1. GTDB lineage: Bacteria > Planctomycetota > Planctomycetia > Pirellulales > Pirellulaceae > Rubripirellula > Rubripirellula obstinata. The sequence continues at coordinate 16,155 of NZ_LWSK01000113.1, read as the reverse complement.
GAAGAAGGGAGTGCTGGTGGTGAAGCCAGTCGCGTCATCGAAGCTTTCAGAAAATACTACCTCCGCCTTTGCGGAGTTCATCATCATCAAGGCGGCAATACAACCAAAAATCATGTTCTTCATCTTGTGTTCCTTTATTCAATCGGAAATAGGTTAAGCCCGCCTTACTGTTGCGTTGTAACCAAAAAAAGAACAGTGTGAAGTAACGCTAACAAGCGTAATTCTCTCAAGCTTCACAAAGGACTCGTTCCTCCGCCGCAAGAGAGTGTTTCGGGAAAAGAATCATCCGTTGTGGTATAAAAAAATCTACACGAAACTTTAGATTTCTAGACGAGAGAAAGTCGGTACGGCCTCAGTGATCACAACGTCATGCAATGAACCGGTAGCAGAATCAATAGAAGCCATCCTTTAATGACGCGCGAATACACTATTAAGTTACTCGTCGGAAATCGTAATAGTGGATTAGCTGTTCTGGCGTTGGCGGGTTGCTGATTCAATGGTCACAGCGAGCACATAGAACGGAATCAACTAACCATCTACGCCAATACGAGTAGTGGCTCTGAAAATGCCGCAAATCACGGGAAAAATTCGCAAACTGGCGGCGGTTCAACTTACAGAGTCCGATTGGTCAGAATCGGATTCGGTCGCGGCGGCGGGTCGTTGATCTTTTGGAGCGAGTACACCTTACGGTTCGCTGAGAATAGCGGTGTTTGCTGGAGTCCAGGCTTTTGCCGCTCTTGCTCGCAGGTGGAATCGCAAAAGTGTTAAGTGTTAATGCGGCTAAAGCCTGGACTCCAGCGGTGCGGACTGCAAACCGTCAGATGCACTCTTTGGAGCCGCTGGCGTTTAAGCGGCCAGGCATACCGCGCCGGCCCAAGGCCTGACGGCAAAATTTTAAAAATTCTTTTCCGATTATCGAGAAAGCTTCGCCGGAAAAACAAGGTGGAAGAATCTACCGTGATCCCCAAAATCGCATCTACACCTGCCGGGCTAGTAACGTATCCACCTGGGCGAAAAGCAAGTTTTTACAGCTCGCCCTTGGCTAAGCCTAATGGAAGTTTATCTACCAAAGCAGTTTTCTCTTAACATGTTCTTCGCAAATCTTCCGCGCCTGCAACTTGGTTGACGTCTTGCATCTTGGTAAACGAGGCGACCCTTAAATCAATCGTCGCGAAGTCCGAATCATTGGTAGCTTTTGTGAAGTCGCTGTGAATCGTTAACGGTTGTGCTTTCCATAACGAAAATTCTGTTTACATTCGTCCTGAACACGTTCGAGGCGGTAGGTGTTTCGAGACAGAACACCGGTGCATCGCGCTGTTTTGGTATTGATGAAGTTCCATGCTTCCCTCCTTATAAGAAACAGAGATTTTTTATGTCGTTGAGCTCGTTGTTGGATTTTGTGGGGCCGAAACTTAGTCGTCCGAAGAAACGACGTCGCGTTGGCGATGTCCAGACAACGCGTTTCAAACGCCGATCACTTTTGGAAAGTTTGGAAGATCGACGGTTGTTGGCGGTGATTTACGATGCAGATTTCAGCACCGACGGTGCTGGCTTCGCTGACCATAGTACGACCGCACCACCGGCAGCCGCTCCTGCATCAACCGGGCCTCTTGGTTCTGCTCCTAACCAGTGGGCTCTGTCTTACGACACCCTTCCTGCAACAGACAGTGGCGGCAACGAGTTTAAGGTTGAGGCTTCAACCCAAGGCCTAAACTCGGCCGGTTCCGGACTCGTTTTGCAGTCTGCCGACTGGGGTGGTCAAGGTATTTTCGAGAGCCAAGCAATCGATGTTTCGAGTTTGAGCACGGCTTCGATCAGTGCAGTTGCTCTCGGCGAGGGCGGAGACTTCCTCAATAGCTCGGCTGAGTTTTTCACGTGGTTTTACGAATTAGACGGTGTCCGAACCGACTCACTGACCTTCGTCGATCCCGTTGATTCAACGCTGGACACGGGCGCTGACCTTGGTTGGTCGCTGCCATCGCTAGATGTTTCGTCGGCAAACAGCCTTGTCGTCGGTTTTGAATTTAATATTAACGGCGGCGGAGATGGGTTCGAGGTTGGAAGCATCACCGTCGATGATGATGCACCTCCAACCGGGACTGAAATCAGTATCGCAGCGACGGATGCACTGAAACCGGAGGGCGACTCTGGCACGACTCCGTTCACTTTCACTGTCACCCGAACAGGTCTCACCAATGCTGCTGGCAGCGTGAGCTATTCTGTCACTAATACTGACACTAACGCGGCTGACTTCTCTGGTTCCACCAGCGGAACCGTCAACTTCCTAGCGTCCGAAACGTCACAAGTTGTTACGATTGATGTAGCCGGTGACACCGATGCCGAATCGAGCGAAGATTTTGAGGTTGTGCTGTCAGCCCCGACCGCCGGTGCCACTCTGGGAACTGCTGCGGCAACTGGGACGATCATTGATGACGATACGCCGCTTCCAAATGTTGTGATCAATGAATTCGTTGCAAATCACACTGGAGTTGATACTGACGAGTTTATTGAACTTTTCACGCTGCCCAACGCGGACTTGTCCGCGTTGACAGTACTGGTAATCGATGGTGATGGTGGAGCATCCGGAACCATCAATCAAGCGTTTCCACTAGGCGTCGCCGATGGTGCTGGCTACTTCACTGTTTTTCAGACTAACATCCTCCAGAACGGCAGCCAGACTTACGCTTTGGTCAGCGGATTCACCGGCGCAGTTGGTGATGATCTAGACACCGACAACACGGGTGGTCTTGATTCGACTCCGTGGATTGCAGTGATTGACGATGTCGCAGTCTCTGACGGTGGCACAGCAGATCAATTTTACTCCACCGCGGTGATCACGCCGGGTCAAGATGGGAATACGTTCTCCTATGGTGGTGCGTCGCGGAATCCCAACGGCGCTGATTCAGACACGGCTGGTGATTGGCTTCGCAACGACTTCAACGGCGACGGATTGCCAAGCTTTGGTCTAACGTTCACCACTCAGGCTGGGCAAGCGGTCAACACGCCCGGCTCGATTAACGTAGTCAACAACGCGAGTCCAGCCTTGTTTGTCGATCAAACTGGTGGAGTTACCCAAGTTTCTGAATCCGGTGTGACGGATACTTTCGTCGTTCGCTTGGCGACCGGCCCGTCATCAGATGTTGATGTAACCCTAACACCAGACGCTCAGGTCGACTTGGGTGCCGGTGCAGGTCTGCCGATCACAATCACGCTTGACAGTGCTCTTGGTCAAGAAGTTACGGTAACGGCAGTTGACGATACGGTCACCGAAGGGCCGCACACTAGTTTGATCAGCATCAGCGCGGCAAGTACTGACTCAGATTACAACGGTCTGACCAGTTCGGTGACGGCATCCATCAGTGACAACGAAACAGCCGCGCCGCTCACAGTGATCAATGAGTTCGTAGCGAATCACACCGGTCAAGATGCCGATGGTTTTGTGGAAGTACTTTCCGCACCCAATGCTGATTTAGGTTCACTTAGCATTCTGGAAATCGATGGAGATGGAACAACCATCGGCACCGTCGATTCCATCACCGCGTTGGGCGTCACCAACTCGGCTGGCTTTTTCACAGCATTGACTGATTTCAATAACGGTGGGATTAACTTGCTGCTGGTCGAGGGCTTCATGGGTGCTGTTGGTGACGACCTGGACATCGACGACAACGGAGAGTTTGACTTTGACGAAGTTGGTGCCTCGGTTTCCGCACCTTGGATTACTGTTCGCGACGGCGTTGCGACGCTTGGTGGCGGTGATACGGCTTACACAGACGCAGTTTTGGTAGCAGGCTTTGACGGTGGTGGATTCCAGCCGGGCGGTGCTTCGCGAATCCCCGACGGTACCGACACTGATACCGATGCCGATTGGGTTAGAAATGCTTTTAACGGTGCTGGTTTGCCGAGCTTCGCTGCCAACGTTGCCGACCCAGGTGAAGCGGTTAGCACCCCTAACTTGCCCAATGTTGTTCAGTCTGGATTAGTGCTTATCGAATCTGGCGGTGCTACGACGGTGTTTGAAGCCGGTGCCGGTGATGACTTCACGGTTGCCTTGGGGACCGTTCCGTCGGCAACGGTTACGCTGACGCTGACCCCTGACAGTGAATTAGATCTGGGTGCCGGACAAGGAACAGCGATCACGGTGAACTTTCTCGCCGATGCATCAGCGACCACGCCAGTGATCATCAACGTTGATGCGTTTGACGACACGATCGAAGAAGGCCCGCATCTCGGATTGATCTCGTTTAGTTTTAGCGGAGGAGATCCCAGTTACTCGGGTACCGCAGGCGACCTGACGGTTACAGTGCGTGACGATGATTTGATCACGCCTGAGGTTGTCATCAGCGAAATCATGTACAACCCAGATTCGGCTGAACCGGGCGGCGGACCGGTGGGTGAGTGGATTGAAATCGTCAATATCGGTCCAGGTGCCGCTGACATCGGTGGTTGGATGTTTGACGACGAAGACGGAGACATTTGGGACCCAATTCCCGCAGGCACGACTCTCAGCGAAGGTCAGGTCGCTGTCGTGTACGACAGTGGCTTCACTGATGCCGCGACCTTCCGAACCCAGTGGGGCGTTCCAGCCTCGTCATTGGTAATCGGGATTGGCTGGGGGAATCTCTCGAATGGACCTTCGGGTACAAACGAGGTTCTGGAACTCCTTGATTCATCGATGTTCCAACAAGACCTCGTCAATTATGACGACGAAGGCGATTGGCCTGGCGATCCCGGTGGACCGTCAATCTATCTGACCAACATCGCGACTGATAACAATGTCGGTACCAACTGGGCATTGTCTGACTTGGGTGTCGATGACGCGATCAACCCTACCGGGCCGACTTATAACACCACCGATATCGGTTCCCCTGGGGTTGTCCCAGCCATCGTTAGCAGCTTGAACGTGACCGAAACCGATGGCGGTACGATCGTCACCGAAGGTGGCGCGACCGACACGATCGAATTGTTGCTGACGGGAGTGGTGACTGCGGATGTCGATGTGACATTGACGCCTAGCAATTCCGAAATTGACTTGGGCAATGGTGCTGGTGCTCCGTTGACGGTGACACTCACTAGCGCAGGCACGGTAACGACGGTCACAGTGACGGCCTTTGATGACTCGATCATTGACGGCACGTTGACGTCTGACATTACCTTCACAACGTCCAGCACCGACGCTGCGTTTAATGGTCTGGTGGCTGATCCAGTCACGGTGACCGTGAATGACAACGATGCACCTAGCAGCAGCGTCGCAGTGATCAATGAATTCGTTGCCAATCATCCGAGTACCGATGACGATGCGTTCGTTGAATTCTTTTTCGCTGGTGCGACTGGGCCAACTGACCTCAGTTCGTTAACGCTGTTGGAAATTGAAGGCGACTTCAGTGCCACCGCCGGATTCGGAACAATTGATAGGGCGACGACGCTCGGAACAACCGATGCCAATGGCTATTACGTATCCGATGTCGATGCCGAAAATGGCACGCTCACTTTCCTTCTGGTCACCGGGTTCACCGGTTCGGTCGGAAACGATTTGGACACCGATGATGACGGAACCGTTGACCTAGCAACATTGCCTTGGACGACGATTGTTGACTCAGTCGCGGTCATCAATGATCCAACTGAAGATGCTGCCTACTTCGGAGCAACTGAATTGCTTCCAACCACCGATGGTGGCACACTCCCTTACGGCGGTGCTTCACGGATTCCAAACGGAACCGACACCGACACGACCGCCGATTGGGTTCGGAATGATTTCTCCGGAGCAGGGTTGCCAAGCTTCCCAGGAGTAATCGCAGACCCAGGCGAAGCCATCAACACACCCGGCCTACCCAACGAAGTTGCGGTTGGTTCAGGTGATACAACTCCGCCAACGATTACTGATGTGATTGTTGCAGGAGTGGATGGCTTTGGTGCATGGACAACAGACTTTATTGATGCGGTCGATGACAGCGGACCATCAGGTGCGGATAACGGACTCGGCTTCTCAGTAACTGGGGTGACTCGAACGATTCCTTGGTACAACGTAGATACTTTCTACATTCGGTACAGCGAAGACGTGAATACTCCCACTGGATTAAGTCTTTTGGGTCTTGATGTTGCGGACTACGCGGGACTGTTTACTGTCTCGCACGCTGGCGACCTAACCACAGTTTCGATGACGAGCGCGTTCGGGTTAGTTGAAACAGATTTTGGCCCAGCGACCACAGGTATCGATCGATTGGTACTCGGTATCAATGCTGGTGGCGTGACCGATTTGGCCGGTAATTCGATTGCTGATGCCTTCAGTCAGAGCATCAATGTGCTTCCAGGAGATGGAACAGGGGAAGGATCCGTACTCAATAATGATGTTGGGCTCACGAACTTCCGTAGTTTCCTGAATACTAACTCAAACCCGGGACCTAACTCGTTTGGATTTAGTTATGACCCGTTCTTCGATGTTACATCCAACGGTCAGATCCTGAATGACGATGTTGGTTTGACCAATTTTCAGAGCTTTGACGAATTGCCCGAACTTCCCGAGCCTATGTCATTTGCTCTCAGATCTGAAGAGTCCATTTCTTCCGTGAATAATGCGAAAGAAAGCTGGGATCAGTTAGTTGACCAGGCTTTTGAAAAAGGTCTTTTTTAGCAACTGCTCAGGTCTAGTCCACTGTCTATCAAAATCTCCTATTAGGTTTTGGGATGGTTGGACTCAGACCTATCGAATCAGGGGGGGGTGAAGTGTTAGTCGAGGCTGCCTAGATCGTTTCCAGGTGGCGAATATAGATGTATTTAGTTTTGGAATAAGAAAATGAAAACGTATCAAAAATTAGCGGTCGTTCTTGCAGTGATTTTTACTACATGCCCGGCGGCGAAAGCGGATTTGGTGATTTCGGGCGAGTCATTTATTTTCGCTGGAGAGGGTTCGTATACAGCGGATATCTTTGTCACTGCTGCTGGCGAAGCAGAGGATATTGGTGGATTCAACCTTTCCCTTGATTTCTCCGATCCATTCCTTACCTTCGAGAGCGTCTCGTATAATCCCGTATTCGAATCTCTTGTTCCCGTGCCAGCAGGATCGGATCCGGCATTGCTCGGTGGTACGGACACGAATTTTAATTTCATCAGCCTTCAGGTTGGTGAAACCAGTACCATCGCCAGTGTGACATTTAATGCAACTGGGCCTGGGTTCGCGTCGATCACTCCGGTCCTATTTAGCGACTCGTTTTTTGGTTCTGTTGCGACTTCCGTCAATCCGAGTGCCTCGAGAATTGGAGTATCTGCAATTCCTGAACCATCTTCATTGGCAGCTTTGTCCTTAGCGATAGCAACCGGTTTGATCCGACGTCGTAGACGCTAGGTGGACAGCGCCGCTTTCGTGAGTCGTGTTGACGATAGCAGCTTGTTGATTCCCTGAGCCGCGACGCTTAAGCGTTCGAGGGTACCGATTCGCCCGAGACCTTACGGTCAGCGGCTAACCAGTGCGGCTGGCCTGTCGATTAAATCGACAGGCCGTCATGGCAAATACGGCTGACCAGCCTAACGAATTTCGACGTTTCGTCACCAAAGTGACGGTTTCAAACTAAGGAACGAGCGGTTATTTATAGTCGTCTTTCGCTCCGCAAAAGTGTGATCTGACGCATTTTCTCGGAGCGGAAGGCAACACTTATTTTCCGCTCGATCCGAACAGTCATGGTTCGGTTGCTTTGACTCTCGTGTAGTTCTTTTAAAACTACAGTTCTCGCTACAACTTCTTTAAAGAGTGTTGGATGGTCTATCCGTTTGTTGGTTCATTCGCACGGTCTAATGGTAAAGCGAATAAAAGATCGGTTGGCAGTAGCATGCGGTTTAATCGATCGTCACTTTTATTCGAGTCGTTGGAAGACCGGCGTTTGTTGGCCGCGATTCGTGTGGCTAGCTACAACGTCTTGCAAGGGAGTCCATCGAACACGACGGAGCAAGGTTACTACAGCACCATTCTGGAAGCGATTGGTAACGAAACACGTGCTGGGATCACGCGGCCTATCGATTTGTTGGTGTTACAGGAAACCAGCCCGAATTCAATCAGCAGTATCGAAGGTATCTTAGACTCGCTGTACGTGGATGATTACGCATTTTCGCTCTCCCCATCCTACGGCGGGCTGGCGTACGGCTTTGTCTACAACACGGCGACCCTGCAATTGTTGGGAACCCAGAATGTTTCGGGTTCGTTCACGCGGCCACCGCTACGTGGCCATTTCAATCCCATCGAATCGACCACTGGCGATGCTGATTTCTACGCGTATTCAGTTCACCTGAAGGCTGATTCAGGCGGCAGCGACGCGAGCACTCGGGCGATCGAGGCGAGCCAGCTTCGAGCCAACGCAGATGCATTAGGACAAGGAGAGAATGTTCTAATTATCGGCGACTTCAATATGAAGAATTCTTTTGAAGGCGCGTACACCAATCTGACCGCCAGTGGTGCAGGCCAAGTTTTTGATCCAATCAACTCGCCGGGTAACTGGACCAATAACAACGCCTTCAAGAGCATTCATACTCAAGACCCCAGCGGCGGTGGCGGAATGGATGATCGATTCGATCTGCAATTTGCCAGCGGTGAACTCTTTGTGTCCGGTGGACTGGATTACATTCCAGGAACCTATCGAGCATTCGGAAACAATGGCACCCATGCCTTGAATTCGGTGCTGACGGGAACGGGTGCGGCACCCAATGTGTTAACGGCACTTCGTGGTGCCAGCGATCACCTGCCCGTGGTGGTGGACTACGAATTTCAGTCCGTTCCTGTTGGGATCACTATCAATGAATCCGATGGTTCCACCATCGTTGCCGAGAATGGTTATCTGGATAGCTATTCGGTAGCCTTGGATACGCAACCTGATTTCGATGTAACGGTGACACTGACCCCCGACGCACAAGTCGATTTAGGTGCCGGTCCGGGTAATGCGACATCGTTGTTGTTCACACCGCTTAACGCGTTGACCCCGCAGTCGGTCCAGATCATCGCAGTAGACGATAGCCTGAGCCAAGGCAATCAAATCAGCCCGGTCGTGCATTCATTTTCCAGCAACGACACGGACTACAACTCTTTGTCCAACGTCGCTTTGGACGTAGTCGTTGTTGATAACGAAAATCCGACCGTATTGATCAACGAAGTCGATTCAGTCACCGCGGGTTCACCTGACAGTTCGGAGTTTATTGAGCTGTACGATGGCGGTATTGGCAATACATCGCTAACCGGCAAGGTACTGGTTCTGTACGACGGTTCAACGAACACTTCGTATTCATCTTTCGATTTGGATGGGCTGACGACTGATGACAACGGTCTGTTCGTGCTGGGCAACGCAACCGTTCCGGGCGTCGACTTTGTCTTTACCAATGGTTTACTTCAAGACGGTGCCGACGCGGTTGCCTTGTTTGATGGCGATGCAAGTTCGTTTCCAAGCGGAACGCCCATCAGCACGTCGAACCTAATTGACGCGATCGTCTATGACACCAACGATGCGAACGACTTTGGTTTGTTACCTTTGTTAGAAACGGGGCAGCCACAGGTCAACGAAAACGAAAGCGGCCAGCAAAACAGCCGTTCGCTTTCACGGCTTCCTGACGGTGGCAGGGCACGACGCACTTCTTCGGTCGGGACAGCAATTCCAACCCCTGGTTCGTTGAACTCACCACGGCCAATCGGACTAACCATTCTGAACAGTGAAGCATTGGCGGTAGCCGAAGGTGGCGCGTCGGATAGCTATTCGATCGCGCTAACGTCGGTTCCTATCGGGAATGTGATCGTCACGCTGGACCCCGACAATGACCTTGATCTCGGTGCAGGTGCAGGCCTGCCGATTGTCTTGACGTTTTCGCCGTCCAGCGCAATGTCACCGCAAACCGTCACGGTGACTGCAGCGGACGACTTGCTAATCGAAGGGTTGCATGAAGGCGTGATCCAACAGACGATCGCGAGCGTCGATGCAGCCTACAATTCGCTTTCGCTAAGCAGTTTGACGGTTTCAATCACCGACAATGAAGCTGTCCCGACGCCATCGGTTGCGATCAGCGAAATTATGTATAACCCGGCCAGCGCGGAGGGCACCTTTTCGTCCGAATGGGTCGAAATCGTGAACTTGGGTACGGCACCGCAAAACATCGGCGGTTGGCAATTGGCCGATGAGGACGGTCAGTGGGGGGCGGTTCCCTTGGGTGTTACGTTGCAGCCTAAACAGGTCGCCGTATTGTTCGATGGCGCGAGCACTGCCTTCACCAGTGAAGCGGGCTTTCGGAGTGTTTGGGGTGTTCCCAGTGATGCACTGGTCGTTGGCGTCGATTGGCTTGACCTAGCAAATGATCCCTCCGCAACCAACGAAATTTTAGAGCTTCGAGATGCGATTGGCGGAGTTCAAGACACGGTCAACTTTGACGACGAAAACTCTTGGCCAAGCGATAGCCCGGAAGGGGCCAGCATCTATTTGGATGATCTGCTTTCCGACAACAACGTTGGTACCCATTGGTCGCGTTCAGTCGTTGGGGTAGATGATGCAGTCTCGGCCAGCGGATTCCCGTACTCCAACTCTGATGTCGGTTCCCCCGGCGTCGCACCTGCGTTTACGCTTCGTAGCCTAGTCATTACCGAAAGCAGTGGTGATACCAGTGTCTTCGAAGGCGGCAGCGGCGACACGTTCACGATCGCGCTTGACGCGACGCCAACTGATGATGTGGTGATTACATTGACGCCCGATTCTCAGTTGGATCTCGGCAACGGTCCTGGTGTTGCAATTGATCAAACACTGACGGTCAGTGGCGGACTCAGTCCGGTTAGCATTTCGGTCAATGCCAATGAAGATCAATTTGCTGAGGGATCGCATACGGGAACCATTTCGTTCGCTGCGGCCAGTAACGACAACACCTTTAACGGCTTGGTGATCCCTGACTTTACGGTCAGCGTTATTGACAACGATATCGCGGGCATCACGATCGTCGAGTCGGCAGGCAGCACGGAGGTAACCGAAGGCGGCGCGACGGATAGCATTACGGTAGTGCTCGACACGATTCCGACCAGCAATGTAACGATCACGATTACGCCGGACGCGCAGTTGGATTTGGGTAGCGGCCAAGGAGTGGCGGTTGATCGCGTGTTCACGCCACTCGATGCCTTGTCGCCGCAAGTCATTGACGTGACCGCCTTTGATGACGCTGCGATCGAAGGCTTACATAGCGGGTTGATTTCATTAGCAGTAAGCTCAGCAGATGCACTGTACGAGTCGGTATCGCTATCAGATTTAGGTGTAAATATCATTGATGATGACGGAATTTCGTCATTAGTGTTGAGCGGGAGCGTACAAGAATTTGCGGGGCCGGGCGGTTATGCGATTGATTTCTTCGTGACTGCGACTAACGGTCCCACAACAATCGGTGGATTCAACGTGCCCGTGGCGTTCGAAAACGCTGGATTCACTTTCAGCGGATCGATCGCCGACTATATTCCTGCGGACGTATTTGACACAAACTTCGTCAGTCCGTTGCCCCCGCCAAGTAATGCCGATTTCGGTTTTGGGTCGGTGTCATTCTCAACTGGACTTTCGTTGGCCGATGGGGAAACCCAATTACTCTTTTCAGTGAACGTTACCGCTGGATTAGGAGCAGTAGTTCCGACGGAAATCGATGTCGTGAGGATATTGTCGTCGGGGCCTGATGAATCAAACTTGAGCTTCTCTGATGCATTCTTTCAACCGCTGACAGTCACGGTCGGGGACGCTGGAAGATTCTCGCCCAGTGTTGCTCCGTTCGTTGAAGACATTGTTGTCGCCGGAGTTAACGGAGCATTTCCGTGGAGTCCAGGCTTTGTCGATGCTGTGGACGGAGGAGGTTTTGGTGCCGGAAACGGACTTGGATATTCTGTTCTTGGAACTCAGCGAATCTTGCCCTGGTATACCGTCGATACTTTTTACATTCGATTCAGCGAGGAGGTAACGATTGACGGTCTCAGCTTGCTCGGCACGATCATCGCCAACTATGCAGGTAGCTACACAATATCTCACGTTGGATCACTAGCCACCATCAGTATGACTAGTCCGTTTGGTTTGATAGAGAACGATCTCGGGCCTGCTACGTCTGGCATTGAAAGGCTGATCCTATCAATTGATGATGGAGGTGTATCTGATTTGGCTGGGAACGCTTTAGATGGCAATCGCGACGGTACACCTGGGGGTGCGGTCATTCAGGAGATTAATTTTCTTCCGGGCGATGCGACGGGAGACGGACGAGTCTTAAATGATGATGTCGGTTTGACGAACTTTCGCAGCTTTTCAATCTTTGAGAGTAATCCAAATCCCAATGGATTTGGTTTTCGGTATGACCCTTTTTTCGACCTTACATCAGACGGAAGAATTCTAAATGACGATGTGGGTTTGACGAATTTCCAAAGCTTCGACGAGTTACCCGCGTTTCCAACTCAACAAAGTCAACGTGCAATTCCTGACAAAAAAGATGACGACGATTGGAATGCTTTGGTCGATCAAGTGATGGAGATGAATTTGTTCTAGGGGACGAAGCTCATCCATCAATCAACCCGTCCCCTCACCATCTGTTTGCCTCATGCAGGCAACAGATAACGGAGATCGTGGCGACGTCACGAATCCAGTCGAGACGGTCCGTTACCATCGCACCCGGTAGGTGGGTCTAATTCCCCCTGCTTCCCCGGGTTGCAGTTCCGTGCAGATTTTGGCGGAGAGTGAGTTGTGAATCGAGTGTTTGGTGGCATCCCAAAGATCGAAATCCAGCTTCAAGTCGATGCATTCTAGAACGTCCGATACCGATCCCGGAAATTGACGAGTGGGACTCAAATTCAACACCAAGTTTTACGCCTTCGTTTGCACTTGTGGGGACGAAGTCGCCCGTTGAAATCGGATGTGTGAATTCTTCTTAACCTAGCCGTTTTTGACCATGACTGACTCTTGAAGTGCTTGCATAATCTTGGCAGGCGGAGAGATGAAAATTGATTGTAGAAGGGGCTCGAGCGAGAGGCCTCCTACATTTCGATCTGCGTTCGGTTTCCTAACTCGTTCCTTCCAAAGCAAGGATCTTTCCAATGAAGAGAAAAGCATTCACACTCGTTGAACTGTTGGTCGTCATCGCGATCATTGGGATTCTTGTCGGGCTGCTGTTGCCTGCCGTTCAAGCAGCCCGCGAAGCGGCCAGGCGGATGAGCTGCCAAAACAATATGAAGCAAGTCGCTTTGGCTACTCATAATTTCGAGTCGACTTACAAGTCTTTCCCATCCGGTTTGACCGCGAAGGTTCATCGAAACTCAACTTCGGGCCAACCGATTGATTGGTATGGAACCACGGTTTTCACCGCGATTTTGCCGTTCTTAGAGCAATCGTCGATCTACGAAATGTGGGATCTTAGCGGTACCTTTGCCGCCGCCCAGTTGAACACGTTCGAGCCCGGCAGGCCTTTTGCGAGGAATGAAAAGGCAGCGACGGCTCAACCGGTTGCCACCTACCTTTGTCCCTCCGATTTGATCGAAAACCCCGTTGTTGAACTCACCTACAACGGTGGCGGTCAGGCTCAAGGTGCAGGTAACACCGGTTCAGGTGGTAAGGAGCGAGGCTTTCCGCTTGGTTTCTTTGCCATGTCTAGCTACCTGGCCAGCGGCGGTACGCATTCGACCTATTTTCGCGACCCCTTGATGCAAAGCGACGGAATGTTCTTCATGACTGATGAAGATAGTCAGCCTGAAGACTTCCAGACTTTCCTGCGAGACTACGAAGTACCTGCAAAGTTTGCGGACGTGTTCGACGGGACAAGCAACACGATTCTGTACGGAGAGCGTTTTCACTATGACCCCGTCTTTGATCGTCGGTTCCATGATCCTGCGCCAAAGTGGAGCCGCTATCCCATTTCGCAATGGGGTGCCTGGAGCTGGACTGGTGGCGGTAACGGAACCACTCATGTGTTCGGGTCGGCTCGTGTTCCGATCAACTTTCAAAGCTCTGAGAATTCCAACGCCGACTTTGATTCAGTTAACAACCGCACATCAGCCTACGGCAGTGGTCATCCCGGTGGTGCAAACTTTGCATTTACCGATGGTAGCGTTCGATTTCTGTCAGACGATATCAACATGATTGTGTTCCGGTCGCTCGCTACGAAGCGAGGCGGCGAACAGATTGATTATGAAGCTTACTAGGGTTCCCATGCGGTCGCGTTTTCGGGGTTGAACCGCGTTTGGCTCGGCAGGCTTCACCATTGGGCCGGTCCATCATTCACAACGAGTCTCTCTATGCTGAAACGAAGCTTCAAATTTTCGGTTCTCTGTTCCGTCGTACTTACCTTGTCGGGCTGTTCTGAAAAAATTGAAAAGGGACTCGTGACAGGCCAGGTTCTGTCAGCCAAAGGCGAGCCGCTAGACCAAGTAAGAGTGTATTTCATGCCTGATTACGCCAAGCAGACGAAAGGTCGGGCATCTTGGGCCGTGACCGATGGCGAAGGAAAATACGAGCTGGAGTATCAGAATGGGACGGGTGGGCTTGGCGCAGCGGTTGGCTGGCACAAGGTGACACTGAAAGACATCGCGGGTGAGAACCATCGAGGTCCCGGGAAGCCCCCTGCCATTCGCATTCCCCCTGGCTACATGGATCCAGTCAAATCACCATTTTCCTTCGAGGTTCTTCCCGGCGAGCAATCAATCGAGTTGAAACTTAAGGGACGCTAGTGGCTGTTCCAGATCGACAAAGGAAACCCGCCATGAGAATCCTCTCATGCAGATACGGGCGAACCCAAGACCTACTTCGTGCAGCTCGTCGATCATGTTTGGTAATAACTTTGGTACCAATCGACGAACTTTTGGACGCCGACTTCGATGGTTGTTGTTGGTCGGAATCCGGTGGCGGCTTGCAGTGAATCGGTGTCGGCGTACGTTGCCTGTACGTCGCCGGGCTGCATTGGCAGTAGATTCTTGATGGCTTGAATGCCAAGCGCCTTTTCGATTGCTTCGATGAACGTTAACAGTTCGATCGGTTGGTGATTGCCTAGGTTGTACAGACGGTACGGTGCGTTGCTTGTCGCTGGGTTGGGATCAACGCTGTTCCAATCTGGATCCGCTGTCGCGATCAAGTCGCTGGCACGATCGATGCCTTCGACGATGTCATCGACGTAGGTGAAATCTCGTTTCATCTTTCCTTGGTTGAACACGTCGATCGGGCGACCTTCGATCATCGACTTGACGAACAGGAACAACGCCATGTCGGGCCGGCCCCATGGACCGTAAACGGTAAAGAACCGAAGTCCGGTGGTGGGCAAGCCAAACAGATGGCTGTAGGTGTGAGCCATCAGTTCGTTGCTCTTCTTGGTCGCCGCATACAGGCTAAGCGGATGATCGACTCGGTCAGCGGTCGACGATGGCATCTTGGTCATGCCGCCATAAACGCTGCTGCTGCTGGCGTACGTCAAGTGAGCAACCTCAGCGTGACGGCAGCCTTCCAAGACGTTCAGAAATCCTACGACGTTGCTGCGTGTGTAGGCCCTTGGTTCTTGCAATGAATAGCGGACGCCTGGCTGCGCCGCTAAATGAACGACGCGGTCGAATTTGTGGTCGCGAAAGACTTGATCGACTGCCCCGTCATCGACAAGATCTGCTTCGACAAAATGAAATTGGTCGAAGTCTTTCAGGATCGCCAACCGGTCTCGTTTGAGTTGGACGCCACCGTAGTTGTTGACGTTATCAAATCCGACGACCGTTTCGCCTCGCATCAGTAAGCGGCGGGCGAAATGAAATCCGATAAATCCGGCAGCGCCGGTGACAAGATGTGTGCTCATGGGCCGCCACTATACCACTCCGGCGAGCAAACTGGCCTGAGGGGTTGCTTTGGTCCGCTAACGAACGACCGGAATATGATTGCGGTGGCTAATCCCACCAGGCTGACGCTAAAAGCATTTCTAAACTGTTAAACCGCGTGGGCATCGCCCCGCGCCGTGATGAAAATGTGTCGTTGACAACTTGTCTCGACCCTTGAAAGTAGGCCGTAGCGAGCCATAGCGAGTTACGGCGGTGCGCGAATTGCCGTAACTCGCTAAGGCTCGCTACGGCCTACATGCTGGCGAATAGGAAAATGTGCCGTTGCCACAATGTTTCACAGCGCTGCAGTTCGTGTTGTCTGCCATGGTGCAGCTTGCCCAATTTGCTGC
>NZ_LWSK01000112.1 GCF_001642955.1 Rubripirellula obstinata | reverse complement strand
CTCGGTTTCGCGGCTACGCCGCGAAACCGAGCCAGAGAATTGATGTGGGGCAGCCATCCGGGTGCTCGCGCACCCGGCAGGGAGCTGCCGGCCCTCCGGGCCTAACGCGCAGTAACTGATGCGACGTGCCGAGCGAAAGGCGACTATAAAAAGTCGTACGTTCCTAAAGATCCCACTGCTCCAGGATCTTCTGCAAGATCCATTACGCGAAAACTAAAATGTCCCGGAACACTAGACCTGCATCTCTCTAAGCTCTTCCAAGGCTTTAATTGCCTTGTCGATTCCGCCCGATGCTCTTGCGAATGCGACTGCGTCAATCGTTGTTGTATTTTTCGATCCAGTCGCAGCGGTCGCCTTCTTTTTCTTAGGGGCAGTTTTTTTCTTGGTATTCGACTTCGTCATCGCAAAGTAAGCCGAAGTGATGCCGTGTTTCTTCAGAGTTTCCTCTGCGTCTTTCCAAGTGTGCGAAGGGTTCTTGGCCAGGTAGCCTCGTATGATCGCGGCCTTGCCTGGTTTTGCCGATTTCTTAGTTGCTTTTTTTGCCATGTTGTTCTCTAGATTTATCGAGTAGCCAAGTCTTTCTTGGCAACGGAGTTGGGACATTAGCCGGACAGTGTTACTTTGATCATCCGCCACGCGATAGGCGGTGCCCGCAATGACGCCGTCAGGTTACACAAAGTATAACGATAAGATGTTAGCCGTATATGTTGGTATTAAACTTGTGTATATCACCGCCAGATGCTTCGTTAATCATTCCGTTCCGATGCCGCCAGAGGTGTTCCAATAGCCACCGCGTGAGTGATCGAACGTGAGTTTGCTGCCGCGAGCTGCTTCGTTAAATCCGTTTGCTTTGCTCCATACCTGGTTTCCACCAACAAAGGTTGCCACTGGCCATCCGCAAAGTGTTTCGCCCGACCATGGACTCCACTTTGTCTTGGTGTATTGCTTGGCGTCTTCAATCGTTCGTTCTTCTTCCAGGTTCACCAGCACCAAGTCGGCGTCGTAACCTTTTGCGATACGGCCTTTACCAACGATACCCCAAACCCTTGCCGGTGCATCGCTCATCCAGGATGCAACTTGTGTTAATGAACACTTGCCTTTGACAACTTGGTCCAACATTAATGCAAGGCTGTTTTCGACCGCCGGCAGACCCGACGGGCTTGCGGGATAGGGCTGAGCTTTTTCTTCCAGCGTGTGAGGCGCGTGGTCGGTTGCAATCACTTGGACTTGACCGCACAACAAACCTTCCCATAACCCAGCATTGTCGGCTGCCGTTTTGATCGAAGGGTTCATCTGGATTCGGCTGCCCAATCGGTCGTAATCATCGACATTGAAAAACAGGTGATGCAAACAAACCTCTGCCGTCAAATAGGGATTCGGTTCAGCCAGGATTTCCAGTTCCGCAGCCGTCGATAGATGCAAAACGTGAAAGCGATGTTTATGACGGATCGCTAGATCGGTCGCTCGGCGAGTTGCGATCATGGCGGCATTTTCATCGCGGATGCGAGAGTGATCGGCAATGTCTGACGTGCCGGCAAGGCGTTCGGCATTCTTGCGAACGGTCGTTTCGTCTTCGCAGTGAGCACAGATGGGCAGCGTCGTTTGCTCGAAAATCCGCTCAAGCGCCTCTTGTTCATCGACCAGCAAGTCCCCAGTGCTGCTGCCAATAAAAATTTTAATTCCCGGAACGTCCGTCGCTCGGTTTAATTCGTCAACATTGTCGGGCGTCGCGCCAATATAAAAACCGTAATTGACTAATGACTTCGTTGCCGCCAACTTCTCTTTATCGCGAACACCTTCAATGGTGATCGCATGGGGTAGCGTGTTAGGCATTTCCAAGAAAGACGTTGTGCCACCAGCGGCACAAGCATGAGACGCCGTTGCCAGGTCTTCTTTATGAGTCAGTCCGGGTTCGCGAAAGTGGACCTGATCATCGACAACCCCAGGTAACAAGTGCAGGCCATGGCAATCAATCACTTCGTCCGCCGTTGCATGATCTGCCGCAGCAAGATCGACAATTTTTCCATCCTGAACCAATACCGACGACTTCGCCGTTTGGTCAGGAAAAACAACCGTCGCACCACGAAAAAGAATACTAGACATCCAAATGCTCCCCCGGATTTTGACAAACTTGAACCAGATAGTATCAGAACATGTCTGGTTTGGTCTGCCAACAGACGGTGCGTGGATTGCCAGTTTCTTTGTATAGAACGGAATTCATTCCCGTGCATTAACGGTCAGGTTTCGTCATTAACGGAAAAATCTCGTTGTACGTGGTCTATCGCGCTCTCGATCGCGTTGGGGTTAGCCAAGTCGTTAGCTCCGCCGGGGGCAAGTCCTGGGCTGATGAAAATGCGGTGGGTGATGTTTTTCGCGAACCAGTCGAACATTGCAAATTGCAAAATGAACATTGCAAATTGAAAATTCTTGGAAAGCGGTATTCGCTGGTCAATTTACATTTTTCAGTGTTCATTTTGCAATTTGCAATCAACACCGAAGCCGGTCAGCCACAAATCCCCAAAGCCGTCCAGTTTCCCTCCACGCAAACATTTTCGTCAGCCCAGGCAAGCCCGTCGGAAGCAGTCACCATCGCGATGAAAATGAAACTTGCGCGAACGAGAACTGCTGCCAACCCTTACCTTTAGCGGCCCAGCCTAAATCTCCGTCGGCAGAAATCCTGCATCCAACGGATGGAGTCCGATGCCGACTGGGATTCCAACGGATTGCGTATCGCACTGGGCAGATTCCCGCAGCAGTTTGATCCCTTCGCTATGGCTGGGGTCCGACAAAAAGCCGGCTAAATCGTCGCGGGACAGTGGAGGCGAAAACAGATACCCTTGGGCCGCGTCACAACCCCAGGCCTGCAAAGCCAGCAACTGATCTTTTGATTCGACACCTTCGGCAACGATCGTCGCCGATAAGTGATGCGCCAGTTCGACAATCGCTTCGGCAATGACGGCATGAGTATGGTCGTTGGCGATCGAGCGGGTGAAGCTTCGATCAATTTTGACGCCTTCGATCGGGTAATTCTGGAAACTGGTCAGCGATGATTGACCTTTGCCAAAATCATCGATCAGGATTCCAACGCCGCTCTCGTTCAACTTCAGCAAGGCAGCGCGAACGCGATCTCCGTGACGAACATCCTGAGCTTCATTCATTTCCAAACTTAGGCGACGTCGATCAAATTGGGTTCGATCGATGATTTCATCGAGTTGATCCAGGAAGAACGGATCCGCCAATTGGCGTGGCGACATGTTGACACCGACGCTCAGTTGATTTGCGACATCCGCCGGCACGCTTTGCAGGACACCGTTGATATCGGTCATTGATTTCTCTAACACCCATTCACCGACTTCACCGATCAGGCCGATCTCTTCAATCATGGGCACAAATTCGCTTGGGGAAACGTATTGTCCCGAATCGTCTTTCCATCTCAGCAGCACTTCAACGCCTTGCACCTGAGCGGTAACCAGGTTGACAATCGGTTGATAGTGAAGCTCAAAATCTTTGGCGTGAATTGCTCGGCGAAGTTGGCTTTCGCGTTCCATTCGCATCACGACGTCTTCGTGCATCGACTTATCAAAGACCGCGACTTGCCCCTTGCCGGCATGCTTGGCGCGATACATCGCAGTATCAGCGTTTCGCAGTGCGTCATGCGCGTCTTTGGTGTACTTATTGACGTAGGCAATTCCGATGCTGGTCCCAACGGTGACCAACCGACCCGAAATCGAAAAGGGTTCAGAGATACGACGAACGATTCGATTGGCGACATCCAAAGCGTCTTCGGGCGTCATCAATCGTTCAAGCAAAACGACAAATTCATCCCCACCAAGTCGAACGGTTTCGCTTTCATTCTTGTCTGCGCAAACACGCGAAGCCGTGTCATGTTTTCGCACGCATTGTTGCAATCGCCCAGCGACTTGGCCTAGCAGATCGTCACCGGCGTCATGGCCAAGCGAATCGTTAATGATTTTGAAGTTGTCCAAATCCAAAAACAAGACTGCATCACGCGTGACCGCGTTTGGCTTGCGGGTTCGGATAATTTCTTGAAGCCGCTCAATCAAATATGGACGGTTGGGCAATTGCGTTAAGGCATCGCGATGCGCCATGATTCGCATTTCGCGTTCGGCTAAGCGACGACGCTCGATTTCGCGGCCTAGTTCAGCAACTTGGCGGAATGATGCGAGTATAAAACGCTGCATCAGCAACATCATCAGAAGTAAACTGCTGATACTAAAGAAGATGTAGGGTAGACGAGCGTTCCAAAAGATCTGATTGATTTGTGATTCGCCCACCGACGGAGCCAAAATGGCGATCTCCGGTGCGATTATCTGTCTTTGGATGATCTCATTGATGGCCACCATGATCACAAAGATGATCGCCAGCGTGCTGACCAATTTGCTGCGAACCTGAACGACAGGCTGCATCGCGATGTCCATGCCTGGTTGCATCTCTGGCGAATCAATTTCGCCAAGGTCGTCACGGTCGCTTTGGCGTCCGCTACGTGGAGATGGCAATCGGGAAGTCATGGTGGATCGAACTGGCGGCATTAAACCTGGGCATAGAATGGAATACCGAACCCTAGGTTCACCATGGCACACCGCCGAAAAACGCTGTACCGCTGTACGGCTTACTCGACAATCGGTTGTCAATCGAGACGGTTGTGCCGATTGTATGCAGCGTAGTGGCGGCGGTGCCCTACCGAACCATCGTTTTTGCGGTTCCGGCCGCCCAGCATCCTTGCCCGGACACATGGACTCGTACCACGATTGGGCCAACGATATCGCCGGGTGGCAAAATTGATGGCTGGATTTGAGTTCCCGCTGTAACGTCCATTGATAGTGACGCGATGGTCAGTTCGTTTGGGTCTGATCCAGCTTGGGTTCCTGTTTTCACAACAGCACCCGTTTTCACGATAGAACCCGTTTCCACAATAGAACCCGTTTTCACAACAGAACCCGTTTTCACAACAGAACCCAGGGGCCGGTCAAGCGAAATGGTCATCACGCCGTCGATCGGGCTTTGCAGGTCCACTTGAATCGGCGTCTCGCGATCAAAGCCGGGTTTTATCGCAAACGTGATCGGTTCAGGATGAGCCAGCGTTAGAGTCGGGTCGCCGATCAAGTTGTAAAGATTGGCGTGTTCGCGTCGTTCGGCCACCAAATCGCTGCCCGCTGGACTGACCAGCATCGCCAGCGTGTTGACCAAAGTCTGAATCGTGGAAGCAGGCGTCTGAACCGCGCCGGCGGCTTGTTCCTGCGTGATCGATTCCTTTTGCATTGACTGAACCGACGACAACCAGGCATCGCCAAGTCGAGTTTTCTTTTGTTGATAGACAGCATCGATCAGACCGACTGCGGCGGAGGTGTTTCCGTACGGCATTGTCACTCGGCAGCCGGCGATGACAGCGATCGGGCCGCTGCCGGTCAGCCACATTTTCTCGGCGATCGAATCTTCGTGCGCATCAATCGCTCCGGTGTAACAGGCCAACATCAATGCAATGGGATAGCGTCCATCGGGTGCAAGCAAGCGTTTTGCACTGTCACCGTCCAGCACTGGGACACCGGCTGCGGTCTGGGGGACTCGGTCCAGTTCGGTGACTTGTCCATGTCCGGCATAGACCCAAAATCGAGACCCGCCGGCATAGTCGTCCAGAACGGCTTGGGTGAAAGTGGTGTGCTTGGGGTAAAAGGCATGCCCTGGGCTTCCGAATCGCACATGAGTCTTTGCGTGACCGGGCAGCACGCCTGTGACAATCGTTCGCGTGACGGTTTCGATGGCAGTGTCAATCAGCGGACCAAAACCGCCGACACCGCCGACTAAGGAAACTCGGTTACGCCAATCGCCAAAGTCTTCGCAGGTTTCGTGTTGAATGATCTTCGCGAGTGCATCACGAAGTTGGCTCGGCCCATCGACCGGCAAACGTCCGACTGATAAATCCGTTTTTCCATCGCCATCGATGTCACCGTATGGCAGATCCGTTGAAAGCGTTCGAGTCGAATTCCACGCAGCCGTGACGGTGGTCGGCTGATAGTGAATCGGAACCTGGCACGTCAGGTCTGCTGGTGTTCCGATCGTGGGCGCGTCGCCGACAATCATGACATAACGAGTGTCGTTGGTTGCCGCTTTGCGAATCGCTGATTGAGTTTCGGCGGCGGTGGGTTGTGGCGGAATGACGACGCAGCCGATTCCCTGGTTCGATCGATGTTCCTTCCATCGGGTCAACTGGCCGGTCCATTGCCCAGGACAAACGACGATGACTTCGGCAGCAAACGCGGGCACCGGAAACGACTGTAAACCAAACAGCAGGCAGAACAGCAAGGCAAGGATCGTTGGTCGTGGATTCCGCTGCATTTTGGTGAACCGTTATAAGTGTTAGTGACCTTTGGAAAGTAGCGGCAACACGACCTCCGCGTCAAATCCGTCTAGCTGCACAGAAATCCGTCTTGTGCCAGGGGACCGTGAATCGTTAAGCGAAACACTGAAGATTCTGCTAACGGCGATTTAGGAAGTTCTCGCGATGTTTCACGCACGACGTTTCACACTGATCATTCTATTGACCACGACCAGCATGTTGGGTTTGGGGGCCGGTTCGGTGTTCGCTGCCGATGCTGATCCAATGCAACCCTACAACGTTTTTGTCGCCGAAGATCAGGCGTACACGCGGTGTGGGCCTTCGGCTGAATACTATCGCACCGACCCGCTCAAGCACGGGCAACAACTAGAAGTTTACGCTGAAACCGATGATGGATGGCTGGGCGTTCGTCCGCCGCAAGACAGTTTTTGTTGGATCCCCGCCGATACTGTTGAACTTGATGGCAGCGGCGAAATGGGCAATGTGATCGAAGACCGAACCGTCGCCTGGATTGGCACTCACCTGGGCCGCGCCCGGAAATATCTCTGGCAAGTTCAATTGGCCGAGGGCGAACCGGTTACCGTGATCGGCCGTCAAGAACGCGACGGACCCGACGGACCGCAATTGTGGTTGAGGATCGTTCCACCCTCGGGCGAATTTCGATGGATTCACCAAAACCAAACCGTTCGCACTAGCGAAGAATTGGTCGAGACGCTGGCTGAACAAAATCGATCGTTGGCAAAGTCCGACGTTCAGTTTCAACCCGCCGGACGGACGCACGTTGAACGGACGCACGTTGAACGGACGCACGTTGAACGGACGCACGTTGATAAGCAACCAAAGCCGGCGAAGGTCGCATCCGCAGTCAAGCCCGAACCCACCGCCAGTCCTCGTCGTTTGCAGGCTGATGCCGCCGCGGTCGCCGACAGCGGACGTAGCGTCATGATCGATTCAGCCAATAGCAAAGCCATCGGTTCAGGCGTTCAATCGTTTGACAACAACACGATCGATTTACCACCTAGTTTAGACACTTCGGCCGGACTGATTGCCAAGCCACGCCGCAGCACCGCCAGCCGCCCGCAACCGCGCGGCCTGCTGGCTTCGATGGCGAAATTGGGGCAACCTCGAATTCAAGAAATCGGTGCTGAGGAATCATTGGTCGATCAAGTCGCATTGGCCGATTCAAAGGTGGCAGGCGATGACAACTGGGTTTCTGGTGCTGCCAGCCGCATGTCCAAGGATTCAGATTCCGTTGCGATCAGCGCAGCTCCGATGACACTGCCAGCTCGCGAGACGGTCAGCATTCCGAGCGAAGCCTTTGTGCAGTCGCATCAATCGTCCAATGAGATCGCTCAGGTTGCGGGGATTTCACCGTTGCCCGCACAAACGCTGGTCCCTGCAGTTCCGTTGACGAACAATTTCAATTCTTCACTGGCCCCTGCCACTGACAGTCCCCTGCTTCGCTCGCCCACGTTTGTTTCCGCTGACCAGATCAGCCGACTGCAGCAACAGGTGCGCGGTGCCGATTTGAACTCGATGCGTTTGGTGCTTTCTCAATTGATGTCGTCACAGAGTTCGGCTGCGGAGGCACGAGTCGTTTCCGAAGCTTCGCGTTCATTGGCCGCCAGATCCACTGATCCGACGATCGCCGACGGCGCACGCGTGCTTGCCCGGCGGGCCGATCAGTACGCTGGATTGGCCGATCGACGTGACGGACCTTCGGTCATCCAGTCCAGCAGTCAACCGATTTCTAACACGCCGGGTCTGCAGTCGCTTCCGATGACTGACGCGTCAATCGCGGGCGATGGGTTAGGTGTTGCCGCATCATTGGCACCGGCTCCACAACCCGCCGACAGCAAGGCGAGTTACACCGGGCAGTTGGTGCAAGTCTATTCGGCTCGCACCCACAGTCCGCCGTTCGCATTGACCGACGGAACGGGACGAACGATCGCCTACGTCACTCCGTCGCCTGGAATCAACTTGCGAATGCACCTGAACCAACAGGTCACGGTGACGGGAACACCCGGGTTTGTCTCTGGACTGAACATGCCGCATGTGATGGCCCAGCGAGCTGACCGGTAAGGGTAGCGCGAGCTGACCGGTAAGGGTAGCGCGAGCTGACCGGTGAGGCAAGCAGCGAAATACGCCGTAACTCGTTTCTCTCGCTACGGCCTACCAGAAATTTCTGCTTGTGCTTAACCGACTCGGCGGGAATAGACCCACCATTCCGTCGCCAGCACGCCCAGCATTGCGACCAGCAAAATCCGCCAATACTCGTTGCGGCTTTCGACGGAACCGGCGGTGGCGGTGACCGCTTCGTAACCAAGCTCGATATCCGGCGCTACCGCTAGCGTGCTTTCGGTGGGATCAAACAGGTTGACCGCGAACAGGTCCGCCAGTCGATCGCCAGTCTTGATTTGATAGTTGCCAGGTGAATCGGCACCGACGATATCCACGATTCCCGTCGGTCCGGGCGTTAGCTTTTCAGAGGCGGCGTTGTCGCTGCCAGTGTTGCGTACCATCACGGCGTCGCTGATTGCATTCTCCAATCGGACTCGCACCGTTTGACCGGGCTGGTAAGACGGCGCGCCGCTGGCCTCCGCCGCACCGGCTAGATACCGAAGCACGTTCAACATGAACACGGGCCAGGATCGTTCGGCGTACCAGTTGGTATTCGTTCCCGATGTACCGTCGTCGTCGGTCGTGATGATCGGAAACCCCAACACCATGTCTTGGAAGCCGTCACGCGGTGCGAGCACCAACATCGGGCCGACATCCGCGCCGATCAGTTCAGTACTGCCGACCGGACCATTGATGGCGCGGCCTTGAAAGATCAACAGCGAAAACAATTCCAGATACCGCATCATCGGATGAGTCCGGTCGATATCGATCAACACGACGCCCGAATTTTCGCTCGCCCATGACCATTTTTCATCGGCGGCCGCGTCTTGCTTGGCCGTTGGCAGCGAACCGATAAAGAATGTATTGGTCGCCGGCATCTGCTTCGGAGAACAGCGGTCATAAATGATCAGGTCATCAGTTCCCGATTCGGCTCGCAGGGTGTAACGGTCCGTTTGCAAGTAATCGGGCGACACAAATTCTGACTTGCAAATTTTTGAAGACTTCGATGTTTGCAAACCCAATTCAAGCGGCGTGTTGCCCGGCGTAACGACCAGCACGTTAACGTTGCGAAGCGGCGTCAGTCCGGCGAAGGCGACGTTATCAGTTTGCAGGTCATCTTCGACGTCCAGCCGCAGCGACAACTGGACCGCTTCATCACTTTCGATCGCGAAAGATAGGCCCGTTTGATCACTGGGGTCAAGCGACACCGACGACGCATCCATAAACTGGCCATCCATCATCAACGTTGCCGTTGCTTCGACCGGTTGGCTGCCCAGGTTGGCCACTGTCGCAAAGGCTTGGACTTCGCCAGGGTTTTCCAGATTTCGTTCCGCTGAAAATGCGGTGATGGCTAGGTTCTTAGCGTCCTTGGATCCAATCGAAACGTAAGTCGGGATCAGGTTGCCGAGATTGAATTCCGTCACCGGTTGGAATCCACCGTCGGAATAAATCTTTAAATCGGCTGGCATCGCGCCGGCGACCTGAACATCGTTCATGTTGCCAACTTCGCTGGTTCGTCGCGGGTTCGCTAGACCGTCGGCTGCCTTCAGAGCGCCCAGGATATCGGTCGGGAAATTTGTTACTTCGGTTCTGTCCAGAGCATCGCGAAGCCGACGGCGGTCTGATGTAAATGATTGAACGGTGTTGGGCCGATCGCTAAACGTGATCAACATCGCGGACTGGTTGTCGGACATCTGGTCGATTTCTTGGGCGATCAGTTTTTTGGCAACGTCAAAACGCGATTGCCCAGCATCTTTCCCACCATCATCTCCACCATCAACATCCGTCGCTCGCATACTGGCGGACGAATCCAGCAAAAACACTGTCCGATCTTGTCCCGATGTTTCGCCTCGCACGCCGGGCCGCAGCAGCGCGATCGCGGCAATCGCCACGGCCAGCAATTGCAGAAACAGCAGCAAGCTACGCCGCAATCGCTGTAGCAAACTGTTGACATGCAAATCTTCGATCGTTCGCGACCACAAATAGGTGCTGGGCACTTCCACAGGTTCGCGGCGTAGCTTCAAGAAGTAAAGCAGCACAATGCCGATCGGCACCAAGCCCAACACGCCCCACTGCCAAGGCACCAACGTTGAAATCCAGTTCATCGTACGACTCCGCGTTCACGCAGGTACTTCGTCACGATCGTTTCGACAGGTGTGTCGGTGCGGACGGGAATGTAAACGATCGATCGGCGACTGCAAAACTGTTTCGCAGTACCAATAAACTGCCGCACCGTGTCGCGATACTTTTCCAAGACAAACGCATTGATCGTGATCTCGGCTTCGTCACCGTCTTCGATGTCGATCAATTTCCGATCGCCACGCAGCGGTGGATCAATTTCCTCCGGCGAAAGCACATGCATGACAAACACGTCCATGCGTCGTCCGATCAGCATTCGCAGTGCTGATTCATAACCGGACTTGTCCATCAAGTCGCTGATCAAGACGGCAACGCCCGTGCCAGCGGTCCGCAACGAAAAATCTTTAACGCCATCGTGCAGCGAAACATTGTTACTGTCATCGCCTGGCGTCACCGAATCGAGGTAGTCGAGCATTTTCCACAGGCTCGATCGGCCACGAAGCACCGGTGCCCTGCGCCCGTGCGGGCCCAGTGCCGTGACGCTGACGCGGTCGGCGCGGCACATCCCGATGTAACCTAATGCCGCCGCCAATTGCTTCGCCACCAACAACTTGGTCGGGTCGCCAAAGTTCATCGATTCGCTGGCGTCGATCAAAGCAAAAAAGTGCAGATCTTCTTCTTCAAGAAACAGCTTCAAAAACAGTTGGTCCAATCGTGCGTAGAGATTCCAATCGATCAGCCGCAAATCATCGCCGGCGACATAATTACGGAAGTCCGCGAACTCAACGCTTTGCCCTTTGCGTTTACTACGACGTTCGCCCTTCATCCGCCCGCGAAAAATCTTGCGAGACACCAATTCCAGCCGTTCCAGTCGAGCGAGCAATTCGGGGCTCAGTAACGTTTGTTTTTCGGTCTTAGGCACGTTGGGTGGACATGTCGTGGAAAGTGAAATTGGCGGGCCAGAGTAAGCAGTCTACACTTTTCGATGGCACCACGTTGCAATGGACGCTTTCGGATTCGCCAAGGATCGACCTGAAATTGAGGGGCTTGTTTCTAACAACGCTTTCTCTTGAAAAATGCAGCTTTGCACTGATTCCAAGCGGGAAGCCGAATCAGTTTTTGCACGTCAGGCCCGGTGAGCTGGCATTTCCCTACCGGCTGCCCAAAGCCGTGAAGAGTTTATAAATCGTTTAACCGCGTTGGGCATCGCCCCGCGCGTTGTGCTGGCCCGAACGCGCGGGGCGATGCCCACGCGGCTAAACGAACTAATCGAAAGGCCGTTACAGCCCCAGCTTAGGGTTTTGGTATCTTCGGGGCTGCCGGTGATAACGCTGGCTGGTTAAGATTTTTCTAAATCCGCGGGCGGCGTAAATACTGATTCGTCAATCTTGCCGTTGATTTCTACCGTATGAACTTTTACATCGTGAATCAGCTTGAACGATTGCATCAATTGTCGGATCTCCGTTGCAACTTGTAGTCCTTTGTAGGTTTTGTATTGATTCACCTTTGAATCAACGACCCGGTCGCCGCCCATGGTGTGCCGAGTGGCGATGGTGCGCATCGGCAATCCGCTTTTGACGCTGTAGTAAATCTGGTCTGCTTCATCGTTCCCGCGCCGCGACACTTCGACTCGGTAACAGGGTTCGCCATCGACCATTTCTTTCCCGCGGTTCGTAAACGATGCAAAAACCGAGGTTGGCTCAAACGTCTCACGCAAGCTTATCGAATCTAACAATCGCTTTCGCTCAGACGGTTTTAGTTTGCGATTTCCAGAATCAGATGACTCCCAAGCAATTTCTCCCTGGACCCCGCGTGTTGACTTTCCCAAGCTGCCCAAGTCAACGATGACGATGGCGCGATCGGGTGCAATGAAGTGACTTTCCAAAGTTCCTTGAACAGAATTCGACGCAGGCACGCCTTGCTGACTGACGCTGATCGTGGCCTTCATCGTGATCGAGTTCACTTTTGCGAAAGCATCCAAGCCACCGGAAACCTTGGCACACCGTTTCAGAACATCAAACCCAACCGGTTCCTCGGCGACCGATGTGTCGGCCAGCAACGCGGTGACCACCAACAACGAAGTCAGGATATGAGTGAGGCGATAATAAGTTGATGAATGGGATCGCATTTTGGCATCCTGGAAAATAAAAGGTACTGCGTGGATTGCACCTGATACTAGAAACGTCCGCAACCCTTCCCCCCACCCGTTCGTTTCGATGTTCACTCTTTTAGCGTTGGTCGTCTTCGGCTAGAAAAAGCCGCTCTTTTGCAGACTTTCGAACTGGTTCCAACGCCGCCGGGTCCCCAACGGGTTCGGCTATGTACAGTAGTTGAAGACGCAACAAACGTTCGGGGTTATTACCCAGTTTCGACAAAGTTTCCGCACGCTCAACCCAATCGCTTGCAAGCTTGTCGTTTTTGACCAGAGCGATCTCAGCGAGCTGCGCTGCCAACCACTGGTTCGCCGGCGATCCTTGCCAGGCCGTTTGTAGATACTGCTCCGCCATCTCTAAATCATCTGGCTTGCCAAAGACTTGATACAGATGCAATCGTTGGGTTGCCAATTGCCGCATGACAGTTGGGCTTGGACCGGCGCGATCAATCGCGACTTCTGCACTCTCGTCGTAAGCACGTCTGGAAGCGGATGAGTTCTTGCGACGGATGATTTCGCGGTACAGAAATTCGCTGTTCAGGATCGGTGCTTTCGACGACCAGCGATCTGCATCGACAGCCTCTGCCAAAATTCGTCCCGACTTACCCGTGTTGCCCGATCGCAGCGATGCATCCGCGATCGACAACAACCAACTTTGGCGACCGACTGGCCGTACGGACATGAACGTCAACAGGACCAAAGCCAACAAGCCAATCGCTAGCGTAAAGGTTGATCTGTTGTTCGCATTCAGACTGGTCGTCGAGGTAATCTCAATTCGCGTCAGCCCGCCCAGCATCATCCAAACCCAAAACGCAACACCGGGAACCGTCCAACCACCCGAGACCGACAAATGAACCAGGATCGCGATTAGGCTAACGACATACGCAAGATCCAGTTGTCGCTGATCTAGCTTTTGAAACACTGAACGGATGGACCAACCCAATCCCAATGCGATGGGAACAGCGAAACGATGCGAGGAGATGTCGGGAGCGTGCAACGTCAGAAGCCCGAGAAACCAGATGATCGCAAGCATGACCGCACCGCCGATCAAGATGGTTCGATCGTTGCCAAGAGCCAATAAATCATTCTTCTCAGTGGCATCCGGTGCAAGCTGGTGTTTTCGCAATTGCTTAAAACCAAGAACAAAGATTGCGATCAACAAACACAATGCAATTGGTCCGCCAGACGACAATGTTTCCAGCAAAAAATTGTGCGGGTCAGCAATCTGTTCGGTCGTGTTGGCATCCCGATAACGATCGTAGAGCGACTGGAAATTCCCAGGCCCTGCGCCCAGCAGAATATGATCCAGCATCATTCGCCAAGTCGCGGCCCAGTACTGCAATCGAAACGCGAGCGATGCCGGTGCCTGTCCATACCATTCTGGATTGCCAAACATTGCCAGGCCGATTAGGCCCAGAATCCCGGTCAAAACGACGCCGACCAACGCTGCGAATAAACTCCTCACCCTGCTGCCTTCCAGCGGAGAAGAAGAGCCGTAGCGAGAATTTGTCAAGCAAACCATCGCGATGCCAATCAGCGTCGCAGCCAATGCGGCTCGACTTCGCACCGCCAACAAAGCTGGAACCAAAACGACCAGACATCCGATCAATCCGACTTTACCGCGAACGCAAATTTGTGTCCAAGTGAATCGAATTGCTGCGGCGATCAAAACCACACCAATCAACATTAGCGCCGCCAACGAATTCGCCAGCGCGAACGTTGCCGTGGGGCCTCCGTCCATCAATCGATTCTCAAGCACCATTCGTGTGGAGGAATCCGGCGGCGCATCGATCCCCATCGCTCGCACAACCGCGTCCGGGTCCGCCTGATAGCTCGCGCGGGTCGCCGGAAGACTGATCCAATCTTGGTGCAACGCATCGACGGCAAGTCCGACTGTCACGCAAATCGTCAGCAACAAAAAGCTCTGCCGCATCGCCTGCGAAATTAGAACTCGACGCGAAGCTATCAAGATTGCCGCCGCCGAAGCCCACCACCAAGCTTCATTGGTGCCCATTCGTAAATCAGATTGAGCTGCATTTAGGAACGCAGCGACCATCATCCATGTCGCCAAGCCGATCGCTGAAAAATCAATCCAGTCGAAACCTGCTTTGGATAACTCAACCGATTCAGGGTCTGGTCGGAACCAACACACCGCTGCAACCAAGGTCATCCAGGCGATCGCCAGCACGGCAAACCAGAGTCCATCGCCGTCTTCAATCGCGATGGAATCGCTTGGGTAATAAGCGACGTAAACCGCGATCGCACCCGCCGCACCCATCGCGACTTTGCGTCCAAAGGATACCAAAGGCGATGGCGAAACCAATGGCGATGGGGCTTCTACGAATCGTTGTTTCGCCATTGTGTCGATTCAAGGATGATGACCAGAGACAGCATGCACAGGACCACGCCGATCACCATGACGGCTTGGAAGATCGAAACCGTGGTCAGCAACACCGCCGCGATTCCGCAAGTTCCCGTGACCAGATAGATCGTCAGCACCGCTTGCACTCGCGATAGTCCTAGATCAACCAATCGATGAGAAAAATGGCTCCGGTCGCCCACAAAGGGACTGCGTCCTTCGCGAATCCGAATCCACAACACCGTGGTCATATCATACAAAGGCACCGCCATCACGCACAGCGGCGCAAGAACCGCGTGCGGTCGCTCGCTGATGTTGCCGGCATAGGTCGCCATCAACATCGCGACCGCAATCAGAAAGCCGACCAAGTAACTGCCCGCATCGCCCATGAAAATCTTTGCCGGCGGGCGGTTGTGCCACAAAAACCCCAATAAGGAACCCAACACAACCAACAACAACGCCGCAACAAAAAGCTGCGAAACCATCGATCCAGATTCGGGCGTCGTCAGCATCACGATCGCCATCGACGCCGAAATGATCGCTGCAACGCCGCCTGACAAACCGTCCATGTTGTCCAGCATGTTGAACGAATTGATCAGTCCAACGATCCACAAAATTGACAACAGATTCGTCAACCATTCGATGCCGATAAACGCGGTCAAGCCAAATCCCAATCCGTAAACCACGTATCCAGCGACCGCGAACTCAATCGCCAACCGGATCCACGGATTCACGCCGCGGCGATCATCAATGAAGCCCAACGCAACCAAGACACTGCCAGCACCCAGCAACGCCCAAAGCTGAGCACATCGCGACCAAACACCATCCAGATGAACGACAAAAAATTCGGGAACGCTGGATTGCAAGTCAGGCGATTGTCGCAGCAACCAAACCGCAAACGTTCCGGCCGCGAACGTGATCATGATGCCAGCCCAGATGCCAAGTCCACCGCCCAGCGGCGTGACGTTGACGTGAGTGCTATGTCCGCCGGGACGTGCGACCAACCCAAGCCGGCCAGCGTGGCGTCGGATCGGGTACAGCGTCAATGCTGAAATGATCGCGGGTGGAATCAGAGTCAGTCCGAGCAACCAGAACAGTGACGATGAAAACTCTGACAAAGCAAACTCTAGTTAGAAGACGCAACCCAGGAACAATCTGATCCGCAAAAGCTTCCGTGATTCACCTCAACCGCCCCGCAGACCGGACAATTCAGCGGCCGGAAGGGGGCCAGCGTTGTTGTAAACCCTCTCCCTCACATAGGCTCGACTTCTCCCAAAGGGAAAAGTGCGTCGAATGCACTTTGTTTTTGCAGGCCTCCTACGCACCAAACGCCCGCTTGGTTCTAGCGTCGGTTACGTTTCCGATTGGCGACTTGTGGACGGCTGATCGGACGCAGCACAAATACTTTTGGGTCGTCAACGATGAACGCGGTGCTCCAACGCTTGCCGTCATCGGCACTGCACGTGTTGTAGAAAAACGTTCGGAAACGCTCGCACCGATAATCGTAAGGAAACTGGCTGGTGATGTAATCATCCTCATTCAGATCTTCGACACCTGGCTTGGCGTAATAATGCACCATTCCGTCCGGCGTGACACTCATGCCCAACGTCCACCAACCCGTTGTCGTGATTTGCGGACCACGGAAATCGCCGCCACGTCGGTTGCTGCGAATTCGCAGGTACGCGTAATCGTTTTCCTTGCCAGTCTGGCTCTTGTTCTCGAATTCGATGAACATTCCAGGCCAGTAGACCTCGTTGCCCATCTCTTTTTTGGTCCGCTTGAAAATCCCGATGCCGGATTCCTTGTCAACCATCGCCGTGGTTTCCAAGGCTAGTCGAAAACCAAAGTGCGGCCCGCTGCGGTTTTCCCATTCGGCCACGGGTGGCATGAAAACGCGAGTCGTCACGCTGGGTGCTTCGCTGACCTTGATCGTACGTTTGAGTCGGTATTGAACGTTGGCGACGAAATCGTCTTGGTGCATCACTCGGCTGACCTGACCGGGAATGCCAGTGTTCATACTCTTTAGCAACAATGCACCCGTGCTGCCTTCGATGCCGCCCGGCGGAGTTGCAACACGTTTGACGATATCGGGGTGACCGCGTTTGATCCCTTCGTACCACCGACCGTTGGTGCTGCGTCCCATCGGGGCACGCTGGTTCTCGTCGATGTCCTCGGTACTCTTGGGGTTCCGAGGAATGTAGTTCCAGTTCGGGTCTTCAAAGTCATCCGCGACGCCGACTATTTCTGTTCCGGTTCCGGGAACAACAGCCCGTTGAGCGTTGGCGGTTTCCAGACCGGTGGTTGTGAAACTGGCAATTGCCATTCCGAGACAAAAGCGTGTGAGCTTAATGCGCATGATTGACCTGATTCGCGTGCTTGCGATTCCTGAACTTGAATTGATCCTCAGGAGATCACGCAGCAGCATCGATCATCAGCTCTCACCGACCACCAAAGCGCCCGTGTCCTCCGCCCTCCATTCGGAATAATCGGCACGATTGGTACGGTCGCTTAACTGGAATTATCGAACGCAGAACGGAATTCACTGCGTTCTATGGAACTGTCCAGAAACAAGTTCCGTATTTGGCGAAGTCTTTCGTAGCTGGGCCCGCCAGGGTTCAGTCGGGTACAGCTAGCAGTCCATGTCAGCTCAATCTTCGGTTAGGAGGTAGCGGAAGTCGCGTAGACTTTTGGCGTCCCCCTCGTAGCCGAAACTCTTGGCGAGTTCCGCTACCCGAAAATTGAGGTGACGCGGAATACTAGTAGTCCATGTCAGCTCAATCTTCGGTTAGGAGGTAGCGGAAGTCGCGTAGACTTTCGGCGTCCCCTCGTAGC
>NZ_LWSK01000111.1 GCF_001642955.1 Rubripirellula obstinata | reverse complement strand
GCTGGTCCCGCCAGGGTTCAGTTCACTACTAGCTGTACCCGACTGAACCCTGGCGGGCCCAGCTACGAAAGACTTCGCCAAATACGGAACTTGTTTCAGGACAGTTCCTTACCAGTTTGAAAAACTGATTTGCCTGGCGAAAGTCGTCGAACCGCGGCAAAAATGCCGGATCGGTTTGTATCCGCAGCCAAGACCATTCATACTAAGACAGACTTTTTGTCTTTCCCTTCAAGTATGTTCGATGTTGCTGTGCTGATTCGATCCCGCGTCTCTAAAAATATCCTCGCGTCGATTCTGCTTTCGACGCTGTTCCTATACGCAGTTGACGTGCACGCTGATGAGTTTTCGTTCATCGATGCCAGCGGCAAAAAAAGCACAATTCAATTGCCGCCCGGTGCTAAGCCACCTCCGTTGCCGCCCGGCGCAAAACCGGTCGATGGCGACAGCAGTGGCGACAAAAAGAGCAAAGACAAGAAACAAGACGATGCTGGCTCGGAACCGGCCGAGCCCAAGGTGATCCGGCGCGAAAGCACTCAGGACGAATCCTCGGATCCAGATGAGTTGAATGTCAGCGTTGCCAGCGATGGAAAAATCGCGTTTGAATTTCGTAACCAACCTTGGGTTGATCTGATTCATTGGCTTGCCGACATCTCGGATCAACCGCTCGATTGGTTGGAATTGCCCGGTGACCGCGTCAACCTGCGTTCGCCTGGTCGATACACCGTGGCGGAGACCCGTGATCTGTTCAACCGTTACTTGCTCGCTCGTGGGTACACGCTTCTGGAAATCGACGGAGGGCTGACCGTTGCAAAAACAGCAACCATCAACCCCGCGATCGTACCACGTGTTGCACCAGAGGACTTGGGCTCACTTCCTTCGCACAGTTTTGTTCGCACGTCGTTGGATGTTGGCTGGTTGTCGGCCGACAAACTATCCAAAGAGCTCGCGCCCATGATCAGCAGCAATGGAAAACTGACCGCGTTGACCACGACCAATCGTATCGAGGCGATGGATGCCGCGATCAATCTGCGTCAAGTCGCTCGCCTGCTCGATCAAGAACGCAGTAATAGTTCGCGTGAGGCTCTTGCACCCGAATTCGTCCTGCGACATTTGTCAGCCAGCATCGCTAAACAAATGCTGGAAGAATTTCTTGGTGTCGAAAAGAAAAAGAAAGCAACGCCGCTGACGCCCCAGCAAATGCAACAAATGCAGATGCGCCAACAGCAAAACAATGGACAGCCACCACCGCAACCTAAAAAGGAAGAGATCGCGATCGTTGCCAATGTCCGACAAAATTCAATCCTGATCCGCGCGCCGGCTGACCGCGTTGCGATCGCGACTGAGTTCTTAAAACGCATCGACGTTCCCGGCGACAGCCTGAAAAACTTGATGGACGTTCAATCGCGAGTGCAGGTGTTTCGGCTCGCTTCGCTGGACGCGGAAAAGTTGATCGAGATCGTTTCAGAAATGAACGTCTTGGAACCTGGAACGCGAATCCGCGTCGATAAGGATAATAAGGCGATCATCGTTTCGGGCTCCATCGCGGATCGGTACATCATCAATTCGCTGATCGAACGGCTCGACGGTAGCGGACGCAAGTTCGAGGTCCTGCCGCTGCGACGACTCGATCCAAACGAGGTCGCTGAATCGATTGCATTTTTGATGGGGCAAAAGGACGACAAAGATAAGAAAAAGAACAATCGTCGGTCGTACTACTACAGTTATTACAACAACGATGACGAAGAAGAGTCCAAGGACCAAGACGAGTTTCGTGTGGCTGCGAATTCTAGGCTCGGTCAAGTCTTGCTGTGGGCCAATGAACAGGAGATGGAACAAGTAAGATCGCTGTTGGTCAAGCTTGGTGAACTTCCTCCACCGGGCGGCAATCGACAAACGGTCCGTATCCTCAATGCTGACGCGACTCCGGAAACTTTGGAGTACTTGAAGCGATTGAAGTCTCAGTGGAGCCGGTTCTCGCCCAACCCAATCGAACTTCCAGACGCTGACCAGTTCGCGGATCCCAACGCGGCTGACGAAACAGAATCAGATGATCCGGAAACCGGTGATTCAAAACCTGACCAGCAACAAGGCGACGAAGTTGGTCCCGCCGCCGAGCCGATCGATGTTGATGCTGAGGAAGATAGCCCGATCGCAATGCGTCCATTGCCTTTGGATAATGAGATCCCGCGCAGATTCATGACGCTGGCAAAGACTGATCGTGAAGATCAAGAATCATCATCTAATGCCAAAGACATTAAAACCTTGCAGGATTTTGATCGTAAGTTTCGCACTGGTGCGAAAGACGAGGCTGCGGAACGTTCAAGTCAAACCACTGGCGCGCCCCAACCCATACGGGTCGAAGTTGACGCCCAAGGGAACTTGATTCTGACCAGCCCCGACACCGCGGCGCTCGATCGTCTGGAAAGCTTGATGCTTCAGATGAAACCGCCGCAACGTCCCTATCGTGTCTTCCACATCAAGCACGCGTCGGCGCTTTGGATGAAATTGAACCTGGAAGATTACTTCGGCGACGTGGACGAAGAATCCGATTCCAAAGCGGATCGATTTTACGGATGGTACTTTGGATCAGATGATGATGACGATGAAGCCACACCGACGGGTTTAGGCAAAGGAAACAAACTGAAGTTCGTGGACGAATCCGATACCAACACGCTGGTGATCACCGGCGCGAATGCGGAACAACTTAAAACGATTGAAGAGTTGATTTCACTCTGGGATGTTCCCGAACCGATCAACAAACGAAAGACTCGTTTCACGAAACTTCTGAACATCAATTACGGCAAGGCAGACAAGATCGCGGAAACCGTCAAGGAAGCCTATCGCGACCTTCTGTCCAGCAACGACAAGGCATTCACCGGCAACCAAGGTGGTGGCGGTGGTGGTCAGAATAAGTCCAAAGATGTCAACAAAAGTCGCGGCGGCAACGGCAGTGGGCTGGAGGACACGCAAAGTGGCCGTGACGCCGGTGGTGCCGACTTTTCGTTTAAAGGAAAACTGTCGATCGGAATCGATGCAGTCGGCAACACTTTGTTGGTCAGCGCCGAGGGCGAACCGCTGCTGAACCTGGTTGCTGAAATGATCAACCAACTTGACGAAGCTGCTCGGCCGCAGGGTGAAGTTCAGATTGTCAAACTTTCAGGCGGCATGAATGGCGAGACGCTGCAAAAGGCACTGGAAGCAATCAGCGGAACGACGTCTGCCAGTGATAGAGCGTCTGCTGGTGCAAACAATGGCAACAATCGAAATCGACCGCAAGGCCGCGATCAACGCAGGCCTCGTGGACGGCAAGGTGGCGATCGGAATTGAAATCGATATGATTTGATCTCGTTCCGTACCTTCATACTGGCCCACGAATGCCGCTAAAGTTTCAGCATCGATCTCTTCCCAATCGTTGGGTCCAATGGGTCATCAAGCACCCGATCCTGGTGGTGCTGGCTTGGGTCTTGCTGGCGGTCACGCTTCGTGTCGCCGCACCGAATTGGAAGAGCGTCGCGCTTGATGGTGATTTTGAGTACCTGCCTGCCGAAATGACCAGCGTCGCGGGCGGACGGTTGTTGGATGAAGCCTTTCCCGGCGAACGTAGCCGCAGCCAGATCGTATTGGTGTTGGCGCGAAACAAGGACAAGGAATCTGCAAGCGAGTTTTCCAAGACGGACCGAACCGTTGGCTATGACTTGCTGCGACGCTTGTATCACAACCTCGGTGTCGTGAGTTGGCGTCGGGCGATCGAGTCGGGATACCAGGGTGGCCCGATCGTTGCGGATTCGTCGCCGGAGCCTTGGTTGAATCTTGCCAAGGATGCGTTTGACGCATCGATCAGCGCCGACGAAAAGTTCTATGAACAAATCGCCGATCAGGTGCCCGATGACGAGCCGACGTTGACCAAGCCGCGGATGGCGATCGCTTATTGGGACCGAGGAAAACTGCTCGAATCGATTGGCGGGTTTCCTGAAATTGTTTCAAAAGATTTTGAGGCCGCGCTGGTCCTGAAACCAGATTTGCCAAGCGTCAGTGTTCCGATCGACGAGCGAGCGATTGATCCCTGGCGATCGATGTTGGATGTGCTGTCCTGGAATGATCCAGTGATCGGATCTCAGTTGCGTAGCGATGGGGCACGCCTAGCCGTGATGCAACTGTCCAGCGAATTGGCAGCGACCGGTAACATCGCGACCGTCGAAGCCGTCAAAGCATTGGTCGCCGATGTGATGGATTACAGCAGCCGATATACCGAGCCAGGAATCCATTTAGAAATCACAGGTTCGGCGGCCACCGGCGGCGAAACTTTAGCAGCCGCTCGAGACGCGATTCGCTACACCGAACTGATTACGGTGGTCATGATTTTGGTGATTTTGGCCTGGGTGTACCGAGCTCCGTTGCTGATCGTGATTCCGATGGTTTCGATTGGCGTCGCGGTGCTAGTTTCAACGTCGCTGGTCGCGCTGCTGAGCGATTGGTCGATGCGCGAGGTTGTGCCGTGGTTGGACATGCGTTTGTTTACGACCAGCCGCATTTTCATCGTGGTGATTCTGTTTGGGGCGGGGACCGACTATTGCTTGTTTTTGATTTCGCGAGTTCGTGAAGAAGCAGCCACTGCCGATTGGTTACAAGCCTGTGCAACTTCGCTCTCCAGCGTGTTGGGAGCGCTAGTGGGCAGCGCGATGACGACCGTTGTCGGTTTGGGCATGTTATGGGTCGCGGAATTCGGAAAGTTTCATTACACCGGTCCTGTGATCGCGATCTGTTTGCTGGTGGGGCTATTGGTTTGCACGACGCTGACACCCGCATTGTTGGCCCTGATCGGTCCCGCTTCGTTTTGGCCCGCACAAATCAAACCTTCCCATGCACCGCCTGTATCACTGATGGGCGATCGAAACAGTGATTCAGATTCTGGTGGCATCTGGGCGGTGATTGCGTTGACGCTGACGCGGCGGCCGTTCCTAACTCTATTCAGCGGCTTGTTTTTGCTATGCATTCCCGCGGCTTATGGCTTGAAAAATGAAAAGTCGGTTACCTACGATCTGAGCAGTCAACTGAGCAGTAATGCGGGCAGCCGAGTGGGATTGCGATTGTTGTCCGAGCATTTTGACATCGGCAAAATCAATCCAGTGACGCTTTTGATCGTGCAACCAGATGACGTTGATCGCAAGACATTGGAAACCCAGTCGAAGGAACTTGCAAAACAGATCTATGAACTGGAGGGAGTTCTAACGGTTCGTACGGCAGACGATCCTTTGGGTGATTTTTCGCCCAGTCAAGAAATGGGTCTGCTTTCCAGTGCAGCTTGGAAACGGCGTGCGCTGCGAAATCATCGAGTCTCTAAACGATACTTTTTTTCGTCAGTTCAGCCTTACGAAAATCGCTTGGCTCGGTTGGATGTCACGATGGACGGCGATCCTTTTTCAATCGAGACAGCCGCGACGGTGACAAAGCTGGAACAATTTTTGATCAAGAAGACAGAGAGCGAATCGTCTGACTTTTCGGGTGCAACGGTTCTGTTAGCTGGAACGACGCCGTCGATCATCGATTTGCGAAGCGTGACGTTGCGTGACAATCGACGGATCAAAATTGTCGTCGTGCTGGCGGTCTTCTTGGTTCTGTTGCTGGTCATCCGCCGTGTGTTGTTGTGCAGCTATTTAATCGTCACGGTGTTGATCAGTTATTACGCGACACTGGGGCTGACCATCCTGTTCTTTCGATTTGCCTACGGGGATGATTACGTCGGCCTGGACTGGAAGCTGCCGCTGTTCCTGTTTGTAATTTTGGTTGCGATCGGTCAAGACTACAACGTTTACTTGGTGACTCGCATTGTCGAAGAGGAACGTCGCTTGGGCTGGGTCGCCGCGCTCCGTCGTGCGGTGATGCGGACCGGCAGCATCATCACCGCGTGCGGGTTGGTGATGGCGGCGACGTTCTTTAGCATGACAGCATCGGCATGGTTGCCACCAATTGCGGAAGCATTTGGCTTCACCACATCCAGCAACGATGCAATGCTACGCGGCATCGTGGAACTTGGGTTTGCACTCGGTTTAGGAGTCCTGATCGACACGTTCTATGTCCGCACTATCCTGGTCCCCAGCTTTGTTGCCGCGATCGGTAAGTGGCGACAGTCCCGCGAAAAAAATCGCCTGCGAGAACAGGCAACGAACGCATCAAGCTAAGGTCTTTGACAAAACACACACTTCAACCCACCCAGGTCCACGCCATGCCATCGATCTTTACCAAAATTATCGACCGCGAAATCCCCGCCGATATCCTGCACGAAGATGACCTGTGTTTAGCGTTTCGTGACATCGCTCCGAAAGCACCAACGCATTTCTTGGTCATCCCGAAGAAAGAAATCGTCTCGTTGGCGGACCTAACGGACGGGGACGAATCGATCGTGGGTCGCTGCATCCTGGTCGCTTCGCAAGTCGCGGCAAAGGAAGGCCTGGACGGAGGATATCGGCTGGTTGCCAACTGTGGCGACGACGGCGGACAAGAAGTCCCGCATCTGCATTTTCATGTCATGGGCGGCCGAAAACTGACTTGGCCACCTGGGTAAGGAAGGTATTTCCCGATCAAAGTCACTTCGTAGGCCGTGTGTCGCAAAGCTCCACACGGCCTACGTTTACGGGATCGCTGTTTACGGGATCGCCGTTTACGGAATCGCCGAACAATAGTGGAGTTCAGTGAGAACCGTGCAAATTTGTGTCATTTTCGCGACTATGCACTCTTGTTCACCATTGGGTCGTGCGGTATATTCACAAACGTTCAGTTCGCAAAAGTCAGTTTTGCGACAAAACCGACTTGATGGAATATTCACACGGCCAAAAGGAGTAGCGAATGTTGGTTCTCTCACGTAAAGACGGCGAAACGATCGAAATCCCAGAACTTGGGATCGTGATTCAGGTGACGTCGATCAAAAAGTCAAAAGTCACCATTGGCATCGAAGCTCCCAAGGAATTGGCGATCTTACGAGGCGAAATGGTCGGCCGAACTTCGGAGCCGAAGAACCAAATCCAGGCGAATCCAAGTCCAGGTTCTTTCGCGGTCCCGGCATCACCCATGGCCGCCGTCAAAGAACCGGCAAGTGATTACAGCAGTTCCGCAGCAAATGAACCCACGTTCTTTCAGGTCGCTTAAAGCATTCACTGAGTTTAACGTCTAAGCTCGTCAGGCCTCTTGTAGGCCGTAGCGAGTGAAGCGAGTTACGGCGTTTAGGGACAGTTCCTTAACGCTGTCAGGCAATTTGTAGCGGAAGTCGCCAAGACTTTCGGTGATCCGGCAATGGAGGCCGAAACTCTTGGCGAGTTCCGCTACGGCAAACCGCCAAGAACAATTTGTAGCGGAAGTCGCCAAGACTTTCGGTGATCCGGCAATGGAGGCCGAAACTCTTGGCGAGTTCCGCTACGGCAAACCGCCAAGAGCGCTTGAAAAATGTTTAAGAGCATTGCAAGGCAGAGCCGCCGTAACTCGCTTTACTCGCTACGGCCTACGCATAGCAACTGTCCCGAAATAACTTCCCAGCTACGAAAAATTTCGCCAAATACGGAACTTGTTTCAGGACAGTTCCTTGGGCCCTCAATTAATCGTGTGCTGAACTCTTAAACGGTAGACCAGCTAGTCGGTTATGATGTATCAGTCGCTTCGCTGATTGCTTCATTTCACTGATTCATTTCCCTGGTTCATATCCCTGGGTCGTTATGGCATCGATTCTGTTGGCCGATGATAGCCAAACGCACACACTGCTGATGCGTCGCATCTTAGAAGAGGGTGCGCACACGGTGACTTGTGTTTGCGATGGCCAACAAGCACTCGACTCGTTGCAAACTTCGGTACCCGATTTGGTCGTGACTGATCTGCAAATGCCGATCGTTAACGGCATGGAATTGGTCACGGCAATCGCTGATCAGTATCCGTCACTGCCTTCGATCGTAGTCACCGCAAGAGGAAGCGAATCCTTGGCCGTTGATGCGTTGGCGAAAGGTGCCGCTAACTTTGTTCCCAAAAGTGAGCTAAGCAAGTTACTGTTGCGCGCCGTTCGCCAAACGATTCAATTTTCCAAAGTCGTTAGCGCCGTGCATCCATCCGGTGTTGAATCCGCTCGCCATGAGTGGACGGTAACCCTTCGATCAGATCCCGAAGACATTGAACCCATCGCCTGGATGGTCATCCAAACACTGGCCTGGTCGGGGCATCTTAGTGCGACTGATCAAGTGCGAATGGGAACCGCCATCGCCAGCGGGTTGTTCAACGCGATGTGTTTTGGAAACCTTCAAATTCCTGACGAAGAAACGATCGTTTCCCGAATCCTGTCTGATGATCCCAGTGGAATCCAGGATCTACGGACCCGAGCCAAAATGGAGCCGTATCGCGACCTTTCGACAACGCTAAAAGTATCCATCGGAATCGACGACACTCGAATCCTGATTCGACATAGCGGACGCGGACGGGCAACACGCATGACACCTGCACCGGGAACCCCGGAATCGTTCGAGCGAGAACAATGCCGCGGGCTGATGCTGATTTCCAGCTTCATGGACGATGTCATCTTGCGAAGCGACGCTAGCGAGGTCGTGATGGTGAAAAAGCATTCGTAGTTGTAGGCCGGAACAAGTGCAGCGCAGTTCAGGTGATTCGACGTAAAAGGAACGGTCACGAAACAACTTCACGAGATTCGATTCGACGAAATCCCAACCCGAACGCGTCAGCGAGAGATATCCGCGTCACGCAAGATCCCTCGCTGACGCGTTCGGGTTGGGAAACGGGAAGTTATTTTCTTAAAATGCAATTGCCGGAACTGCGCTGCGCTTGTTCTGGCCTACGTGACGAACTTGCCGTAGTGGATCTTGGCAAAGATCTCGTTAGGATGCTTTTGTCGTTTGAAGTTTTCGACGGCTTGTTAAATCAGACCAAAGGGTGAATCGCTGGCCGAGAGGCCACGGGTACGTTGGGTTGCCGGTACATCGGACTGCCCGGTACATCGGACTGCCCGGTACATCGGATTGCCGGTACATCGGATCGCCCGGCCGCTTACGCGTCGCGGCTCACTAAACTTGAAGAGCCCTAATTGAATGTGCGGAATTGCAGGAACGGTCTGGCTTCAGCAGTCATCTGGAATCTCTCGCGAAACGCTCGGCAAGATGACCGATGCAATCTCGCATCGAGGCCCCGATGATTCGCAAATCTGGATGCAGACCGATCATCACGATGCCTACGGCAGAAATGTTGGCATCGGGCTCGGCTTTCGCCGGCTCAGCATTATCGATTTGCAGGGTGCTCGCCAGCCGATGGCCAATGAAGACGGCAACGTCCGAATGGTCTTCAACGGCGAAATCTACAACTACCAATCGCTGCGAAAGCGACTGCAAGGCGCGGGGCATCGTTTCGCCACCGACGGCGACGGTGAATCGATCCTGCATCTCTACGAAGACTTGGGCACCGATTGTTTTGCTCAGCTCAACGGAATGTTCGCGATCGCGATCTGGGACGCATCAAAGAACCGGCTGGTATTGGCTCGTGACCGCATCGGCCAAAAACCGCTTTACTATTCCTGCAACCAGAACGGCGTTCCCGGAGAGAATCGAATTGTCTTTGGCAGCGAATTAAAAACGCTGGCGGCCGTCGATGGTGTCTGTACCGAAGTCGATCCAGCGGCAATTGACGAATTCCTGACCTACCAATACATCCCGCACCCTGGAACGATCTGGAAAGGCGTTCGCAAACTCCCGCCCGGACACTTTGCCGTCTTCCAAGATGGCAAAGTCACCGTCACGCGTTACTGGGACTTTGATCCATCCGTCGAAACACCGATCAGCGCAGGCGATGCACGCGATCGTCTACGCGAACTGCTGAACGATTCAGTCAAGCTGCGGATGCAAAGCGATGTTCCGCTCGGATCGTTCCTGTCAGGCGGAATTGATTCGTCCTTGATCACAGCGATTGCGCAATCTCATTCAAGCGAGCCGGTGCGCACCTTTAGCATTGG
The DNA here is from genome assembly GCF_001642955.1 of Rubripirellula obstinata. Classification (GTDB taxonomy): domain Bacteria; phylum Planctomycetota; class Planctomycetia; order Pirellulales; family Pirellulaceae; genus Rubripirellula; species Rubripirellula obstinata. The sequence goes on along the minus strand of NZ_LWSK01000111.1, from coordinate 8,060 downwards.
CTTTCCCGTCGCCGACTTTGACGAAACCAAGTACGCCGCCGAAGTCGCCGCGCATTTGGGGACACGTCACCAGCGATTCGAAGTCTCACCAAGCGGTGTCGATGTGATCGACAAACTCGTTTGGCATTACGACGAACCGTTCGGTGATTCGTCCGCGGTACCGACTTGGTACCTTTCCGAACTGACCCGTGGCGAAGTCACGGTCGCACTTTCGGGTGACGGAGGTGACGAACTGTTCGCTGGTTATGAACGATACCAAGCGCTTTGGCTAAGCCGTCACTTGCAAAGAATTTTTCCCTTCCATCGATTGCCGGGAATCGGTTTGGTCCAGCATCTACCGGATTCCAACAAACAACGTTCGCTAATCCGTCGCGGGAAACGTTTCCTGGAAGCATTCGGGCAACCCACCGCGCGTCGATACCTAAACTGGTTACAGATATTTCCCGAATCGATGCGCGGTTCGTTGTACACCGACGACTTTGCCAAGTCGTTACCGGATGCCGACCCGTTCGATTTCCTGGACTCGGTATGGCAACGAAGTGATGGTCGTGATGTTGTCAGCCAAGCCAGCATGTCCGACGTGTTGTCGTACTTGCCCTGTGATCTTTGCACCAAAGTCGACATTGCCTCGATGGCCCACGGATTGGAAGTCCGCCAACCACTGCTCGACCACCGGATCGTCGAGTTTGCGGGATCGCTTCCCATTCGCCACAAATTTCGCGGACGCCGGGGCAAGCTGATCTTGCAAGACACTTTTGGGTCGATGATTCCAGCGTCAATCTTCACGCGAAAAAAGATGGGATTCGGAATCCCGATCGGCGGATGGTTCCGCGACGAACTCAAACCGATGGTCCACGAAACCTTGTTAGCCAATGACGCCAAGATCGTCCCCTTCTTCAACCGCGACGTGGTTTCCGAACTGGTCCGATCTCACGAAGCAAGCGAGCACAATCATGGTTACCGATTATGGAATCTGCTGATCTTGGAAAAGTGGTTACGCCGTTGGACATGAGTCATCCATTGACTGACCTTCAATCACGGCGAACCTCCACCTTGCACCCAGTTCTCTTGCTTTGTGTTCTCTGTGCCCTTTGTGGCTAGAAACGATTGGCTAGCCACAAAGGGCACAGAAGACACAAAGTTTTGTACTCGCCACGAACAATGTGTTATGCAGTTGCATTTAGAAAATGCTTCGCGAAGGTCAGGCTTTGTGTTGGAAGTTTTGTTGGGGGGCGATTTTGGGTTTTCGCCCAAGTTGGCTCTCGATTTTTGTTTAGCTTTGACGCAGTGCCGTTACGAGTTGATCGACCATTTCGTCGGTGTGGTCGGCTGAGAGTGAAATTCTTAGTCGCGAGCTTTTGTCGGGGACGGTGGGGGGACGGATTGCGGGGACGTAGAAACCTTGTTCCCAGAGCTGTTGAGACCTTTGCACCGTTTCTTGTTCGCCGCCGATGATGATGGGAATGATCGGGATCTCGTTTTCGATTCCTTCGCGTGCGATTCCTAGTTGGTCGCGGAGTCGTGCCGACAATTCGCGTACTCGTATTCTTCGTTCAGGCTCGGACTTGATCTTTGCGATCGAATCGATGGCCGAGGTGACGACCGTTGGGGCCAGCGAGGTGCTGTAGATCAGCGATCGGCAGCGATTGATCAGATAGTCGATCACGACTTGCGGGCCGGCGACGAAACCACCTTGGCATCCGATCGCCTTGCTAAGCGTTCCGATTCGAACGGGAACACGATGCTTCACGCCAAGTTCTTCGCATCCGCCGCTGCCGGTTGCACCTAGAACGCCTGTGCCATGTGCCTCATCGACCAAGACCGTCGCCCCAAATTGATCCGCCAATTCGCAAAGCTGAACCAACGGTGCGACATTTCCATCCATGCTGAACACGCTGTCAGTCACGATCCAGATGGTTTCATACTTAATTTGATGCAAAGACAATAGTTCGGCGACGGAAGCGCAGTTGCGGTGTGGATAAACCATGCACTGGGCCGTTGACATTCGGCAGCCATCGATCAGCGATGCATGGTTGAGTTGATCGCTGAGGATCAGATCGCCTTTGCGAGCCAGCGTTGCCACCGCGCCGCTGCACGCAGCGTATCCGCTTGGGAACACGACGGCGGACTCGGTCGATTCCAATCGAGCGATGGCGTTGGCGAGCGATTGATGATCGTCAGTCCAACCGCAAACCAGTGCGCTCGCGCCGCTGCCACGAACGCCGTCCGGGGCGGTGTTGCTGCTGGAAAGCCCCAGGTAATCGTTGCTGCCGAAATTAATCAGCGTTTGCCCATCGTGATCAAAAGTCACGCCAGTGATCGATCGTGGTTGCAGCTCGCGGCGACGGCCCATTTGATCGAGCCGAGTCAGTTCATCAGCGAAGTGTTTGAAATCATGCATGGACAGTTTTATTTCGGACTTCCAGCAAGCGAAGGAAGCCTTTCGTTAAGCTGTTGCTGAAGCTCGCTAACAATTTCTGGGTAATCCTTGGCAACGTTGTTGGTTTCGCCATCATCGACTCTATGGTCGTACAGTTCTTGGTGGCCACCTCGATGAATGATCAGTCGATGAGTGTCAGTCCGAATCGTTTGTGCCTTCTTGAAGTACGATATCGCGGGGTGTCCCGACACGCCCGGTGATGTCAGCATCGGGACAAGGGAAACACCTTCGACGAAACCCGGCGCGGGCAAATTGGCAAGTTCACACAAGGTTGGGAAAAGGTCAATCGACTCGACGATGCCATCGGTTTTCTTTTGTTGTCGCTGCATGTCGGGCGTGCGAATGATCAGTGGCGAATGCAGAGATTCCTCGAACAGGGCATGTTTGCCCCAGATCGCATGTTCGCCCAGGTGATAGCCGTGATCACCCCAGAGCACGACGATCGTGTTCTCCCAGGCTCCGCTTGCCTTGAGTGATTGAACCAGTTTGCCAACTTGTGCATCAGCGTAACTGACGCAGGCCGCGTAGTGACGTCGAACCTGGTCAGCAAACTTGGCATCCTCGTTTGGATTCTTTCCCCAAAGGTTGTAGTTCATGAATTCGCCTGAACGATGCCATGTTGTTTTTCCCGAGGGCTTTTGGGGATGAGGAATTGGTGGCAGCGTGATATCACGATACGCGCCCATGTACTTTGCCGGAGCGCCAAAAGGCAAATGAGGTCGCAGGATACCGACGGCTAAGAAAAACGGTTTCGACTTGTCATTGTTCAAAGCATCGAGTTGTCGAAGCGATTCGTCGATCGATGGACCATCGGGATAGATTGAATCGTCACCTTCGGCTGATTGAAAGACGTCGGTGTTGTTGGATCCTTTCGTGCGAATCTCGCCGTGTGCCAATCCATGCATCCAGCCACGCGGATGTTTCCACTGGCCGAACGGCAACAGGTGCTTGTCCCAAGCATTGGGCATTTCGGGTTTCGATGGATCGTTCCAATCGGGGCCACCCCGACCGCCTGGATGATGTGACACTTTGCCAACGGAAACCGTCGTGTACCCGTTCTGCTTGAACCATTCCGGCATGCTTGGCAATACATCTTGACCAGCCGAGATTCTTTCAGCTCGCTTAAGGAGAGTAAAGTTAGAACTGCCGCCGTATTTGCCGGTCAGCAATGCACTGCGCGAAGCGCCACAGGTGGGAGCCTGGACATAGTGCCGCGAAAAAAGGGTGCCCGACGATGCGAGTTCATCGATGTTGGGTGACTGGATGTAACTTGCGCCGTAGCAATTCAATTCAGGTCGTAGGTCGTCGACGCAAATGAGCAATACATTGGGCCGAGAATTTTGTTGATCCGCTGCATTTGCAAACGATGAAAATATCAGACAGATGCCCGCCCATTTGGCGATCGTGAAAGCGGCGTTGCGAGAGAAAAAGTGATGCATGGTGAGTTCTCTAATCAGGGAAGATTGCCTCGTGCTAAGCTAGATGATCAAACAACTCAATATCTTAACACGACCGAGCTAACATGGATTCCGACGTACCGATCATTCGATTGGCCGACTTTTTGAAAATCGCGGGACTCGTTGATACCGGGGGGGAAGCGAAGGTCCGGATTCAAGCTGGCGAGGTGTCCGTTAACGGCGAAGTGGAAACTCGACGACGCAAGCAATTGGCGATCGGGGACGTGATCGAAATGATGGGACAGCAGGTCGAAGTGGACTTTGACGAAAGTGCCGAATAAGCCACCAGCGATAGGTGGGCTCAGCAATGACGGTGCCTCGGCCGATTTACACCCAATGTGCAGAAGCGTGTCACGTTTCCGCGATCACGAGCAACTCGACTGATTTGATTACCTGGGCGGAAGGAACTGCCGGTTATGAAACTTACGAAACAATGGCTTTACCGATTTGTTACCGCTCGCACGCTTGCGGTCGGTGTTTTAGCACTGGCAGCGATCGGAGTTTCTGCTGGGAACGCGAGCGCTGACTGGCATAGTTTTTGGCACAAGTTTCACGTCGATACGGCGCGCAACAATGCTTGGCCTGATCCGTTTAACGAAGCCGACGCACGCGACACGGTGGCACCTTTTGAGGTGATGAAACGGAACGGTTGGAAACTTCACAACACGATTGGTCACGATCTGTTTCGCGAAGGTGATGGTGTGTTGATGGCATCGGGAACCAACCGAGTTCGCTGGATTGCAACTCAGGCACCCGAATCACGCCGAACGATTTTCGTCCTGAAGGGAAACACGCATCTTGAAACCGAGGCACGTTTAGCCTCCGTTCGTCAAACGCTATCCGGTATGAATCTGGACGGCGGTCAGCCAAGCGTAGCTGTGACAAGCGTTCAACCAGCGAAAGCGTCTGGTGTTTGGGCTGCGAAAATTAGTCGCGACGGAATCGCTGCAACGCCACGACCACAGTTGCCGCAAACGAGTTCCTCGGGAACACAATCAGCAGGAGTTGCCAGCGGCACGCCGTAACACTTCTTGCTGATCGCAGCCTGTAGGCCGTGTGTCGCCGAACTCCACACGGCCTACCTTCTCAACTGAAACTTTATTCCTCGGTTGTCTCTCACCTTTTTGATTGAGAGGCAGCCGTTTTTTTGTTCGAAATGATCGCGGTTGGTGATTGTGTTCAAGTCTCCCGATCAATCGTGACGATCCAGATAGCGGAAACAAAACATCTAACCGTGCCAATCGTACTTTTCGTTCACAGGCGGTGAGCGGAGTTCGTAGGAGAGAAACAATCGTGAAACTCACGAAAAATACACGACGTGCCTTGCTTGTCGCTTTAATTGCCAGCTCAACGACCGTTGCATCCACCGGATGTTCCAGCAGTGGTTTTTCGATGGCTTCGATGAACCCATTCTCCAAAGCGACACCATCGATCGGTGAAGCAGGCGGAAAGCCTGGGATCACTGATTCGATCGCGGCAGGTGCCTCCGGTGCCGGAAACACGATGCGGTCCGTTGGTACATCCGCGAAAGGCATGTTTGGAAAGACGACATCAGCCGTTGCTGGCGTCTTCCGACGCGATACACCCGAAGCCGGTGCAGTCGTCGATACCACCGACCCGCTACGGTTGGATAATAAACCCAAACAGGTTGATCCCGAAGTGTTTGTCGCCAACGGACAACTTTGGGAATCAACCGGTGACATGACCAAGGCGATGGAAAGCTACACACGCGCCTTGGAAACCGACGTCAAACACGCACCGGCACTGACCAGCTTGGCACGTTTGCACTTCCGCCAAGGAAATCTTCCACAGGCGGTTTCGTACTTTGAACGTGCTCTTGTTGAAAAACCTCAAGATGCAGGTCTGCACAACGACCTTGGGCTGACGCTAAGCAAACTAGGCAAGCAACCCGCTGCGGTTGCTTCGTTGGAAAAAGCCTTACAGCTTGCGCCGGGAACATCCCGCTACGCCAACAACTTGGCCAGCGTTAAGTTTGAAAGCGGCGATCCCAATTCAGCATTGATGGTGTTGATGCAGAACAACAAACCAGCAGTGGCACATTTCAATATGGCCTATCTGCACTTTAAGAAGGGGCAAATGCCGCAAGCTCAAAACCATTTGGGCCAAGCGATGACATTTGAACCTCAAGCGAGTACCGACCCAGCGACGGGACGTGCGATCGAACGGTCTCGGCAGATGTTGGCCCAGATTCAAGGGGCCGCACCAAGCTCGAATCCAAACTTCCCATCCAACGTTGGTGCGATCGCAAACGCGACTCCGCGACCAACCTTTGGCGGTGGCCCGGCGACTCCCACACCTGGTTACGCGGTACCGAATCAGCAAACCGGCCAAGCCGGGAAGACCGTTTCGGTGCCTGCGACAAAGGGCATCGCGAGTACGGCTTCGATGGCTCCGGCCATGGCCGCGATCACGCCACCTTCGCCAGCAGCACCGGCAAACATCACTCCAGCAGCAACAGTTGCTCAAACAGTTTCCGCGACGGCTGCGGGACCTGCCGCTGCGGCTGAGGCTGTCGTCAAAACCGCTTCCGCTGCAACCGGCAGCAAGTGGAATTCGTGGAACCAAGCGGTCAGTGCAACTAGCGACACACCCGCACCGACTCGTCCGAGCGAAAGCTCGACACCAGCCGCCGTTAAGCCGGCCGAAACGAAGATTGAATCGGCAACGCCGTCAAGTTCCTTTACCCTGCCAGAAGGCTTCAGCTTGCCTGCGGGCAACTGAGGAACGGTCCCGAAATAACTTCCCGGTTTTCCCGTAGCTGGGCCCGCCAGGGGTCAGACCATCAGCAGCTCTACCCGACTGAACCCTGGCGGGCCCAGCTACGAGAGAGTTCGCCAAATACGGAACTTGTTTCAGGACAGTTCGTAAGGACCGAGCAGCGGATTCGCTGCTTTTGCGGAGTGAAAGGCGACTATAAAAAGTCGCACGTTCCTAACATCCTTCTTCGGGAACGTCCGGGTACGGTAGAGGCACTTCGTGTAACTCGGCCAACGCGTTGCTGGCCGCGTGTTGCTCGGCGTCTTTCTTGTTGCTGCCCCAAGCGGCGGCAAAGACGCGATCACCGATGACCGCAGAAATTAAAAATGATTTGCGGTGGTCCGGGCCCGATTCGCGCACCAGTCGATACACCGGAGTATTGGCCAATTCCCGCTGAGCGTACTGTTGCAACGAAGACTTGTAGTTGCTGGCACCCTGGCCTTCGACCGCGCGGTAGACTTCATCAGCCAACCAATCATGAAGCCGGTCGCGAATCACATCGATGCCGCCGTCCAAATAGATTGCTGCGATCACCGACTCGAAGACATCGCTGACTAGCGATCGAGGAAAGCTGCGGTTGCGTGTCACACCCCGGCCCACAATCAAACACTCGTCGAGACCAAGTTCGCAGGCGACCTTTCCGCACGCGCGGCGACTGACGACGGCAGACTTGATCTTGGTCAAATCGCCTTCGCTGTAATCGGGATACTCCTCGTACAGCCATTGGCAAACGGTCAGTCCCAAGACGGCATCGCCCAGGAATTCCATCCGTTCGTTGCTGGCCAAACGATTGCTTGCACCCGATGCGTGGGTCAATGCAGATAGCAGCAGGGAAAGATCGCGAAATTTGTAGTCGATGATTTCCTGGCAACGAATCAGCTTGGATTCTTGATCGCTGCCCAGGACGCCGTCAGCAGCGTCTACCAAGTTGATGGTTGGACGGCGATCGTCGTCGGAAGCGAATGTTTTGCCGGCATCGGAATCGTGAGGATTCACTCGTTGATCGCGTGACCTTTTCGCCCGCGCCCTAAATGTGATGTGCCCTCGTCGATGCGAGAGCCGAACTGTCCATGACAAGTTTCGTCACATGCCGGTGAATGGGGATCGCTTAGAAACTACTCACTTCGCCCCACCCATCGGTGTGTGACCACTGAGGCGAATGGTAACAGGTTGGCCGCCAGACCGCCAGATTCGGTTATCGTAGCTGAGGTTCTGGTAGCTGATCCCGCCAGGGTTCAGTCCAGCGCCGGCTGAACCCAACGCCGTGAACAGTTTTGGTCCCGGAAAACACGGATTCATTCGTTTAGCCGCGTGGGCATCGCCCCGCGCGTTTCGCCCCGCATGGACGCGCGGGGCGATGCCCACGCGGTTAAACAGTTTAGAAA
>NZ_LWSK01000110.1 GCF_001642955.1 Rubripirellula obstinata | reverse complement strand
GGTTTCGCGGCTACGCCGCGAAACCGAGCCAGAGAATTGGTGACAGAGAAAAAATGAGAGATAACGCTGCCATCCGGGGATTCACATCCCCGGCAGAGAGCTTCCGTCCCTCCCAGGACTATTCACCAGCGTTATGATCGCGGATCGATCAAAGACAATTTGCATTGATTTGTTCGACTTCCCTTGGGATGAGTGACGACACCAATCCGGCAGTAATTAATACGACGTCCCCTGCGAAATCCCCAGCGAAAGGCGACACTTATTCCCCGCTCGTTCCTAAGCGAGGGATTTTCGCGTCAATCAAGATTCCTCGCTTACGCTTTCGGGTTGGGGAATCGGGAAGTTGTTTCGGGACAACTTCGTAGTCATCCATCGACAACACGTTCACGGTGAATCTGCAAACCAACGTGATCAAGGAATCGCTGCCGTTCGCCGGGATACTCGGCGACTTGCGATTCCCAGCAAACCGCTGCTGCAGACTAACAATGTGGTGCCTACTACTCCTGCAAATGCTAGGAATCCCAAACGGCGACGAACTTCGATTCCCCGAGCGGCTTCGTGAATCTGGTCTCGAATTTTCGGGGTAAACGCTAATTGAACGACCTTTTCGTACTTTGTTTCCCCGCCAACAGTGACCGGTCCTTCGTAGCGACGCGAAATGACTTTGTCGTCGATGTCTTGGTCTGACAAACTAGACAAATCGAACTCGCTAGGTGAATCCACGATGCCGTTTGCGTAGGTCACCACCGCGGCGCGCTGCATCCATTTGAGTTGTTCGTCGCATTGGTCGGCGGAATCACAGGGACCGGCCGTGACGACGATCTTGTGGTCGGGCTGCGTGAAGTCGGGTTCCGCGTCACACCAATCTGGACGCGACATTGGATAGGCGATGTGATCCAAAGGCGGCACGGATAATTCCGCCGTCGTCGATTTTACGTCCGCCGTTTCCTTGGAACTCTCTTTGGCACCCACCATTGGCGTCGGAAGCACCAGCATCAAACATGCACCGCTCGCTTGAATCAGTTTGTTCATACAGCACCTCGTTGAAAGCTTTGCGGATCCATGGGTTGGGGATTCTTTGATGTATTGACGGGAATGCCAGCGGGGATTGCTCCGGCGGGAATTTCTCCGGCGGGATTGCCGCTGGTTTGAATGTCGTTGGTTCTGCTTGGACTGATCCATAGAGCAGACATTTGAACCACGATTGCGGTTCCACCGGCGATCATCATTCCGGCCGGTTGTGGAATGGGCAGCAGTTGATGGACGGCCCATTCGGCAACCACGGCGACGGCAACCGACCAGAGGCTTAGCCGCGTTCGACGCAGCGGGTCAACCGTTTTCCACCAACGCAGCGATGCGAACAGCAACGCAAAGTGAGCCATCAGGGCGGTCACCGTGGGGGCACCCGTGCTGTCGTAATAAAGTGTTTGGGGAAGCGTCGAGACGTCCACGTCGCGGATCATTCCTTCGCTTAAAGGCAACATCAAAAAATCGCTCATCGCGAACGTGATCGCGCCCACACCAGCACCAACGCCAGCCAAAACCAAACGCCGCGTCAAGCCTTCGCCTTCCTCGCGTTCCCAAAGCTTGCCCAACCCAAGCAAGCTGACCGATGCGAACAACACCATCGCCGCAACCAATCCATAGGGAGCGATTGCCAGGGCATCTAACGGTCCCGAACGCAAACCCACCACGCCTGCGATCAAACCCAGGACAACAACCGAAAACGTCGCCGCGACCCACGATGTGTTGAGTTCAGCCAAACGATGCACCGAATGCTTCGCTCGTAATCCGCTTCGCATGTTGTGTTGCCACTGTTTCCGATTCAGCTTCTGAACCGGAAAGCCATGTTGCGCTGCCGCCCCGTGTTGCATTGACGTTTGCGTGCCCGCGATTCGCTGAGCCTGCGCGTAGCTGGGTTGTTGGCTGACGTGCAGGACCATCTGTCGAACGATGTAGTACGGCACATAAACGAATCCAACCAAAGTCAGCAGCGGGAACAACCAACTGGTGTTGACGATCAAGATCAAAATCGCGGCGGTGAATAGCAACGCCTTCAAACCGGGCGACCGATCCAACGTCCGCCACCATGATCCCAAGTCGCCGATGCTGTTGCGAATCGCGCGGGCAAGCGGTTCTTCGGCAACACTTTCGTTCAGCGAATTTTCTGGCACCAAGGTTGCATTGAGAACTTCCGAATCACCGTGATCCATTGCAGGAACTTCGCCAGCAGGAACTTCGCCAGCAGGAATGCCAGCGGGAATACCAGCGGGACTTCCTGCTTGGCTAACCTTGGCGACAAAAGCTCGTGATTCAGTTTCCGCGGTAGGATCAAAATTCAGCGATCGCATCAACTCGCCTACGTTGGCAAATCGGCGCTGTGGATCTTTTTCCAGACACTTGGCAATGGTTTCGCGATAGGGCGACGCGACGCCTGACAAATCTGGGACCGCTGTCAGATGCTTGACGATAATTTCGTGACAGCTCTCACCATCGAAAGGCACTCGTCCGGTCAAGAGTTCATGCAGGACGATGCCGAGAGCGTAGATGTCGATCTCGCGACCATACTGTCCTTGCCCGATCTCCGGTGCCATGTAGTGGAATGTGCCAACGCTTTCGGTGTGGCCACCACGATGACTCGACGAGATAAATTTGCTCAGTCCGTAGTCACCGACTTTTACGATTCCCAGGTCGTCAAAAACGTTGCCGGGTTTCACGTCGCGGTGAACCAATCCAGCATCGTGCAAATGGCCGATCCCTGCCGCCATTCCGCTAAACCAGCGGCGGACTTCGGTTTCAGGCAATCCGTTTGGCGAATCATCCAAGACTTCACGCAAGTTGGGTCCGGCGATGTATTCCATCACGACCCACCACTGCGACGCACCATCGCTAGTGCCAACTACATTCTCGATATCATTGCCGTCAGCATCCGTTTGGCAGATGTCGTGAAGCGAAACTAAATTGGGATGCTTCAAATTCAAACAATGTGACACGCCACGGAGTTCAACGTCCAAGTTGCGTTGAATGCGTTTGAGCGCGACCTCTTTTCCGGCATCGGAAACGGCGAAATAGACTTCACCAAAACCGCCCATACCGATTCCACGACGAATCGTGTACCGCGGCAACGGTTTGGATCCGGATGGGTAGGTAAAGTGATTCACGTGGGACGCCGCAGTCGGAAAGGCTTGAGTCTCGCTGAGTAGATCGTCCGGCAGATCCGTTTGGAAACCGCCGTGATCATCTGGCCGCGAGGATTGGCCTGAGTAAGGTTGTTCTAATTCGCTGTCATTTAGTTTATCGACAAGCATGTTAGGTGGGCCCCAAAGCTGTCGTTTTTTAGGCGCTGTATCTTTGGTAAATGCAGCGAATTTCGATTTTAGCGGCATTTTCATCGATCGTGCTTTCCGCTTTTGAGTGAATCTTCACTGGATCGGGATGGACCGATGGATTCCAGCATCATGGTGATTTCCGTGGAAGCCGGATCGCCGACGGTAATTTGGCGACCGATGGGTAACTCTTTGGGGGCTCCGCCAAAGCCATGCTTGATCCACCACGTTTGAACATCTTTTTTGCTGCTGCGGCTAACCACCAGCGGCGAAGATAGTGATCGGCATCGAATGTGGCAGTCGTCGGACGGCCCGATCAGCCATGTTTGATCAACCAGCAAAACCGCGTCGATGTGTCCGCCGAAACGATGCGGTGGATCCAACGTCAGCACGGCTGAATTGCACAGTGCCGATGGTTTGCTTAGCCGCAACTTGGCTGAACCCAATCCGTCGATTCCGCGTCCCGGTTCAATCCATTTTCGCTCGACCGAACTTTGCCAGTAATAGTCAGCTTCGTCTCGAACAATGGTGCCGGCCAATCGCGGAACATCGGCAATCAAACTCACGTCCACTTTGGCAGCCGATACTTCACGGCCGATGCGAACATCATTGTTTGTCACCACAAGAAATCCTCCGCACCCATCCACCCACAGCATCCAACGGCAATCGCCATCGGTCGGCTGGGACGGTGTGGGTGACAGAGTCATCGTGTGAATTCCAATGCTGCAAACGGTCTGGAAAGAACCAGTCTAAATCAATCAATTCAGTTGAATCGAAACCAGTGCTTCGCTATCGCGATCGTTCCGTGGCGAAGAATCAAAGTAGGCTGAAATCTCGTCCAGCAGATCTTCGTTGTCAGCTTGATCCAAATCGATCTCGCCAAAGTATTCGCCGTCAACGATCATGGTTTCTTCGGCCATGTCGATCCCGGTTCCGATCTTGTCCAGCAAGTCACGTGTGCGAGCGAGCTGGCTGTCGTCCAAGTTAAGGTCGCTGCTGGTTTGTGCCACACGAAGTGACCCCAAACGAGCTTGCAAGTTCTCGACTTCGACTTCCAATTGACGGCGAGCGTTTAGCATCGCGTCCATTTGCCCATGAGCGGCTTGAAGCGATTGCTGGCGGGCGGTCATCATTTGGTTCAGCTTTTCAGCGGTGGCTTGCCGCGTCTTGAATCGCTTGAACCGATTACCCAGGTCCGATTTGACTTGCACTGATGTGTAAGTGCGACCGGCGTAGGTGTAGTAATCTTTCTGGCCTTCCAAGTCGTCTCGCAACCGCTGGATGTCCGATTCGGACTTGGCCAATTGCGTGTTGGTCAGGTCGAGTCGATCTTGCAATCGAGCTAATTCGACTTTCTCGGTCGCGATCCGCCGAGCGTTTTTGGCGACTTCGGGTTTCAGGTCAGCGATCATTTGGCGGGCACGTTTGAGTTCCCATTCCAGCGGCATCGCGTTGTCGGCGGTGTCTTTGAGCCAACTGGTTCCGCAGCGAGCGTAGCTGTAAAGCGGCACGCCCATGGTTACGCCCGAAAGGAGGGCAACGGCACTGCCAGCGAGTATCATTTTCTTCAACATTTGATTTCCCCATTTTGGAAACGTTCTGGCCACCAGGGCCGAATTTGGATTCACAACTAGGGATTCGCCGAATCATCATCGATCTTGGTAGCTTTCGCAGAATTAATTTTGCTACCAATTTCGTTACAACCAATTTTCTTGCTCTGACAGTGCTTTTGTGGCATACAGTTGCGATAAAGGGACTCCTGCTCAACTTACCGGGCAGGTGAAACCGAAGAAAAAGAATGTTGTCGAAAGTCCCCGAAATGCCTGTCGCGTTGGCAAATGACGACACTACTGATGTCATTTGGGCAACATAGAAGGTTGGGGCAGAATCGCCGACGGGGTGCTAAGTCTTTTAGGATACTTGACTTAGGGCTTGCTATGGTTGGTTTTGGTTATTCGGCACGCAGATTGCTCGGGATGGAAGCAAGTGAACGAGCCATATTGGCGAGTGAACCTGAGGCAGTGATCATCGGTCTCGCTAATGCAGCGGGACCACTCGCTCAAAAAAACTCGGATCCCGTTTCCGAGTGAAATTGAGTACAAACCACGCAACGGATTGCCTTTAACGGAGAGAACTCCGATGACGACTTCAAGCGAAAATCAAACTCCCGTCAAAAATCGCCCCTGTGGCGATCATTGGTTCGAGATGACGGCAACGTTGTCCGCCCAAGAAACCGCCCAGTTTGGCGACTGGATGAGCGAGTCGCTTGACGAGCTGGAAGCATCGCTTCAACATTTCTCATCGCCACAATCACGCGGCGAAGCGGTCGCCCGCCGGTAAGGTCGGCGTTTAGATTTAGTGAGCCACGGGCGCGTGAGCGGCCGGGCCTACTCTCAATTTGCCCGAGGACTTACGGCCAGCGGCCTCTGCAGCCCGTGTAGGCCGGAACAAGCTTAGCGCAGTTCCGGCAATCCAAAGCGGTACAATGCAATTGCCGGAACTGCGCTAAGCTTGTTCCGGCCTACATAAAAAACTTAAACCGCGTGGCATCGCCCCGCGCGCTATGTTCGACGTGTTCCGTCCCGCGTGGACGCTCGGGGCGATGGCCACGCGGTTAAACATTAGCTGAGCGATTCGCCGCGGGCGTGCTTGGCAAGCGTTTCTTGGTACTTCTTCTTGCCCTCTTCCACGCTTTTGCGGATCGCCTTCGTGCTCGCGTCCGATTCCTTACGCAGTTCGGCGATCATTTCTAGCGATTCGATTTGGAAGCCGCTAATGGAATCGACCAACTTCTGGACCGATTCGGGACTAATCGTGCTGCCGTAGCCAGCCTTCAATGCCGCACGTTCAAGTTCGCGGCCGAGATCGGCGATGTCTTCCAAACCTTTATTGACGCCTTCCTTCATCGCCTCGGTGGCCTGCGTGACTTCGTGCAAACCATGTTGGCTGGTGTAGACCGTGCCAAGGATCGTGAAGACGTGTTCGTTGGTGGTGAAGAACGTGACCGCGCGACGGAACACGCGTTCTTTCACGTCGTGCGTTTGTTTCAGCTTGGTGATCAACGTTTCGCCGACGTCGTAACCGATTTCCAGGTTCTCGGCGATGTCTTTTAAGAGCTGATAGTTTTCGTCTTCCTTTTCAAAGTTGTGACGAGCCTCATCGCGAGTCAGTTCGAGTTGACTCTTGCCGCCTTCGTCGGTGCCGGTGTAATTGTCCAACGCATTTTGCGAATCGGCCAAGGCGTTCTTTGCGGCTTGCAGAATTGGAGCATGCGTGTCGAGCAATTCACGCGATAGGACTTCCGCTTCCTTCAGGGCGAATCGAAAATCGATGTAGCCCTCCATAATCATCTCTTCGCTTTTCAATGCTTCCTTCGTGTCTTTGGCGACTTCGCTGTACGTTTCAACAATGGCCTCGAAGCGGTCGCTGGGGGTACCTCGGCGAATTTTCATCCACCAGTTGGAAACCTTTTCGGTGCCGCTGATTTTCCCGTCGTCCAATTGCGAGATCAATCGCTTGCTGTCTTCGCGAACGGAATCGAACATTTGCGTGATGTTCATGTAGCGGTCGCCGATCTTGATGCTTTCGACGTTCTCGCGAACCAACGCATTGAAGGAACTCATGTGCTGGATCACGTCGGCGATCGCCAGCACTTTGGCTTCGTCGATGTGCTTGACGTTTTCTAGCAGGCCGATCAATTCTTGCGGTGCTGTGTTTTGACTATCGACGCCAAACTTCTTCAGCACATCCATGGCGCTGTCGAGATACTTTTTCATCTTCTTGGTATCGCGAGAAGGCTGGGCTTGGGTTTCAGTAGCGGGCGCAGATGCTTGGGCTTGTTTGGACATGTTCGAGCCGATGGGTTTCGTTGGAAGAGGTTCCGGTGCTGTTCAGGTACAGGTTCAGCTACAGATTGTAAGGTGGTTCGCTTGGGCGTACCAAGCCCCGGTCGTGGTATTCGGCCCACGAACATTGATTCCAAGAGTTTGCCCCTGTTTTGCTACCGATTTTGACACCGTGAAGAGTTGGCTAAGATGGGCAGGATATTCAGAGACGACACTCCATTTCCTTGACACTTCCCTGACCGGTTCAGTTGCCGCCATGTCCAGCCAAGCTCAAGCCCAGGCCCCTCCGTCAGTTGCCTCTCGCACGATCCAGCATCCGTTGCAGGATCTGTCGCTTCAAGAAACGCTGCGAGTGATGGACGTCGCCCGGGAAATGCGTGAAAACCGGCAATCGGCCGAGGAGATGTTTCGCCGAGACGACTTGCGATCGAATTTGCGAGACAAGCTTGTTCGCACGGCACGAATGTCTGGCGACGATGTGACGGAATCAGAGATCGACGCAGCGATTGGACAGTACATGGAACGGCTGCACACGTTTCAGCCAGCTCCGGCCGGCATGGGTAAGTTGATGGCCCATTTGTGGGTATGGCGAGCACGTGTGGCTGCGGGGTTGGCAGCAGCCGCCACGGTCGCTGGTGCGTTTTGGTTTTTGTTGGGTTAGGATCGAGCGAAAAATTATCGTCGCCTTTCGCTCTGCGAAAGTACGTCACAGCACACTTTCGCGGATCGAAAGGCGACGATGGAAACCACTTTTAAACAGCTAAATTTAACGACGGTTTATAGGATACAAGTTCATGCCGATTTCCGGCCCAGTAGTTCATCAGCAATTGATGGATGCCTACAACCAAGTCCAAGCGGACCTGAAAGTTCAGCGAGATCGTTTAACGTCGAGTGCCGACGGGCGAGACGAACTGTTCGATCAGCGGGGCAACGCGTTGGTCAAGCTGGCCGAACATTACTTGCCTGAACTGACACCCGATGCCGTTCGCAAAACATGGACTGAGGTTCAACCGTCGTTCCACGAACTCCTTCGCCGCAAAGAATCCGCCGCGCAAAGTGTGGCGGAGCAGTTGCAGAGTTTGATCGCTGAAAAGGAACAACAAGATCAAGCCTTGCTAAGCGTCGATGCCGAACTCGATGCGGCTTCCGATCAACAAGACGAAGTCGCTGCCCAGGTCGAATCGTCGCTTCAAGCCGATGATGACTTTGCGAAACTGTCCGACCGAGCTGCCGTTGCCGAAGCGGCGCTGGAACGCGCCGAAGCGAACCTGCAGGAAATCGATCAGGATTCAGCCCGAAAGCTGCCAGCCTACGAAGAGAGCACGCTGTTTCGATACTTACGCGACCAAGGGTTCGGTACGCCGGACTACAAGAAACGCGGATTCACGCGGCGAATGGATCGCTGGGTCGCCAAGATGGTGGACTACAATAAAGCGAAACAGGGCTACGAGTTTCTGAAAGAAACGCCGCAGCGAATGCGGCAAATCATCGCCGAAGATCGCGAAGCACTCGATTTGGTGATGACAGAGTTGGAACGCCGCCGCGACGTCGTGGCTGAGCAATTAGGTTTGCCTGATCGGATTGAACAGGTCAACGCTTTGATTGGCCAACGCAACGAAGTTCTCGGCAAGATCGATACGTTGCTGGACCAGTGCAACCAAAAACAAATCGAACTGACCGAGATCGAAGACCCGCGCGGGACGCATTACAAGGAAGCCATTGGGATGTTCCGTGACATGCTTAGCCGAGTCGATCAACGAGACCTGGAACGGCAGGCTCGATTGACCGCTGAAATTTCAGACGACCAAATTGTCGCTGACTTGATCGATGTCGATGCAGAAATTGAATCCCTGGACGATGCCAACCGACGCCGCCAAAAAGATGTCAGCCAGCAACAGGTTTTCCTGGAAGACCTTGGGCGATTGGTGCAACGTTTTCGTGCCGCTGGATTTGATTCCGGGCGCTCTCAATTTGTCGGAACCTTGGACATCATCGAAGAACTCAATCGTGCCCGCAACGTTGGCGATGCTGAATTGCTTTGGGAACGCATTCGATCGAATCAGCGTTGGGGACCAACCGCGATGGAGAAAATTACTGCTGTCGCCACGCACCCGATGACGCAAGTCTTAGTCAACGCGATGGCCCACGCCGCCGGTGGTGCGATGCGGGATCACGCCCGACGCGCCGGCCGCAGACGCTCCGCCGGTTACGGTGGAGGCCGCGGACCGTGGGGTGGACCTCGGTCAACCGGAAGGTCGTCTCCCTGGGGTGGTCGGCGATAAGAAACGTCGGCGATAACTAGCGGCGGGATCTGATAGTGGCTTAGCCTTCTAGTATTCCGCGTCACCTCAATTTTCGGGTAGCGGAACTCGACAAGAGTTTCGGCTACGAGGGGGACGCCGAAAGTCTACGCGACTTCCGCTACCTCCTAACCGAAGATTGAGCTGACATGGACTACTAGCCCGTGATTAAGGAACCACAGGCTGCAAGCCTATTGATGCCGCCGCAAATCTTCTGCGGCTTTGGCCCCGGGATTCCCGCGCGCAACAGGCCGGAGGCCGCCACATCACCAAGAAGTGTGGAAAAACGTGCCATCATTAAAATGTCTTGGGGGCTTTAGGTTAGAATCAAACGCACTGCCGATGTCGCCGTTTTAATCGCCTTTCTAGAAGTGAGTCAATGATTTTTCAAATCAAAACCTTCGCTGCTTTCTTGTCGTTCATGGCACCCGTGGCGGTCATCGTACTCGCGCCAACTCCGATTGTTTATGGTCAATCCGACTTGCCGCAACAGATGCAGCCGAATGAGCAGTTGCCTAAGCGCGAAAAAGATGTGACGGCCGAACGAGACGAAATGGAAGGTGAATCCCCAGTCGCGGTTCTACGGGCGCTTCACGCCGAGCTTACAAAGGAGATTACGTTTTCCGAAACGGCTCCATCGGTCGATGCTCACCACCAAGCGAATGCAAGCTTCGTCAAGCATCTCCTTGATTTGTACAAGCAAGAAAGCAAGGATCCGGCGGTGGTGCGTCCCATGGCCGTCACTGTGTTCAATAAGTATGCCGAATACCAGTGGTCAGCAACCAACCGAGACACATCGGCGGACTTGAAATTTACCCAAGAAATCCTCAGGATCGGTCGCCAGTGTTTTCGAAAAGGCAGCAGGGATCCAATGTTGATGAGCATCGTCAGCATGGCTGCTTCCAAGGCCAAGAAACCAGCGGGCGCGAACAAGTTTGGAAAAATCGCACGCGATGGCTTCCCAAAATCGACTTACCCGAAAGCCCTGCATTGGCTTGCCTGGAACGCCTTGGCTCAGGCGGAAGACTTGTTGAAAGTCCCCGGTAAACTTGAGGCGACCCGCAAAAAATTTGTTCTCGCATCGCCGTCGTTTCTCAGCTACGTCGAAACGCTATCACCGATTGTGACCAAACCAAGGGCCCGGCGGCTTCTTTACTTGTGGATACTTTGGGGGCTCCAGAATTGCGACAGCAGCGTCTTTGATTTGCAGTCGTTGACCCAGGCTTATCAAACCAGGGAAGACACCGATCCATGGATTTCGGAAATGCTAAATGCGACACTGAATCGGGATTTGGCTTGGCACTATCGAGGCAGTGGATATGCATCGAAGGTCACCAAGGAGGGTTGGGAGAAGTTCCATGAGTATCGTCCAATCTCGGCTAAGCATTTTCGCAAAGCGCTGCGAATTGATCCGGCGATCCCTGAACCCGCGATCGCCATGTTATCGGTCGCGCGTGACGGATACTCCGATGAATCCGAGTGGTATTGGTTTCAACGTAGCATCGACATTGAGATTGACAATTCAGCCGCGTACTCGCACATGCTTTGGGCACTGATGCCGCGTTGGGGTGGCAGCCAAGATGAAATGCTGCGACTTGGGTTGCAGTGTTTGGAATCGAACCGATTCGATACGACGATTCCGTACCAATACGTCGAGGCCGTTAATAATGTTCGCCGCGATTTTGGTTACGAGTCGGATGAAGCGATCGAGTTTGTTCAACGACCTGATGTCTACGAAAACTTGTCGCGAGCGTTCGAAGGACTGACCGACCATCCATCGCAAAAAATTGCCGAGGGACTTTCAAGCAGCCAAACGAATTATCTTACTGAGTGGTTGGGGTTTGCCCGGATCGCTGACCACTTTGAGGACACGATCAAACTGATTGATCGCTTGCAAGACAATCTGACCGAGGATGTCATTCGGCAATTTAACATCCGGTTTCGCTACGACCGATCGCGAGCCGCTGCTTATCTTGAATTTGGTGATGAAATGTTGGCGGCCCGAGAGCTGACATTGACTCCGAGGATCGAACTGGATCGCAAGAAGAAGATGTTGGCTGCGTACCAGAATCTCTTGTCAAAATGCCAGAACGATGACTCGCGTTTTTATCTACAGTCATGGGTGGAGATTTCACAGAACGAGATCGATTTCTTAGAAGGCAAATGGGTCCACCTGAAATTTGATTCTGATTTTGGGCAATGGTCCGGCGGCACGGGTGACTGGACCGTGATCAGCCCCGACGAAATTGAGGGCGTCGCAAGAGGCAGCGACAAGCTGTCGCTTTATTCAATGGCGAATTTCCCCGGCCCGATTGAGATTCGTCTCGAATTCGAACCCGTCAAAGTGGTTTCCTACTACTTCCGACTCGCCTTGCTGGTGGACCAGTCGAACGATCGGCGATCCACTCGTTCCTATTGGGTTGACCGGGATCGAAAACTTGCTGGCTGGCGGGGACAGGGTTCGTTCAATGGGTATAAGGAACCTCAATACGAAGTTCAACGACGACTTCATCTGCGGCTTTGGGGGCCGTCGCGCGTCGAGTTTCTTACCAACGGAATTCGTACGCTAGTCACCGAGGATCCGGACCTGGAGATGACGGCATCAGAAATTGGAATTGGCGTGTGCAAAGGTTTTCACGATTCTGGAACGGTCCGAGTAAAACACTTACGCGTGCGAAAGCTGACCGATGATCCAATTCCGATTCGTTCGGACTTTCAATCCAGTGACGAATACCTCAAGGCATCCATTGGGTACTATGACGAGATGATCAAACGTCATCCCGATCATCATCAACACTTCAACGACCGCGCCTTTCTTCATTTGTCCGCGGGTGATTTTGAAGCTGCCATCAACGACTACCAGACGGTGTTGAAGCTTTCGCCTCTTCGTGTTGACGCTCGCGATTACCTGGCGAACCTGCTCTGTTCAACGGGTCAGTCCGAGCGTGGGCTAAAGCAATATGAAATCGCTGTTCGCGACTCACAAAGATCGCCTTTTAGGCAATCACTTATCCGAGCAAACTATGCCTACTCATTGGCGACCGCCCCCGACGGCGCAGGACGCGACGTGGCAAAATCGCTCGAACAAGCGAAGCTTGCCACGGTTCCATACAGGGGCAAACGGTTTCGCCTCGTCTGGGCCTCACTCGCCTACGCCCAGGCAGCTAATGGTCAGTGGGAACAGGCAGAAAAGTCTATCGAGACCGCAAAGACCAAGCATCCGTATTACTTCTATGAACCAGCAATCATCGCCAAGATCGAGAAAGCGATCGAGAAACGAGAGCTGATTAATTCTGGCGACAACGCCGAACAAGAATGATGCATCTCGATAAACGACATTATTCACCTTCACCGCGCAGCGGAAGGTCCGGGCGCGGTATCGGCATGGGTGGGCGGTTGCCTGCCTGGCAAGCCCTCTCCGGTTGTCCGAACGCACGACTCGCCCGAGGGGAATGTGATTTACAAAGGAAGGGTCACGGAAGTACTTGACGAGATTTGATTCAACGAAATCCCAACCCGAACGCATTAGGGACTGTCCCGAAACAAGTTCCGTATTTGGCGAAATCTTTCGTAGCTGGGCCCGCCAGGGTTCAGTCGAGTACAACTTCTGATGGACTGAACCCTGGCGGGCCCAGCTACGGGAAAACCGGGAAGTGATTTCGGGACAGTTCCTCAGCCAGATTCTCTGCTTGGCATACGATAGCTGAGTTGTTGATCGAGTTGTTGATCGAGTTGTTGATCGATGGACCGATGTTGTGATGACGTTCCCAATTCTCATTCAAACTGAACTAGCAAAACGATGGAGCTGAAACGTATTTCCATCGCCGCGACGGTCTCGGTGTTTCTCTACACCATCATCGCTTGGTTGAGTTGGCAGTTCGGGTACGACAGCGAAGGTGCGAGACGACCGATTCTTGTTGTGATCAGTCTGTTTGCAGTCGCTTTTTTAGTCTACCTCACCGCAACCATTGCGGTCGTTCGCAGCCAAGCGAATGATGGTTTGTTGAAATGGATTGTGGGCGCAGCGATTGTCTTTCGTTTAGTGATGCTGTTTTCGTATCCGATTCAAGAAGTGGATCTGTATCGCTACTTATGGGACGGTGCTGTCACGGGTGAAGGTGTCAGTCCGTTCGCTCATAGCCCACAAAGCATTCGAAACGCAGCAAAAAAATCTCCAGTCGCGGATCTCGCGAAAGATTCTGATGGTATTGAGTTTCCAACCCGATCGATCACGACCGAATCGGTGCAACGGCTAGTTCGGCTTGTCCAACGCGAGCCGGGCATTAGCGAAGCTCTTAACCGTGTTCACTTTTCTGAACTGCCGACCATTTACCCCGTCACCAGCCAAGCAGTGTTTGCGTTGGTGGATGTCACGACGCCATCACAGTCATCGTTGATGTCGCGTGTTTTTATCATCAAGGCCTGGCTGATCGGGTTCGACATTGCAACGATGTTTACCTTGATCGCGTTGCTGCGTCAGTTAAACAAACCCGCGACTTGGTGCATTGGGTACGCTTGGTGCCCGCTGCTGATGAAGGAGGTCGCGGGTAGCGGTCACTTGGATGCGATTGCGGTATTCCTAACGACGCTGACGGTTTATTTGACGGTTCGGCTAGTGACTGGCATCAGGAACCAAGGCGATTGTTTTGCGATCAATCGTTCGCTGTTGGTCATTGGATTCGTGTTTGCATTGGCGATCGGTGCGAAGCTGTATCCAATTGTGTTGGCACCGCTGTTGTTGGGCTGCGTTGTCGCCAAACTGGGTTGGCGTTACACCATCGTGCCCACGCTGACGACGTGCCTGATCACCGCATGCTTGCTGTGGCCGATGTTGCCGGAATCAAACCCTGAATCAGATGTTGCCAAAGCAGATCCAAGCGAGGGTGTGGCAACGTTTTTGAAGCAATGGGAAATGAATGATTTCCTGTTCTTGATTCTGATCGAAAACTTGAAGCCGGTCGATGCAGTGGATCCGCAGAACGTGGCGTGGTTTTCTGTGGTGCCTTCATCAGTCCGTGCAGTGATCCATAACCAAGTGACTAATGATCAAGTGACTAATAACCAAGTGACTAATGATCCAGTGACAGGGGCTTTCAACATTGACGCGTTTGAAGCATCGTTCTTGGCATCGCGATTGATCACGCTTGGCATCTTTTTTGTTGTCGCAATCTGGTTGGCGTTGCGAGCGAGCCGGTCACGCGATGTCGAGCGGATTTGTGAAGCGGCGTTTTTGACGTTGGCCTGGTTCTGGTTGCTTGCGCCGACTCAGAATCCTTGGTACTGGACATGGGCTCTGCCGCTGTTGCCGTTTGCACGCGGCCGTGCATGGTTTGCGGTCAGCGGTTTAGTTTTGTTGTACTATCTGAGATTCTGGTTTGAATACCATTACGGCGATGTTCCAGTTTGGGGAACCCGCTATCGAGGCGTCGTTTTCTACGACTTGGTCGTCACCTGGATTGAGTTTGCGCCGTGGATGCTGTTTCTGGCAGCCGATGCGATCAGGCGATCGCTGGTCGCCCGTGGAAGCTCGAAAGCTTAGGGGCGAGCGAAAGGCAAGTGTCGCTTTTCGCTCCGCGAAAGTGCGTCAGCTCACACTTTCGCGGAGCGAAAGGCGACTATAAACAACCGCTGGTTTCTTAGAGCTTTGGTACTGCTCGCTTTGGTGCTTTCTTCAGCTTCCGGGCCATGTCGTCTTTGGGGGCGTTGTTATTGTTGTTGTTATTCCCTGGACTGCTTCTGCGTGGAGTTACATCGGTAAATTCCTCTTTCCACGTCCATCCGATCGGGACTTCTAATTCCTGGCTGGCCAGTAGTGCCCAGGGGGTTCCCGGATGATCAGCGACGACCGATTGAAGGAGTTTCGTAGCCAACTTTGCTTCGCTTTGTGTTCTGCTGCCGACGCTGATTTCATCGCTAGGCTGCAGCACCCAAGTATTGTTCTTCTTATTTTTGAATGGCATCCCGCGTTTTGCTTGGGCAAGCATGGCGTTGTACGAACCGGTGCGAACTTTTTGTGCCAACACGCGTCCCATCGCTAAATCATAACCAGCCTTCCAACGCAAACTTGTTTCTGTTTCGCGTAGTTCTAAACCGGGGCTTAGGATTTGTGCCATCCGTGCCAATCGCGGTTCCAACTTGGCGGCATCTTGTTGGGCGCGAGTCAAATCGCCAACCAGTGCCGCTTCGTCACGTCGAACAAAACGCGTGCGAGGCCGGGCAAGTCCTACTGCTGGGCTCTGCTGCGCTGCCATCACCAATGACTGTCGCAGCGGGCTGCTTTTGACTTGTTTGATGTAGTCTTCCGAGGAAATGTAGTCGGGGCGATAGGCAGCCATCGCAACAGGATCAAAGAAGTATTCCAAGTCTGATGCGAACGCGTCCAACTCGCCGCGTCGTACTTTACGACTTGTATTGCGATTGGGATGGACCGTGAAATAGATGCCGCCGGTTTCATAACAAAGCCGCGTCAATGCAAACGGGCCAAATCCACTGTCCAGTTTTGGTTCTTGTTGAAAGTTGGCAGTGAAACCAACAAACACTCGCTCAGGCAGAAACGTTTCGGGGCCTTGATCGACTTGAGCGAACTGTGGCGTTTGGTCGAACTTTGGGTCCGGATCGACGTACTTGACCAACGTGTGTTGTCGGCCAAACGGAGCGGGAACGCCGATGACGTAAACGGGAATGCCCCATTTGCGACAGGACTTGATCGACGTTTCCAACAAGTTTTCATCGTCGCCTTTTTCATCGGTGACGACCACAAACATGACCTTGCGCTGAGGCCCGCGACTGCCACGGCTACGGCAAAGCGATTTGTATTGATCGACCGCGGAAGTGATCGCGGTAAAAACTTTTTCCTGACCCGTCGAATCAACTTCCATCTCCTCCACGATTCGTTTGATCTCGCCCAAGTCGGCAATCGGTTCCTCGGTATACAGTTTGACTTGTGATCCAAATCCAATGATCGACGTCAGCAAGGGTTTTTCGGACTTGTCATTTTTAAAACCCTTCGCACCGCTGTCCTTGGCAATTCCCAGTTCGGTGTAGATGCGGTCAAAGCGGCCGCGAATGTCTCGCCGTTGCTGGTACAGCGACCCACTCTGGTCGAACATCCAAACCACCAACGTCGGTTGTCGTTCCATCTCCTTCAAAATCTCAAACGTGATTCGATCGACGGCACCGACCGCGCCTTCGGTTCCTTGACCAACTTTCCCTTTTTGTTCGGTTAACCGGTCCAGCGGGGCGACGGCTTGGTCAAACATCTTGTTGACCATCATTTCGCCAAGGTCGGCCGGTTCCAACTCCACCGGCATCGGAATCTCGGAAACCTCGGCAAACATTTCGGCTGAGGCTTCGGCCATGTCGGCGTCCGCCAAGCTGCTGGCACCGATTTCCACCTGCGGCGCGTCGCTGTAGACGATTTCGTCGATGAACTCGATTTTTTCTTGTTCGTAGACTGGCGGTTTCGACACAATGACGACGGCGTCTTCGTCACCCTCGATTGCTAGCGGCACCATCGCCAAAAACAGGATGATAATCAGGTGAACCAGCGTGCTGCCGATCAGGGCCACATTCTCGCTGTTCTCGAAAAAACCGTCCTCTTCAAGCTCCTCCAGAGACCACTGATCGACCTCGCCGCGCGGATCCGCAGAGGGATCTGCCGACTTTATCGAATCGCTGTTCGCATTTCGTGGAACTCGAGCAGTCATGGGGGACTCGGATAAAGGGAAGATTTGGGCCGTATAGACAGTTTCGTCCACCCAGACCAAACTTTCAATGTTGTCTTGCTTTCTACCTCTAAAACGCGGAAAAGAAAGCTGTGTACCCTTTATTTTGCATTGTGATCCCGCATGATGCCAAGCTAGTTCACCCGCACCTGAGGAAAAAAAGTTGTCGGATAGGTTGATCGCAATTGGTGATATTCATGGATGTAGCGTTGCTTTACGGGCTCTGATCGATGCGATTGACCCTGCCCCGACGGACATCATTGTCACCCTGGGCGACTACGTAGACCGCGGCCCAGATTCGAGTGGCGTGATCGACGAATTGATCGCGTTGGGCAAGCGAACCCAGTTGGTCGCGTTGATGGGCAACCACGAAGAAATGATGATGGAAGTGGTTCAAGGCAACCAATCGCATCACAATTGGCTTCGCTTTGGCGGCGTTGATACGCTGGAGAGCTACGGATTTGACGGAGGCCTAGATTTTTTGCCCACTGAGCACCAAGAGTTTTTTGGTTCGATGGGCGATTTTTTCGTCGCCGATGACTATTTCTTTGTTCACGCCGCCTACGACGCGGACGTTCCGATGGAACAGCAAACCACCGAAATGCTGCGTTGGCATCAGTTGACCCAAGGCGTTCCGACTCGACACATCAGCGGCAAGACTGCGGTTGTCGGACACACTGCCAACCGCGACGGCGAAGTCTTTGATGCTGGCCACTTGCTTTGCATCGACACCTATTGCTACGGCGGCGGGTGGCTGACCGCGGTGGATCTAAAATCAAGGACGTTCTGGCAAGCATCCCAAGATGGCGAACTTCGTCAGGCGTAATTCGCTGCTGCTAGATCGATGACGCTACAGCTAAAACGCTAAGTTCGCTCGCACTCCAAGCACCCACGCGTCGTCCACTGTTTCGCGAGCTTGCGAAATCCATTGAACGTCTGGCGTGATGGTCAATGACTCGGACGCGCGAACGTTGTAGAACGCTTCGACACCTTGGCCGTCACCGATTGTGCCCAGAGCTGTTTCAAGCAGCGGCCCGACCTCGTCGCTGGTGCCTGAGTAATAATACCCGACCCCAAAGGTGTCCGATTCACGACCACGAATCTGGCTGTTGCCCCCGAGCCTGGGCCGCTAAATCTTTGGGGTTAAAGTTATTCTTGCTTGCGCTACTTTCTTTCTCTACGCCAACGGCGTTAAACAACATAGCCCAGGGATAAAGTCGTCAATCGCCTTAGCGATTTGACGCTGCAACCCTGGGTCACGGAGCACCAGCAGCCCCCCTCCCCCGTCCCCGATTTTGACGGCGAAGCCGTCAAAATCGGGGACGGGGGAGACTAATTCGTTAACGTCATCAACCCAGGGTTGCGGTTTGCTTCGCTACGCTCGCAAAACCTTAAC